>DASXCL010000026.1:0-71946 GCA_036491195.1 Candidatus Angelobacter sp.
TCATGGTGGACGCGCACATGGACGAGTTGGGCGGCGTTGTCCGGCGCGTAAGCAATGACGGATATCTCACCATGCAGATGCTGGGCGGCTGGCTGGACCAGGCGTTGGTGGACCAGCGCTGGACCATTATTGGCTCCAAAGGGCCGGTGCGGGCGATTACGGGAATCCGCGACATCCACATTCTCCCGCAGGAGGAGCGCACAAAGGTCTTTCCGCGCGAATCGATCTTCCTGGATGTTGGCGCGAAGAACGCCGCTGAAGTTGCGGCCATGGGGCTGGAACCCGGCGATCCCGTGGTTCCGGACGCACCGTTTGCCGTGATGAATGGAACCCAGAATTACCTGGGCAAAGCGTGGGACGACCGCGTGGGTTGCGCCGTGGTGATTGAGGCGATGAAGAAGCTGGCGCACGCGCCGCATCCGAACCAGATTTTCTGGGTGGCGACGGTGCAGGAAGAAATCGGCGTACGGGGCGCGCACACCTCCAGCGAAATTGTGAAGCCGGAAATCGGAATTGCCATTGAAGGCGGCGTCACCCGCGACGCACCCAAGGTCGGCCCGGAAGAAGCACAGGAATTGCTCGGCGGCGGCCCGGCACTTTTTCTTTATGACTCCAGCGAACTTCCGAACCTGAAGTTTGTGGCGCTGATGAAGCAGACAGCAAAAGAAAAATCCATCCCTCTGCAGACCGACCTGATTCAGGGCTACGGCGACGACTCCTCGGAGATGCAGAAGAGTAACGGTGGCGCGCCGACCGTCAACATGGTTGTCCCGGTGCGCTATACGCACTCGCACAACGGCATCATGAACCGTGGCGACTTCGACAAGATGGTGGACCTGCTGGTGGCGGTGCTGCAAAAGCTGGACGCAAAGACTGTGGCAAATTTGCGCGATTTCACCCCGCAGTAAGAGAAGAAACGCTTAAGCCGCGAATCGCGCGAATGAACGAATCAAACTAATTTTGAATCCTGTTCTTCGAGTTTATTCGTGTTAATTCGCGGCCCAAAGGCCTTTGGTTTTCATTTACCCAATTACCAAATTACTCATTTACCAAATCTCAGCACTTCATCCGCAATCTTTACCGCTTCCACGGCTGGTTTCACGTCATGCACACGCACCACGTGCGCGCCCTTCAACACAGAAGCGGTGGCGGCGGCGAGCGAGCCGTATAGGCGCTGATCGGAAGGCGCGTCTTTGCCATTGATCGCCAGTGTTCGCCCGATAAAAGATTTGCGTGACGTCCCAACCAGCAGCGGAAAGCTGAGTTCATGCAACTGGCCGAGCCCGGCCAATAGCGGATAGTTCTGCTCAAACTTCTTGCCGAAGCCGATGCCGACATCGAGCATGATCCTGTCTTTGGCGATGCCTCGCGCCAGCGCGGCCTGGGCGTAGTCGCGCAGTTCGCTTTTCACTTCCTTAACGATATCGGCTGAAGGCGGCAGGTTGCGCCACTCCTCTGGACGCCCGCGCGTGTGCATGAGAATTACGCCGCAGGCCAGTTCCACTACGGTGGCGGCCATCGACTCGTCCCAGCGCAGCGCGCTCACGTCATTCACGATCTCGCATCCGGCGTTGACAGCGGCTCGCGCGACTACGGCTTTGTAGGTGTCCACGGAAAGAATGGCGTCGGGCCGCTCGCGCAGCACGTCTTCAATCACAGGCAAGATGCGGCGCAGCTCTTCCGCCGCGGGAATACCGCTTTCCACAACGGGCGTTCCCGGCCGAGTGGATTCGCCGCCGATGTCGAGAAGGTCGGCGCCGTCGTCGAGCATCTTGAGGGCGTGGGCCACAGCGTGGTCGCGGGCCAGGAATTTGCCGCCATCGGAAAACGAATCCGGCGTGACGTTCAGGATGCCCATCACCAGCGTGCGGGGCCCGAGTTCGAGCGCGCCCTTGCGCAATCGCCATTGATAAGCGGGTCTCTCCATGGCGGCGATTGTATAACGTGGATCGTAAGAATCGCCGACATCGCCCGTCATCGCCGTGATCGCGCGTCATCGCCGCAATCGGCGCATGGAGGATCTAGCTTGAGGTCAACGTGTGCCCACGATCTCGTATAATCACGGCACCTTGATGCCAAATCGATCATCTCGCGCGTCTGTTGCGCTCACTCTCATGCTGTGCCTTGCCGCCTCTGTCGAGACAGGCGCCGCGGCGGCAAAGAAGCCGTCTAAAAAGGATTTAGCCAAAGAAATCACCGCCGTTATCAGCCAGCCGCCGCTCGACCGGGCGCACTGGGGCATCGACGTGGTGGACCTCGCAACAGGTAAGGTGGTCTTTTCGCAAAACCCAGAGCAGCTTTTTCTTCCCGCGTCGAATGCCAAGCTGTTCACGACGGCCGCGGCGCTGGCCATCGCCGGGCCGGATTATCGTTTTCGTACGACGGTAGAAGCCGAAGGCAGGATCGACGGCCACGGCCGGCTGCTGGGCAATCTGGCCATCATCGGGCGGGGCGACCCTAATATTTCCGGCCGCACACTGCCTTACGCGTTGAAGACGCAGCGCACGCCGCCGCACACGCAGATCCTGGAAGAGATGGCGGACCAGGTGGCGCACAGCGGGCTCAAAATGGTGGACGGCGACCTGATTGGCGACGACACGTATTACGCGTTTGAGCGGTACGCCGAAGGCTGGGCCTTGGACGACGTGCAATGGGTGGATGGAGCGCCGGTTTCCGCGCTGAGCTTCAACGACAATGTGGTGTTCGTCAACATTCTGCCGGGTGAGCAGCCCGGCGACAAAGCGCTGATCACCCTTGAGCCGGAGACGAATTACTACGAGCTGGATAATCGCGTGACGACCTCGGCCGCCGGGGTAACGAAGCGGGTGGGCATTCACCGCGATCCGGGATCGAAGAAGATCGTGCTCTGGGGCTCGTTGCCGCTGGGCGATACGGGCATGAAAGAGCCGCTGGCCATTGAAGATCCGGCGGAGTTTGTGGCGCAGCTTTTTCGCACATTGCTGGAGCGGCGCGGCATCACCATCCGCGGCAAGGCGCGGCCACGACATGGCGAGGGCGCACAGTTCTTCGATCCAATTCCGCCGTTGCCACCGCCGGGGATCGATAACCCGGGAGCTAACAGCCCTGGGGCCAAGGCTGTGCCGCCGGCGCAGCCCGCAGTTGCGCAGAGTGTAATGGCGCAGGCGGAAAATCCTGTATCGGGCACTCCGGCGCAACGGGCGCCCGGTCTTGAACTTCCCTCTTCAAACCCGGCGTTGGCCGAACACGTCTCCACGCCACTGCTGGACGATATCCGCGTGATCAACAAGACCAGCGAGAATCTGCATGCCGAGCTGGCGCTTCGCCTGGCAGGCAAGCTGCGCGGAAATGGGGGATCGTTTGAAGGCGGCATTGCCGCAGTGAAACAATTTCTGCTCCAGGCCGGACTCAAAGAGGATGAGTTTACGTTTCTTGATGGCTCAGGACTTTCCCGGCGGGACCTGGTTACACCCGCGGCGACGGTGCAGCTGCTGATCTACGCGGCGCGGCAACCGTGGGGACCGGCGTTTGAAGAATCGCTGCCAGTCAGCGGCGTGGATGGCTCCCTGGCCGACCGATTCCAGAACACGCCCGCCGCCGGGATGATCCATGCGAAGACGGGGTCGCTGAGCCATGTGAACGCCCTTTCCGGCTATGGGCAAACGCAGTCAGGCAAGCGGTTTGTGTTTTCGATTTTCTGCAATAACCACAATCTGGCTTCGGCAAAGGTGCTGGCCGCGATTGATGCAGTGGTGCAGTTGATGGTAACGGAAGGTGGATTGCAAAAAAAATGATTTGCTCCGAAGCGTTTTTGGCGCAGAACTTGTGCCGCCCCTACGGGGATTGCCTCGATCTTCTCGCTACCCAGCCTTACGGCTTCGCGTTCGCTCACCTAAGGCTGGGCTAACTCATTTCGCGCCTACGGCGCTGGAGGCTCGTGGGGGCTGGAGAGAATCGCATTCATGAGTATTTTTTACCGGCGACAAACGATATCGACAGAAGTGCTTTCGCAACGCAGAGCTTCGGACGAGCAATAAATGGGCAGTTTTCCTGGGTCCCGTTGCTGCAGCGGAGCCGATCCCTCCGGTCCTGCTCGCAAGCTCTGCCTACTCACACCAGAAACCAATCGAGAATGCGAGATTGAAACGCTTGCCTGGACACGGACCGTCGGGATGGCAGCTGTGAGGGTGGTCGCATTTTCGAGAGCGAGAACAGGCAGCGGCATTTCACCAATCTTGATTTAGAATCCCGCGATGCAAAGTTCTCTGCCTCTCGCCGGAATTCGCGTCATTGATTTTGGCCGGTTCATTGCCGGCCCTTACTGCGCCATGCTGCTGGCGGACATGGGTGCGGACGTGATTCGCGTCGATCGCCGGCAGGGCAGTGAAGACCGCTACATTGCCGCCATTACCGAAAGCGGCGAGGGCGGCGGATTTCTTTCGCTCAATCGCAACAAGCGCAACCTCACGCTCGATACGTCAAAGCCCGAATCGGCCGAGGTCATTCGCCGGCTGGTAAAAGGCGCGGACGTGGTGGTGGCGAACCTGCCCAACAACGTGCTGAAGAGCATGCGTCTGGATTACGACTCGCTGAAGGTCACCAAGCCCGACATTATTCTTGCGCGCATTTCTACTTTCGGTCCCGACGGGCCATATGCCAATCGAGTGGGCTTTGACACTGTGGCGCAGGCCATGTCCGGCGCCATGAGCCTTACGGGATTTCCGAGTACGCCGGTGCGCGACATTGTCCCGTTTGAAGATTACGGCACGGCGCTGCACACGGCGTTCGGCGTGATGGTGGCGCTTTATCACCGCGCACAGACCGGCGAAGGGCAGATCGTGGACGGATCTCTTCTGGCAACTGGCATCACTTATGTGCAGGGTTTGCTGGCGGAGCGATCTGTGCTGGGCATTGAGCGGCGTCAGCTCGGTAATACGAGTTTTTACGCGGCTCCCTCCGACGCTTACCGGACAAAAGACGGATGGATCGTGGTTTCCGCCGTGGGCAATGACATGTTTGCCCGCTGGGCGCGGCTGGTAGGACGCGAAGATTTCGTCGGCGATCCACGCTTTGCCGGCGACCAGCTTCGCGCCGACAATCGCGATGCGATCACCGATGCGATGAACGCCTGGTTGGCCACTCGGACGACGGAGCAAGCCATCGCCGAACTGGAGAAGGCTCGTGTCCCTGCCGGGCCGGTCATGGATTTACACCAGGTGCTCGATGATCCGCAGGTGAAGGCGCGCGAGTTGCTGCGTTACGTCGATCACCCGGGCGCAGCCAGGCCGGTTCCGCTGGCGGATACGGCGGTACGATTATCCGCAACGCCGGGCGGCATTCGCACACGTGCGGCGTCGTTGGGAGAACACACGGATGAGGTGCTGCGCGAGATTGGCTACGGAGATGACGAGATTGCGGCGTTGCGCAGGGCGGAGGTTGTGTGAGGGTTGCGAAAGCTCTGCCAGCGTTTTTAGCGTTTTTCCATCTTGATGGGGACACACCGGAGTGTACCGTTGTGGTTGGCAATGTCACCGCCGCACTTGTTGGCGTCGCGCAGCTCTGCGTTCAGCCAGCGGTCCTTGCCGTCATTACAGGAAGCATGCAAGGTGGTTCCCTGAAGCCGGACGTCTTTGCAGGTGGCGATGTAGGAGCCGGGCGGCAGAACGTCACTGGCTTCGCAGCTCAGGATGCCGTTGATATTGGCCACGCCCTCAGTGCAACGGTTGGCGTCCTTGAGCGAGGTGGGCAGCTCGCGGCCATCCAGGCTTTTGCAGACGGCGTGCAGCGTGGCGCCTTTCATCTGGATGTTTTTGCAGCTATCTGTATAAGACCCGGCCGGCTGAGAAGGCGGGGCGGCCTTGGCTCCGCCAGTGCATTCCAGCTTGCCATTTTTGTTGGCGATGTCAGAGCACTTTTCATAATGCGAGAGCTTGGCGGAATGGGAGTTGCCTTTCGCGTCCTGACACTTGGCGTAGAGGGTGCCCTTTTTTACTGAGACATCACTGCACGTCTGCTGGTAAGAACCTTCCGGGTTCGCTTCCTGCGCCAGGCTGATGCCGGCGGCACAACCGAGAAGAACCATGATGGCCAAAAAACTAAGAGTGCTGCTCGAACGCATGAGTCATCCCTTCATTAGTCGCTGTTCTAAAGCTCAGTATAGTGGAGGTTCCAGAGGCCGCTGAACGAATAATTTCGCCCGCAGGACGTGCTCTTCTCATTTATAAACAAGGTTGGATGAGACGAACACAAGCGTGACAACTCCTACCAAGCCGGAAGGCCCACCCGCTCCAGCGGCACATCCTGGAGTGGGTCGGCATGCCTTTCTGGTGGCGGCGGGAATTTTCCTGAGCCGAATCACCGGTCTGGTGCGGGATCGCATCTTCGCTCATTACTTTGGCATTACTTATGTCGCGGACGCGTTCAAGGCCGCGTTGCGCATTCCCAACACGCTGCAAAACCTGTTTGGCGAGGGCGTTTTATCGGCGTCATTCATTCCGGTATACGCCAGGTTGGTCGCCCAGAAGGACCGCGAAGAAGCGGGCCGGGTTGCCGGCGTAATTTTTTCCCTGCTCGCCTTAATCACTGCGGTGCTGGTGCTGCTGGGAGTGCTGGCAACGCCCTACATCATTGATGTGATCGCCTTTGGCTTTAAGGGCGAGACCCGAAGGCTGGCCATTCAACTGGTGCGGATCTTGTTTCCCGGCGTGGGTCTGCTGGTGATGTCGGCGTGGTGCCTGGGGATTCTCAACAGCCATGGCAAGTTCTTTCTCTCGTACGTTTCGCCCGTAATCGTGAACGCCGCTTTTATCGCGGTCATGTTAACGTTCGGCCGGCGCGCGGACATGTCGCACCTGGCGGTTTATACGGCGTGGGGATCGGTGGTGGGAAGCGGCCTGCAATTCCTGGTACAGCTTCCCACAGTGCTGCGGTTGGCGCCCGAGCTGCGCATCTTCTTCCGATCGCTCACGGAAAACGTGCGCGTGGTGATCAGGAATTTTATTCCTGTCTTCTTCAGCCGGGGCGTGCTGCAGTTGAGCGCATACATTGATGGGTTGCTCGCCAGCCTTCTTCCTGTGGGCGGCGTGTCCGCACTGGCCAACGCCCAGGCTCTTTATTTACTGCCGGTCAGCCTGTTTGGCATGGCAATTTCAGCGGCCGAACTGCCAGCCATGTCCAGCGCGGTGGGAACAGATGAACAGGTGGCGACGACGCTGCGACAGAGAATTGCCTCCAGTACTAAAAGAGTTGGTTTCTTTGTGGTGCCTTCGGCGGTGGGCTTCATCGCCCTGGGCGACGTGATTACCGCAGCCATCTACCAGACCGGGAAGTTTTCGCACGCCGACTCAATCAAAGTCTGGACGATTCTTGCCGGCTCGGGCGTAGGACTGGTGGCTTCGACGGTCGGCCGGCTTTATTCGTCCGCCTACTACGCTCTGCGCGATACACGAACACCTGTCCTCTTTGCCGTTGTGCGCGTGATTTTAACGACGGTGCTGGGCTTTTTATGCTCACTGCGATTGCCGAAATTGCTAGGCGTCGATCCGTTCTGGGGCGCTGCGGGATTGACCGCATCGGCGGGCTTTGCTGCGTGGGTGGAGTTTACGCTGCTGCGCAGGGGCATGAATATGAAGATCGGGCGCAGCGAGTTTCCTGCGTCTTACTTTGCTAGGCTATGGATCGCTGCGGTGATTGCTGCAGCCGTGGCGTGGGGCGTGAAGCTGGGCTTGCACCCGCATCGACCAGTTATCGGCGGTCTGCTGATTCTTGTTCCTTACGGCGCTGTTTATTTGGGCTGCACGGCGTTGATGGGAATCGAACAGGCAGGCGGGTTGGTGAGGAGAGTACTGCGAAGAAATTAGCAGCGAAAAACGCGAATCGCCGCAGATTACGCAGATAAACGCAGATCAAATTAAAACAAGAGGAGAGATCGTCGAGGAATTGGCGCGCCAGCGAGTAAAAGAACCCATCCTGTGCCGAAATAAAAAATCACATCAGCGCCTATCTGCGCTGATCTGCGGCGAAAAGTTCTTACTCAATCACCCGCATATTCGCCCAGTCATACTGGAACTTATGTCCGCAGTCCAGGCAGACCACGTAGTGCTGGCCGGCGGGAGCAGGCATGTCCCAGTCAGAATTGACCGCGCGGCGTCCGGAGGCGACGGCTGCGGCAAAGGGCTGGGAAATCTTTTTGTGCGAGCAGCGGATCGAGAGCAATTGGAGAATTTTATTGACCATGGACTTCTTTTCTACCGAACCCGTTTCAGGGTGTTTCCAGCAGGAAGCACCCTGAAAGAGGGCAAATGGGACTGCTTTCCCAAAAAATTATGCAGTGGCCGTTGTCATGCGCGGCGAATCGGTGATTGAAGTGGCTTCCTTGCTGGTGCCATTCATCTCCTTCGCGCCGGGCTTTCTAATATCAATCGAACCTTTGAACCATGCGCCATCTTCGATCGAAATTCTCTGGCAAACTACGTCCCCGCCAAGTGAACCTTCGTTGCGAATATCAACCCGGTCGCTGGCCGTGACGTTGCCTTTTACCTTGCCCAGGACCACGACTTCCTTGGCATTAATGTTGGCCTGGACTTGGCCATTGCGGCCGACCGTAACGCGGTTGCCGGGCAGATTGACGGAGCCTTCCACGCGACCGTCAATATATAGCGATTCAGAGCCGGTCACTTCGCCTTTAATGACGAGTGATTTTCCGATGGTGGCTTGCTCCGTGTTGTTGAGAACGGCATTGCGAGGCGCGGCGACCGGCGTCGGCTCGCTAGGCTGAGTGGGGATAGTGCTCATAACTGGTTTCTCCGGTTCCGCTGCAGGTTTTTGGTTCGGATTCGTCGGCGTCGTGCTAGCAGGCTTCCACATTAGTTTCTACATCCTTTCGATTCTATGGTAATGCGCAGCCAGCTACGTTTTCGCCCGCTGCTATGAAAAACATATTGGCCGTTGGGGGACAACCAAGTAAGGCGACGGCACGTTAATAACCAAACTCCCGGTTATTCCGCCAACTCCAGAATCTCTGGTTTGGCCATGCCTTCACGCAATGCCCATACACATCCATCTCCCCGGACACTGCTTGACTGGTGTAAATATTCCTCCGTTGTTGGCATTTCTTATATCGGGCAAGCCCCTTAGATGGAAAATCCTTTTCGCGCTAGGATAGGGTTAAGAGGAATTCGCCAGTTTCGTAACCTCACGTCTACCCTTGCTGGCCGATTCCCCGAGTGCGGTTATCAATTTATCATTAACCAAATTGATAATGCCATGCTTTTAACCGATTCTTGTACTTAATCATTTGAATGCTGACTGAACAACAGATCCTTCATTACGTCTCCAAGCAGCCTAAGCACATGGCCGGCTTCAAACAGCTCATCCATGACATGGGCCTCAAGGGCAAGGACCGCCGCACCCTGCAACAGCTTCTCCGCGACCTCACGCGCCGGCGCAAGCTCATCGCCATTGGCAAAGAGCGCTGGGGACTGCCTACCTCCGCCAGCAACCAGGATCTGGTGGTAGGGCGGTTACGTATGCATCGCGATGGGTACGGCTTCGTCATCCCCGAACCCGGCTCACTCCCAGCCCGCGCCCAAGGCAAGCTGCAAGGGGACATCTTTATTCCTCCGCCAGAAGTCGGCAACGCCATGCACGGCGACCAGGTTTTGGTCGAGATGGGCCGCCTCCGGCATGACGGCAAGGCTGAAGGCCGGATCGTCCGCGTGATGGAGCGCGAGCAGGAAACCGTCGTCGGCATCTTCCACTATGGCAGCGGCCGCAACGACCGGGGTCCCCAGAGCGAGCCGGGTTTGCGCGCTCCGGGGTGGAACTACGTCTCGCCCATCGACGAAAAGCTGGCCATGGAAATCATCATCCCTCCCGGCATGGAATATCCCAAGGCGGAAGATGAAGAAGGTTCGACTCACTATCAGGATCGTGGACCGCAGGCGCCCTCGCCTGCGACCTCCCATACCCGTGTGGCACAGCCGCCCTCGGCTGTGTCTTCTTACCAGAATCGTGGACCGCAGACACCGGGTGCCCCATCCTTTGCGGCCTCCAATCCCGCAGATGCAACGAGTCTTCATCGGCCGCAAAGGGTGGGTTCAAAGGCTCCAACACAGAAATATCCCGGCCGCTCCAGCCCCCACCGCGTCCTCGGCGAAGAAGCTCAGCGCAAGAAAACCTGGGACGACCTGGAAAACGTCGTCGTAGAAGTAGAAATCATCCAATGGCCCTCCGCCACGCAGAGCCCGCGCGGACGCGTCAAAGAAATCCTCGGCTATGAAGATGATTTCGGCGTTGACGTGGAGATGATTATCCGCAAGCACCATATCCCGCACGTCTTTCCCGCGGAGGTGCTGGAAGAAGCGCAGGAGATCAACCCCGTCGTCCACCAGAAAGAAATCGCCGCGCGCCGCGATTTCCGCCATCTACCCATCGTCACCATTGACGGTGAAACCGCCCGCGACTTTGACGACGCCGTGCTGGTCACGCGCCTCGACAACGGCAATTATGAGCTTCAGGTCCACATTGCTGACGTGGCCCAGTACGTGGACGATGGCTCGGCCATCGACGAAGAAGCGCGCAATCGCGGCACCTCGGTTTATTTTCCTGATCGCGCCGTTCCCATGCTGCCGCTGGAACTTTCCACCGATATTTGCAGCCTGCGCCCGGAAGTCGAGCGCCTGGTGCTTAGCTGCATTATGGAAATCGAGCCCAACGGTGAAATCGCATATTATGAGCTGGCGGAAGGCGTGATCCGCTCCGCCCAGCGCATGACCTATACCGACGTGAACGCCATCCTCGAAGACGACAAAACGCTCCGCCACAAATACGGCCCGCTGTCAGAAAACTTTGACCTGATGTTGGAGCTGGCGCAGATCCTCAACCGCAAGCGCGTCAAGCGCGGATCTATTGACTTCGACCTGCCCGAGCCGATCATCGAATTTGACGAGCATGGCCTGATGAAGAGCGTTGCCGCTTCAGAGCGCAACTGGGCGCATCGCCTGATTGAAGAATTCATGCTGGCCGCCAATGAGACCGTGGCGTCGCACCTGGAGCAGCGCGGTGTCCCCAGCCTGTACCGCATCCATGAAAAGCCGGACGCCAAGCGCATTTATGAATTTGAAACCCTTGCCGCCAGCTTTGGCTATTCGCTGGGCGTCGGCGCGCTGCCCATCAAGCGCGTGCAGACCCGAGGTGACAAGCGCGCCCACTACGGCAGCGGACGCAAGGCCCCGACGGTCGAGCTGCCGGAAGAAGTCCACGTAACGCCACGCATGTACCAGAAGCTGGTGCAGAAGATCGCGGGCAAACCGGAAGAGCGCGTGCTTTCTTTCCTGATGCTGCGCTCGCTCAAGCAGGCGCGCTATTCAGAGGTCAATGAAGGCCATTTCGCCCTGGCTGCGCCTGCCTATACGCATTTCACCTCGCCCATCCGCCGCTATCCTGACCTGATCATCCATCGCATTCTGAAATGGGTCCTGCGCTCGGATGTTTCCGCGGGTGCCCCATCCTTTGCGCAGCAAAGGGTAGGTGAAAAACATTCACCCTCAGAAAGCGGCGCTCCTCGCGCGGCTGCCTCGACCTCCCATGCCCGTGTGGCACAGCCGCCCTCGGCTGTGGCTAATTACAAAAACCGTGGAGCGCAGGCGCCCCCGCCTGCGAGGGATAACGCTTCAGTGGATGCAAATAGTCCACTCCGCTTCCGCGCTCCGCAATCCTATGAAGCCCAATCTCCCTGGTCCAAGCGCGCGGAAAAAGGCTCTTCGGCCCGGCGTCGTTTGTCATCCACGCCAATCGGCGGCCCCATCTCCGAACCTGAACTGCATGAGATTGCCGAAAGCTCCAGCCAGTCTGAGCGCGCAGCCGCCGAAGCCGAGCGCGAACTGCTGGAATGGAAGAAGCTCAAGTTCATGGAACAGCGCGTGGGCGAGGACTTTGACGGCCTGATCGTCAGCGTCACCAAATTCGGCTTCTTCGTGGAACTGACGGAGCTGTTCATTGAAGGCCTGGTTCCGCTCACCTCGCTGGCCGACGACATTTACTCGTACCACGAAAATACGCGCCAGATCATCGGTGCCCGATCAAAGAAAACCTACTCCATCGGCGACAAAGTTCGCGTCATCGTTGATCGCATTGACCACATGCAGCGCAAAGTCCAGTTCGCCGTGCTGGAAGAAAAACCCAAAAGGGCCGAGAAACGGCATAAGAAAAAGCGGGGATGATCTGTGTGGCACAGGCACTCCTGCCTGTGCCTGTTTTATATACTTGTGGACCGCAGGCGCCCTCGCCTGCGAGCGAAGGATCGTGTGGCACAGCCGCCCTCGCCTGCGTTGATCAAAGCTTAAAACGTGGCTAGCGATCCCTCTCGAAATTCTTGGATGACAGAAGAATCTCGACGTAGAGACGCAGCATTGCTGCGTCTCACTCGCGGACTCACGTAAGGGTTGAGGAATACCAAGACCTTCCCTCCTGTCATCTCGACTGAAGCCGGAGCGACGCCCTCAAAGGCGCGTCGCACGATTCGATCCGCATTCTTCGCTGAGACCTGCCCCGCAACGCCATTTGTGCCACTACTACATCCAGAAAATAATTTCATCCCAGCGACCTGCCATCCCGAACCGAAGCAAGATTGATTGGAGGCAGCTTTGAGAAGCTACATGCTGAGGTGAGGAATCTGTTCCGCTGCTCTGAAGGAGAACGATCCCTCATTTCACAAAAAAAAGCGCGTCCGGCTCCGACAAAAATGATTTATCGAAACCAGGCATCTTCGCGTAGTCTTTTAAATCAGGAATCTTGTATTCTGAATAGAACTGAGGAGATTGGAGATCAACCGCTTCTAGCAAGTCGCGCCCAAAGTGGACCTTGGCACCATGCGCATCGTACAGCAAATTCAATATGAGGTCCGGAGTTCGCTGTATCTCGACAAATCTAAGTTCTTTTGGTTGCATGGGCGAAACCGCCAAAGCTGAAAACAGTGCGAGAACGCCGTCTGACCATTCTTGCCGGGTAGAGACTTCAAAAAGCAGCAGCTTCGTCAAATCCAGGAGCAGCCGTCCTTTCAAGGCAATGAAGCAAACCTTAGTCATGGGAAAGCGTTTTACAAAATTGAGAGCATTCAGCATTGTCAACGCTCTTTCGATCGTCGAATCCGTCTTATAACCGATTTTTGCTTTGAAGGTTGGAGTGTGGTCCAAAGGGTTTTGCGAGAGTTCGTCCAAGATTGCATATCTCAACCCTATAACGCTCCCGTGATGAGCAAACACCTCCAAATCGCGTCGGCTTAAATTGCCGAAGACAATATTGAAGAGAATGTCTTGTGAGACTTGTCGTGCAATGTATGACTTCATCCAGCCACGATGCTGCTCCAAATCAGCATCAAAATCTGACGGCACGCGGATAATTCTTAAACCGCCGAGCGCCGCCCTGAGCTGGGCGTTGGATTTAACCGATGAAATCACTTCCTCGATCTTGGCGTAGTTTTTGATCTCATCTTTTACCAAATAGACTTTTAATAGAGATTCGGAGTCAAAAAGAAGTGTCCTCAAGTCCTTTTCAATTCCCGAGGAATGTGACCAGAGCACTTGGCTTACCAATGGCCGTGTGAGATCCCGAGATAGAAGACAGGAGTAATCAAACATCCTGCGTTGCGATTCTTTAACCCCGAACAGCGCCGTGGCTGAAAACCGTTGCAACGTATCTCCCAAGCAGCTAGAGATAAATTCGTGTTCGGCAGAAGCTGGCATTCATCCGACCTCCGACGTCTATTATCGCGTCATTTCTACCCATTTTGCAGTCGACTGCTGCCCGGTCAGAACTCCTAAGGCTGGCTCATCCCCTATTTCGAAGCATCTCTCAGCTGAAGGGATATCACTGATCTATTTCATCGTGACAACATTCGCTTTTGGCGGGAAGTGGGCATCTGCTTGACTGCTGGTTGCTCCTGTGAACCCAGACATTACGTCGTTGAAAAATTCCGGCGCGACATTTAGCTCTTCAGCAATTGACTCTGGCTTGGCGTTGTCGCCGAACGCGACCTCGATCATTTTTCTGATCGCACGCGGTTTCTCAACTCTGATCTCCGCAAATTGCGGCTCAGCAGTTCTCCAACCGCGCATACTGATCTGCTGCATAAGATAGCGATACTGACGTTCGGTGATAATTTGTAACTCTCGTGCGCGTCTTGCGAGTGCCTGCATTGAGACTAACCACTTGTTCTTGAGCTGTGCCAGGCGAAATAAGCTTAATTTCTCTTGCCGCAAATCCTCAGCGATCGCGGAAGCTGGCATTAAAAATTCCGCAGCAAAGACGTACGCCTGATCCTCAAGCAGTCGGCTGCTGCAAACAAAATCACGGTGAAGCACCAAGTGGCCAAGTTCATGTGCGATGTTCATGCGCATGCGATCCCCCGAACGACCATTAACGATTCCTATCACGGGAACAGAACGGTCCGGTCCCGCCCAAACTGCAAAGGCATCGCATTCATTAGAAGGAGGAAGGGGAATCAGCCACACGCCTAGCCTTTCAATGCTGCGCGTCAGCTCCGTTATGGGCCCTTCGCCAATATTCATCAAAGTTCGTAGTTTGCGAGCGGCATCGATCGGATCATCTGATACAGGAAGGCGCACAGGAATAATGGTTACGCTTGCCGCAATTTTCCATCCCAATTCAAAAACGATCTGCGCATGCGCGTGAGCCTGAGAAACAAATCGTTTCCCCAAGCCCGCTTTGGCTCGAAACAAGAGAGTACCTTTTGCTAATTCGGGGGGGAGGGTTGTCGAAAAAAACTAACTGGGAAGCGTAGTACCGCCGCAATGGCTTCCAACAACTCTCTGTTGGGTTGCTTTCTGCCACGCTCGATATGGGCCACCATAGTTTGGTCGATACCTAGTATTTCGCCGAGATTCGCCTGGGTTAGCGCTCGCAATTCACGAGCTTGGCGAACACGCTCGCCGTTTATGGGCGCAGTGGGAAGCTCAAAAAGAAAACCGGTCACAATCAGCCCTTCGCCGCACGGGACTTATCTTTCGGAATCCGGGTGATTCCCTCCAGATCAGTATCGGGTAGTTGCGGTGGAGCCTCCACAGGTGAGGCAGCTGAGGCTGAGCCGTTCCATCTTGTGATCCAGTAGCAATCTACGGTGCCGTCCTTCTTTGTGTTTCTAGGGCATGCGATTTCAAGTCCGAGGTATCCATATTGATCATTGATGTCCCACAAAAGCACAAGAGTGATCGGGAGATCTGAATCGTTCTCTTCGGAATTGTTTCGGCTCAATCCAAGCAGCAGCTGATTGCTGCTGTAATACCTTGAACGCGCTTCACTCGTCGCCTTAGGAACGCCCCAAGGTCCCGTCTTGAGAATCCGAAATTCGGCTTCTGGTTGTTTAATATATAAACCGCAGTTCGGCACCCACTCAATGTTGAGGTCGTCAAAGGTTTTCTCCTCCGCAGCTACTGCGTTTTGGCTGAGAAACACCTTCATTAAATAGCGAGTGTTCATTGCATGAACCGCCCTATCAGCACCTCCGCCAAACAGAGCGAAAATGTTATTCGCCTTAGGGATTGAATCTTGCAGGGCCGAGTCGGTGAGCGCGAACATTGCGCCAAATTTTTCCAACACCGCTTGTTTATGCCGCTCAATGTCTTTAGGGTCGTTGGGATTTGGCAAGCGCAGATAATATCGCCTCACCCCAACCTCTTAACCATCCCCTTCAGCTCAATCACCGGCAACGGACACTCCGGCCAATTGTGCGACCAGCACACAATAATGTCGGCTTTGCTCGCATCGTGAAAATGCTTCAGAAAATTCCGGCTCTCGTACTCAAATTCAATCCACACCCGCTGCCACCGCTCCAGGCCCACCTGCCGCAGCGCCTGGCAATCCGGGAACTCCGTCCGGATCAGCTCCACCACAAATCCCAAGTCTTTCGCCAGCAGCGCAAACAGAAACATCACGCCCTGCTCGTTCGTCGGCCCGCACAACATGTGCATCGTTGTCAGTGGAGGCCCCAACACCGGACGGTCCGGCAGCTCGTACGCGCCGCAGGCCTTCAGGTCCACGGCTCTCTCTAACATCCATGCAGACTCCGGTTCACCCTTGTAATGCTCTCGAATCATGTTCATTACGTCCGCATACTCGACATCCAGTTTCTGCTGCCGCGCATATTCATGCATACCTCGCGGCATCTGCGCCCACCTCTTGAAGCGCCCCGTCAGCGGACGCACGCTGTACTTGCTCTGGTGCTCGTATTCCGTCATGGTCGGGAGCTTCTTCATTTTGCGCACCATCAGCGCCCAGTCCCGGAACAGTTCGTCCATCGCGACTTCGAAGCCCGCCCCCAGGCAATCCAGGCCGCTCTCCTGCAGCGCCAGCGTGTATGTCCCCAGATATTTTCGGATCGCACCCATCTTGGCCGCGGGAAAATGATTGAGCAATTCAGCGTATTTGGGTGCCCGCCCTAAATTTTGCGCGCACTCCTTGATGGCTGCAATGATGTCTTCCTTCGACGCTTTTGGCATGTTTTTTCTCCAATAAAAAACCACCCTTCCGGGTGGCCGTTGATTTTTGTTTCTCGATTTTTAGGCTGCTACATTCCTGACTTTTTGATTACTGGTCTTTAGCAAATTCAATTTCGGCGATTTTTGGCACTCTCTTCCACTACATCTGCCCGTGCCGACCAATAAAACCGCATCTTGCCCCTTAACTTCAAAATGTCTTGTCATTCGCATCGCGTCCACATTACAAACAAGTGTCAGGGCACGACTTTCAGTCGTGCCGTAAAATCCGCAAACAAGAACACTTCCTTACGCCGTGGGCCGGCGCGCAGCCCGAGCGGAGTGCCAACAGCGCGTTGATTGTCATCCTTTGCCTCTCTTTGTCGCTGGCTCGCCAACAGGCCTTGCAGCTAACTTACAGGCGTTCCTATGGAGGCTTGCTTCATGCGCTTATCATGTTCGCTGAAAACCGTATTTATCCTTCTATTTCTCTCCCTTCAATCCTTTGCTCAGGTCGGCACAGAGAATAAGAGTCCCGCCCCTCTTCCTGACAAACCCGCCTCAAAGGCCCCGCAGGACATATCCAGATGGCCCGGCTTCCTCATTGCATATGAAGGCGGTGGCGGCCGATCTTCTACCGCATACGGTGGCCTCAAAATTGGCGGCGCTGGTGTCACCTTAGATCTTGGCTATGATCGCATCCCGGCGCACAACGGTTTCTCCACCGAAATATCAGGCATGTTGCCCGTAGTCAGATTTCCGCGACCACAAGGTAATGAAATGAAAAAATACCTCAGAATCTACGCTGAACCCGGACTGGGTTATCGTGCCTTTGGAGGCGTAGGGACCTATGCGAGCGCCAAGGTAATGATGGTTCTATTTTCAGACCACAAACTGACTGCTTCGGGATCAAATTGGACACCGTTCATAGAAGTCCAGCGGCGCTTTTCGCTGCAGCCTGACCAGCACGGCGACTTTCGCATCATGCTTGGCCTTATTTCCGCAATTTGCGAACACTGCGGGCTTGATTAGGCTGCCCCAAGCACACTTCCTAATAACTAGTGTCCTCAAAGTCATCTTCGGGGACATTTTCTGCCAACTTTATTTTTGCCGTCGCCCGCAACCGCTCCATCCCGGTCCGTTCAAACCTCTTCCAGGCCGCCTGCAGCGCCTTCCGCGACTCCTCATCTGGCTGGCTGGCCACGGCAACCCTCCAGCCGGCGCCGGAAAGCCTGTACTCAAGCACTCGTTTTTCCCAGTGGTCAAGACCGGCTGCCTCAGCCCATGACCTCCAGTCGGGTTTTGCCTGCGGTTGCGCATGGAAATGGACTTCATCATTATTTTCATTGACTTGGTCTAAAACAGCTCTGTATTCGTCTGACGGCTGCTCGACCACCCTGAGTTCGTCCGGCACCCCCGCCATTAGGCGGCCCCGGTAGCTCTTGCCCCGCCCCAGCGGATCGCCGCCTCCGCCTCCCCCGGCTCGCCACACCCCGTCCGCTTCTTTGGCGGCTCCGCGGCTACTGTGCCGGTGCTCAAGATGTTCCAGCGCCTCTTCGCTGGTGGTTTCCTCGCCTTCGCTCCCGCCAATCGTGACCAGATCATTACTTGTTTCGTCTACCAGCCCCATTTTCCGCGCTTCGCGTTTGACCACGGTCTTGAGATACGCCTTCGGATTTTTCGCCGTGCGCCATCTTCCCTGCTGCACCGCCTCGCGCACCGCCAGAAAGTATTGCGGCCCCAGCCGCAGTTCCTGCATGATCCACACCCAGACCGCGCTCGATTGTTCCACGCTAACCTTTGCCGCAGTCTCCAGTACGCCCAGCCATTCTGCCTTGTTTGAAGACGATCGACCCATATTCCCTCACTTGGTAGCAGGGCAATAGTTTATCCGCTCTGGAGAACAAAAACAATCAATATATTCTATTTTTGTTCGTATCAGGCTTGACTATCCGCAGTTAAGAAGGCACCGGGGGCTTCCGCACCGGATAATCCACCACGATGACCTTCCCGTTCGTGATCGCCTTTACCGAATGTGGCGTATTGGACGGTACGATTCCGACATGGCCGGGACCTATCTGCTGGGTAGTGCCGCTGATGGTCAATTCCAGCCGCCCTTCGATCACTTCATAGACTTCTTTCTGGGGATGAAAATGCTCATGGATTGACGCGCCGGCATCGAACTCGTAATGCGCAAAAGTCATGCTGGGGGAATCGAAATAACGGCCCCTCCAGCCGGGTAGGCGCTCAATCGTTGCGAGTTTGCTTATATCGATGAACGTCATATTCCACCTCCAGCGCTCGGCCCTGATTCTACAGAATCAGAAATGAGCAAGCTCGTTGCCCCTCTCGCTCTCCACGCTCTTGTTACAATAATTCCATGCCTCGTATGGTCAAGTGCGCAAAGCTCGGACGTGAACTGCCCGGCCTCGATGAACCCCCTTTCGATACCGAACTGGGGCAGAAGATCTATGAAACCGTGAGCGCCGAGGCGTGGAAGATGTGGGCCGAGCACTCCAAGATGCTGCTCAATGAATATCGGCTCCAGCCGTGGAAGCCCGAAGCCCAGCAGTTCCTGGTGGAACAGATGCAGCAATATTTCTTCGGTTCGGGCGCCCAACTGCCCAAAGAATTCGTCCCGCCGCCAAAGTAGAGCCGGGCTGGCCGCATGCGCAGGCAATATTAATAGCAAACTGCCGGTTGCCAAAGAAATAAAAACGCCGGGCCGCAAGACCGCATTTCCCGGTTCTTCGGCGTCCGCCGGGCTGGCCGCGGCGCGGCCACCGGCAGCTGGCTCTTGACCACCGGCGCTTTCAGGGTAACCAAAGTCATGAGCCGCCCGCTCCAAACTGCTGCATAATGGCGCTGACCGGCTCCGGGGCCGGATGGGGGAACCTGTGAATTTCAATCGCGCTCGCGGTTCGAGCTCTTTGTTGGTTCGATTTTCTGTCGGCCTAGCCGGCTTCATCGTCTTCAGCGCGGCCATGTTCGCGCAGACCGTCGACAAGAAAGCCATCCTGAAACAGGCGCGGCAGTCTTATTACTCGCTGAAAAGTGAAGGCCTGGCTGAGTTCGGCTGCACGCTGGAACCGAACTGGGACGCGCTGCTGGCGGACTTAAAAAAGACCGATCCCACGGCGGCCGCGGCGGCCGTACGCAAGCTGAACCAGCTCCATTTCCAGATGACGTTCGTTCCCGGCAGCGACGCCAAGCTCACCCACAACGAACTTTCCGCGGAGAACGCTACCATGGCCGATGGCCTCAAGCAGGTTTATAGCGGAATGGAGCAGATGACAGTCGGTTTTTTTCAGACCTGGACCGCCTTCGTATTGTCGCCCAGCTTTCCTGAGCCGGAAAGCGATTACCAACTGGAAGACCTGGGTACGACTTATCGCCTGACCTATAAAGAAGGCGCCGCCACTGACGTGGTAACGACCATGGGCAAAGACCTGGTCATCAGTTCGCTCAAGGTCAACACGAAAGAATTCCAGAGCACCATCTGGCCGCAATTTACCAGAACGCCAAAAGGCTTCCTGCTCAGCGGTTATCAGGCCACCTATGCCGGGGCCACGCCGGCGGAAACCACGGAGCTGCACATTGTCATCGACTACCAACTGGCAGGCGGGTTCCAGGTCCCGAAAAAGATGAACCTGAAAGGCAGCTATGGCGGCAGTCCTTTTGACGTGGAAGTGGCCTTCACCAACTGCCAGGCACACTAAGCTAGGCGGGTCACGTCATAAATGCCGGCAATATTGGGGTGATTGAGGGCGGAAGCCCGTTGCGCTTCTTTCAAGAGCCGTTTGCGAGACATTGCAGAAATTGCAGTGCTCATCAAGACTGCCGAAGAGCGCGTGCGTTCTTCAGCGACGGCCTCTAGCTGCGGAAGAACATTAGTGGGCGATCCCCGCAATTCAAATTTAATAAAATCGTTAGAGCGCGAGACTATATTTCCCGGCAATCAGAGTTGCACTATACAGATAGCTGCGCTTCGGGGTTGCGTCGTCCCCCAGCTCAACCCCGTAGCATTTTCCCTTGCAGCCTGATTCGCGTCGGCCTGAGTTATGGAATCGCCGCGCCTGGCCCGCTGCTGCAAATGTTATAATCAAAGCGAACTTCCGCTGTAATCAACCCCTTTTTCTTGCACAGCGGACTTCCTTTGTTGTCGGGACGTGGCTCAGCCTGGTAGAGCACTCGCTTGGGGTGCGAGGGGTCGGCAGTTCAAATCTGCCCGTCCCGACCATTTCTTTTCTTCGCGGACATTCAATATCCTCTTAAATTCTCTTCTTCGCGGGCCGACCCACGAAGCACCCCAAGTTTAAGCGACGAAGCGCAGCGGAGTCGCGCGAATAAAAGCCCTGCGAGGGTCCTGTGCAGTTCAAATCTGCCCGTCCCGACCATTTCTCTTCTCTCTATAAATGTTGGCGGCACAGTCGGGATTAATTGCTGTCCGACCGCGAGCACCCTAAAGCCATCGCAGCGGAGACGCGCAAAATAAAAGCGTGCGAGGGGCGGCCGCGCGAGCCTGCTCGCGCCAATCAAATCTGCCCGTCGCGACCAAAATTGTGGTTGTTGTGGCCGAGGGCTCCTTCGGCTTCGCTTAGGAGCTCAGAAGAGTTCTAGAATCCTCCTCCAGGGCCGCCCAATATCGCATTTCACTGCCGTTTCATTCCTCCGAGGATCGCCTTGCCGGGAAAGACTCCTTCCATCAATTTCCCTTTGTCCACCAGCATCGCGCCGCCCACCAGCAGGTACTCAACACCCACGCTCGTCTCCATCGGATGTTGATACGTCGCGCGGTCCGTTACAGTTTGGGGATCGAAGATCACTACATCGGCATCTGCGCCCTCTTGCAGGCGGCCCTTGAACCGAGCCGACGAAGTTGAGCGCTCAAGAACTTGAGCCGGCATGAGCGACATCTTTCTGATGGCGTCCATCAGGGTGAGCGTTCCCTGGCTTCGTACGTAGCGTGCCAAAACGCGACAGAACGTCCCCGCGTTTCGCGGGTGGCCTTTCTCTCCATCGCTGGCGACCATTACCAATGGGTTGCGGAAAACGGGATCAACAGCATCCATGGTATTGCTGAATAGGACGACCGGGCGCGGTTCGCTTGCGTTGTGAAGTTCATCAAATCGCTCTTTGGTAAGGCGCTCTCCGGTCTCCGGCAGCATCAGGTCGTGGTAAGTGGCGCCTGATTTTTCCCGCCAGCCAGGATTGAATCGGGCAGAGTTGATGGAGGTCATGGCTGCTTCATAGGGATAAGCTTCTGTGGTCACATCCAGGCCGCGGGCCCGCGCGCCCGCTATCAGCGCAAGACAGTCAAGCGCCTGCGCCCCGCAACTGCTGTTGATATGAACCACGTGGAGTGAAGCACCGGTGATTGCGGCCGCCCCAATGACCTCACCCACGGACTCAATATTGGATCCGGGCTCTTGCTTGCCGTTACTACGGATATGGGTGTAAACGGGCATACGGCGCTCAGCCGCTAGACGAAACATCTCGATCACTTCCCAGCGGGTGGCTCCGGGCGTGTATTGAACGCCCATGCCAACGCCCAATGCACCCGCGTCCAGTTCATGCCGCAAGCGGGCCTTCATTGTTTCAATCTGCGCGGGGGACGCCGGTTGATCGGTGGCAGCTCCGGATTTCGGCAGCAGACCGTCTTCGGGAATTGGCGTACCAAAGACCAGTGAACGCGCGGCTGGATGGCTCGCCGTGGTCCCATAGTTGATGAGTGAGTGTCCTTCCTTGGATTGCAGGAATGCCACGATATCGGGCTTCCCTATTTCCATCTCAAGCGCGGTAGTCACGCCGTCCAGTGCCTTAACGTGCTGGCTTTCGAGGTCCTGGGCGTGCTGATGCAGATCAATGAATCCTGGAGCAACAATCAGACCTTTGGCAGAAATCACTTGTTTACCGTCAAGAGTCTCGGCGGAAATTTTCTTGATCTTGCCCTGAATGATGCCGACATTGCGAACGGCATCAAGGCCTGTTTCGGGATCAATCACGCGTCCGCCCTGAATTACAACATCGTAGCTTTGAGATAACGCCAACAAGGGCGAAAGAACGACTGCCAAACACAGAACGAGACTTTTCATTTGTTGATCTCCGGGGAGAAAAGGGTGCGGGTTTGATATTAGCATCGCAAGTAGCCGACAAGATTAAGATGAGGTTCCGACGAATGTCCGGCAATACGGAAGCTACACACTACAATGAATCCGGTCAGAACCGGAGCGATCATGCCGCCCAGGATGGCGGAAAGACTATAGGCGATGCCGCTGCCCGAGTACCTGAATCTGGTCGGGAAGCTCTCTGAGGCAATTTCCCTTGTTTTTTTGTTGACAAGTAGGCGAACAAATGGTAAAGTGTAACGTTGGCTTGAATGGCCGCACACTTGTGTAGAAGTAGCCGAGCTTAATAGCGAAAACGCAGCTGCCATGGATTGCCAAAATCGCCGGAATTGCCAAAAAATCGGAGATTTCCAGCCATGGCGCGCAATCGCAAATCCATAGGTTCCAAGACGTTACGCTATTTCATCCGTCTAAATTAACCAGGCCGCAACGCAGCACAAATCAGAAGTCAGGTAACATAGAAACATTCATGATGATAAAGAAGTTAATGTTCGAAGCAGTTGCCGTTTTAGGGCTTACCTTTCTGGTGGTGGGCTGCGGCGAAGGCGCCAAGGCCGGCGGCCCGGCTGGCCCACAGGCATTCCCGGTGAAGGTAATCACGGCCCAGGCGGAAACGGTCCCGCTTTCCACGGATTACCTGGCCACGCTGCGGTCACGCAACGCCTCCACGCTGCAGCCGCTGGTGGAAGGCGATATCACCCGGATTTTTGTGAATTCCGGACAGAAAGTCACGCCCGGCGAGCCGATCCTGGAGATTGATCCGCGCAAGCAGCAGGCCACGGTCAATAATCAGGAGGCCGGCCTGAAGTCAAAACAGGCGACGATGCAGCAGGACGCGATCGACCTGGACCGCAAGAAAAAGCTTTATGCCGCTGGCGTGCTGGCCAAAGCGGACCTGGATCTGGCGCAAAACACCTATGACGCCGCCAAGGCAGATGCCGAAGCCTTGCAGGCGGGAATCCGAGAGCAGCAGGTCCAGTTGCACTACTACACGGTGCATGCGCCGGCCAACGGCGTGATCGGCGATATTCCGGTCCACGTGGGCGACCACGTGACAACCCAGACCATGCTCACGACCGTGGATAAAGGCGGCGCGCTGGAAGCGTACCTGAACGTGCCGGCGGAAAAATCGGCGGCGCTGAAAATCGGCATGCCCGTGGACCTTGTCGATGACCAGGGCAAGACGCTTTCGCGCACAAAAATCACCTTTATCTCGCCGCATGTCGATACCGATTCACAGACGCTGCTGGTCAAGACCCAGGTCCCCAACGCGGACATGAAGTTTCGCAACGCCCAGCAGGTGCACGCGCGCGTGGTGTGGTCAGAGCGGAAGGCCCCGGTGATACCCCTCACGGCGGTCACGCGCCTGAGCGGAAAGATGTTTGCTTTTGTAGCCGAAGGCGAAGGCCAAAAAGCCGTGGCGCGGCAGCGGCTGATCCAGGTAGGCGACCTGATCGGCAACGATTACGTGGTGCTGGACGGCATCAAGGCCGGCGACAAAATCATCATCACCAGCGTACAAATGCTGGCGGACGGCATGCCGGTGGTGCCGCAGTCTTAAGAACTGTCGCTTCGCTCCAAACCGCTGGAGCGTCTTTAGTAGGAAGAATCTGTTCTGCGCCCGAAACGGGCGGCTCGGCATGTGCAGGCCTCGCCGCTCAGGCACGCTTAGAAAATACCTGATCTGCTGCGTTTATCCGCGCAGATCCGCGGTAAAAAAGTAGGATCTATGGTCAATTTTTTCATTCGCAGGCCGGTTTTCGCCACCGTTTGCTCGCTGCTGATTGTCCTGGGCGGCGCGGTGTGCATTCCCACGCTTCCCGTGGCGCAATATCCCAACCTCACGCCTCCGGCGGTGAGCGTGAGCGCTTTCTATACCGGCGCAAACTCGCAAGCGGTGGAAACCAGCGTGACCACGCTGCTGGAACAGGCCATCAACGGCGCAGAAGGCATGCGCTACATGAGTTCCACCAGCGGCAATGACGGATCGGCTTCCATCAACGCCACTTTTGACCTTGACCGCAACCTCGATGTGGCTGCTGTGGACGTTCAGAACCGGGCGTCGAGCGCCCTGGGCCGCCTGCCCGCCGAAGTACAAACTACGGGTGTCAGCATCACGAAGAATACCGGGTCGTTCGTGGTGGCTTATGGCTTCTACTCCGACAACAAGGAATACGACAACCTCTTCATCAGCAACTACCTTGACCTTTACGTGCGCGACGCCGTTAAGCGCGTAAAGGGCGTGGGCAACGTCATTATCTTTGGCGAGCGCAAATATTCCATGCGGCTGTGGCTTGACCCGGTGCGGCTGGCCGCGCGCGGACTTACCGCCGGAGACGTGACCGCGGCGCTACGCGAACAAAACGTCCAGGTGGCCGCCGGACAGGTAGGGCAGCCGCCGGCGCCGGCCAGCCAGGCTTACCAGATCAGCGTGCGCGCCGTGGGAAGGTTGAGCGATCCTAAAGAGTTTGAGCACATTGTGCTGAAGCGCACCACAAATGGATCATTGATCGAACTGCGGGACGTGGGCCGGGCGGAACTTGGCGCGGAAAGTTACGGCGGCCAGCTGCGCTATAACGGCGTGGACGCCATGGGCCTGGGCGTGATGCAACTCTCCAACGCCAATGCCTTGCAGGTGCGCCGCGACGTGCAAACCGAGATCGAGCAACTGGCCAAACGCTTCCCTGCCGGACTGAAATACCAAGTGGCGTTTGACACCACGCGCGCGGTGGGCGAGTCCATTCGCGAAGTGCTGAAAACGCTGGCGGAAGCCATCCTGATCGTGATCATTGTGATTTTTCTGTTTCTGCAAGGCTGGCGCAGCACCATCATTCCGGCCATCACGATTCCCGTGTCGCTGGTAGGCACGTTCATTTTCGCCAAGTTCTTCGGCTTCTCCATCAATACGCTTACGCTGTTCGGCATCACGCTGGCTACGGGACTGGTGGTGGACGACGCGATCGTCGTCATTGAAAATGTGGAGCGCCATATAGAAGAAGGGGTGCGCGATCCGCGAGAGGCCACGCGCATCGGCATGCGGGAAGTGACGGGCGCAGTGGTGGCGACGTCACTGGTGTTGATCGCCGTATTTGTGCCGGTTTCACTGTTCCCCGGCAGCACGGGGCGGCTCTACCAGCAATTTGCGCTGACCATCGCCTTCTCCATTGCGATTTCAGCCTTCAACGCGCTCACGCTCTCGCCGGCGCTGGCGGCTTTGCTGCTGCGCCATCGTGAAGGCCCGCAGAACCGCTTCTTCTCAGGGATTAACTCGGCAATCCGTCGCGGGACCACGGGGTACCAATCGATCCTTCACCACCTGACGAACTGGCGTACGGCCATTGTTGCAATCTTCCTGGCCGGGCTGGCGGCGACGTACTTTGTTTATCAGAAAGTGCCTACCAGCTTTGTACCGCAGGAAGACCAGGGATATTTCTTTGTGATCGTGCAGGCGCCGCCCGGAGCCTCATTGCAATACACCACCAAAGTGATGGACCGCGCGGCGGCAATCGTAAGCGCCAACCAGGACGTGGAAGGCGTTTTCTCCGTGCCGGGATTCAGCTTTAGCGGCAGCGCCGCCAACCAGGGAATTATTTTTGCCAGCCTGAAAGACATTAGCCAGCGCAAAGGCAAAGCCCACAGCGCTGAAGGCGCGCTGAATTCTATCCGCGGACAGCTGATGCCGATCCAGGAGGCGATGGTCATCGCCTTTGATCCTCCGGCAATCCAGGGTCTGGGACAGTTTGGCGGCTTTGCGTATGAACTGCAGCAGACCGGCGGCGGCAGCCTGGACGACCTGGAAACCGTGGTGCACCAGATCATCGCCCAGGCCAATACGCGGCCGGAGCTGGCACATCCACTGTTCACAACGTTCACCGCGCGCGATCCCCAGTTTGTGGTGACGATTGACCGCGAAAAAGCCAAGAGCCTAAACGTGCCTTTTTCCCAGATCACCTCCGCGCTGCAGATCTATATGGGATCGCAGTACGTAAACGATTTCGATTTCAATAACCGCTCCTATCGCGTGATGGTGCAGGCAGATGAGCAATACCGTTCGCAGCCGCGCGATTTGCGGCAGTTTTACGTGCGCTCTGACGACAATCACATGATCTCTCTGGACAACCTGGTCACAGTAAAGGAAGGCACCAACGCCAGCGTGATCAACCATTACAACCTGTTTCGCAGCGTAGAGATCGACGGCAGCGCGGCGCCCGGTTACAGCTCCGGGCAGGCCATTCATGCCATGGAAGAAATCTCCAAAGAGGTGCTGCACCAGGGCTATTCATTTGAGTGGACCGGAATTTCGCTGGAAGAGATCCAGTCCGGCGCGCAGACCGTGATGCTGTTCGGGCTGGGGCTGCTGGTGGTTTACCTGACACTCTCCGCGCAATATGAAAGCTTTGTGCTGCCATTCATCATTCTGCTTGCTGTGCCCATGGCGGTGCTGGGCGCGCTGCTGGCGCAATCCATGCGCGGCCTGCAAAACGACGTTTACTGCCAGATCGGGCTGGTGATGCTGATTGGCCTGGCCAGCAAGAACGCCATCCTGATCGTGGAATTTGCGGAACAGCTCCAACATCGCGGACTGGGGCTGGTGGACTCCGCTATCGAAGCTGCGCGTCTCCGGCTGCGGCCCATCCTGATGACTTCCATCGCGTTTATTCTCGGCGTGCTGCCCCTGGTCTTTGCCAGCGGCGCCGGCGCTGCGGGACGCCATTCCGTCGGGACCACGGTGTTCGGCGGGATGATCGTTTCCACGTTCCTGAATCTTTTTATCATCCCGGTGCTTTACATCCTGGTCCGCGGATGGCTGCCGATGAAGCTTAAGCCGCAGGCGGTCGAGGAGCCGGAACTGGTGGAAAAGAGCGCGTGAGCTACCCACAACGCGGACAGAGCATAGCCCGCTAATGAGCTTGACGGCAGCTCACGTGCGTGCGGAAATCGCCATCAGGGTTTGCACTTTGCCGGCGAGGTCCTTCAAAGAATAAGGCTTCTGCAGGTAGAGCATGCCGTGCATGGAAATGCCGCTTTGCAGGACCACGTCATCCGGGTAGCCGGAAACGTAAAGCAACCTGGTATTGGGCCTGAGCTGGAGAAGCTGATCGGCAAATTCCCGGCCGCTCATCTTGGGCATGACCACGTCGGTGATGACGAGATCGATCTGGCCCGCGGCGCGGACCAGATCGAGCGCTTCAGGCCCCCTGCTGGCACAGACAACCGTGTAGCCCAGGGCAGTCAGGAATTCCGCGTTCACGTCGCGCAGTTCCGCTTCATCCTCCACCAGCAGGATGTTGCCGTGGCCTTTCTTCGTTTCCAGGGTTGCCGATTCTTCGGGGGCTGATGCATCAGATGTGCTGACGGGCAGCAGAATGTTGACCTGGGTGCCTTTTCGCGGACTGGATTCAATCGCAATCTCGCCTCCGGATTGGTGGACGATGCCGTACACAGTGGCCAGACCGAGGCCGGTCCCGCGGCCTATTTCCTTGGTGGTGTAGAAAGGTTCGAACACATGCAGGCGAGTCTCTTCATCCATGCCTATTCCCGTATCGCGAATGCGCAGAGCAACATATTGCGCAATGGCAACGCTTCCCGCCGAGGTGAGTATGGGATGCAGCACGTCTTCGGTTTCGATGAAGATCTGCCCGCCTCCGGGCATTGCGTCGCGGGAATTGATGATGATATTGAAGATGATCTGCTCGAAGTGCGTCTTGTCGATCACCACGGTGCCGTTGGCGCGCAAATTGACCACTAACTCAATGTCCTCGCCGATCAACCGGGGCAGAATGCACGCAAGTTCCTGCAAAGCCGGGCCGGTTTTCATTGGCACGGGCCGCACGATTTCCTTGCGGCTGAAAGTAAGCAATTGCCGGGTAAGGCCGCTGGCGCGCTGCGTGGTGTCAATGATCTTGCCGCAATAACGCGCGAATGTCTCGTTTTTTTCCAGCTTGGATTCCAGGAGTTCGGCATAGCCGCCAATGACGCCCAGAAGATTATTAAAGTCGTGGGCCACGCCTCCGGCCAGCCGGCCCAGCGCTTCCATCTTTTGCGCCTGGAGAAACTTTGCTTCAAGGTCGCGCTCTTCCGTCTGGTCAAGCTGCATGCCGAAGATGCATTCTTTGTCGCCGATGCACACCAGCGTGGCGAAGTAAAGACCCACGTGCTCGACTCCGGTCGCATCCTTGAATTTCACTTCAAGGTTTTGTATGGCTCCATCCGCCCGGAGTTTCCGGTAAAACTCATCGCGCTCTGCCTGAGATTTCCAGAAGCCCAATTCAACCGCGGTCTTGCCAATCACTTTTTCCGCGGGCAGCGCCAGCATGCGCAACATGTTGTCATTCACGTTGAGAAAGACGCCCGCCAGGGAAAGGATGGCGCAGCCCACCGGGCTCTGGCGGAAAATAGTGGCAAATCTCTCTTCCGACTGTTTCAGCGCAATCTCATTCTGTTTGCGCTCGGTAATGTCGATCGCAGTGCCTTCGATGAACGTGTTGCCGTCTTCATCGCGCACAACGACGGCGCGTTCCAGTATCCAGAAAACCGTCCCGTCCTGGCGCAGCTGCGTGCACTCGTAATTCAAGACCTGGCCTTGATGACCCAGGTCCGTCAGGAATTGCTCCCTCGCTTCCGGCTGAGAATAAAAGAAAATCGTGGAATATCCAAGCGCCTCCTCTTTGGATTTAAATCCATACATCCTCAGAAAAGCCGGATTGCAGTTCAGCAGCTTGCCTTCAAGAGTAGAAACATAGACTGCCGCCAGATTGTTTTCGAACAGGACCTTGTACTGGCGCGCGACGGTATTGGCGACCTGGGTCTGGTTCTCCAGCAGGGTGACGATCATTCCAAAGGCCACGAAAAACTTGGGCACGTCCCAGAAGAAATCGCCAGGGGCAGGGCCAAGATGATGGACATAATACAAAGCGTTACCAACCGGAGGAATACAGCCACAGGCAAAGAATGAGATCGCCGTCAAGATGACGCCGGGAGTCAAGCGCCGGAAATGGCGGTAGTAAGCCAGTCCGGTTACGGCAAAGAAGCCAAAAAGATAAAAGTACAGCCCCTGCCAGAAATCGCCGTGTTGTGCCCGCCAGGTGGCCCACCCTGCATAAGGCAGCAGCAGACACAAAGTGTATAGGTAAGGGCTTCGCCATCCGTAGAACCTGATAGCCTGAAAGAGTCCAAAGAGGCTACTGGCGAGCAGCAGCGCGATAAAAAACCACTTCTGCTGGACGCCCGCGATTAAAGCGGTGAGATACGCGAGGGACGCGAAGGTGATAACAAAAAGAAAACCGTAGCGCTTGCGTGCGGCGCTGAAAACTTCAGAAACCGAGAGGAGGAAACAAGTGCCCGCGACAATCTGGGTAGAGATCATGATCCAAAGCTGCAGGCGATTGGAGAGTATGGAGGCATAAAAGAGGGCTGGGGCGGCGTAATGTATAAGCATCGCGATCCAGCCCAGTAACCACAGCCGGACCCTGGCATGGCGGTCGCCCAGATAGATCCACGCAAACAGCGCCACCAGAATGCCCATCACGGCGAAGACAATGTAGGAGTCGAATCTTGGAACCATGCCCGCTGCTCCCTGCATGAGGCCCGGCAGAATAAGGGTGGCGACCCTCTCCCCAGGGCGACAACTATGATTGCTATAGGCAGCGACTCTAAGCCTTTTTGGAATGTTTTTCCACGGGAAACTCAAAGTATTACGTTTTCACAATTTTAGGAATTCCTTCCAGAAAGAGACGCTCGGGCACACAGTTCTGCTTTAGTAGGATTAGGGCCTTTTCTTTTCGGGCTTTCCCGCTGGGTTTTCATGCACTCTTTCGCGGAAGTTGCCACCCATGGTCTTGGCCAGGAAGACGGCAGAATCTCCAAACTTATCGCGCAGGCGATCGGAGGCGGAAAAAGCGCGCGCCCATTTTTGTTTCTTTTCACCTTCCAGCAAGTCCATTTGCTCTGGCCTGTCTTCGAAGTTTGAGGCATGTACGCCCAGCAGGCGGACCGCGCGGCCCCGCTCCCAATTGTCATGGAACAGCTTCTCAATGGCGGAAAAGATTTCCGTATCCATCTGGGTGGGGCTGGATAACGACTGCGCGCGGGTGATGGTGGTGAAATCCGAATAGCGCAGCTTGAGTTGCAGAGTTCGCGCGGTAAAGTTTTGCTCGCGCAACCTTCTCCCTACTTTTTCAGAGAGGTGCGCCAGCGTCGGTTCCAGTTTTCCCGGTTCGGCCGTATCGCGATCAAAGGTATGCTCGTGGCTGATGGATTTAGCCAGCCACTCGTCGCCGACTTCTCCTTCAAACCATGCGCCTGCATCTTCGCCACGCGCCTTACCAGCCAGGGCTGGTCCCCATTTGCCGAAGTTATCTTCCAGTACCTGCTCTTCCACCTTTAGCAGGTCGCCTATATAAACGATGCCAATCTGGTTCAGCCGGGCTTTCGTGACCTTGCCCACTCCCGGAATCTTGCCGACATCCAAGGGCGCTAAAAAGGCCTGCTCCTGCCCGGCGAGAACGTAGAGGACGCCATTGGGCTTGGCTTTATCCGAACTGATCTTGGCCATCAACCTTGAACTGCCAATCCCGATGGAGCAGTTCAGCCCGGTACGCTCTTTCATCTGCTGGTGCAGTTTGTGCGCGGAAAGAAGCGGCGGCCCGTGCAGCCTTTCGGTCCCAGTCATGTCGAGATAAGCTTCGTCGATGGAAGCCATCTCTACCATGGGCGAGAAGTTGTGCAGAACCTCACGGGCCTTTTGTGAATATTCCTGGTAAAGCTCCATGTGGCCGTCGACAAAAATCGCGTGCGGACACTGTTTGGCCGCCGTGCGCAACGGCATGGCGGAGTGAACACCGAACTTACGCGCTTCATACGACGCAGCCGAAACCACTCCGCGCTCATCTCTCTGCCCGCCCACGACGACGGCTTTGCCTTTTAACGCAGGATTGAAAAGCTCTTCCACGGAAACAAAGAAAGCATCCATATCGACGTGAAAGATGATTCGGCCGGATTGTGTCGTATCCGTAGATATCACACTTTTGAAGATACACCAGGTTGGCAGGACTTTCGTTGAATTTTCTCTGAGGGATTTGCGCCTGAGCTTCGCGCGGTCGACTCTTGGGGAGGCTCCCAAACATCCACGAAGGCCCGCAACATTAGCGAAACTTTATATCCGACCCCTGCATCTTATGGGGACGGTCTCTTCTTGTGCCCCAAGGATGTTTGTGCCCAAAGGTGCAATTTGTGGGCCAAAGAATTAGTATGTCTGCCCTGCTCTGGATTGTGTGACAGGAAACCTAAATGGCGCACCTGAAATCGGTTTTGACATTCCCGCCGGCTTCGGCCGAGGAACGAAGCGCAGCCGCACTCGCCGCCCATTATGTTGCCGTACGCCAGCAGACCTATTCCCTGACCGCCCCACTTAGCGCGGAAGATATGATGGTGCAGTCCTGTCCGGAGGCAAGCCCCGCCAAGTGGCATCTGGCCCATACCAGCTGGTTTTTTGAGACCTTTGTTCTTTCCAGCCATTTAGCCGGGTACAAGCCTTTCCATCCTCAGTTTCGCGATCTTTTTAACTCCTATTACAACGCGGTGGGACAGCAGCCGGAAAAAGCCCTGCGCAATACATTTTCGCGTCCCAGCGTGGACGAAATCGGCAAGTACCGTGCGCATGTCGATGAGCACATGCTAAGACTTCTTCAATCGGGCGCCGTCCAGGCAGACGCCCAGAAACTGGTAACGCTGGGCCTGAGCCATGAGCAACAGCACCAGGAATTGATCGTTACCGATATCAAGCACGGGTTCTGGAGCAATCCGCTGCATCCCGCATACCAGCCCGCGGCCAGAGAAGCCTCTTCTGACGGCGCGCCACAGCAGAAACCGCAGCTTTATCCCGAAGGTCTTTATGAGATTGGCGCGGAAGGTGAATCGTTTTACTTTGATAATGAAGGCTCGCGGCACAAAGTGTTTCTGCGCCCGTTCCGGTTCGCCATGCGTCTGGCCACCTGCGGCGAATACCTCTCCTTCATGGAAGATGCCGGCTATTCCCGGCCTGAGTTGTGGCTTTCCGATGGCTGGAAGGCGGTGCAGGCTAATCGCTGGCGAGCGCCGCTCTACTGGGAAAAGACCGGCGAGCAAAAATCTGGAGACCAATGGATCCAGTTCAGCTGCTCCGGCATGCGCAAGGTCGAAGAGGCCGAACCGGTCTGCCATGTGAGTTATTACGAAGCCGACGCATTCGCCCGCTGGGCCGGGGCGCGCCTGGCTACGGAATTCGAGTGGGAAGTGGCGGCCAGTCGCGTTGTGGTGGAGGGCAATCTCCTGGAAAACGGGCGATTCCATCCGGAAGCGGCCCCGGCGGCGCGAGAAGACGGGCAGCCGCTTCAGTTGTTTGGCGACGTCTGGGAATGGACGGCCAGCGCTTATCTGCCTTACCCGGGCTACAAGCCCGCAGCCGGCGCGCTGGGTGAATATAACGGCAAATTCATGAGCGGCCAGATGGTCCTGCGCGGAGGATCGTGCGTTACGCCGCGCTCGCATATTCGCGCCACCTACCGTAACTTTTTTCCGCCGGAAACACGCTGGCAGTTTTCCGGGATAAGGCTGGCAGACGATGGCGGTTAAAAGCTCAGCGGTCCTGGTAAGCCCAATTGCGGACGAGGTGATGCGCGGGCTGAGCTCACGCCCACGGCAGCTTCCGCCCAAGCTGTTCTACGACGCTGCGGGATCGCACCTGTTTGAGCAAATCACCGAGACACCGGAGTACTATCCTACCCGGACCGAGCGCACCATCCTGAAAAAATATGCGGGAGAGATCATCCGCCAGGCCGGAACGGGGCTCACGCTGGTTGAGCTGGGCGCCGGCAGCGCCAGCAAAACTCAAGTCCTGATTGAAGCTTTGCTGCGGCGGCAGCTGCGCGCGGCCTTCTATCCTGTAGATGTTTCTTCTTCAGCGTTGCAGGGCGCTCTTACCACCTTGAACGGCCACTTTCCCCGGCTGCGCGTGAGCCCGGTGGTGGCGGACTACACGCACAAGATTCCCGATCTCAACGCTCTGCCGGGACGCAAGCTGGTGCTTTTCATCGGCTCGACCATCGGCAACTTTGAGCCCGACGAAGCCATGGCGTTTTTAAAGAGCGTGCATCAATCCCTGCAACCCGGGGATGCGTTGCTGATCGGCTTTGACCTGATTAAAGACGCCGGCGTTCTTCATGCCGCGTATAACGACGCTCAGGGCGTGACCGCGGATTTTAACAAGAACATGCTGGTGCGGATCAATCGCGAACTTGGCGGCAGCTTTGATCTCGACGCCTTTGAACACGTGGCATTGTGGAACAGCGGAAAGTCGCGCATTGAAATGCATCTGGAAAGCCTTTACGAACAGACGGTCTGGGTACACGACCTGGAACGCGGCTTCCATTTCGAGTGCGGTGAGCGCATCCATACCGAGAACAGTTACAAGTTCAATGGCGTTTCCATTGCGCGGCTGCTACGCCGCAGCGGCTTCAAACTGGAGAAACGCTGGACCGACGCAGAAGGCTGGTTCTGCGAAGCGCTGGCAAGGGTTTAGGCGCTTGCCCAGGAAGCCCGCAAGGAGATCACAGCAGCATTCGTACCGGTGCCTTCACGGTAAACTGTTTGCCTTTTCTATCCAGCAATAGCGTGTGAATATCGCCTGGTTTGCCGCGAAGTGAATCTATAACTGAATCCATGGTCAAGCCTTGCATATCGACTCCATCCACCTGGAGTAGTTTGTCGCCTGGCTGCACATCTTCCACGGTATCCTTCCCGTCTTTTTTGGCAATGCCGCGGACGCCGAATCGCCCATCGCGATCGCGAGACGGAGCCAGAATGAGACCCACAAGGTTCAATTCACGGTCAGGCCGATCTATTTTCCGTTCGAGGTAGATTGCGCTATTGGGATAATCGATCATCACGCGAAAAGCCTTGAGCACATTGCCGCCAATCGCCCCGGTTGCCGGACGCGTGGTCTTCTTGGAATACCAGTCGAAGAAATCCTTCGGCATGCTTACCACGGCCGCATTCTTCACCTTCAGGGACTTCGCTTGCATCTCAGGCAGACGCATCAGGATTGATTTCGCTTCGTAGGGCGCGCCAAACATGTTGGCTGCTCCTACCGCGCCCTGGACGCGCGGCCAGCCAGGATGGTCCGTAGTCCACTTCTGCACTAATTCCTCCGCGAAAAGAGTGAAAGCGGAGCCCATGTCAAGAGTCACGGCATTTGCTTTGCCGTCAATCATGACGTGCATCAACGCCATTCCAGTGGCGGGATAAATGTCGCATGCAATGCGCTTTCCCCTTGGCTTCAATACCCCAGGTTGAGCAATGGTGAAACGCTTTTCGGGGTAGTCAAATATCACCTGGTAATGCTTCAAGACGGTCGAGGGAAGAATGCCTTCGACCTGCTTTTCCGGAAAAATATGGGCGTCTCCCAAAACCACTGCAGCGTGCGAGTCTTTGGTTTCCACGACCATTCCGCCGATGGTCAGCCGCGGGAGTGTTACATAGGCAACCGGCATGCCGTCTTCATTTTTCTCTGGTTTTGAAATATCCAGGCCAAGATCGCGGCCCAGCGGCTCGCTGATTGTCAGGTCCGGATTACCGTTATCCACCCAGAACCGCGCGTTGCGCCTGGAGCCATCCGGGCGCGCGAACTCAACTTCTACATATGCGCGATTGTGCGCAACCATCAAAGGCACGGTCGCGGAGCGCGGCGAAGTTTCAGCAGCAGCCAGGGAGAACGTGACGGAGAGGACAGTCAGCAATAACCAGATAGATTTAATCATGAAGTCTTTCGATTTTCTGTCATCGCGCGATCAAATCGATGGAGCATTGTCCCAGTCCGCGGACGCCCTGTAAAGACGCAGGGTGCTTAGCATTTCTCTTACCGCGCTTCTTTCAGACCATCTTGATCTCCTCGTCTAGCCGGGCATAGCGCAAGAGCGTTCAGAAGAAAACCCAGTCCGGTCAGCCGTAGCGCGCCAATTTCGGCGATTTTGGCGGTCCCCCTTTTGCGCGTCATCCGTCCACATCTTCCGATCAGCCCATCTCCCGACTATGGCGATCACCAGATACGCACGCGGTCCTGCGGCGCAAGATAGAGTTTCTGTCCGGGCTTCACCTTGAAGGCGTCATACCAGGCATCAATGTTGCGCACCGTATCGGCCCGATATTGGGAAGGAGAATGCACGTCAGTCATCACTTGCGAACGCAACGCGGCATCGCGCGTTTTGGATCCATAGTCCTGTCCAAAGGCGATAAAGAATTGCTGGTCGCCGGTGAAGCCCTGGCGCTCAGGCGCCGGCTTGCCACCGAGCGACGCACGATAGCCGTCATAAGCGGCGGCGATGCCCGCAACGTCGGCAATATTCTCGCCCAGCGTCTGCTTGCCGTTCAGTGAGAGATCGGGGAATGGCTTGTACGTGTCATACTGCGCTGCCAGCTTAGCCGTCGCCGCATTGAAATGCTCCAGATCAGCCTCCGTCCACCAGTTGCGAACGCGGCCCTGTGAGTCGAACGCGGAGCCTTCGCTATCAAACGTGTGGCTGATCTCGTGGCCGATCACCGCGCCAATCGCACCATAGTTCACTGCGGCAGGGGCCTTTGGATCGAAGAACGGCGGCTGCAGGATGGCGGCCGGGAAGTTTAGCCCATTTTGCAGTGGAAGATTCACTGCATTGACCGTCTGCGGTGACATCGACCACTCTTTACGGTCCACCTGAGTCCCCAGCCGCCCAACCTCACGATGATATTCAAACAGCCTGCCCCGCCAGAGATTGCCAAACATGTCATTGGCCTTTACCTCATAGGCGGAGTACTCATGCCAGTGCTCCGGATAGCCAATGCCCACATAGAGAGTGGAGAGCTTGGCCTGAGCCTCAGCCTTGGTGGCAGGGGCCATCCAGGTGAGTCCTTCAATACGCTTGCGGAAAGCCGCAATAATATTGGCCACCATCTCTTGCGCCTTGGCTTTGGCTTCCGGCGGGAAATAGCGCTCCGCATAAATTTTTCCGACGGCGTCACCCAGCCAGCGGTCCACCACGAAAACGCCGCGTTGCCAGCGCGGACGCTGCTGCGGCGTCCCGTTAAGCGTCTTGCCAAAAAACCCGAAGCTCTCATCGGACAGCGCCTTGGGCAATGCGTCGGCATAATCTTCAATCAGGTGATAGGCCAGCCAGTCCTTCCAGGTTTCAAGCGGAACAGAAGCCACCAGGGCCGACTCTCCTGTAAACGCCGCAGGCTGCCATACCGTGAATTCTTTTTGCTCGCTCAGGCCTGCTCCGCGGAAATATTCCGCCCACTCCAGCCCCGGCGCTTTGGCGTCGAAGTCCGCCTGCTTCCACGTGTTATTCGCTTTATGGATGTCGTTATCTTCCGCCAGGGTGATGTGCTTCTCGGCAATGGCATGTTCCAGATCAAAGATTCGCTTGGCTCGGGCGTCAGTATCGGTGAAGCCGGCAAGCTTCAGCATGGTGGCGACGTGCGCCAGATATTTTGTCCGCGCGTCGCGCATGCTCGCGCTGTCGGAAAGGTAATACTCGCGGTCAGGCAGTTCGATCCCACCCTGAAGCAGATAGGCGGCATAGTGCTCAGAGTCGTTGAAGCCGGGTGCAACCCATAGTCCAAACAGGTTTGCGGTATGAAAGTTGGTGTTGTTCAGCGCGTCCACGTCAGAGCGGAGGCTTTCGCCCAGGGCGCGCGCCAGTTCATGCTTATCTTTGATGGCCACAATCGCATTAAGATGCGGGCGCAGCGGCGCCATACCCCTGGCCTCGATGCTCGCTTCATCCATGTATGAGTTGTACAGATCGGCAATCTTGCTGGTGCTGGAGCCTGTCGGCGCTTTCGCCTTGGCGGCCTCTTCAATGATCGCGGCGGTGCGCTTGTTGGTAAGATCCGCCAGTGCAGTAAACACGCCCACGCCAGCACGGTCCGGCGGGATTACCGTCTTCTTGATCCATGCGCCATTGGCGTAGTCGTAAAAATCGTCGCCCGGCTGGACTGAGCGGTCAATATGGTCAACCGCAATGCCATGGACTGGCTTTGCGGGAACATCGGCGCGTGCAGCAGCAGCGGCCCGCACAAAAAGGACGCTCAGCGAGAGAACAACCAGCGCGCACACCATGGCGCGCGCAACGGAAAAGTTTTGATGTCTGAATTTCATGGGGGAAACAAAGCTCCAGAGTATCTATTAGAAAGTATCTATTATTGGTAAGACGGATGGCAAAAAAAGAGGGTAGCTCCGGAGCGGCGAAGAGTACGAGATGTGGGATCAGATGACCCCAGGAAACTCGTCTTGTGGGAGCATCGTTAATTGCTGGTCTTTGTGACAGCAATTTGCATCGTTTAAACCAATGGCAGGAATTGGCATTATTGATCCCAAAATGGAACGGAAGTGCTCTAAAAAATTTAATTTGAGGTTTCTCATATTTTTGCCTATCCTGTGATCTCCTGCCGCGGGCCCCGAAATGTGTTCCGACCTTTCTCTGGAGAAAAAGATGACCATCGTAAATATCGCAGTTCATCACTTTTCACATCGGAATTGTCCGCGTTTTTTTGACTACACCGCCAGGACGCTGCTTCCATCGAAGCAGGCTGCTCCGGCGCCCGCGTGGTATTCGTAGCAAACACGAGTTCTCAGATGAGCAGCCGAATATCAGGCCAGCCGTTGTAAATAAGGCCTGATCGGGCAGCTATTTACCTGCGCAAGATACAGACCGGTATCTGCGTGTGCTTGTTAAGCCAGGAACACCGCCTTATGGAAATTCATCAGCTTAGATATTTTTGTGCCATCGTGAAACAAGGAACATTCACCCGCGCAGCAGAGTCTGTATATGTGGCGCAGCCCTCTTTGTCGCAGCAGATTCTTAAGCTGGAAGATGAGTTGGGAGGGAAGTTATTCTACCGGCTGCCGCGGGCAGCGCGCCTCACTCCTTTGGGTGAGTCTTTTCTGCCTCGCGCGCTAGCCATCCTGCAGGCGATCCGTGACACCAAAGCCGAGGCGCGCAAGATTATTGAACTCGGCTGCTCGCAAACGGGGCTGGATTCGCGGACAACCAATGTATTGCGAAGAATGGAAAATGCACAGGTTGCCACGGATGAAAATTTAATTTCCAAACTGCCCAAGAGCGCATAAAGCGATTGCCCGCAGGTAGTTTTTCTTCGTGTGGCAAGCAACAATCTCAATACGAATACACGAATTAAAGAGGCAGCAACCGGGACGCCCGGCTGCTGCCCTTGGTGTGGACATTGCCAAGATGCTGCTTTGACAGTTTATGCTGGCGCCGGGCACGTACCCTGCGGGTTTGTGCCGTTGTTGAATACGCCGGGACTGCTATTGACGAACGATTGAGTCGTGCCATCGAACTTGGTGATGTTTATGGTGAACGGCTCGTTGTAGCCCACAGCTCGGTCATTGAGCACACTGATTCCCACTTGCTCACCCAGCAAAATGGAAGCGCGGCTGGAGCTGCGGAAGTGAATGCCCGCATGGATTCCGTGACCAAAGGAAATGTTGTGTGCCAGTTTTGAGAGCTCACCGTTGATTGTGAGGTTGGCAGCGTCTGTGCCGGTGTAAGGCACCAGTGAAAGGCCGTCTTCGCTGGTCTGCATCACGTCAGTACCGGCGGCCTGGAGCAAAGGCTGGATCTTCTTGCTGCCATCAAAGAAAAACTTCAGGGCAGTAATGCATGCGCCGGCGACTGTTCCGTGGCCTGTGGGATAGCACGGGTGAGTCGGCGCTCCCTCAGGGAAGGCCTGTGGCAGCAGATAGGTGCCAAATTGCGAGAATGTCTTGGCAACTGCCTGCGAGTTCAGAACGTCAGCATGCAAAGCATTTGCTGCCTGCGGCAGTGGCGATCTGTTTGTCTTCCGTGCATGCACCAGGGCGCCATAATCTTCCGGACGCTGGCGCAGGTTGACGATCCACTTGTGGAACCAGGACGCTTTGAGGGCCCGGGTCGCCACCTCCGGCAGCGTCGCGGAACAATCTGCGCCGTCCAGCGTGCCAAACCCGTGTTCCGTCCTTGAACCAATATAGGGATTGCCGGGGTTCAGCGGCGCATTCAGGCCCAGAAGGCCGAGGAAGGCGAGGAAGTACGTTTCGTGGAGCACGTCCACGTGGGTGTAAGAGGCCAAGTCCCTGCCATTCCGCAAGAACCGGGGGGTTGGATCAAAAGCCAGCGAGCCGCTGGGCGGGAAGCCATTTTCCACGTTCATGTATTCCGCCACGCTGGTCATGAAATTCTGGTTCGGCGCAAAGACTTTGAACATCATGCTGAGCGGCAGAGCGCCAAAGGCGGCCGGATGCAGCAGGAACTGCGAAAGATATGGTCCCTGAACGTTTCCATCCCCGGCTGCGATCCGGCCGCGAAATAAATTCTGCGCTGTCACCGGAAACGGGTACTCATTGTTTCCGGTGCTTTTGATATACGTGAGATTGTTCAATTCAGTCACCGCCTGGGCCACAGTTGCATTGCCGTCGTAATCGGTAAAGTTGACGTCGCGCAGCATGGCCGCCCAGTAATGCTCCACTTCCTCATCTGCGGTCTGCGCGCTGGCCGTGGTGGGCGAGGGATCGATCACCGTGGCGTGCGAATCCAGACCTTCCAGGTCAAACGCCAGCGAGGTTTGAGGCCCATTCAGTTGTGCGTTGACGTTGGTTCCACCGGGATTGCCGACAAGGATGTTTTGGAAATCGGCAAACTTGGTGCTGGTGAGAGCGTTGACAAAGCTGGTAAATGAGCTTTGGTTCACGATCCCCAGATTGTCATGCTGCAGCGTTTTGCTCCAGGTGCCGCTGTGGTCTGTGTACAGCGCGAAGTCGCCATTGTCGGCCGCAACCGGAGGGCTGATTTTTTCAGCTTGAGCTTCCTGCTTGCGATAGTTAAAAGCATTATTGGAGCGGTTGCTTTCTGAATAAGTTATGTCCGACGCTTCCGCCTCGGTCGTTTTCCCGCCGAGCAGCGGTTCAAGGGGAACCAGGCCGGTTGCCATGGCCATCGCGGTCAGGCCGCCGGCCCTGCCCAGAAACGCACGCCGGCTGCGGTTAAACGGCTGAATGCGCTCATGAATTTTGTGATCGTTTTTCTTTCCATCGGTTTGCGTTCCGTTGCTGGGGGCCATGCTTAAGGAACGCGTTTCTTGTTGGGGAAGGTGCTGACTTACTGTTTCACCTGGAACGGTAGGGGACTGCACTTTCTCATCACTCATGAATTCCTCCGTTCTGCACTTGGCTGAAATGCAGAGCTGGCCAGAGTTCATCATGCTGGATAAATAGATTCCAATATTTTGTTCCTATGGTTTGTTGCTGGAATCGATGGCCTTATTTTTGCGCAAGTTAGCAGGGATAAAATCGATTGCCATAGTTTATTCCTATATGTTTAGGAGAAGGCCGCTGGGGCCGGACCATCCAAACACCGCAGTCGTCCTCAACAACCTGATTGCGTTCTATCGCGAGCAGGGCCGCAACGCCGAGGCCGACGCGCTGGAGAAACACGCGACGGGAAAAACGTAGCAAAATCTTTTTCATTTTTTCGTCCACGAAACAGGTGTCAGGGCACGACCTTGGTTGTGCCGCCCCGACGCACAAAAGATTTCCTTCCTTGCGCCGCAGGCTTGCGCACAGCGAAGCGGAGCGCAACTTAAAAATAAGCGGCAAAAAGACTGTCCTTCTGGCCTTTTCTCCCAGTTCATACCATGTACTTCAGTACATCTTTACAGCAAATAAAAAGTGAACTAACATAGGCAGACCCGGTCGATGTGGCGGGTCTCTATTGGGAACTCTCACTATCGCTGGGATTGCTGTACGGTGAATTGCCAAAATTGCCAGGATCGGGTAATTGCCAAAATTGAAAACCAGAGTGCTTCAGGCTAAGTAATGCTAAGTCCTTTGGAATCATAATTGAATACTCCGCCTGCCTTCAGTCTGGGATACCTCTGGGATGAAGCCAGTTAAGTCTTTTTGAATCCTAATTGAGGGATACCGGGGTAGGGGTGGTAGATTGCGGCAGCCGCCAGGATCGCACGTCAAGATTTGGGATACCCCTGGGATGGTGGTGGTTAAGTGCTTTGGAATCCTAATTGAGGGATACCGGGTGGGGCGGTAGATCGGGTGATCGCCGTGGATCGGGTGATCGCCGTGGATCGGGTGATCCGGTGATCGGAAAGCTGTCAGGTGAAGGTATAGGCGATGGAAAACAGTCGTGCTGGCGGTCGAGATCGAAGCGAAACGTTGCAAGGCCAGATCGTTGAAGAGCGGTATGGCTACTATCGGCGGTGCCAGCGGTTTCGCAAGAATGGGCAGCAATGCAAGGCACCGGCCATGAAGGATGCGGACCGGTGCTACAAGCATCAGGAGCAGGCGGATATTGAGCGGCGCAGGCGCGCGCAATTTACGCTGCCGCCATTGGTGGATCTGAAGACCGTGCAGCGGGAGATTGGGAATGTGGCACAGGCATTGATACAAGATCGAATTGACGAGGATTACGCAGGGGAGTTGTTGCAGAAGTTGGAGAGCGCGTCGATGGCGTGGCGGGAGCGGTAGGGCAGTTGGTAATTGGTATTTGGCTGTTGGTATTTGGTAGAACCGAATCTTTCACCGCCGGAGGCGGCGGTGCCACATGTGTCGTCGATGTTGCCGGCACCATATTAGAAACTGATATCCTTTTTCCCGAGGACCCTCAACGCCCATGCGCCGACTCCTGACTTTTTTCCTGGTATCTACCCTTATGGCGACTGCTCATAAAACTCCCGCTCCGGCATCTTCTCCCAATAACGCGCCCAACGCCGATGAACTCAACCAGATGGCTGCGCGCTTTGCGCCCGTGCCGCTCAATGTCGATCTCTCCGCATTATCTGCGAGTGACAAGAAAGCGCTGGCCAAGCTCATTGAAGCTGGACGGATCGTGAACCACCTCTTTATGCAGCAGTTCTGGAGCGGCGATCTGGCACTCTACCAGAAGCTGCAACAGGATAAGTCCGCGCTGGGCAAAGCGCGGCTGCATTATTTCTGGATCAACAAGGGCCCGTGGTCGGAGATTGACGAGCACAAGGCTTTCCTGCCCGGTGTGCCGGCGAAAAAGCCGGGTGGCGCGAATTTCTATCCCGAGGACATGACTCGGGAAGAATTTGAGAGCTGGGTAGCGGCGCACCCGCAGGAAAAAGAACGGGCTGAAAGCTTCTTTACGGTGGTGCGTCGCGACGCCAACAAGCAACTGACTCTGGTTCCCTACAACGTGGAATACAAGACCGATCTGGCGCATGCGGCCAAGTTATTGAAAGAAGCCGCGGCGCTTACTGATAACGCTTCGCTCAAAAAGTTCCTCACCACCCGCGCGGCCGCATTCGGCTCCAATGATTATTTTGAAAGTGACATGGCGTGGATGGACCTGGACGCTCCCGTGGACGTGACGATTGGCCCGTATGAGACCTACAACGACGAGCTGTTTGGCTACAAAGCCGCGTTTGAGGCCTATATAAACGTGCGCGACGAAAAGGAGTCCGCGCGGCTGGCATTCCTCGGCGAGCATCTGCAGGAGATCGAAAACAATCTGCCGGAAGATCCGCAGTATCGCGTAGCCAAGCTGGGAGCGGCGGCGCCCATCCGCGTGGTGAATGAAGTTTTTGCCGCCGGAGACGGCAACCATGGCGTCCAGACCGCGGCTTACAACCTGCCCAATGACGATAAAGTTGTCCAGCAGAAGGGCAGCAAGCGCGTAATGCTCAAGAACATTCAGGAAGCAAAATTCAAGTCCACGCTGGAGCCGATATCGAAGGTGGTGCTGCAGCCGGCGGCGCAGCAGGACCTGAGTTTCGAATTGTTCTTTACCCACATCGTTGCCCACGAACTGACGCACGGCCTGGGCCCGCACCAGATCAAGATCAACGGTCGCGACACCAACCCTCGCCTGGAGCTGAAAGAACTTTACAGCGCGATTGAAGAAGCCAAGGCCGATGTGACTGGACTCTTCGCGCTGCAATACCTGATGACGCAGGCCGACAAAGGCGCGGGCACGCAACCGGCCCCGCTTCCGCACGGCCCGGACGCTGAGCGCAAACTTTACACCACGTATCTTGCGTCTTCGTTCCGCACGCTGCGCTTTGGCCTGCAGGATTCTCACGCCAAGGGCATGGCCGTGCAGTTCAATTATTTTCTGGATAAAGGCGCGTTCGTGGCGAACTCTGACGGCACCTTCAGCGTGAATGTGGACAAGATGAAAACGGCGGTCGCCGGCCTGGACCACGATCTGCTCACGCTGGAAGCCACGGGCGATTATGCGGGCACAAAAAAACTGATGAGCGAGATGATGGTCTTGCGGCCTGAGGTGCAGAAGGCGCTGGAGCGGCTGAAAGGCGTGCCGACCGACATTGAACCGCTGTTTGTAACGGCGGACGCGCTGAGTGGCCCGGCAAAGATAAAAGATAAGCAAGGCCGCAAAAAAAAGTAAGCGCGCCGTGAGTAAGCGCACCAAAGACCCGGGGGTGTTGTCGAGATCGAGAAGATGGTGCGAGAGGATATTCGAGGCCAAACCCGAGACGCAGGCGTCCAGCAGTCACGCGCAACAATCGAAAGACGTAAATAAAGCAAAGCATTTAAAAGCGTTTTCACAAAAGCAAAGAAATCTCCAGCACAGAGTCGTAGGCGAGCATCTGAATTAGTAGGATTTCCATGGGCCCACTCGTCGCTAATACGGAAGACCTGATCAGCCTGCTTGATCGGGTGCTGGATAAGGGGATTGTCATGGATAAATGGGCATGCCTCTCTTTACAGGATTTTGGGCTGGCTTCCCCGGACTCCAGAATTCCATCCGGTTCCAGAATTTCCGTTGAATCGTCGGCCGTTTATGTCGGCTATGGTAACCGGGGGACTTGGCGGCGCGATCTGGACATGGACGAAGATTTATTTCCGTTCTGGCGGCGCGATTTTTGGAGTAAATAGCTCGCGCAAGAGAAAATAGCCGTCATTACGGCGAAAAAAGCAAAAATCTCACTGTTGACTTTTGAGTAAAGTGGCGATATTCTGCGTTTACACGGGAAAGGAGGGCGATCCAAATATATGAAGAATTCTGATTGTAGTGGTATACGTGAGGTGGCTGAGGCTTAAGGCGTGAGTCTTTAAGTCCTATAGCGAAGTTGTGGTTCGCAACAAGGCCTCCGCGCCTTCAGCCAATCCCAACAGCTTACCGAGGAACCCCGCACTGGTGTGCGGGGTTCTTTGCTTTTGTGCCGGGGCCGATGGGATGGAGTTTTTCTGCCCGCACGCCCTGCCGGAATGCATCATTGGGCCGTGCGTTCTTGCCGCCTGGACAGCCAAATGGCGATGGCCAGTTGGAAGAAGAACGCGCCGATGATGTCCAGAAAGACGTCGTGCAGGCTCGAAGTGCGGGAAGGGACAAAGCTCTGGTGGTACTCGTCGGTAGCGGCGGCCACGGCAACCAGCAGCACCGCCAGCGCGCTCCAGCGGAAAGTCCAGCGCGGCAGCGCGGGAAAAGTGGCGCGCCAGGAAAAGAATGCCAGCGCCCCAAGGAATCCGTAGCTGCAAAAATGCGCGGACTTTCTGATAAAAAAGTGGATCTGCTGGAAGCGGTGCACCGAAATATGTCCGAACAGGGCATGCAGTATCTTCATCAGCACGCTGCCGGTGTGCTCAGCGGAGAACGTGTCAGTGGAAAACAATGTGAGGACGCCAAGCCAGAGCAGCGTGGGGATCCACGCGCGCAGCTTGCGCGGAGCAGCGGTGGCTACAGGCTCATGAACGGCTGGTAATGGCAATTTTTCGTCCGCCTATTCCAGCCTGTAATTGGGAGCTTCACGCGTAATGATCACGTCATGCACGTGGCTCTCTCGCAGGCCCGCGCCGCTGATGCGGATGAAGCGCGCCTTCTGCTGCAATTCAGGAATCGATTTAGTGCCGCAGTATCCCATGCCGGAGCGGACGCCGCCCACCAGCTGGTAAACCATCTCCGCCAGCGTGCCGCGATACGGAACACGGCCTTCAATGCCTTCCGGCACAAGCTTGCCCACTCGATTGCCGTCACCATCGCCATCGCGCATGTTCATATTGTCCGTGGAAGAGTCATCGGCGCTCTGGGCGTAACGTTCGCTCGAACCCGCGGCCATGGCGGAAAGCGATCCCATGCCCCGATACGATTTGAACGAACGTCCCTGATAAAGAATGGTTTCGCCCGGACTCTCTTCCGTTCCGGCAAACAGTGATCCGATCATCACCACGCTGGCGCCCGCGGCAATGGCCTTGCTGATGTCGCCGGAGAACTTGATGCCGCCATCGGCAATTACTGGAATCTGCGCGTCGCGACAGGCGCGCGCTGCCTCGGCAATTGCGGTGATCTGCGGAACGCCTGCGCCGGTGACGATGCGCGTGGTGCAGATCGATCCCGGCCCAATGCCAACTTTAATGGCGTCCGCTCCGGCTTTGGCCAGGGCGCATGCGCCTTCATGCGTACCCACGTTGCCGGCGAGCAAATCGATTTCTGGCAATTTGGACTTGATGGTTTTGATGGCCTCCAGCACGCGGCTGGTGTGGCCGTGCGCGCTGTCAATCGCCAGCACGTCAACTTTGGACTTGACCATCTCCTGCGCGCGCTCCAGAAAATCACCCGTGGCTCCAATGGCCGCTCCCACGCGTAAGCGTCCATGCTTGTCTTTAGCGGCGTTGGGATACTTCAATTTCTTCTGGATGTCCTTCACCGTAATCAGGCCCTTCAGGTTGTACTTGTCGTCCACCACCAGCAGTTTTTCCACGCGATGTTCATGCAGTATCTTCTCCGCGTCTTCCAGCGTGGTGCCAACGGGCACCGTGATCAGGTTGTCCTTGGTCATGATTTTACTTATCAGGATGTCTGTCCGGGTTTCAAAGCGGAGGTCGCGATTGGTGAGGATGCCAACCAGCTTTTTGTTCTTGGTCACGGGCACGCCGGAAATCTTGTAGCGCCGCATCAATTCCAGTGCGTCGGCAATTTTATGGTCGGGCGAGAGCGTGATGGGGTCCATGATCATGCCGCTCTCAGAGCGCTTTACTTTGTCCACTTCGTCCGATTGCTCTTCAATGGAAAGATTGCGGTGAACAATCCCCAGGCCGCCCTGCTGTGCGATGGCGATGGCCAGGCGAGATTCCGTCACCGTATCCATGGCGGCGCTGATGATAGGGATATTGAGACGAATATTCCGCGAAAGCTGGGTCTGCGTGTTTACTTCCGCGGGAACCACGTCTGACAGCGCCGGTAAAAGCAATACGTCATCGAAGGTCAGGGCCTCTGGCACAGGAAAATGAATCATATTTTGTCTCGTCAGGAGGGGACTAAGAAACTATTGTAACTGGTTTTTTTCGATCGCGCAGAAAACGCTCGCCTGGTTGGAATCCGTTTCAACCTTAACAAACCAAAGTAATATTGACCAGAAATGGCCCTGCCGCGATACTCGAAAGGTCATGGAACCAAAGCAAGCGTCCAAGTCCGCATCCGCAGGCGCAACCTCCGTTGTAGCCGTTCCCAATACGCGCCATGAAAAGCGGTTGCACCTTGCCGTGCCCGTGAAAGTATTTCCTGACGTGGGCAGCGTGGAGTCACAGAACTGCTGCACGTATGAGATTTCTACGACAGGCGTTCGACTGGTAGCGCCTCCCGGCATTAAGAACGTGGGACAAACCATCTGGCTGCAACGCCAGAACCGCCGCGCCCGCTATAAAGTTGTCTGGATCGGCGAGTCAGGTACCCAGTTGGAAGGCCAGGTCGGCGTGGAGAGCCTGGAACCGGCAAACGTGATCTGGGAGCCTGAAATCAAGGCCCGCATCATGCGATCGTAGCTTGCGGATCGCCGGCTTTCTTTATTCCGCTTTCTTCAAATGGTCGATTGTTGAGTGTCTTGGCACGATCAGCTAAATATCCGATAAGCCTAAGTAAACCGCCTTAGTGCATAGGATTACGAAAAGCTCAACAATGGGCCCATCCTCACGGTGACAGAATGGCCGAAAACTATCCTTATATAGTCCGCTGCAATGATTGTGATTTTGTCAGCCAGGTTTATCTTGACGAGCAACAGGCGATGAACGAGCGCGACTTTCACTCCTTTGAGCATCTCCATTCCGTATCGATCTGGCGTTATGCCTGGGAGCAGTGGACCATGGTGACGGAATTGTTAGGTGTGGAGCTTCATTGACCCTTTCTCGAGCGAAGCGAGAGATCCCTATCGTCTTCGAAGGCCTATAAGTCAACGCTGCGAATTGCCCGCCATCTGCTGCGCGTGTTAACGTTAAAAATTCAACTTTATGCTCCGCTCCTATCAGGGAATCGCGCCGCGCATCCACGATTCGTGCTATATCGACGAGTCCGCCCAGATCATTGGCGACGTTGAGATCGGTGAAAATTCCAGCGTCTGGATGAATGCCGTAATCCGCGGTGACGTCTTTGCCATTCGCATTGGCAAGAACTCCAACGTGCAGGATTGCAGCGTGCTTCACGGCATGCGCCACAAATATGGCGTCACCATGGGTGACTGGGTCACAGTCGGGCACTCGGTGACGCTGCACGGCTGCACCATCGGCGACCGCTGCCTCATCGGCATGGGCTGCGTCATCCTGAACAATGCCAAAATCGGTGAAGGCTGCATCATCGCCGCCGGAACAGTGATTCCGGAAGACACGGTGATTGAGCCGTACTCGCTGTGGATGGGCGTTCCCGGCAAATTCAAGAAGAAAATTGACGACGAAGAAACGCAAAAGACGATCATGATGTATGGAAGGAATTATGTAGACTATACAGAAGCATACCGCAAAGAATTTCGCTCAAGCCGAGGCTGAACATGAAGATAAAAGTCGTGATACATGAGGCTGAGGAAGGCGGATTTTGGGCCGAAATGCCCGCCATTCCTGGTTGCGCCACTCAGGGCGAGACCTTTCCAGAGCTGCTAATCAATGTACGAGAAGCGATTCAAGGCTGTTTATCTCTTCTCTAAGAATGATATTTCCTGTGCAAAATCCTTTTCGGCTAATTGCTAATGGCTAATTGCTAATGGCTTCTTCCGTCAAATCCGTGCGCGGCACACGCGACCTTCTGCCCCCTGAGACGGAGACGTGGAACTTCGTCGAAGCCGCGGTACGCGAAGTTTTTCGCGTGTACAACTTCCAGGAAATTCGCACGCCCATTCTTGAAGACCTGCAGCTCTTTCAGCGCTCTGTAGGCGAAGAGACTGACATTGTTTCCAAAGAAATGTTTGCCTGGGAAGACCGCGCGCGCGCCCAGAGCGAAAAAGGCCAATGGCTTGCCCTTCGTCCGGAAAACACTGCGGGCGTTGTGCGGGCATACATTGAACACAAGCTGTGGGAACGTCCCGGCTTACAGCGCTTTTATTACATCGGTCCGCAATTCCGTCGTGAGCGTCCGCAGAAAGGCCGCTATCGGCAGTTCTACCAGATAGGCGCGGAAGTAATTGGGCCGAGCGCTGCAGGCAGCGAATCCCCGGCCGTCGATGCCGAACTTCTGGAAATGCTCGCCACACTGCTCGACCGTCTCGGCATTCAGGGCTGGAGCCTGAAACTCAACTCCGTCGGTTGCGCCAATGATCGCCCCGTCTATTTGCAAGCCTTACGCGACGCGCTGAAAGACGTGGTCCACACCATGTGCGCGGACTGCCAGCGCCGAGCCGAAACAAATCCTCTGCGCGTGCTGGACTGCAAAGTTCCCGCAGACCAGCCGATCATTGAAACGCTCCCTAGAATGGCCGACTACCTGGACGAAAGTTGCCGCGCACACTTTGCTGAGGTGCAGAAAATTCTTACCGCGATGGAAGTGGATTTCACCATCGACCACAGGTTGGTGCGTGGCCTGGACTATTACACCCGCACAGCGTTTGAGTTCACCCACGGCGCACTCGGGGCGCAGAATGCCATCCTCGGCGGCGGACGCTATGACGGACTTTCAGAATCGCTCGGCGGCCCTGCCGCGCCGGGCATTGGCTTTGCCATTGGTGAAGACCGCCTGGTGATGACCTTGCAGGAATCTGCCGGGGCAGCGGCCCAGCCTGCCGATGTTTACATCGCTCCACTCGGGGCAGGCATGAACGTGCATGCCGCCAAACTGGCGCGCGAGCTACGCCGCCAGGGCGTTGTCGTTACAGCCGGCGATGAAACCTTCAAGCTCAAGAAGTCGCTTGAGACCGCCAGCAAGCTCGGTGTCCGCTTCGCGCTGATCCTGGGTGAAAATGAGGTCAATTCTGGGCAATACGCCCTGAAAAACCTAAGTACCGGCGAGCAGGCTGGTGTGGGTAAGGCGGAGATTGCGCGGATCGTGGCGCCCGTCAAGTAAGCCTTTTATCCGAAATCCCGGAGCGAAGGATCGCGTCAATTTTCAAATTAGCCGCGAATCAGCGCGAAACATGCGAATGTTTTACGGTCCAAGGGTCGATTCGTGTTCATTCGCGTGAATTCGCGGCCTACCCTTTATAATCAAAGTTTTATCCCGACGCAGAAAGGTACATCTTTGCCGCTCGATTTTTTAGGTGATCTTCGTCGCACGCATATGTGCGGAGAACTGCGCTCGGAACACACCGGGACGCAGGTTGTGTTGCTGGGCTGGGTCAACCGCCGGCGCGATCTGGGCAACGTGATTTTTATCGACGTCCGCGACCGCAGCGGCATGACGCAACTTGTCTTTGATAAAGGCGTGAATCCCTCTGGGCATGAGAAAGCCAGCGCGCTGCGCTCAGAGTATGTGATCGCCGCCATTGGCAAAGTCCGCCGGCGCGACGCTGACACCATCAATAAGAATATTGCCACGGGTGAAGTGGAAGTCACCGTGGACGAGCTCAAGCTGCTCAATGAATCCAGGCTGCCGCCGTTTTTGCCCAGTGAGACCGGCCCGATCAACGAAGAGGTGCGGCTGAAATACCGTTACATCGACCTGCGGCGCGAGAAGATGCAGGCCAATATTCAGCTGCGCCACAATGTGGCGCTGGCCATCCGCCAGGACCTGGCCGCGCGCGGTTTCCTGGAAATTGAAACGCCGTTCATGACGCGCAGCACCCCTGAGGGCGCGCGCGATTACCTCGTTCCGAGCCGCGTGCATCCCGGCGAATTTTACGCGCTGCCGCAATCGCCGCAGCTGTTCAAGCAAATCCTGATGATCTCCGGATTTGACAAATATTTCCAGATCGTGCGCTGCTTCCGCGATGAAGACCTGCGCGCCGACCGTCAGCCGGAGTTCACGCAGATCGACCTGGAGATGAGCTTCCCCCAGCCCGACCGCGTGTATGAAGTGGTGGAAAGCTTTTTGAAAGCGGCATTCAAGGCGGCGGGAATTGATCTGCCCACGCCATTCGTTCGGATGAGTTACGACCAGGCCATCCGGCAATACGGGATTGACAAGCCGGACATGCGCCTGCCCGCGATGACTGATATCCGTCCAGCCTTCGGCGACGAAGACCTGGCCGAGCTGCGCATTGACGGCGGCTTGAACATGGTCGGCATCCGTATTCCGGGCGTAGGCAAGATTTCCGATCGCGAGAAAAAAGAGCTGCGCGCTCTTTCGGAAGAGCTGGCCAGGCGGAACAAGGATTTTGCCGGCGTGCTCTATGACTTCGCGCAACTGGAAAAAAAGCGCCCGCAGGCGGCGGCCAAAATCCGCGAACTCTGCGACGCCGGCGCGGACGACCTGGTTGTTCCGGTCGTCGGCATTGCCATGGAAGGCAAGACCCGCTCGGCTGTCAACCAGAAGGCGCAATACACTTCCGGCGGCGAGGCACGGCTGGAACTGGCGCGCAAGTATGCCGACAAACATAAATTGTTCGAGCGCACCGGCGACGTCGCGCGCGATTTCAAGTTGCTTTGGGTCACGGACTTTCCCATGTTCGAGCATGACGATAAAGAAAATCGCTGGAACCCGGCACATCATCCATTCACCTCGCCGCATGAGCAGGACATGGACAAGCTGCAATCCGATCCCGGCTCAGTGCGCGCTCTGGCCTATGACGTGGTGTTGAACGGCACGGAACTGGGTTCGGGCTCAATCCGCATTCATCGCCAGGACATCCAGAAGCAGATCTTCACCGCGCTGGGCATGACCGACGATGAAGCCCGCTCGCGCTTCGGCTTCTTCCTGGACGCGCTGGAATACGGCACGCCTCCGCACGGCGGTATCGCGCTTGGCCTTGACCGCATCGTCATGATCCTGGCCGGCGAGGACAGCCTGCGCGAGGTGATTCCATTCCCCAAAACGGCGAAGGCAATCGACATGATGGTAGATGCGCCGACTCCGGTCAATGAGACTCAGCTGCGGGATTTAGGAATCAAGCTCAGATAAAACTATCATCAGAGAGGACACAGAGAAGCACAGAGGAAAGAAGAAGATTTTGGATCTTGCTCTGTGTGCCTCTGTGTCCTCTGTGGTTAGTTCTTAAGCTGTTCTTTGCTGCTTCGCCAGATCGCGTCCTATAGTCCTTGAACCCGCCCACAACACACCGGCCAGCAGCAGAGACAGAACGGGAATCGCGAGCAGCGCCTGTTGCAGGCCAATCGCTTTGAACGGCTCCGTGATTTTGGCAAGACCGGCCAGATGCGCCGCGTGCAGCGCAAAGAGGTCGCTCATCTTGCCGATGATCAATGTTCCCCACGACGCGCCGCCCAGATACATCACCAGGAAATAAATTGCCATGCTGGTGCCGCGCAGCGCGGGAGCGACAATGTCCTGAATCGAGGCGTACACCAGGCCGTAATACATATTGAGCAGGCCGTAGGCAATGGTGAGCAGCGGAAGCGCCAGGGCAATCGATCCAATGCCCTGATGAATCCCGAAATAAGAGAGCGGAACAGCCAGAAAAGCGGCAATCGCCGCGATCTTCATGCGGCCGCTGCGGTTGCGCTTTACGATTCGGTCGCCCCAGATACCAGCACAAGATCCGCCGAGAATGCCGCCGATCGCATAGACAATTCCCGTGGTCACTCCGGCACGGGCCACGCTCATGTGATGAATGCGGCTGAAAAACGCCGGAAAGAAAGTGCCAATGGCATACAGATTGAAGTTCACCAGCGCGCCGGAGATGGCGATCCACCAGAACGTGGGAACGCGCAGCACTGCCCAGATGGAGCCGGCATCGACCGGCGGCGCGTGTTTCTCGGCGGCGCCGCGCTTAGGCTCATGCAGCATGAGCAGCATGGGAATCAGCAGCAGCGCCGGAGCGGCGGCCACCAGCATGGCGGCGCGCCATCCCAGTCTTTGCGCAATGGGTCCGCTGAAGAAAAAGCTCAGCGCTCCGCCTACGGGAACGCCCAGCATGAAGAGAGCCAGCGGCTTGGAACGACGCTCCGCGGGAAAGAGATCGCCGATCCAGCTGGTAGCCGTGGGAGCGGCAGTGGCTTCGCCCACGCCAACGCCCAGCCGCGAGATCACCAGAAAAGAGTAGCTGTTGATCCAGCGCGCGCTTGCCGTGAGCAGCGCCCATATGGCAATGCCGATGGCGAGCAGTTTTTTGCGGCTGACTTTGTCGGCCAGAAGCCCCAGCGGCAATCCGACCAGGCCGTAAAGGACAGTGAAGGCGGTATTAAGCCCGCCAATCTGCGTATCGGAAAGATGAAACTCCTTCCGCACCGGCTCGACCACCGCTCCCGCGACCTGGCGGTCGTAAAAATTCAGGACGTTGACAGCCACGAGAACAGCCAGCGGCCACCACGTTGTGGCACGGCCCGGCGTGCTCACCTGCCTGGCGGAAGCGCTTGCCTGCTCTTTCGCAATCATGGGCGGCAATGGTATCAGATTGCCGCTGTTCCATGCTCGATGGACACAGTGCCGCGATTACTTCCGCGCAACGCTGCCTTTCAGGATCACCATGCTCGACGGCATCTCGGGCTTCATGTTGTCTTCGGCGGTGATGAAGACTTCAAAATCTTTGTAGGTGGTCGCCGCTTTCAGGCTGCCTTCCAGGTTTTCGTTCACCCGTAATGCACCCAGCAACTCAGGGTCCTTGCCCCGCGCCTGCACCCAGACTAGATACGTCTGCTTGGCCGGCGTGAGCGATTGCGGCATTGCCATATGCTTCACTTCGATATCAACGCCGGTGTTGCCGTTGCGATCGTTATCGGTAATGATCTTGCCTTCGGCGGCGGGAGCGGCTCCAGTGTTGGTGAGCCGGTCTTCCCTGCCCCAGGCAGCAGTGGCCAGCAAAAAGCTGAACAGCAGAAATAGAGCGACTTTGCGATGGCGCATGGTTAGTTCCCCCTTCGAACAACTCAAGTGAGACATAAGATGTATTGCGGCGGGAACAACGTTGCAGCAAATGCAGAGCAGGTTGGTTTTTGCGCGGCACAGCTGAAGATGCGGAGTTGCTGGCCTGCTTTGGACTGATCTGCCGCCAAAATGCGAGGAAAGTCTTCCACTGCGGAGACGTAAAGAAAGACTCCGAAGAACAAGGTTTTTTCTGTCCACAAAAAACTGCGGCCCCCATTTCTCATAAAACCAGGGCCGCAAAAATAAGGCAGGGAGAGAACAACACACTCGGAGAACAATCGACACACAACTCAAATCAACACATCGCTCGAATTCGAAGAACGCCTACTTGAGCGGCAGCACAACTTTCTTGTCGCCCGCCATGTACACCAGTTCGTAGCCGCCCTTTTTCTTTTTTGGCACAGAGAAATAGAGATAGCCTGCTACAGGGTCCCATGCGCTGATTTCGGGCAAGCTTTTTTCCTTGAGTTCGGCTTCAATCGCGCGGCGATTGCCTTCTCGCGTTGTGCCTTCGGGCAACTTTGGCCCGTCGCCGCCAATGGGCACGCCGATGCCTACGCTGGAACGCTGGACAACGCCGCCAGACGAGGTTCGCTCAGGGCCGTTCTGCTGCGTGGTTCGTTCGTAGCCGATGTCTGATCCGCTTGTCACTCCAGGCTGGTGTTCTCGATCGGGTGGTGTGGGAATCACTTCAAGCCGGGCAGCCAGAACGTCTGGGCTGGAAGGTTTGGTTCCCAGTTCCATCCCTGCCTCGCGCAGCATGAAGTCGTCGAGCGAGATTTTGACGAAGGTGTCCTTGGCCGGATAAAAAGCGATCTCTACTACCAGGCAGCACTGGTTCACATCCGTGGCAAAGACTTTTTTAAGTTCTTTGTGGGTAAGCAGCGACGCGCCAATCTGGAGATGGTCCTGGGAAGCGTGCGCAGTGTAGTCGGTGGCGGCGGAGCGCGGAGCGGCGCCGCGTGGGGACTGCGCGATGGCAAAAGCTCCAAAGATCAGGGCAATGACGAGGCATCTCTTTGCGTTCACGGGGCCTCCGGATTAGTGTAGTTTACAGCATGTTGAGGGCCAGATCCCCTCACCAACGCGCAGACCTCAGATGGCGATTCTGTCGCTACGCATTTCCGCTGCATGGTGCATCTGAAAGGATTAACGCAATCGAGAGTTTCGCTTTACGAAAAATTACAGAACAAGCTTTTCGATATCTCAGAAGCAATGGTGGTTTTCAGCCAGGGTGAGCGGTGGATTTTGGCCAACGGGGCGACGGAACGCCATCTACTTGCATCATGGATTATCTGGTATATACTTCCGCCCGCAAGCTGAATCGAAGGCAAAGACCCTCTTGTCACGGAGCCGAGCTCTCAATGAATGACCTTCCTTCGCTGTTGAATGCCGCCCCCGGGAATGCTACCGCCGTCATTATTCCTGAGACCGGAACTGCCGTAACGTATGAATCGCTGCGCCGCCAGGTAAAGACCATGGCTGAGGCACTGGCCGGAATGGGTATTCAACGTGGAGACCGAGTCGCCAATGTCCTGCCTAACGGGCTGCCGACCATTGTGGCCTTTCTTGCCGGAGCCTTTGCAGGAACGGCAGCGCCGCTGAATCCGGCGTATCGGTTTGAGGAATTCTCCTTCTATCTTCAAGACACGTCGGCCAAAGTCTTGCTGACGCCACCAGAGGGCGCGGAAGAAGCACGCCGCGCCGCCGATCATCTGGGCATCCCAATCTATGCGGTGAATATGGATGAGCGCGGCAACGTAAGCATTGTGAATGCCCCAAAGGGCGTTCCGGTAACGCCGCCCGGCCCGGATGACGTTGCCCTGGTTCTACATACCAGCGGAAGCACCGGGCGTCCTAAGCGCGTGCCCCTGAAAAACCGGAATATTGCCGTCTCATGCCGGAACGTGGCCGATACTTACAAACTGACGCCGAATGACGTTTCCCTCTGTGTGATGCCGCTGTTCCATATCCATGGCCTGGTGGCCTCCACGCTTTCGACTTTCCTGACCAGCGGCACAGTGGTGGTGCCGGGCAAATTCAATCCCATGAGTTTCTGGCGGACAGTACGCGAGCATGGCGTCACCTGGTATTCCTGCGTACCGACGATCCATCAACTTTCGGTGGCGCGTCTGACTGAGAAGCCGGAAGGGATCGAGAAGCTGCGTTTCGTTCGCTCTTGCAGCTCTGCGCTTTCGCCGGCACTGATGGAAAAGATTGAAAAGGTCGTGCAGGTTCCGGTTCTCGAAGCTTACGGCATGACGGAGGCTTCGCACCAGATGTGTTCCAACCCGCTGCCGCCGCGCGACCGCAAGGCCGCATCGGTCGGTCTCGGCACCGGAGTGCGGATCGGGATCATGGATGAAGACGGCAATATCGTGCCCAGTGGCGGACTGGGCGAGGTCGTGATCCAGGGCCCGAACGTGATTGAAGGATATGAAAATAATCCTGAGGCAAACGAAAAGTCTTTTACTAACGGATGGTTCCGTACCGGCGACCAGGGAACGATTGACGCGGACGGCTATCTGCACCTGACGGCGCGCATCAAGGAACTGATCAATCGCGGTGGTGAGAAGATTGCCCCGCTGGAGATTGACGAAGTGCTGATGACGCATCCTTGCGTGGCTGAAGCCGTGGCGTTTGGCATTCCGCATCCCACCTGGGGAGAAGAAGTGGCTGTAGCCGTGGTGCTGAAAGAACCGCAGACCGAAGCGGCACTGTTGGAACATTGCAAACTGCGGCTGGCGGACTTTAAGTGTCCAAAGAAAATCCTGATCGTCGAGAAGATTCCGCGCACCGCCACCGGCAAGATTCAGCGCCGGTCCATGGCGGAAGCGCTTGCTGGCGGGGCCAAGTGAAGTATCTGATCGTGGGGGCCGGAGCGGTTGGGGCGTACATCGGCGCCATGATGGCGCGCAAAGGGTACGACGTAACGCTCCATGCCCGTGGACCACATCTTCGCGCCATGCAGGAAAAAGGCGTGCGGGTGATCAGCGCCGATGACGATTTTGTCGCGCGGCCGCGGCTGGTGGCGGACCTGAAAGATGCCGGGCCAATGGACGTCGTGTTTCTCTGCGTGAAAGCCCATGGCCTGCCGCCGCTGGCAGCACAATTGGCGCCCGTGCTGGGCCCGGAAACCGCCGTGGTGAGCACGCAGAACGGCATCCCGTGGTGGTACTTCCAGGGCGATGGCGTGCCCTTGGCGGGAACGCGCCTGGAACGCGTTGATCCCGGCGGAGCGGTGTCGCAGGCGATTGAGGCGCGGCGGGTGATTGGTTCGTTGATCTATTTTTCCACCGAGATCGTCGAACCCGGCATAGTCAAGCATAACGAAGGCAACCGCATGTCACTGGGAGAGCCCGATGGAACGCGGTCAGAGCGGATCAGGAAGATCGCGGAGTCGCTGATTGCTTCCGGCCTGCGTGCGCCCGTAACGACGCACCTTCGCAATGAAATCTGGGTCAAGATTCTGGGCAACGTGGCATTCAATCCCATCAGCGCGCTTACCGGGGCGACGCTGGCGCAGATGCTGACGAATCCGGAAACGACAAACCTTGTTCGCAATATCATGCAGGAGACGGAAGCGCTGACGGAGAAACTGGGCATCAAGATGCAGGTTTCCATCGAGCAGCGCATGGCAGGAGCAGCCAAAGTTGGAGAGCACAAGACGTCAATGCTTCAGGATCTGGAAGCAGGACGTCCGCTGGAGCTCGAAGCGATTGTAGGCGCGGTGCTGGAAGTGGGAGAACGAATCGGCCTTCCCATGCCGCACACGCACAGTGTTTATGCTTGTACCAAGCTGTTGGCCGAGCGCCGTAGCGCGGCGGCGCACAAAACCTAATTCAGAGGGTAACTCAATGAGCAAGCGTTGGATTCAATTCGGAAGCGCCGTCATAGCGATGATCATGATCGCGAACCTTCAATATGCCTGGACACTCTTCGTCAAGCCGCTTCAGGACGCGCACAAAGACTGGACGCTGAAAGCCATCCAGTGGGGCTTTACGCTTTTTATCTTTCTTGAAACCTGGATCACGCCCGTCGAAGGCTGGTTGATCGATCGCCTGGGTCCCCGCATCTTTCTGACGCTGGGCGGACTGCTGGTCGGCATCGGCTGGACCGGCATGGGGTTCGCTCAGACGCTGACGCAGCTCTACATCCTGTATGGAACCGCAGGAGTCGGCGCGGCATTCATCTATAGCGGATCCATCGCCACCGCCTTGAAGTGGTTCCCTGACAAACGAGGCACGGTTTCCGGCTTTATCACCGCGGGATTCGGCGCCGGTTCCGCGCTGTTCATTCCCGTCATTGCCCGGATCCTCGTCCACTCCAATTACAAGACGGCCTTCCTCTATAGCGGCATCGCGCAGGGACTGTTGATCATCGTTGCTGCGCAGGTGCTGCACAATCCCGGCCCGGACTTCCAGATTTCGCCCGCCGCTAAAAAGCCGGTCTCAGCCCGTATCCGCCGCAACCCGCAAGAGTTCAACAGCGCGCAAATGCTGGCCACCCCGCAGTTCTGGGTGCTCTACGTCGCGTTCGTGCTTACCTCGGTGGGCGGACTCATGATCACCGCGCAAGCTTCGCCGTTCGGCAAAAGTGTGGCCATTCCAGCTGCGGCAATCGTGGCCGCGCTCTCCTGGAGTCGTCTCGCTAATGGCGGCGGCAGAATTTTCTGGGGCTGGTTTTCTGACTTCGTCGGGCGTGAAATGGCAATGTTCATCCCTTTTGTGCTTCAGGCGCTCTGCCTCGTGGCCATGTTGAAGCTCGGCCGAACATCCGGGGACATGTTTATTCTGACCATGGTCATGGTGTTCTTTACCTGGGGCAGCATGTTCGCTCTGTTCCCGGCCATTATTGGCGATTACTACGGCCCGAAGTGCGCCACCTCGAACTACGGCTTCCTGTACACAGCCAAGGGCGTGGCCTCTATCGGCGGCGGCGGTATCGCGGCGGCACTCTTCGAAAAGTTTGGCAACTGGAATGCTCCCTTCTATATTACCGCTGGGCTGACTTTGATTTCCGCTTTGCTCGTCCTGGTGCTGCGCTTCATGCCGCTTCCCAGGTTGAGTAAACAGGTCGACCCAATGCTGGAGACCGCCAAAGCCGGCTGAACATTTTTTTAGAAAGCGCTTCTTTGGATTACAAGGCCGCGGCATTCGCTGCGGCCTTTTCTTTTTATCGCGGAGCACAGCCGCTCTCGGGTGTGGCTTCTGCTTAATTCTTCGGCGAGATCTGCGGCGCCGGTGCCTTCACCGCTACCGCCCCTGCTTCCTTCAAAGCTCGATCTAAAGCCGTTCGCAGACGCTGAATAGGCACCGCGCCGCCGGACATTTCTTCGCCATTAATAAACAATGTAGGAGTGGAATCCACGCCGATCGCTTCTCCTTCCTTCACAGACGCCTTCACTACTGTGTCGTTCTGCGTCTTCACGCAGGCCTGCAGGCTGGTCGCATCCAGCTTGTGGTCCGTGCCTTGCTGCATCGCGATACGGTCCAGCTCGGCCAGGCGTAAGTCCTGTGTGCCCTGGCCGTTAACTTCCCGCTGGCTGGCGTGCACGGAATCCACATAGCTCCAGTAAGCGACCTCGTTTTGGGCGGCAAGGCAATTCGCGTCCACCGCGGCATGAATCGCCCAGGCATGGTTCGGCAGAGGAAAATCTTTGTAAATGAAACTCACTCGGTCGCCATATTCTTTCAGCAGCTCGGGGAAAAGCGTCTGGTGCATCATGGTGCAGAAGGGACATTGAAGGTCGTCATAAGCAACCAGAACAACCTTCGATTGCTTGCTTCCGCGAATCGGACGACCGCGCAAGTCAATCTTCTTCATCACATCGGCGTAGGGGTCCGCAGACAGGGCAATCCGGTTCACCCGGACAATTGATTTCCGATCTTTCGCCAGCAGGAATGGATAATCCTGCTTCCTCGCCCCCTCGCCGATCGTGGCGGCGAAGGCGTCATAACCCGGCCACTCGGCGCTTGGCGTAACGGGGCCGATCAGCACCGGGACCTCAGGCGGTATCTTGTACGTCGCGCGTATCTGGCGCTCGATCTGCGAGGACAGGTCCGTTGATTTGGTCTGGGTGGCGCCCTTCAGGCAAATCAGCAACAAAATGACGAGCAATCGCGAAAACATTTTCACTTGGCCCCAGCTTGAGATCATAGATTTGTCAAAATCCCTTGATCTATTAGATCACCGATTTATCGTGTCAGGCACGAGTTTTTTACTCTGGCGCGATTGCGTTTTCTAAATCGACCAGGTCCTTTAGCCCCGATAAAACCCGCGTCCTTTCGGCCTCGCTCGCCGTGAAAAAACTAGAAACATCGAATGGCGAAACCACAGCGCTGTCAGGCGCGAAATTATGAGCCCACCCTGATCCGAGCGAAAGCAAAGCCGGGAACGATATGTAGTGATAGGAAAGAAGCAAGCCCCGGCCGGTGCGCCACCACGTTGCAAGAAGATTAGAGATTTTAATGTGCTTTGAGCGTCGGGCAGCTGCTTAACATCCTGCCCGATTTGGTCGATGGAGTCTGGGCAGAGACCTTTCTTGCGCCAGACGGGCTTAATTTCGTTGTTTTTACGGTTGTTTCGCCCCCTGTAGCCGCCATGGTGCTTGTAGAAAAAATCTTTGCCGCCGACAAACTTCTGGATTGATTTTGGCCATACGGCTGGGTTAATATTGGCCTATAGGCCAGTAAATGAATGCGACTAAAGGACAGTTCATAGTAGGTGCAAAATATTGTCTATAGTAATCTTGACAAAAATCAAATTATGTAGTTGACAGCATCTTCTTCTTCGAGAGAAGATGTCTGTGCCCTAGAAGCCCCCGCGATTGGCCCTGATGACAGTTTGAGGATGCGAGTACGCGGGAAAAATCTGACCTTTTTTTCACCCATGCTCCTGGAGCCCGATTCAGGATTTGCAAACCGTGTCTGCTTGGAACGCTTCCGGCAAGCAGAGGCACATGTAGTTTGAAAAACGATTTCAACATCTCAGCTTTTGCCTGAGAACCAGAAAGAGTACGCGACGGATGGAGTTCTCGACCCTTCAGCGCAATCTGAAGCAAAGATTGCCGTACACACCCGCCTGCAGTCCGCCACTGGTGACCACCGTCACATCCTTCGTTACTTTGTGGTGGCTACTCTCAATGCAAAAGTTTGCAATACTGGCAAACATCTTTTCTCGCCTCACGCTCGATGCGGGGAATATTGCCCCAGGCTTTCAGGAGTAAAGTCAAAATGAACCGCAAACAACTTCCCGAAATTTATGACCACACAGCCGCTTCCCTGAAGCCGCGCGCTCTTCGCCCTCCTAGTGAAGGCCCTGCCGCAGCAGTGCCCATGAGAAAGCTTTCCCCTCACGGGCAGCTCAAGCAGGCGATCATGCGGATTGCCATGGTGCTGGCTACGGTTTTTACTCTTCGTTATTTCTATTGGCGCGCCTTTCACACGATGAATCCCGCTGCCAGGTTTTTCTTCTATGCCTTTCTTGCCGCAGAGATTCTGAGTTTCCTGGAGAGCGGCTTTTTCTATTTCGTTGGGTGGAGTCCGACCCACTACAACAGGCCCAAGCCGCTCGCCGGACGGAGTGTTGACGTATTCATTCCAACTTACAATGAGCCGGTTGAATTGCTGAGGGAAACGGTTGTCTGCGCATTGGGCATGAATTACCCGCATGAAACCTACATTCTTGATGATGGCCGCCGTGAAGAGGTGCGCCGCCTGGCCCAGGAACTCAACTGCGGCTACCTGACTCGCGATGACAATAAGCACGCCAAGGCGGGCAATCTGAACAACGCTTTGAAACAGACCTCGGGCGAATTCATCGTCACGCTGGATGCTGACCATGTCGCCATGCCCGAATTAATTGACGAAGTGCTCGGTTTCTTTGCCGATCCCAAAGTAGCCATCGTGCAGTCAACCCAGAATTTTTACAACCTTGACTCCTTCCAGCACCGGGTGAATTGGGAAACCCGCGCCGGCTGGCAGCAGCAGGAACTCTTCTTCAGTATTATTCAACCCGGCAAAGACCGGTACAACGCAGCGTTTTACTGCGGAAGCCCGGGGATTATCCGCCGCAAGGCCCTCGACGAAATCGGTGGCTTCCCTACCAGCACCATTACCGAAGACATGCACACGAGCCTGCGCCTGCAGAAACGGGGATGGCGGGTGCTGTATTTCAACCGTACCCTTGCGCGCGGCCTCGCTCCGCAAACGTATGAAGGTTTTGCCACGCAATGGCGCCGTTGGGGCAAAGGCGCGATGCAGGTTTTACGGGCAGAAAAGCCTCTCACCAGTCCGGGGCTTAATTTCCCGCAGAAGCTGGCTTACTTCAGCTCTTTCTATTTCTACTGGATGAGCTTCGTGAAGCTGGCTTTTGTCTTAACGCCAATCGTCGCGCTCCTGTTTGCGACTTTCCCCTTGTTTACCGACCCGGTATCGTATGCCAGTTTCTTCATGCCCTACTTCTTCCTGAATCTGGCGTGCTCGGTGCTGGTACAGGGTGGAGTGCGCAATTTTATCTCCAGTGAAACATTCAACCTGCTCAAGATGCACGTTTTGATGGGAAGCTTCGCCGGCTTGCTGCAGCGCGACAGCAAATTTGCCGTTACTCCCAAGGCCCGCTCTGCCTCGGCGAGCGTTAGCCAGCTTCTGCTGCCGGTTTTCCTGCTCATTGCCCTGGCCGCATCCCTGGCCGTGGGCGCTTTCCGCATCCTTCACGTTCCGGCAAACGGATACGCATTTTGGGCGCTGGCAATCAACATTTTCTGGGCTGCTGTCTTCATGCTCATGATCAGTACAGTGGTCTGGCGCTCCCTCCGGCGTATGGAGTTGCGCTCCGGCTATCGTTTCCGCTCGCATCTGGACATTCCTATCAAGGTCTTCTATACCAACCCGGATGGGCGGGCTATCCAGTGTGAACAGTTCGCCAGCAACCTGAACCGGTCTGGTGTTTCAGTGAGCCTTGAAACCGCGATCATTCCGGGCACGGCCGTCGACGTGGAACTCTGGCTGCCGCAGCGCACTGTATCTGCCTCAGGAAAAGTCGTGCGCAACAAGGTATATAAGGAAAACGGCCTTCTCAAACTTTCCAACGGCATACGGTTCGACGAAATCTCCGCCGCCGATCAGGATGAAATCACTAAATATCTTTTCTGGGAGCTCGCTCCCAGGGAGGACGAAGTCTTGAAGTTGACGCACGAGAGCCAGGTGGAGGAAAGCGCATGAAAACCTCTCGATTGTATTTAATTTCTCTTCTTTTTATGCTCGTATGCGGCGCGGCATCGGTCTGCGGTGCGCAGTCTCAGCAGACGGCCTCTGCCGCAATTCCCGGCAACGCCGAAGATTCCATCCGGACGTACCGCGCCGTGCTGCAGCAGGAGCCGCAAAATCTTTCCGCGCTCCAGTCCCTCGCTGGTGTGCTGGAAAGCAGTGGCAGGTGGCGCGAAGCTATTCCTGTGCTGGAACAAATCATCACGCTTCGTCCGCAGGATGCAGACGCGCTATACCGGCTAGGCTCCATGAAGAGTTGGCAGCCGGGAGGACGCGAAGAAGCCCTGGATCTTCTGCATCGTGCCTGCGAAATCGATGGCCGGCAGCCGGATTACTGCGCGGCTTACGCTGAGGTATTGAGCTGGAACCAGAATGACCGGTCGGCGGCGATTGTGCGCCTGAGTGAAAACGTGAAAGCTCACCCGGAGGCCATCGCTTCCCGGCTGAAGCTCGCGCAAATCCTGAGTTGGAATGTCTCCACACGGGCTGAGTCGCTTGCGATTTACGATCAAGGCCTTCGCCTCGATCCCGGCAATGTGGATCTGCTTATCGGCTCCGCTGAAGTTCTTTCCTGGAACAAAATGACGTGGGTCGAAGCCATAGGCCTGTATGATCGCGCTTTGCGCGCGGACCATGCACAGGTTCGTGCTCTGAACGGCAAGGCACAGCTGCTGGCGTGGCAGGGCCACACCGCTGAGGCACTGGATCTGTATCGGCAAGCGCTAACCATGGATCCCAACAATGTTACGGCGCTGCGGGGCCAGGCCGAGGTGCTGAATTGGAGAGGACAGTATGTTGCGGCGCGTTCGCTGGCTCGGCAGGCATGCGCCTCCGGCGAAAAAGACCCTCAATCGACTCTTGAACTGGCCCGTGCCGACATCGGTCTGCGGATGTTTGGCGAGGCGCGCACCGCTCTTTCAGGTATAGACGGCAGCCCAACTCCCGGTTATGCCGAGGCACGCCAGGAACTGCATCGCAACCTGGGCACGTTTATGGAGTTCGGCTTCAGCGCCCGCAGGGAGAACGACCTCAGTTTCTATCGCCCGGAGATTTCGATCTCCTCCAAACTCGGCCTGGAAAACCGGATCACATTCTCCTATCAGCCGACCCTGTATGACGCCGATGGCGCTGGGTTCAACACCAACCACTTCCAGGCCCGGCTCGACTCTGAGCCCAATGACAAGTTCACCAGCCGCGTACAGGTGGGAGCAACCACGTTCAACAATGCCCCGGTCAATGTGGATGGCGGCTTTGATTTGCGCTACAAGCCGGTATCTTCCACAGTCATGAAATTCGGCTTCAACCGGACGCCGGTGGAGGAATCGCTGCTGTCGGTCCGCGGCATCGATACAGATTTATTTCGCGGACAGGTATTTGCAAACCTGGCCAATCTGGGAGTCGCCTACTACAACTCCGATCATCGCTATGACCTCTCGCTCGATTACACTGATGGCGTCAACACTGGCCGCAATCTTGACGACAACCGGCGTTATACAGTGGAAGGGCAGCTCGGCAAAGCATTCCACAGTGATCAGCCGTACATTCGCCTTGCCTATGGCGTGAACTACACAAGTTTCGATCACGATGCTGACATCCAGTCAGGCGTGCCTCTTTCGCGCACCACCGGCGGCTATTTCAGCCCTCAACGCTTTCTCCTGAATCAGGGCGTGCTCAATCTTTCGCACCGCTTCACTCCCAGATTCCGATGGGAAGCCACGGGAACCGCCGGCGCACAAAACGTTGAAACCAGCACGGCTTCATTCACCAACACGCAGTTTGCTTCCAGCTTTGAGACCCACGTGTTCTGGAGAATTTCCCCGAACAACGAGCTGACCGTTGGTTATGACTATCTGAATGTGTTCAACGCATTTCAAAGAAATCTATACCGGGTCTCATGGCGACACTACTTCTAAACAAACCGACACCCGCGCGTGCGCTGGCCTTACCGAATTTGGCGCGCAACCCTGACCCGTTTCGCCTGGAGCGGCGGCTTGCACTGATGCTGATCGCGGTGGCGGCAATTTATCTCCGCGTCGCCGGCCCAATGTACAGCACGGCTTATATGGATGAGTCCGTGTACGTGGTTTACGGCCGCATGTTTCTTGCCCGCCATTTTGAAGCGCCTTTAGACACGCCATTGCAATGGAGCTTTGGCTGGTATCTATGGCCGGCGATGGCGGCTCTGGCCGACCGTCTTGGCGGCCTGCTTGCGGTGCGTGAATTGGCGGCCGGCTTGGGAGTAATTACGGTCGCAGCCACGTATGGGTTTGCCAGCCGCGTATTTTCAAAACCTGTAGGCGTTGTGGCGGCTTTGGCCATGGCCCTGCTGGCCCCGGCAATCCTGGTTTCCCGCATCGCTACCCGCGATTCGGGTTCCATCTGCTTTTTCGCTCTCGGATTGTGGGCGTTTTCCGCCGCGTGGGAAGGAAACAAAAAACGCCACTGGGCGGCAGCCACCGCTTTCTTCTTCGCAGCATTTCTCTGCAAATATCTCGTCGCAATTTATTTTCCTTTGCTGGTTCTGCTGGCGCTGTGGAAGCGCAGGAACGGCGTGCTATGCTTTGCCGCTCCGCTGTTCGCGGGCTGCGCGGCTTACATCGCTCTGCATCGGGTGGACTTGCTGCACCTGCTGACCTATGGCGGGGCTTATGGTTCGCTCAAAGCGCCGGCCGCATTCGATATTTACGTGTGGTACCGCTGGGATTTCTTGCTGATGGTGGTGGCCGGGCTGGCCGCATTCGCCAGCCTGCAATGGCGTGCCCGCGCCCTCTGGATGTGGGCCGGAGCGCTAGTGATTCTGGCGTTCCAGTGGAAATCGCGGGCAGATTACGACTACTGGAAGCATGTGAACTATGCTCTTCTGTTTCTTGTTCCGCTGGCGGCTGCCGGGATCGTTTTTCTGGTCAGAAAACTTCTGCCGGCAAAACATGGCGCGCAACTGCTCTGGGGCACTGCGGCAGCCCTGGCGTTGGCCGTCGGCGCCGGCTGGCTGGGACGCGCTCAGAGCATTGAACGGTTTGTGTTCTGGCCAAACGTCGATCCAGTGCTCGCCTTTTTCGAAGACCGGCTTACTGCTCAGGACCGCGTGCTGGTGGACGACACGGTTTTTCGCTACTACTTTCACCCGCCTCTCAACCAGCACCAGATCGTCGATCCCATGTACTTTTATTATCACGATGGCGCAGGCCGCGATCTGTTTGGAGACGAAGCCTATAAGGCGGCTGTGACCGAAGGCGCTTTCACATATGTGGTTCTCGACGGCGGCATGGGCGAGGAAGCGCGGCTGCTGGATAACGCGATCCGACCGGCGCTCAACCGCTATACTTTGCTGATGGGCGCATTCGACCCAACGCTGGGCCAGCGCATTGAAATTTATGGCAAGTCAGATTCGCAGCCTGCAGCAGACAATTCCACTTTCCACATAGTGGAGCCGGCGACCAATTCAGTCGTGACTGGAGAAACCACCCTCCGGGGACTCGCGACGCAAGCACAGCCGGGCTGGTACGCTTCAGTCGAGGTATTTACTGACCGCTGGTATGCTCAGGGTGAGTTCGTGCCCATTGCGGCCGACGGAACTTTTTCCCAAAACATCTATCTGGGTGGCCAGGGTAAACAGCAGTGCTCCCACCTGGTGCGTGCCCGTCTGTTTGACGCGCGCGGGCATTCGCGGGCCGTGGCGTTGAATTACGGAATCGGGCGGGCCGGCGGACCAACCGAGTGCATCTCAAACCCGCAGTAACGCTGTTTGGAGCTTGGGCCTCGCCCTCGCAGTGGATAGTCTGGGTGCTGGGCGCATTTTTTTCGCTTCCTTCGCTGTCGAAGCGGAACACCCTTATTCCATCTGCTGGCTCACATTCAGCAGGACGCCAACGCTTGCCAGCATTACAAACAGGCTTGATCCGCCATAGGAGATGAACGGAAGCGGGATGCCTTTGGTAGGAAGGAGCGCCAGCACCACGCTGATGTTGAAGAAAGCCTGCACCACGATCATCGTGGTCACGCCCACGGCAAGGTACCGTCCAAAACTATCGCGCGCACGCAATGATGTCCGCAGTCCCCTCCAGGCAAAGATGAAAAACAGCGTGGCGATCAGCACCGCGCCAATCAGGCCCAGTTCTTCCGCCGTCACGGCGTAGATGAAGTCCGTATGAGGTTCCGGCAGATAAAATAATTTCTGTTTGCCTTCCATCAGTCCCACGCCAGTCAATCCGCCCGTGCCCACTGCGATCAATGACTGGTTGATGTGAAAACCAATTCCCTGCGGGTCGCGCTCCGGATGGAAGAACACCACCATGCGCGCCAGCCGCCACGGAACAAACATCAGCATATAAGCCAGCACCGGCACAATTGGAACCAGCCCCATCGCAAAATATCTCAGCCGCATACCAGCTGCGTAAAGAATGGCCGCGGTCACGCCCAGGCAAACCAGCGCCGTACCCAGGTCAGGCTGCTTCATGATGAGCCCGGAAAAAAGAAACGCCGGAATCACCGCCGGCAGCAGCGTATGCCGCCAGTCGTCCATGGACTTGGTGCGCGCTTCGAGAAAGAAGGCCAGAAAAAGAATCAGCGCGGGCTTGGCCAGTTCCGACGGTTGAAATGACATCAGGCTGCCCAGCTTGATCCAGCGGTGCGTGTTATGCGAACGATCCAGAAAGAAGACAGCCACTAGAAGCACGGCCGTCACGCCCAGCAGGCTGAAAACGATGGCCGGCTTTTTCCAGCGGCGATAATCCACGTTCATGGCCACGGACATGGCCGCCAGTCCCGCCACCGCCCAGCCGAGCTGTCGAAAGAGAAAATGATACGGTGAGCCGAACTTTTCGCTGGCCATCACTGCTGACGCGCTAAAAACCATCAGCACGCCCAGCACAACCAGCAACAGAGTCGAGCCGAACATCCATTTGTCCACGCCCACTCTTTTTGCCACTAGGTTCTGTCTCCCGTGGTGACCGGCGTGAGTGACCGAACCAGATCTTTGAAGACGCGTCCGCGGTGCTCATAGTTTTCAAACTGATCGAAACTGGCGCATGCCGGCGCCAGCAGAACCACGTCGCCCGCTTTGGCGGCGTCGAAGGCCTGGCGCACCGCGCGCTCCAGCGTTCCCGAGCGCACTATCGCTGCCGCGTTCTGCACCTGCGCAGCAATCTTGTCAGCGGCTGCGCCAATCAGGTATACGCGCTTTACCCGCTCGCGCAGCAGCGGTTGCAGCACCGTGTAGTCGCTGTCTTTGTCCTTGCCGCCCAGAATAATGTGGATATTTGCGGGAAAGGACTCCAGCGCTTTCACTGTCGCATCAACGTTCGTGGCTTTGGAATCGTTATAGAACGTAACGCCATTGATGGCCGACACCAGCTCCAGCCGGTGCTCCACAGCGCGAAATTCCTGTACCGCCTTGCGTACTTGCTGCGGCGTGCATCCAGCCACCATGGCCATGGCAACGGCCGCCAGCACGTTCTCCAGGTTGTGATCTCCCTTCAACTGAATGTCGGAGCGGGCCAGGACCGGTTGCTCGTGGCCATTCCGGCGGAAGATGATCTGGTCGCCGTTCACGTAAGCGCCGTTCTCAACGTGCTGTTTTCGGCTGAACCATAGCAACGTGCTTTTGATCTTGTCTTTAAGCGCTGCGGACGTCGGATCGTCGGCATTCAGCACCGCAAAATCCGTTGATTGCTGCTTCTCAAATATTCGCGCTTTCGCAGCGACATATGCTTCGAATGTGTGGTGACGATCGAGATGGTCTGGCGTGATATTCAGGATTGCCGCAATCCACGGGCAGAATTGCTCAATGCTTTCCAGTTGGAAGCTCGAGACCTCCAGCACAACCATCGTTTCGGGCGTTGACTGGCCGGCAAGGGAGATCACCGGCGTACCAATGTTGCCGCCCACCAACGTCTTCTTCCCGCTCTTGGCCAGAATCTCTCCAACCAGCGTTGTCGTGGTGGTCTTGCCGTTCGAGCCGGTAATTGCCAGGACTTTCCCCTTGAGAAACCGGAACGCCAGCTCAACTTCGCCGATCACCGGGATTCCCAAGGTCCGCGCATGCTGCAACTGCGGCTGGTCAGAAGGAACGCCGGGGCTTACGACGATCAGGTCCTGGTCGCGAAAAGTGCGTTCGCCGTGGCGGCCAGTCTCAATGGAAATGCCGCGATCGAGCAGCGCGGGCACTTCCTTTTGTAACTGGGCTTCGGCCTTGGAATCAGAAACAATGACCTTAGCGCCATGCTCCTGCAAAAAAATGGCCGATGACGCGCCGGAGCGCCCCAGTCCCACCACCAGAACCCTTTTGTTCTTCAACTCCATGGAATTTCCATTGTGCCACGAATCTTGCTTTGCGCAAGCGGTAGAGTGTGAGATGTGCGCGTTACCGCAGCTTCAACGTCGTCAGGGCGAAGAGCGCAAAGATCAACGCCAGAATCCAGAACCGGATAATGATCTTGGATTCCGACCATCCGGCCAGCTCAAAGTGGTGGTGCAGCGGAGCCATTTTGAACACCCGCTTCTTCCGGAGCTTGTAAGAAGCTACCTGGATGATGACCGAAAGCGCTTCCAGTACAAAAATCCCGCCGATAAACGGTAGCAGCAACTCCTGCTTGATGATCACGGCCACCGTCCCGATCGCTCCGCCCAACGCCAGCGAGCCTACGTCGCCCATGAAGATTTCCGCCGGATGCGCGTTGTACCAGAGGAATCCGATGCTCGATCCCACCATGGCCCCGCAGAAGACCGTCACCTCCGCTACCTGAGGCATCTTCTGCAGCTCCAGATATTCAGAAAACAAGGCATGCCCGCTCAGATACGTCAGGACCGTCAGTGCACCTGCGGCAATCACCGTGCATCCGATGGCCAGTCCGTCGAGACCGTCAGTGAGGTTGACCGCATTGCTGGAACCCACCAGCACCAGCATGACAAAGAGCACAAACGGAATAAATGCCAGCCACCATACGTGCGGATAATGGCGGAAATTTTCAATCACCAGGTCGGGACGGAACTGCTTGAAGAATGGCACCATCAGGTGCGTCGAATATTGCCGTGTTGCCGTTAACGTGACGAGCGCTACGCCAACGAATCCAGCCGCCAGAAACTGGAGCACCAGCTTCATGCGCCCGGTGAGGCCCAAATTTCGCTTGCGCACCACCTTTATATAGTCGTCGGCAAAGCCAATGGCCCCGAAAGCGATGGTGGAAAAAATAGCCAACCATATATATGTGTTGGAAAGATCCGCCCAGAGCAGCGTCGGAACAATGATGGCGATTGTGATCAGCACGCCGCCCATGGTGGGCGTACCGGCTTTTTTCTGGTGGCCCTTTGGGCCTTCTTCGCGGATGTACTGGCCGATCTGGAAATCGCGCAACTGGCGGATGATCGCCGGGCCGATAATCAGCCCCATGAACAACGCTGTAAGGCTGGCAAACGCCGTCCGGAACGTGACATAACGAAAAATACGGAAAGGAGGAAAATGCGCGAATAACCGTTGATAAAGAAGCCAGTAAAGCAATATCCCTCCGGAAACAGTATTCAGTTCTTAGTACTTAGTATTTAGCATGAACAGCCGCCTGCCTAGTAAGACCAGAGATTCTCCGTCTGTCCAGGTAATTGGACACGTTTTCACGATGTTGCGGCTGCTCTGGATTGTGTCTCGATTTGTGCTTCAACACTGTTCAAGAACGAGGTTAGCATTTTGCGCACTTCTGTCAGCGCAGCTGAAGCACTCGTGAATTCCTCGGCCGCCGTAAAACCAAGGTCGCGAGAGAGCAGGAAATGATAATCAAGCTCGCTGGCCGAACCCAGTGCGATTCTCACAAACCTTGCCAACTCAGTGCTGGTGCGCCGCCCGCAGCCTTCCGCTAGATTGGCCCCAATCGAGACCGCAGCGCGCCGCAGCTGGCCCATAATTCCATAGATCTCTTCTCGTGGAAATCGTTGCGAGACCCGATATAGCTCTAGCGTCAAGTCATGAGCCTTTTTCCAAACCTGCAAGTCCCGATAATTTCTCATCGTGCCTCCGAGAGCAGCCTTATCCTAAATACTAAGTACCAAAAACTAAATACTGCTCTTCTGCAACATATCCAGTGCGCGCTCCAGTTTCACGCCGCGTGAGGCCTTGAGCAGGACGGCGTCTCCAGGCCGGAGATTCTGTGCCAGCCACTCTCCCGCCTGTTCCGGCGTTTCCACAAACTGGGCCTGGATGCCCGCGCCACAGGCAGCTTCCGCCACCGCCCGCGCCATACCGCGCACGCCGATGACCAGGTCGACCTTCTTTTCTGCGGCATGCTTGCCGCATTCCCGGTGCAGCGCTTCCGCCGTCGGCCCCAGCTCCAGCATTTCTCCTACCACTAGAATGTGCCGCTTCGCCTTCATGCTGACCAGCGTGTCGATCATCGCCTCCAGAGCCCGTGGGTTGGAGTTGTAGCAGTCATTAATAATGGTCGCGCCGCCGGCGTTCAGCACCTGGCCGCGTTTGTCGGGAGGGCTGATGCTTGAAAGCGCCGTCGCCGCCTGTGACGGCGACATGCCACGCTCCATGGCTGCCGCCGCGGCCGCCAACGCGTTATAAATATTGTGCTCTCCCACCAGCGGAAACGTGACCGGCTCACCCACGCTGCCGACGACCAGTTCAAACACAGATCCTTCTGCGCCGTTCAGCTTGATATGGTGTGCGCTCACGTCCGCCGCGCGTTTGATCCCGAACGTGACGACTTTACCTTTGAAGTCGCGGCCAAACTGGCAGACATATTCGTCGTCGGCGTTTAACACGGCCACGCCGCCAGAGTGCAGCGTCTCAATAATCTCGTATTTCGCGCGGGCAATCTCCGCCAACGATCCAAAAAACTCCAGATGCACC
>DASXCL010000027.1:0-61513 GCA_036491195.1 Candidatus Angelobacter sp.
TTGCCGCCGTTCATCGGATCGTCATAGACCGCCAGCGCCGCAAAGCCGTTGGGATGGGCCGATACTGGTTGCGATGTGAAATTGCCAAACAGCTCGGCGCCGTTTGTGATCGTACTGCTTCCATTGCGGTCCAGCGCCAGAAAGGCGTTGTTCGCATTCGCGGTCCACGCCATGTGAACTGGAATGCCGCTGTTAGTAATGTCGAACGTTACGCCATGCTCCGCGTCCGTAAGCTCGAAGCCGTTGCCGGTCAGATCAACAATAATCGGACTGCAATCCGGGGCATTGAATTCGCCAATCGGCCCTACAGTCGCGGAATCGAGGCATGGGTCAATAGGCCCACCGCCACCTCCGCCAGAAGGTGATGTGGTTGCTTTGGATGGACAATTATGCACCGCAGCCTGGCTGTCATTCCATATTGAGGCGTTGGCAAAAGATATTACCGCTCCAACGCCGTTCGCGGTCCCATTGATGCTTACGCTCACACCGCAACCAGGAGTCAGGCAATCCAGGAAGCTGACAGCATTTGTGCCTTGGCATTGTGTTGTAGGTGTATTGCCCTCCTGCCCTGACTTGCTTGCGGGACCGGGAACATGAAAGTGTGGGAAAATTCCGTCCAATGTTCCAAATTCCGCTGGAGTTGCAGTGGCATTGGCACTACAGGCGCTATTGCACGTTCCCGGCCCAGTTGAACCGGCTGGCGCTGTATAGACACAAGTGCCATCCACCACGGAAGTGAATGTATGTTGGCCAGATAGATGTCCTCCGCCTGTGTTGCCATTGCCATGGTTGTAGAACGTTTCAACATTGAAACTGGAGCAGGAAGTCTGGAACATTGCATTGACCGGAGACATCTTGGGATGGAACCCCGCCAGCACAAGATAGGGATTCGATGTCTCTCTGAACTCCTGATGCCAGCGCGATACCGGCGCAGTGCCGACCCCGCATTTTTTTGTTTCCGGGTTGCAGCACACATCGCCGTGGCCTTTCACGCTGCATGCTTGCTGGCGATTGCTGTTCAGCCACTTGCGGATGAAGGGCACATCCCGCAAATCGGTCTTGCTGAATGGCGCGGTGGACATATCGGTTTTTGCCAGCAGATCAAGCGTCATATTGCCGCTTATCAGGTCAAGAAAATGCACGTTGGCCCCATCCGCGTTCTTTCCGAATAGCACCGCCGTGCTATAGGTGCGGGATTTGCTCTGGAATGTCATCGTGACGGTATAGGTTGCGTAGCGGTCATACGGACCATTCATTTCCTTCAGGTTCAGGAGTGCCGCCATGGGCCAGCCGCTGGCTCCCGCTGTCAGATGTTGCGGCTGCATGTTCCATGAAACATCGGCATACACCGCCCATTCGGTTTTCCCTTGTCCTATTGCGGAATTGTCCTTGTAATTGAATGTTCCTGGCACCACTTGAAGCACTCCCTGAGTGTCGCCTTCAGGCGGGAAACCGGCTAGTTCGGACATAATGCGCCCTTCGATCTCGCTGACTGGGCCGGTCTTGAACTCTGACAGTTGAAACTCAAGGCGTGAGCCAAGCGCCTTATCGGCAACCCGTTCATCCGCTTGGAATTTGTCCGGCAAAGCGTTCATCGTCCTCATGACGATGCGTACTTCGTCGGCGTAGGAGAGCTTGGCGTAGGTTGTTCTTACTACCTGTTCTTCATGGGACAACGGCTGTTGCCCCTTGGCGAGTGGCGCCAATAGCAACAAAAGAAACAATCTCAAGCGCATAAGTAACCTTTCTTTTTTCTTTTTTTCTAGATTCAGTCTTACTGGGGCCTCCAAGGGGGTGTACGAGTTTAGAGATAGCCAGCAATGTGTCATGCAGAATTGCCGGGATATTTACGTTTTCCCGAAATCAAAGAAGCTTCATTAAAATCATCGGGCCGAGCCCCGCGTTTTGCCTCCCTTCATTCGTCCGGCTGATTCCAAAAAAGCGGGGTTCGCACTGCCTGTATTTGCAGTGAGGAGTAATGTCTCCTGGTTTTGTGATTCGGATCATTTCAATTCCAGTCCTCCTGGATGCGAACATCCGGAAACATTTCGCGCAGCTCGTCAACAACAACGTTCCACAATCGAGGATCATCCGGCAACCTGTTCAGACGCATAAAGTCAGCCACAGAAAAAACCGTTACGCCGCCATCTTGATGGAAGCAACTGCCTGATTCGCCTGAAATCTTCAGCATTGGCTTCTTCTGTGACATTTCAGCGCTCTACCGCCGGCCCCAATCGCTTGGACGCAAGGCGTCTATTTCTTCTTCTTGTTCTTCCACTCGGGCAGGCCGATTTTATTGTCCGCGTTCATCACCAAGTTCTTGCTGTGCAGGTTCGCCGTGATGGATTGCCGGATGCGTCGTAAGTCGCCCGCTGCTTGCGCGCTCAGGTCGTGAACCAGGGAGTTTCTGCTCACCGGCTTGCCCACGCTTCGCAGGTAGATGATGATTGCGTCGAGCATCTTCGGACGCACCATGAATCGCAGCTCCGGATCGACGTCCATCACGATCTCCTGCCATCGCTCGCGGGAATAGCCCAGATCGCTCAGCGCGCGGCGGCATCGTTCTGCCCGGCGCAGCGCATTGCGGAGATCGAGCAGGATGGCCCCGACACATTGCGCCAGCCCCTGGCGTGCGTGCGCCGTATGCTCCGAATTCTTGCGCCGTCCTCTCACCATTTAGTCCTCACAAGGCAGCTCGTAGCACCCCGAAGCTGGATCGGGGGACGGCAAGTTGGTAGAAATGACCGGCCTGAATGCGGAATTGCTCGTAATTCGCCATGATTCTGATTGCCGTTGCTCTCCACTTCTCCGGATCATCAAAGGACTTGGGGATGCTCCGGCAAACGTCCAGCAGGTGCACCGCTTTAAATTTCACGTTGCCGGCGGCGCGCCGAATCCGCGCACTGGGAGGCTCATAACATGCAAGCGCCGCCAATGTTTCCTCGAGATTTCGCACCATGACCTGTATACCTTCTTTGAACTCGGCAAAATCCCTGCATTCCGACAACTCCAGATGGCAAACCTTCAACACCAGGTCATCTAACGGCCCTTTGCGGGAAATTTTCGGGTTCGTCATGCTACCTGGAACCTCCCGCGACAAAGTCGCGCAAGTTGGTCTCAACCCCGCCGACGATCTGTTCCAGTTTGACTAAGTCCTCCTCTGTCATCTCGTACTCTCCCCAAGGTGAAACGACAGCGACCGTCCATGCCACAACGGCCAGGAGGTTGGCAACTTGCCTGAACTGACGGGCCTGTAATGCCAAGGCCGAAGGGTAATGCCCGATAATCGCCTTGGCTGCACCATCGATTAAGTAGATTAGGCCGAGGGTGAAGGCCACCCCGCCGAGCAGCCGCGACCAGCGCAACCCCAAGTAGCGCGAATATCCGGCTATGAAGATGAAAGCTACGGCAACCGCAAGGCAGGCTCCAACTTCAATCCTCTTTTCATTTCCAATCGACCGTAAGGGCCACAGTGAGGCGAAGATGACAACTGCTCCTAAGGCTGCCAGCAACCAAGCAAGAGCCTTCTCTTTTTGTGGCAAGTTGAGCCCCGGCAACACCTGCCGCCCGAATTCAAGCAACGTCAAAAAGGCCAGCACCGATACCAAGCGACCGGCTATATAGAAGACGTGGTAGTAGGTCGCATAGCTTGCTAAGAATGCGAGGGCGAACAGCAACAGGCTATCCGCCGTAGAGACAAATACATACACTGAAAACCAGGGCAGCCTGCGAAAGAGGTGTTTTTTGAAACCGCACAGACAAAGGATCACCTGGCCGACGATCAGAGCTATCCAGGTCGCCAGATCTGCGGTGCTTATGTAGTCTTTCATAGGGCCACAGAACCAGATTCCTTTCTGCGGCCCGTTTTTCGGATCCGCAGTTTATTTTCCAACCGAGCAGGGCTTGCCGGGCAAGCAGATGGGATCCGGACCGTCAGAAGCGGTAGTTATTGCGAATGCCGTCCCCAACACCATGACCAGTACTCCGAGCATGATCTTCGCTTTCATGTGCATTCCTCCATGCCGCGACTAGCGGCTTGCAGCATGGATTCTATGCGAAGACCAGCCCGTTTAAGACTGCCCAAATTGCGAGTTCCTTTTTGCCACATCGTTGGGTGGGGTCAAACAAAGAGGCGCAAAAATTCATACATTTGAAAAGTTCACAGAAGCCAGTCCTGTGTCAGGCCAACATCAACGTCACTTGGAGGGCGCCGCAAGCTGAAATCCAGCGGATGTTTTGAGCCCGCATCTGTGCAGGTGGACTGAAGCCGTGGCGAGCTGTGGATCTGCCCTCAGTAGAAATTCTGCACCAACCGGTCTGTTTCCTTCTGGTTTACGTAATATTAGAGAATTCTTACTACCCGCCCGGTTGAAAATGCGCCAGATCATTAGACAAATTGGGGACCACTGCCCGCCCCCCAATTAGGCTTCGTTCGTCAGCGCGTGCGCCATCACTGCGACTCTGCTCTGGTTAACCAGAAAAAAGAGGAACTCAAATCAGCATTTTCTCCTTGACTTAAAAGCGAACAAATGGTAAAGTTACTGATGCGCCTTTAGAGGCAAAAAATGCAAAGCGAACGATCTTTGACAAAAGAAGCTGCTCGCTCCTAGCTGCTAGCTCCTAGCCAGAAAACCCAACATCGTTAACCACAAAGGACACGAAGGGACACGGAGGAGATCCGCGAACCTACACCAATCTGGGATGGTTCTGGGATGAGATCGATAAGTGCTTTAGAATCCTAGTTGGAGGGCAGGGGGAGGGGCAGAGGGCCATCCTTGGGATGGATGGTGTAAGTGCTTTGGAATCCTAGTTGGAGATTCTTACCACTGATTGACACGGATGACACTGATCGGGAATAGGCCAGCCCGGACACAGCCGAGGGCGGCTGTGGCCACACGAGGTTCGGAGATTTAGAGAGCACGGAGGGAAGGAAGATCGGGACATCGGGAAGGCAAGACCTTACCGCGGATTAACACGGATGGCCGCGGATCAGGAAAGGGCCGGATGATCGGTGGATCGGAACCAAAGGGCGTGGGCGGAGAGCAGATTTGGGCACAGCGGAGGCAGAGATCGGGCGTAATTGAGCCGAAATCGGACAAGAACCGCACTTGATATATTGTGAACTGCGATGAAAATAGAGACCCGCGCCATCCATGCCGGCCGCAAACCTGAAAGCGGCGCCCGTGACGTTACCCCCGCCATCCATCTTTCCACCACCTTTCACAAGGCCGATGACGGCAGCCTGCCCGGCGGTTTCCTCTATTCCCGCACGGACAACCCGAATCGCGCCGCGCTGGAAGAAGCCCTGGCATCGCTGGAAGAAGGCGAGGTTGCGCTGGCGTTTTCGTCCGGCAACGCCGCTACGCTCGCGTTGCTGCACGCGCTGGCGCCGGGTGACCATGTGATTGCCGGCAGCGACGTCTTTTATGGCACCGCCATTCTGCTGCACAGCCTGGCAGCCTGGGGCCTGAAGCACACGCTGGTCAACATGCAGGATTTGGCGGCCGTGGAACGCGCGGTAACTCCCGCCACAAAATTGATCTGGGTGGAAACGCCATCGAACCCACTTTTGCACGTCACGGAGATTGGCGCACTGGCCGCGATTGCACAAAAAGCCCATGCTCTGCTGGCTTGCGACAACACCTGGGCCACGCCGTTGCTCCAGCTTCCTTTCAGGCACGGCGCGGACATCGTAATGCACTCGGTTACCAAATACCTTTCCGGCCATAGCGACGTGCTGAGCGGCGCGCTGATTTTTAAATACACCAGCGCGTTTTTTGAGAAGGTCCGCGGCCTCCAGCGCGATGGCGGTTCCGTTCCTTCACCCTTTGAATGCTGGCTTGCCCTGCGCGGCTTGCAGACGTTTCCTTGTCGCGTACGCGCACAGTCACGCAGCGCGCAGCAGATTGCGGAGTTTCTGGCCGACCAGTCGAAGATCGAAGCCGTGCATTATCCCGGCCTGCCGTCGCATCCGGGAAACAAGATTGCCGCCGCGCAAATGTCGGCCTTTGGCGGCATGATGTCGATCCAGGTCAAAGGCGGCCAGGCGCAGGCATTCAAGCTGATTTCCGGCCTGAAGCTGTTCAGCCATGCCACCAGCCTGGGCAGCACGCATAGTTTGATCGAGCATCGCGCGTCGGTGGAAGGCGCCAACACGCGCAGCCCGGCAAATCTTTTGCGCTTGTCGATCGGGTTGGAACATCCCGACGACCTGATTGAAGATCTGGAGAATGCCTTGAACAAACTTTAGCCGCAGATTACGCAGATGAACGCAGACCAGAAAAAGCCGTTGCCGCGAATTTCGTGAATATTTTGTCCTATTAGTTGGGGCAGCTAGCTGCGTGATCCGTTATTTACTTCGAGTGATTGCCTGGAAACCTTGGCCGATTTTTTCCAAATTCGCGTCTTTCGCGTTGATTCGCGGCTAATCTTCTTATCTGCGACCATCTGCATTGCTAACAATCAGATTCAAGCCAATCCGCGAAGAATTTAGGCGGCCTTTGCCGTGAAGGAGTGGATGGGCGCATTGCCGGCGGCAAGAACCGCAGTGATGGTCTGCCGCCCCAAGGGCGTAAGTTGATAGCGATACTGGAAGAAACCTTGCGGATGAGGTGATGGGCCCGTAATAAACGCAGCTTACGGCTGACAGCGGCCGAGCGCCGGCGGCTTTCTTGCGGCGAAGCTGTGGAGGTGGGGTAAAGCAATGCTTGTAGGTCACGGTTGCGAAAACCATTGATGGTGAACTGGCCCTGGCTGATGGCCTGCAGCAAAGCGCGGTCGTCGGCAGCAAAGGGACGCAAAGCTCGCACCCGTTTGCCTCGGTACAGTGCGGGCTGATGGAGCCGGCCGATGAGTTGATCCAGAGTGGTGCTGTCGTCGGTTTGGGCCAGAGCATCCAGATAGCGCTCATTCACTTTCTGAGAAACTTGGGCGCGGCGATACAGGTCAGCGATGCCCTTACGCATCCGTTGCCAGGCCAGCGGTCCTTCGGGATGGCCCTCCACACGACGATAGACGGTGAAATCTTCGGGATTATCCATGGTCATTTCCGCTCGCAGAACACTGCCCTGTGGGGTATAAGCCTTATCGTAGAGTTTGACCGAGTTGCGGTTGTAGCGGTGTTTGATCCGTACTCCTTCCTGACGACGGCGACAGTCACTCACGATCTCGGCCGCAACTCCACCATGGACCTGTCCCTTGTGGGTGAGTTTCTTCCCTAGAAAACGCATGACCTCAGGACTGCCGAAGCTGGTCAGAGCGTGTTGCAGCCATAAGGGATAGAGACGCTGCAGGTCTTGGCGGCGACGAAAGACGATATCGGTGGCCCACTCGCTTTGGTAGATCGACCAGTAGTAGCGCATGGGAAAACGGGCAAAGATCTGGTCGTGGACAGGATTCAATGGCTGCGCGATCTGATCCAGTAACTTCGGCCAAGGGGTCTTCAGTTGCCCGGTCCATCTGCTGTTGGGCTTGGCCCTAGTCTGCCAGCCAGGGAAAACAGTTGCCTTGGCGCTGGTAGGTCAATCCCGCGCGATCCAGTTGGCGGGCCAGCCATTCCCGCCCGTTGATGCAAATCTGAATGGCCAAGGGGAACCAGGTTTGAATGCGGGCATTCATCCAGCCCAGCACCGGGTGTTGCCAGTACTGATAGCCAAATAGACATTTGCGGGTCCGCTGCACCAAATCCAATTGCCGGGTCTGGCGATTGCGGTATACGTCGAATGCCCGGCACGGCTCTACGCCAGTCAGAGCGCACACCGGTCCTTGCGAAATTCCATCTTTCTCAGCAATGGCGCGGGCCGTCTCTTCTTTATTGATCAGGCTGGAATGCAGATACTGCACCGGGCGACCGCAGGTTTGCATGCACTGCAGAGCAGCCTGTTTGACTGGTTGGCTGATCTGCTGAACATGGGAGCCAAAGTCCTTCAGCAACACGTCTTGGGCCCACAGATATCCTTGCAGGCCAAAAACATACTGATCTTGCGCAACGACCCGCGAAACACCAGCCGATCAAATCCACTTAAAACACCAGCAATCTCAGATTCGTATTTCGCGATAAACTTTTGCAAGCGCTTCCTCCGGTTCGCTGTTGTAAGTCAGGAAACTCACAATCATACGAACCATGAGGAAGCGCTTCACTGGTTTTCTTTTGGTTGCGGCTCTGCCGCGCTATGCAAATCTGTGGCTAAAACGTCTTCTCCGAATCCAGCAGGATCGTCACCGGCCCGCTGTTCACCAGCTCTACTTCCATCATGGCCTGGAACTGGCCGGTTTCGCAGCGTAACCCGGCCGCGCGGACCTTGCTGACAAAATATTCATACAGCCTTTTTGCTTCTTCCGGTCGCGCCGCCGCATCAAACGACGGCCGCTTGCCCCGCCGCACATCGCCATAGAGCGTAAATTGTGAAACTACCAGCACCGCGCCACCGGAATCCTGTACGGAAAGATTCATCTTTCCTTCCGCGTCTTCAAAAATGCGCAGGCCAATGATTTTTTCCACCAGATAGTCCGCTGCCGCTTCATTGTCGGTCTTGCTCACGCCGAGCAGCACCAGTAGGCCTGCGCCGATTTCGCCGACAACGTTGCCATCCACGGTCACCCGGCAGCGGCTCACTCTTTGGACTACGGCTCGCATGCGGATAATGTAGCAGACTGCAATCAGCCGTTAGCATTCAGCCCAAGCAGCTAGCAAACTGGCAATTAGGCAAAAAAAATCAGCCGGCGAATGAACACGGAACACGCGAATCATTCATCCCGGTTTTTGATTCGTGTTTATTCGCGAAATTTGCGGCTACTTCGTCCTGATCTGCGTTTATCAGCGAAAATCTGCGGCGACGTTCTATGGCTGACTGCTGAGTACTGCCTGGGACGAAATGCACGGTGGAATTGCTAATTGCCAATTGCTACCTGCTCTCATAGAATCGCGAGTTCCTTCATTCCTTTCCTCTTAGGAGTTCAAACATGGCGCATCGCTCTCAAGTGATGCTGCTGGCATTGTGTTGGGTACTGAGCGGTTTTGCCGTCGCGCAGCAGCCTTCGAACACGCAGCAGCCCTCACCGGCATCGCAAAATCCCACCAGTCCGGAGCAAGCTACTCCCGGCAACGAATCCAAGGCCAACGCGGTCCCGGAAGACACGACCCCGAACAAGAAGGCCGCACCCAATACACCGGCCATCCACAATGACGTGGTGATCAAGGGCGGCACCATTCTTACGGTGACCCACGGGAAGATCGAGAACGGCAGCATTTATATCCACAACGGAAAGATTGCAGCCGTGGGCCAGAGCGTGAACGCGCCCGCCGGAGCCACAGTGATCGACGCCAGCGGCAAGTTCGTGATGCCCGGTATTATCGATTCGCACTCGCATATTGCGCTTGACGATGACGTGAACGAGGCCACTAGCCCGATCACGCCGCAGATGATGATGCGCGACGCCTTTGATTACGATGACAAGGCAATTTATCGCGCACTGGCGGGCGGTGTCACGACGTCACTGCTGCTGCATGGCTCGGCCAACATGATTGGCGGTCAGGCCGTGGTGATCAAGCACAAGTACGGCCTCGGTCGCGATGAAATGATTTTTCCCGGCGCGCCGCAGTCCATCAAGTTCGCCAGCGGTGAAAACCCGAAGCGCGTTTACGGCAGCAGAAACCAGTTACCTTCCACGCGCATGGGCAACTTTGAGGTGATGCGCGCGTCCTTTATTGAAGCGCGCGAGTACATGCGCACCTGGGATGACTACGAAGCCAAAGTAAAGAAGGGCGATAAGGACGCCACTCCGCCCAAGAAAGACCTGAAGCTGGAAGCGCTGGCGGATATTCTTCGTGGCAAGCTGCTGGTGCAGATCCATTGCTATCGCGCCGATGAGTTCCTTACCGAGATGGAAATGGCCAAAGAGTTCGGCTATAAGATCCGCGCCTTCCATCACGCGCTTGAGGCTTACAAAGTGGCCGATAAGATCGCCGCCAACGGCGTAGCCATTGCCACCTGGCCGGACTGGTGGGGTTTTAAGTACGAAGCGTGGGACGGCATTCCCTGGAACGCCGCCATCTCCGCGCACAAGGGCGTGCGCGTGGCGCTCAAGAGCGATTCGGAAGACGTGACTCGCCGCCTGAACCAGGAAGCCGGCAAGGCCATCCACTATGGCCTGACGGAAGACGAAGCGCTGAGAGCGATTACTCTGAATCCGGCATGGATTATCGGCGTCGATGATCGTGTGGGCTCGATTGACGTGGGCAAAGACGCCGACATTTCAATCTGGAACAGTTACCCGCTTTCATCTTCGGCGCTGGTGGACAAGGTCTTGATCGATGGCGATCTTTACTTTGACCGCTCGCTGCCCGGACTCGGTCTTACTCACTACAAGGAGGTCCAGTAACCATGCTGAAAAAATTGATCGTTGTCATCGCTCTTGTAGCGTGCGTTTCGGCGCAAAGCGTGAATGCGCAAACAAAGAAACCTAAATCGGCGTCTTCCGCAGCGCCGTCGGCGCACTCAAAGGCCGCGACCGCGGCTTCCAATGAAACCATCGCGCTGAAAGGCGGCAAGCTGCTGACCATTACTCATGGCGTGATTGAAAACGGCATTGTCGTGATGCATAACGGGCGGATCATCGCAGTCGGCGGCCCTGGAACAGCAATTCCTTCAGGCGCCAAGATCATCGACGCGACCGGTATGACGGTTTATCCCGGTCTGATCGATTCGGAAACTCACCTGGGCCTGACTGAGATTTCCGCCGAGCGCATGACCAATGATGAAATCGAAATGAGCGACGAGATCATGCCGCATATGCACGTCTATGATGCGTTCCATGCGGAGACCACGCTGATCCCGGTGACGCGCATCAACGGCATCACCAATGCAATTGTTGCCCCGGCCAGCGGCGACACTCTGCCCGGCCAGGATTCGTTTATCCAACTTGCAGGCGCTTCCGCCACGGAGATGCTGACGGTGCGCGATATCGCCATGCCGCTCAACTTTACCGGCGCGCAACGCCGCAACCAGAGCTTTGAGACCGCGAAGTTCCCGTTCACGCGCATGGGCATGGCAACGCAACTGCGCCAGGCGTTCATTGACGCGCTGGATTATGACCAGAAGCGGGCGGCATACGACAAGAAAAAATCCAGCGGCGACGAGAAAGAAAAAGACAAGGCCGGCGCTCCACCCAAGCGCGACCTGAAACTGGAAGCGCTTCTGCCATACCTGCACGGGAAGAAACCCGTGGTGCTGGCGGCGGAGCAGCCCAATGATTTGCTCACGGCCTTGGATCTGGCCAATGAGTTTCATCTCAAGGTGATCCTGAACCACGTGACGCACTCGGCCGCGTTGCTGGACAAGATTGCCGCCACCGGGCTGCCCGTGATCGTTGGCCCGATTTACGAACAGCCGAAGGAGTCTGAGCGTTATGACGCGGTGTATAGCATGCCGGCGCAACTGGCCAAACGCGGCGTGAAGATCGCGTTTGCGTCATATGACTCACATCAGGCCCGGAACCTGCCTTATGCCGCTGGATATGCAGTTGGATTTGGGCTGCCGCCCGACGAAGCGCTGAAGGCCCTGACCATCAACCCGGCGCAAATCTGGGGCGTGGAGAAGGACTTGGGTTCGCTCGAAGTCGGCAAGCTGGGCAACGTCGTCGTCGCCAACGGCGATCCGCTGGACGTGAAGACCGATGTGAAGCATGTCTTCATCCAGGGCCAGGAAATTCCGCTGGTAAGCAAGCAGACGGAGCTACGCGATCAGTACTGGAAATAATCAGCTGCATCGGAGCCGGAGGCGTTGCTGCCCCGGCTCCGCGCTTTTTAGGACGTAACGCATGTTGGCCCGCAGAAGAGTGCTGGATCTGGCGGTTGTAATTCTGGCTGCTGCGCTCTCGCCCGCGCGGCTGCTGGCGCGCGACAACAGCATTGCCGTGATCGTGAACCCTCGAAATTCCATCGAGTCGATTACGCTGACTGAGCTGCGCAGTATCTTTTTGGGAACGCAGCAGTTCTGGAAAGATGGCACCCAGATCGTCGCGATTGTGCGCGCGCCCAGCGCCAGAGAACGCGACGTGCTGCTCCGCCGGGTTTTGCACATGACTGACTTACAGTACCAGCAGTACTGGCGAAAGAAGCGCGCGAGCCATCGTGGAGTTCGCGAGCCAGTTGCCGTGGTGTCGAACGGCATGCAAATGCAAACAGTGGGCCTGGAGAGCGGCGGCATCGCACTGGTTGGGACCTCCGATCTCAACAGTAGCGTGAAGGCCCTGAAGGTCGGCGGACATCGTCCGGGTTCCGCTGCTTACCCGCTGAAGAGTTCTGCTTTCCATTAGTCTTCTAGTCTTAAACCTCAGATCGATCCTGATCTCGATTTCCCACATGCAAGGCCGGGGCGTAACATTTTATGGAGAGCGTTGTGACGTAATTCCGCCAGGCATACTGGCAGCGCTTACAAAAGGAGAAACTCATGATTTCAACCGCACTCTTTGTCCGTCTGGAAGCCAAGCCAGGCAAAGAAGAAGAAGTAGCCAATTTCCTAAAAAGTGGCTTCGCGCTGGTACAGCAGGAGCCGGCTACCGTTGCATGGTTCGGTATACGGCTGGGGCATTCAACTTTCGGGATCTTCGATGCGTTCCCTGACGAAGCGGGGCGGCAGGCACACCTCAATGGACGAGTTGCTGCGGCGCTGATGGCGAAGGCCGGAGATCTGCTTTCCCAGCCGCCTTCCATTGAAAAAGCCGATGTGCTGGCGGCCAAGATTCCGGGAAGGGGCGAGGAGAAGGCAGCATAAAAGCTCCGGGCCGCGCCGGGTGAATTTGAAATGGCTGATCTGGGAAAACTGTTGCTGGTTTTCGGTGGCGTCATGGTGCTGGTGGGTGCGGCGCTGCTGCTGGCAGGGCGTTTCAATCTGCCGCTGGGCCGTTTGCCCGGCGATATTGTTTATCGCGGTAAGAACACAGTCTTCTACTTTCCCCTGGCCACCTGCATCGTCGTCAGCGTGGTGCTGTCACTGCTTTTTTGGTTGTTTGGGCGAGGGCATCGGTAGGCTTAAAACAGGTTTGTATTCATTTGGGCAATGAACTGGATGCCGGGGATCACCTTGCCGGACAAAGCGGCGTCGTTAGTAAGAAATAAATCAGTCCCTGCCTGTGCGGCGCAAGCCAGATGAATCGCGTCCGCGGGCGATACGCCATGTTGCGCTCGAATTCGCGCATATAGGTCCGCGGCCGGCAAGTTAAATTGCAGGATCTCGACGAAAGGACTTTCAAAAACTTCGCGGATCTTTTTGGCCATCGCAAAATCCCCTACCTTGTATGGCCCGACCAGAACCTCAGCGGCTGTGAAGGTGCTGGTGCAAAGCCGGTCCTGCCTCTCCTCCATTTTGGAGAGAATGTGCTGAACGCGTTTGGCATGGACGGGATGGTTCTCCAGCCAGTACACAAACAGCATCGTGTCCCAGTAGATTTTGCTCATGGTCGCTCAGCACCTTTCGTTTCCCGCACTATTCCCTTTATGCAAACGCGATACTTAAAAATAGTCCTGCCGATCTCAACTTGGACAGCGACCATCATGAGTCGCCCTATAGTCTTGACGGAATTGCTTCTCCATCTCTCTGGCTTCGGTCTTATTGTTTGTCTCTATCCAGGCAACTTCAACGTAGTTGATCATGCTGTTGGAAAACAGTTCTCGGTGGACAGGACACTCTCCGCATTCCGGCAAATCCCACGCAGAGATTACGAAGACAAAGCCAGTTGTCAAAGGTCCCGGTGCCGTTCATTTCTTATTCCTTTCCGCGTTCATTGGTGAAACTGTTCCTCTCTCTTCGGATGAAAGCCTCTCCTCCGCCCAATTTGCTGAAGAGATCCTTCGCAATGCCGCGAAGGCCAGTCAGCGGGTTAGCCGAAGAGGAGGACTTCCGATTCAAATCGAGAATTTCGTACGTGAATGTGACAGTGGTGCTCTGACCGGAAGGAGGGCCGGTCTTTGAAGCGATTCGCAGGTGGTTTTCGTCAAGCAGCTTTTTGGATTCGAGAGCTGAACAGACCTGCGGGATGCGATTCACCAGTCCAAGGGCCTTATGCACTGCTCCTACGTTGACGCTAAAGGTGTTCTCACCCCGTCGAATGGCAGCCTTAAGGTAAGAGTCACAGAGATGATCCCTAATTAGGTCAGAAACAGACTGCGTAACTGTTTTCATGATCCCCTCCTGACGCTAGCATCCCAGGAAAAGCAAGCAAAAGCAAGCATAAAAAGCATACGTATTTATTTCGCTATACCCGAGGCGGCTTCGTGCACAACCCTGCTAAACTGCCCTATTGTTCTCCGATTCCCAACTCGGCTTCACCTTTGAGCAGGCGCCCACACGCCGCATCTGGCGCGTTGCTGACTTGGTCAGCGCCGTGCGCACCACGGTCGAGCGCAGCTATACCGACGTATGGGTGGAAGGCGAAATCTCCAATTTCCGGCCGTCGGAGTCCGGTCATCTTTATTTCACCTTGAAAGATGGAGACGCGCAGCTGCGCATCGTGATGTTCCGCAGCCAGGCGCGGCTGCTGTGCTTTCGTCCTGAGAGCGGCATGCAGGTAATCGCGCGCGGGCGGGTGACCATCTATGATGTGCGCGGCGAACTGCAACTTTCCGCGGAATTTCTGGAGCCGGTGGGCGCCGGCGCGCTGCAAGTGGCATTCGAGCAGCTTAAGTCACGGCTGGCGCAGGAGGGGTTGTTTGACGCGACCCGCCGCAAGCCCATTCCACCGTTACCGCGACGCATTGGCCTTGTAACTTCTCCGCGCGGCGCGGCCCTGCAGGATATGCTCAACATTCTTGCCCGGCGTCATGAGAATGTCGGCATCCAGATTTATCCCGCGCAGGTGCAGGGCGAGACGGCGGCGGCGGAAGTCGCGGCCGGCATCAAGCATTTCAACCGCGCAAAGAGCGTGGACGTGATCATCATTGCGCGCGGCGGCGGTTCGATTGAAGACCTGGCGGCGTTCAACGACGAAACGCTGGCCCGCACAATCTCCGCTTCCACCTTGCCGGTCATCTCGGCCGTCGGCCATGAGACGGATTTCACCATCGCGGATTTTGTTGCCGACCTGCGTGCGCCCACGCCCTCGGCCGCGGCTGAGCTGGTGATTGAATCCAAGCATCGCCTCACCGAGCATCTTGCGCACCTGCACCAGCGCCTGGGCCGCGCCACGCGTTACCGCCTGCTGATGGCGAACAAGAACCTGCAGGAATTGGCCACGCATGGCGCTTTTGCGCGCGTGCAGGAGCTGATGCGGCGGCGCGAGCAGCGTCTGGATGAGCTGGCGAACCGCCTGGCCGCGAACTACCGCACGCTGCTGCACGATTACCATCGCCGGCTCGACCTTGCAGCGGCCCGGGTGCGGCACTTTGATTTTCGCCGCTCGCTGGCCCTAGTCCGCGGGGAACTGGATGCACGCACGGAAGCTGTGGTCCACGCCTTCCGATCGCAACTGGCGGCGCGGCGCTCGCATGCCGAGCGTCTGGCGGCGCAGCTGGATGCGTTATCGCCGGTCAGGATCCTGGAGCGCGGTTATGCGCTGGTCTTTGACGCCAACGGCGCATTGGTCAAGGACGTTTCTCAACTTGCACTCGGCTCTGAAATTTCCGCGCGGGTGGCGCGCGGCACGTTCACTGCCGAAGTGAAATCGACTAAAAAAGATTAACCACAGAGGGCACAGAACACGGAGAAATTCCGGAGCGTCTCTGTGCTCTCTGTGTCCTCTGTGGTAAAAGGAAATAGCAGGAGCAGACTTGAGAAAACTCTTCGGAACCGACGGAATCCGCGGTGTAGCTGGCGAGTATCCGCTGGACAGGAAAACCGTATACGCAGTGGGCCGCGCGCTGGGCGATCATCTGCCGGCGGGCCCGCGCCGTGTGGTCATTGGACAGGACACGCGTGAATCGAGCGGATGGATGGCGGACTCGCTGGCTGCAGGGCTGCGCGCTGCCAAGGTCGAGACGGCCAGCGCGGGCGTGGTGCCGACTCCGACCATTGCGTACCTCACCCACACCCACGGTTTTTCTGCGGGCGTTGTTATTTCCGCTTCGCACAATCCCTGGCAGGACAATGGTATCAAGGTGTTTGGCCCCGATGGCTACAAGTTGCCGGACGATGTTGAACTGGAAATCGAGACCGAAATTTTTTCCTTGCTGAAAGAAAACGCGGCACAAGTTGAAAATGGCACGATGAAGCCGTCGCTGCCCGGCGATGCAGCCTTACGCGCGGACTACCTGAACTGGCTGGCGCGCACGATTCCCGGAGCGGAGCGGCTGCACGTGGTTGTAGACTGCGCCAACGGCGCAGCCAGTACTGTGGCGCCGGAAGTCTTTAAGCGCTCTGGCGCCCACGTGGAGTTCACACATCGAACGCCCGATGGCCGCAATATCAACGAGAATTGCGGCGCGCTGCATCCGGAAATCGTGGCGCGCGAGGTTGTGTCGCGAAATGCGGACCTCGGCATCTGTTTTGACGGCGACGCAGACCGCGCGCTGTTTGCCGACGGCAATGGCCACGTGGTCAACGGCGATGCTGTGATGCTGCTGCTGGCGCGCGAACTCCAGCTGCGGGGCGAGCTGGCTCATGACACAGTGGTGGCGACGACGATGTCGAATATGGGGCTAGAGGCGGCGTTGCGCGAATCGGGAATCATGATGCTACGCGCTCCGGTGGGCGACAAGTATGTGCTGGAAGAAATGAGAAAGACGGGCGCGGTTCTGGGCGGCGAACAATCGGGCCACGTCATTCTTTCCCGCGAGGCCACCACCGGCGACGGTCTGCTGACGGCCATCCGCGTGCTGGGAATCGTGGCGGCAAGCGGGCGTTCTATGGCGGACATGGCGTCGGGCATGAAGGTGTTTCCGCAGACGATCAAAAATGTTCGCGTTAAAGAAAAACGTCCGCTGGACAAGATGCCTGCGGTGATGGCGGCGATCGAGCAGGCGGAGCGGCAGTTGAACGGCAACGGCCGTGTCAACGTGCGCTATTCCGGCACAGAATCGCTGGCGCGGGTGATGGTGGAAGCGGAAACGGAAGAGACAGTGCAACGGGTTGCCGGCCAGATTGCGGCGGCGCTGGAAGCAGCCATAGGACTGGGAGCGCCTTCTGCCCATTGAGCTGGTGCCTCCGCGCAAAAAGCGTCTGGCGCCGCGGGTGGTGGTCCTTGTCCTGATCCTGCTGGCAGTTTTTGCTCTGACTCCAATGCTGCGCTCGGCCCTGCACACCGGTGCAAGCCTTGCCGCAAGTGTCGTCTACGTTTTTGCCTACCTGTTTGCGGTAGTCATGCTGCCGCTCATGTTCTTCGCGCTGATGCGGTTCGCGTACTCGCTTTTTCTCCGGCCATATCTGCGCGCGTGGCACATTAACCGAATCCGCAATGCGCGCTATATGAAAGAAGCGATCCGGCGTAGCCAGAGGCGGGGTCCTCAGAGATGACCAGCTATTCCACATCGCGCCAGTTCGGGCCTATGCCCAGCTCCACCAGCAATGGGACGCTCAGCTTGTGAACGCTTTCCATCTTTTCCCGCACCAGGCCGCGCATCAGGTCGAGTTCAGCGGAGGGAACTTCGAAGAGCAATTCGTCGTGCACCTGCAGCAGCATGCGCGATTTCAATTTGCGTGAGCGCAGTTCCTGGTCAATCTGGATCATGGCAATCTTGATCAGGTCGGCGGCGGTGCCCTGCAATGGCGTGTTCACGGCGGTGCGCTCGGCAAAGCCGCGCATGTTGGCGTTTTTGCTGTTGATGTCCGGGATAGGCCGCGAGCGGCCGAAGAGCGTTTTCACGCTCTGTTCTTTGCGCGTTTCTTCCAGCGTGCGGTCAATGTAGCGTCGCACGCCCGCGTATTTTTCAAAATAGGCGTCGATAAACTTTTTGGCTTCGCGTTGCTCGATGCCCAGCTGCTGTGACAGTCCGAACGGCGAGAGTCCATAGACGATCCCGAAGTTGACGGCCTTGGCGCGGCGGCGATGCTCTGCGTCCAGCAGCATGGGCGGCACGCCAAAGACTTGCGAAGCGGTCAACGAGTGAATGTCATCGCCTCGGCGGAAGGCCTCGGTCAGCAGAGGATCTTCAGAGAAGTGCGCCAGCAGGCGCAGCTCAATCTGCGAATAGTCGGCGGAGAGGAGGGAATAGCCGGGCTCGGCAATGAACGCCGCACGGATCTCACGGCCCAGTTCGGTGCGGATGGGTATGTTCTGCAGATTGGGATTGGTGGATGACAGACGGCCCGTGGTGGTGCCGGTCTGGTTGAAGGTGGTGTGCACGCGTCCCGTCTGCGGATCGATCAGCACCGGCAAGGCGTCAACGTACGTGCTCTTGAGCTTGGAGAGCTGGCGGTAATCCAGCACCAGGCGCGGGACTTCATGGGTCTCTGAAAGTTCCTCCAGCACGTCAACCGCTGTCGAAATGGTTTTGCCCTTGCCATACTTGATGGGCTTGGGCAGGTTGAGCTGGTTGAAGAGCACATCTCCCAGCTGCTTGGGCGAATTGATATTGAAAGTGACACCGGCCTTGGCATGGATCTCACTCGCTTTTGCGGCGCACTGCTTCTCCAGATCGACGGAAAGCGTGCCCAGCATCTGGCGGTCGATCTTTACGCCGGCCTGTTCCATGCGCACCAGCACCGGAACCAGCGGTAGGTCGATCTGCTCATAGAGCGGCAATTGCCCGGCGCTCTCCACTTCCTTGCGCAGGACCGGCGCGATGCGGCCGGTCACGTCCGCCGCTTCCGGCACCGCCAAAGACAGCTTGAGGTTGAAGCTGCGCACGGCAATCTCCGCCAGCGAGTGGTTCGTGTACGTGGGATTGATGAGGTAGGAATAAAGCATCGGCTCGTCGCGCACGCCGGCCAGTTCCACTCCGTGGGCCTCAAGCTGGCGCAGCGCGGCTTTGTAATCATGAACGGTCTTCGGAACTTTGGGATCGCCCAGCAGCTTTTTCAGTTCGGCGGAGAGTTCATCGTCGCCCAAAATGATGGTGAAGGCCTTGCCCGCTTCGGCGGAGATGGCCAGCTTGAGCGGCGCACGAGCGTTGGCTTCCGGCGGCGGCGGACCGTCAAACAGCAGGTCACCGGATTTCTGATCGCCTTCCTCGGGCTCTTCTTCTTCGACCTTTGGAGCGGCGGTGAATTCGAAGGCTATCGCCAATGGGGCTTTGGATTTGGCCAGCGCTTTCAGATCCTTCACCGACTTCAGTTCGCGATATTCGGTTTCGCGCACCTCCATCACGGGAACGAGTTCCTTGAGCAGCGTGGTGAACTCAAGTTCGCTGAAGAGAGCGCGCAGAGCGTCTGCGTCAGGCTCACCAGCGACCATCTTCTCGAGGTCAAGATCGATGTCCACGTTCTGGTCGATCGTGACCATTTGCTTGCTCCACAGAATGTCTTTTTTATTGTTCAGCAGCGATTCGCGATAGGTTTTGCGCTCGACTTCCTCGGCATGGTCGAGCGCGTTTTCCAGGGTGCCAAAACGCTTGATGATCTCGACCGAGCCCTTGTCGCCGATGCCGGGTGCGCCGGGAATGTTATCAATGGAGTCACCGCGCAGGGCCATCACGTCAATCACCTGCTCCGGACGGACACCGAGAATTTCTTCAACCTTGGCTGCGTCGCAGATCAGATTGTCTTTGGGTGGGTTGAGTACGCAGATTTTGTCATTCACCAGCTGGAGCATGTCTTTGTCGCTGGAGACAACAAAGACCTGGTAGCCCTGGGCGGCGGCCTTGCGTCCGAGCGTTCCAATCACATCGTCGGCCTCGAAGCCCTGCGATTCGAGGATGGGGATGCGATAGGCCTCGAGCGCACGCCGGATATAAGGGACCTGCTGGACGAGGTCATGCGGCATCTCCTTGCGCTGCGCCTTATAGCCAAGGTATTCGACATCTCTGAAAGTTTGTGTCTTGATATCGAATTTGCGGACCGAGGTAACGGCCTTGGCCTGCTCGTCGCGAAACGTGGGACCAGCTACGTCAAAAACCGCGGCCAGATATTCTGGATTGAAGTCCGCACGCAGTTTGCGCAGCATGTTGACAAAAACGTATGTTGCCGCGGTGGGCACGCCCTTTTTGGTAGACATGGGCCGCTGCCGGGCCATGGCATGATAGGCGCGAAAGATGAAGGACATCGTGTCCATGAGAAAGACACGGCCCTTCTGGGCGGGTTGGGGTTCACTTGCCAAACGATTCGTGGCCAATAGAAAATTCTATCCTAAAGCGTGTTGCATGAATCGGCGTGTCATGGACTGATCTTTGCGAGGCGCGCGCAGGAGTTTGTTAGAATCGCGTCCGTGACCGACCTTAACTCCACTGTTGCGCGCGATTTTAGCCGCAATTACCGGGAAGCCGCCCAGAAAGTGCATGCGGTGGTGGAACCGCTCACCGATGAGCAGGTCTGGACGCGGAGAAAGAGAATCTAGGAAAGAGCCTCCTTGCAGATGTTCAGCGAGCAGCGCCTGCCGATAGGAATTCCGCGAGGTGAAGGGGGTTCTCGGCGAACTCTTCCCTCGTTTCAGGGAACTTGATAACGAGTCGTGGGCATCACGGTTAGCATTTACAGGAGGAGATGAATCAGAGTCAGAGGAAGAAAGCTCGAAGCGCATCCGGAATCCTGAAATATTTCCCGCCTATTTTCGATATGAACTCCCTGAGGCAATCTTCAGTTCGGTCGAGATGGCTGCGTTCTTACGGCGTATGGGACGATGCTGCGAAAAGCGGCAATGGAGGGCACGTATTTCAAGAGACGTTAGACTCGCTGGAGAAAGGCTCATCACAGAGAGACGATTTCCTCAGAAAACTTGCTGAGGCGGCCCGAAAGTCGATGCCCCTGGCGACAGGGAAGGCTTTAGTGCATGCGGCCATGAGTGCCGCTCACGAATACACGTACGACATGATGGCGGCATTCGGGGAGGCAGGGCATGTCTTACGCATTGTTTTACGGGTTGCCCAAAGGCTGCCGGTCAGAGAGACTTAAGCTACTTGAAGACTGCATCATTGATGCCGTTGACGACACAATGGCGCTTAACATTCTGACGAAACTCACAGGGATGACGACTTCGACCTCGAAGTTTCGTTAGCGCAGCTCTATCCGGCCTTCACAAAGCGCATGAGGAAGTGTTATGGCCCAAATGTTGACGCGGCGAACATAGATCTCATCACTTCAGATCCGTGGGCCTTCAACTATTGGGGTCACGATCCCAAAATTGAAGGACTGACAATTAATCCCGAAGATAAGGCCATCCAGCGCGACTTTTGGCTGCGGCGCATCGGGGACAGCCGAGCGCGACTTGCCCAGGCGTTCCGGGGATTCTTCCTGCCCGCAACCGTAAGTTACACAAGCGACGTTGCCCCATTTGTTGAAAATAAGATTCCTCTCGAAGATCTTAAAAGGCTCTACGAGCAGTTGCCGGATGATGGCACTTTGAACAACGTTGACCGTCAGTCCCTAAGAACATTGCGGCGGGTTCTAGCTAGACGGCGAGTTCAAGAATGGCGCAGACCCTGGGCTGTACAGCGATGAAGGTGATACAGCATAAGAGTCGGTGTGCATGCGGGTTGGCAACGGAAAAACAGTGACAGGCCCGTTGCCGATTACGGATCGGCACGGCGATTTTGGTTGTATCATCGGCAAACAAGAAACTATGGGGTTGTTGTCGCAAAAACCACCCTCATGCTATTTGCTTGCACTGGCGAATAAAAAACGATAAAATGGATTGGGTTACTAGTCGCCCAGGCGGAAGTTAAGACCGTTCTTTGACAACCCGCAACCGAAGAAAACGAGCCGCCTCGGTAGTCTGTTCGAGGTGTTTACCAAAGAGTAAAAACGGCAATCGGGCAGGACGAAGCAACGATGCAAATCGACCGCAGGTTTGGACGCGATTCGACGCTGATTGAACGCGATTTCGGGGTCGAATCACCGGCCTCACCATGGTATTGAATCGAATAACTCCTTTAAGAATGCTAGTCGAGTGGCATAGGGGCGGGTCCCCCTCTTCTAAGGTTAACGAGAAAGTACATTTACCGATTTACCGGTAAATGGGCCGGGGGTTATCTGCATCCAAACCCAGAGTAGCTGGAATCTGGAGAATTGCTGGGCGATACTATCCCTGGGCGGAGCGTTCCACTCTACATAAGGAGAACACTATGAGAGGTCTATTTTGGCTTGGGGTGATATTTGTGGTTCTGGGAATTGCTTCACTGGTGGTCCCCATTCCGCATAATGAACGCTCAGACGTCAAAGTCGGCGGAGCCTCCATCGGCATTGAGACCCGGCACGAAGAAAAAATCTCGCCGATCGTGAGTGCGGTTCTGATTGCCGCAGGCGCAGCCATGATGATCGCCGGCAGAAAAGCGGTTTCAGCCTAATTCCACGAGCCTAAAAGACACAACGGCGGTCTTCGGATCGCCATTTTCTTGTGTCACTAATCATTCGCAAGAATCCCATCTATTTCCGTTCTAGGATGCGGCGCACCATGACCAGTTGTCCCAGGTGATACGCGTTGTGGTCGGCCACAAGCAGGACTTCGCGTAAAAGGGTCTGCCCGTCGCCATGGGGAATTCTAGCGGTGAGATCGCGTTTGGGGTCGGTGGTTAACTTGCGGACTGCTTCCAGGTCGGCCAGGACCTGCTTTACGCTCTTGTCCCAAGCCTTATCGCTGGGCGGAGCGCCGGTCTTGGGCCAATACTCGTCGGGCCACTTGGGCGACTTATGCTTAGCCGAACGGCTGAATTCAAGGATGTCCCATTGGGCAATCCGGATGTGCTCGAGCAACTGCCACGGTGTATGTGGGCCGCCTTCAGGCTTGCGGTCGCGAAGTTCCTTGGGAAAGTTCTTCAGGGCCTCGCGCAGGTCAACGTGCGCTTCGGCCTTGGTAAGCAAATTAGATATATGTTGGCGGATAGGGTCGGTTTTCTTCATGGCGTTTATTAGATGACTTCAATCCAGTAGAGGAACCAGACGTGCTGAATGAAGCTTTCGGAAAATTTGGACTGTTGGCTGTTCTTGCGTGGATGCTGTTGTCGAGCCTGTCAGTTTTGCCAGGCGCAGAGTACGGCTGAGCAGAATCCCACTCTTCGAACGCGGTCGAACGTTGTCTTGGTTCCGGCGCTCGTGAAAGACAAGGCCGGCAAGCTCGTCTTCGGACTTCAGGCCAAAGATTTCATCATTGAAGATGACGGGGTTGAGCAGCAGATCAGCATGGATGAAGCGGAGCCCCACGAGGCCGTTTCTCTTGTGATTGCGATACAAAGCGGGCGCAGCGCGCTTTTTGAGTTTCATCGTATGCAGGGTCTCAGTTCCATGCTTGATCAGATCGTCAGCCAGCGCAGGTGCAAACTGCAATTGTTGTATTTGATAGCGACGTGAATCTGGCACACGATTTCAGTTTTGATTCCGCTCCGACCGAGGCATATCTAAAGGCAATGATGGACGGCCCCCGTAGAAATATGGAAGAGGGCGACCGTCGCGGCGCCGCAATTATGATGCGGTCCGTTATTCCGTGAAATTGCTGGAGAAACAACCAGACGACAGCCGCCGCGTTCTGCTGTTGATCAGCGAACCCCGCGATCATGGCAGCCACGCGGTAAAGCTCGACGATGCCATTGCTGCGATCAACGACTGCAACACCATAGTGTCGCCAACACGGCAACGGTCTGCCCCAACAACGGCGGCACTTTCCAGTTCGATGGCGAGCGCGTGCGCGTCAAAGACACCGGCAGCAATTTCACCATCGAGTATTACACTTACCTGCGAGCCGATGACGTAGCGGGTAGCAGCGCGAATGCACAAATAAACCTGGTGCATCCTATGTTTTCGCGACTGACCTATCTCTCCGCCACGACCCCACTGGTGAACAGCGCAATGCAGTACACCGGCTTATCGCTACAAAACACAAACGCGCTTGATTCGGGCCGAGCTTTATACTTCCGGGACTCAGCGGCGGGAATGCGGGGAAGAGGATCAACCGTGACGTGGTGGCGGATTGGTTCCCATCTCCGCCGTCAGGCGTGGCAAAAGTAAGAGTCACCGTTACTTCTGGCCCTGCAGTACAGTGTTGGGCATGTTGGAAGACCCCCTGCCGGAACAGTAGTGCCGGTCATTCCGCAATAAGCAAGCCTTGCTGCAGAGTCACCTGCGTCGGCGGCGTGGCCCTTAACTGATCCAGTTCCTGCTGTACCTTGTTCCACTTGGCGCGCTTCTTTTTGATGAAGTTGGGAGCGGACGGGTTCTGGTAAAAAGCCAGAATGTTCTGGCGCAAGTCCGGACGCATTCCGGCAAAGCTCGTCTTCACCAGTTTGTCCAGCAGCTTGGCGTAGGTAGCATCGGTGAGCGTGTATTCTCCTGGTGTGGTGGGCCTGCCGGTATCAAAATCCATGTTGGCAAGTTGCAACTTGTTTGCCTGCAAATCGGTCAGGTAGGTGCGGTATTGGTCCACCGTTACGTTTACGCTTTTCAGATAGAGGGTTTCAGTGTCTGGATTCGGCATTTTGAACGCGATTGCTTTAAAGGGGCCGATTTTCGGAATGATCTTGAAAATCACTGCCATGATCCGCGCGCCGAGGCCGGGTTTTTGGTAATTCTTGCCAAATTCTTTCTCGTATTCTGCGCGCTTAAGATTGTAGAGAAATTTCTTCTTCGCGAAGCTGGGGTTCTCCTTTACCAGTTCATCCCTCTTGGTCAGCAGAGCCACGCGCGTCATCTCCGGGATCACCCTGCTTACGGACCAGCGAAACGAGCCAATTGAAAGGTCCAGGTTGCTGAACACATCGCTGAGCTTGACGCCATAGGTCTTGAGAAATGCGCGTTCCAGAACTGGCTTGGCCACCTCGAATCCGATGAAGGCGTGATAAGCGTCTGATGTGTAGCGTTGTTTGGCGACCTGGACCACGTCAAAACCGAACTCGGTGCGAATGTGCGCTTTGTTGTTCTGAGCGTAGGTCACGCTGGGGCCATATTTCGCGCCCAGCTTGGGAAATTCCCGGGCAACAGCAGCATTGACGACCGGATGCCCGACAATATCGGCGGCATAGTGCGCCATAGCGCCCAGGGCAAAGGCATATTCGTTGATATCAGTCGATTCGGAAAGCAAGGCTTCGACAAAATCGCCGCTGCGGACATAGTGGACCAGATCACTGAACGTCTTATTGCCGAAGGGATAATAGCCCATGTCCTGGATGAGACATCCGCCGTAGGCGAAGCCATGCGCCTTGCGCAGGTCTTCCTCCTTGGCGCCGGGATATTTTTGTATCAGCAGCGGCTTGATCTGGTCGGTCCACAGCAGGTCCACAATCTCTTCATGGGTAAGAATGGAGTATCCGTTACAAGCCTGGGAGAAACCGAAGACAACTAGCAACGATGCCAACATCGTGCGGAATGCGTTTTGCATGGCTCCTTCTTTTAAAACGGGACTGGAACAACCGGCCAGCTACTCACTTAGATGCTGCGCTGATGCAGAACTGCTCGAGGGGGCGAAAGAATTACATCAGAAATGACAGGGACCGGGCGGATCAAAAATCAAGAGCACACAGCCATCTGATTGAATGGCTGCGTGCTCATGATTGCTGGATCATGCCTTGGAAAAAGCTATTTCTTCTCGTCGTTGTCGCTGGCTTCCTTGGCGCGCGCGGCGTGGGTAGCAGCGGAAACAGATTGGACGAACGGTCTTGCCATTTCCGGCGTTGGAACTTTTCCTAACAGGACGGACTTAAAAGACACATCCTTGCCGTACACCGCATTTGTGGAGTCCGCATCCTGTTGGATGACCGCGCCTTCCAGCGTCAGGCCGGCAAAGGCACCCTTGGAACGTGAGTAGGTCAGCATCTGGGTGTCAAGTTTCCAGTCCGTGCCGGCCGAAGCGTGACGTCCCACGGGCCCTGCGGCGGCAGATCCTTCACCGCTCACCTGAAACTTGCTGGACAGAAGCTGCTCCATTCCCTTGTCATTCATGATCAGCATGACCAGGTCCACACCTTCCACGCCGATCTGAAGTCCCCAGCTTCCGCCGCCCACGGAGATAAATGCAGGGGCGCTCCACCCATCGGACGTACGGCAGGTCGCCACACCGCGACCGTGTTTACCGCCGAAGACAAACCCGCCCTTGACCAGATGGGGGACAATGGCAATACACTTGGCTTTGGCCAGTACTTCTTCCGGAATCCCCTTGTCAGGGGCCTGGGCTATCTGGGTCAATACTTCCGCCGATTTCTGTAGGCGATCAGCGGAATCTTCTCTGGCGCTGCCCGCCCAGCTAAGAGTCGCCAGACTAACCACCGATAAAAACGTTACAAACTTCTTCATAGAGCTCCTTGATCCTTGTTTTGCGAATCGAAAATGATTGACAGTACGGACGCGCCAGAGAGGTTCGCTGTTACTACTCGCAAGCCGCGGTTCCGCTATCGGCCTTTAACTCGTCAGTTCAAAGATATGCGGCGGAAGGCAAAATGCATCGCTATCAAGAGTGTGCCCAGCACCAGCAGAAGAGGCATCACGCCGGGTCCAAATACCGCGGCTAGTCCGACCATCCAAAGCAACACTCCTACCGTGAAAATTGTCCAAAACACAGTGCTGCTCCTGCCCGGTTCACGTTCAATCTTGAAAGTGTCAGTTAAAAAGTTCTGTTGCCTGGTTCGGGGATCCGAATCGGCACAGTCTCTAAAGCCTTCCCCTGCATGTCTTGTGATCCAAATTGAGCGCTGTGGGTTGTTTGCGCCTTAGTCCCAAAGAGTCATTATGCCGGCGATAGAACAACAAGGACGCCGCTTTAATTAGATTCTCTAATCTGCTTTGCCACTCGTGCCTGCCGTGCGGGGCTCATGGAGAATAATCTGGAGTGCAAACCCACTGATTATGAATGGTTTGTGCGTATTCTAAGAAACGGAATTTCCGTGTATGTGATGGCCGTCACATTCGGAGTTTGCTTATCAACGTACTATCGGCACAGAAAGAACGAGTTTCCCTGAAGGTTCATCATGAAGACCAATTTTGACCTGAACCAAACCCTTCTGATCGCCATGAGGTAGCGAACCTTACCGGGACCGCCAAAATAACATCAGCTGTTTACAGCACTACAATGCTGATCCCTTTGTTGTTCTTGCCCAGGTCAGAATCCCGCTTCCATTCCGGGAAGCGCTTCAGCAATTCCCAGGTTGTCTCATTGGAGATCCGCCAGTCTTCACCGGAAATGAAGAACTTTACAGCCCCCGCGCCAGCCAGCCGCTGAAGTTCGTTCTGCAGTTCGATTCGCAACGAACCGCCAACTCCACTGGAACCGTATCCGTGGATTAGCTTCACGGCAGCGTAGCTCTGCTGCCGCGCCATCTGAAGTTCGCGTTGCATCCGCAAACGGGCCTCTTCCACTTTTGGCATCCCGTCTTCCAGGTTGACGATCTTGATGGGCGCAGGCTTTCGCGACATGTGAATTAGTGTAGGTCAAATCTGTATCGCCGAAATCATTTATCATCGAAGATTGCTATGACCATGAAACAGATTGCTGATTGGGCCTTGAACACCGTCACGCAGCGCGGGGCCAGCTATGCCGACGTTCGCATCGTGGACCACCGCCAGCGCGCGCTGGCCACCAAGAACGGCAAGGTCGGCCATGCCGGCAGCGCGGAAACGCTGGGCGTAGGCATTCGCGTGCTGGTCAATGGCGCGTGGGGATTTTCCGCCACAGACGACCTCAGCAGTGAAGCCGTGGATAAAGCCGCCGCGCAAGCCGTTGAGATTGCCAGGGCATCTGCCCGGGTAAAAGAAGAGCCGGTGCAACTCGCGCCCGAACCGGCGGTGAAGATCGAATGGTCAAGCCCGTATAAGATCGACCCGTTTACCACGTCGATTGAACAGAATTTAGATCTGCTCACGCGTATCGATGCCGAATTGCTCGCTGTCAAGGGCGTGACGCTCGCCGAAAGCAGCATGCAGGTGGGGCGCTATGAGCAATGGTTCTATAACTCTGACGGGTCGGATATCCATCAGACGCGCGTGATCACGGGCGCTGGTTTCTGCGCATTGGCCTTTCAGGGCACGGAGATTATGAAGCGGTCCTATCCAAACTCTTTTGGCGGCCAGCACCAGAATATAGGTTATGAGTTGATCGACGGGTTGAAGCTGCTGGAGAACGCCCGCCGCATTGGTGAAGAGGCAGTGGCGTTGCACAAGGCGGAGCGATGTCCTGAAGGCCGGATGAACCTGGTGCTCGACTCTTCCCAACTGGGTTTGCAGATTCATGAGTCCGTCGGGCACCCGATTGAACTGGATCGCGTTCTGGGCATGGAAGCGAATTTTGCCGGCACATCTTTTCTTACGCTGGAAAAGCTGCGCACGCTGCGCTATGGCAGTGATCTGGTCAACGTGGTGGCCGACGCGACCGAGCAGCATGGCCCGGGCCTGGGGACGTTTGCTTACGACGACGAAGGCGTCCAGGCACAGTGCACGCCGATCATTACCAAGGGCCTTTTCACTGGATATATTTCTTCCCGCGAGACGGCCCACACTATCGGCGAGAACCGTTCCAACGGGACCATGCGGGCTGAAGGATGGAACCGTATTCCGCTTGTCCGGATGACGAATATCAGCATCCTGCCCGGAGAAAAGCCGCTGACTTTCGATCAACTCATCGCCGGCACTGACGATGGAATCTTCATGCAGACCAACCGATCTTGGTCGATTGACGACAAGCGTTACAACTTTCAATTTGGCTGCGAGATTGGCTGGGAGATCAAAGGCGGCAAGCTGGGCCGAATGTTCAAAAACCCCTCCTATTCGGGGATTACAACGGAGTTCTGGAATTCGATGGATGCCATTTGTTCGCGCGATCAATGGACGCTGTGGGGAACGCCCAACTGCGGTAAAGGCCAGCCTATGCAGACAATGGGTACCGGACATGGCGCGTCGCCGGCACGGTTCAGGAATGTGAAGATCGGGACGGCGTACAAGGGGAATTAGGAATTAGCAATTAGCAATTAGCAAATGGCAATTAGCCAAACCGCACAAATCGAGAGAAAACGTGAAAGACTTCCGTGAGTTGAAAGTTTGGGAAAAGGCACACCAGTTGACCTTGCAGTCCTATCGAATTACGGAGGCTTTCCCAAGGCATGAATTATTTGGGTTGGCCAGCCAGGTACGGCGGTGCAGTTCCTCAATTCCCGCAAACATCGCCGAAGGTTGCGGTCGCCTAGGCAATTCTGAATTGCATCGCTTCCTGCAGATCGCTTGCGGATCTGCTAGTGAGCTTGAGTATCACTTCCTACTTGCTCGGGATTTGGGATACATGTCCCATGCGGACCACTTGATTGCTCACAAGCAGCATCTTGAAGTAAAGCGAATGCTGGTTGCGCTGACCCGAAAGGTCGGTGCGGAACGTAAGACGAAGTAGGTTTTGGCTAGTTGCCAATTGCTATTTGCTAATTGCTGGAGTTCAAATGCTAGATCAGTCTCAGGCGCAGAAGATCTTCGCAAAGATTAAAAAGTTCTCGTCCGTTGACGAGACTGAAGTGATTTTCTCTTCGACGGACTTCTCTCTTACGCGCTTTGCCAACAATACCATCCACCAGAACGTGGCAGAGGTGAATGAGTCTGCGTCAATCCGCGTGGCATTCGACGGCAAGACCGCGCGCGCCACCACGAACCGCTTCGATGATGAGGGTCTGAAGCGCGCGGTGCAGTCGGCTGAAAGTATTGCCAGGGTGCAAGAGCCTGATCCCGATTTTCTCCCAATGGCGAGCGCCAGCGCGGGCGAAGGCCCGAACGGGCCATCACGCTGGTTCGATCACACTGCCAGCATCACTCCGGCCGAGCGTGCTGACGCGGTCGGCAAGATCGTTGCCATCGCAAAGAAGAATAAGCTCGTGACGGCGGGAATCTATTCCAGTTCGCAGAGCGTGGAAGCGATTGTTAATTCCAATGGCCTGAGTGTTTACCATCGCCAGACCTCGGCGGAAGTTTCCATCACCATGCTGGCGGCGAACTCTTCAGGATGGCAGAAGGCGAACTCGCCGGACGTCAAGAATGTTGACCCTGGCTGCCTGGCGGAGATTGCCGCGCAGAAAGCGCGTGACTCTCACAGTCCACGGGAGTTGCCGCCGGGAAAATACACGGTGATTCTGGAGCCAGCCGCTGTGTTGGATCTGGTGGGCTTCATGTTCTGGGACTTTGGCGGGCTGGCGATACTGGACCAGAGGTCGTTTCTCAACAACCGCATTGGGACGAAGCTGTTTGGCGAAAACATTACGATCATGGATGATGTTGCTCATCCACTCCAGTCCAACGCGCCCTTCGATGGCGAAGGGGTACGTCGGCGAAGGATTAGCCTGGTGGAAAACGGCGTGATTCGCAATCTGGTTTACGCGCGCAGCACGGCGGAGAAGATGCGCAAGTCAGAGTACAAAGATAAAGTTGGTGAAATCGCGGTAACCGGCCACGGCTTTCCGCTGCCCAATGAGATCGGCGAAGCTCCCACCAATATTGTTTTCGCCACACCCGGCAGTGAGCAGACGGTCGACCAGATGATCGCCGGGACTGAGCGCGGCATTTTGATCACGCGGCTGTGGTACATCCGCGAGGTGGACCCTTATGAGAAGATTCTTACCGGCATGACGCGGGACGGCACCTTCCTGGTTGAAGGCGGAAATGTGAAGCACGGGCTGCTGAATTTCCGTTTCAACCAGAGTCTGATCGAAATGCTCAACAATGTTGAGGCGATGGGAGAGGCTGTCCGGGCCAGCGGGGAAGAGGCCTTCGATATGGTTGTGCCGGCTATGAAAATTCGCGGCTTCAACTTCACAGAAGTCACCAAGTTCTGAGCGGGTTTTTGGGCATCTCTTATGGCGTATGTCCTTTGGTGCGCCCTGAATACCAAAGTAATCTTGGGATAGCGGCACTGCAGGTATAACCTCCCAAAAGAGGTGCAGGAGTGAACGAAGTCAAAACTCCAGTTGCGGGATTAGGCCCGGCGGATACCAGAAGCTCTGTACGTTTTCCACTCAGACTTCCGATCACCGTCCGAACAGCGGACGCGCATGAATACTTTGCCGAAACCGCTGACATTTCAGCCGGTGGAGTGCTGTTTCATACCAAGAGCTCGCTCGACGTGGGCACCGTAATTCGCTTCCGCATCGTGCTGCCTGCTTCTGTTCTGGGAACTGATACCGATGTCCAGGTGAATTGCACCGGGCGTGTGGTGCGTTCACTGGATGAAAAAGGAAAAAAGGCGGTGGCAGCGGTGATCGACGAATACTGCTTCGAACGCATCCTCCAGGGCAGCCTGGCGACGAGCTGCTAGTTCCACGGCGCGAAGAGCGGTTTTCCGGTCCATCGCATCTTGAGCGATTTCTAATTTATGCATCTGACAGGCGGCCACAGGGCCGCCTGTCTATTTCAATGTCGGCGCAACACGGCGTCAGCCCGAACATTCTCTCCTTCTACCGTCCCGGATACGTTCTTGCAAGCCTGTATAATGAGTGGGTCCCAACTTGTGCTGGAGAGATGGCCGAGTGGCTGAAGGCGCACGCTTGGAAAGCGTGTTTAGGGGAAACTCTAACGTGGGTTCGAATCCCACTCTCTCCGCCATACAGTCTGCAGCTCAGAGAATTGTTCTCTGATTTCGTGTAAATTCGGGGCTTTTCGGGGCTTTTTGTCGATCAAGCGAGCCCGAAGTGGGCATAGAGCTACGCGGCATTGCGCAATTCCCCCTCTTTTTCTCTACGGGCCCAATCGGCAGTCCACTTTCCAAAGCGGCAAGATGATTGGAAATCGATCAACTAGCGAATGCCGACGCGTGAAGATTTCAACCTTCACATTCGTCGAAACGCGTATTGGGGGATTTTGATCCAGACCATTCGGGGCGCGCTTGCCTCCCCGGCGACATGGACAAGGATGCGTCCCCCTTAATGGAGTTGTGGCTGCCTCTTCGCCTCGGTCCATAGAACTTGAGAGTTAAAATGCTGTCTCCCGCCAAACAGCCTGCAGCTCAGAGTAGATTGTCGTAATACATGCCTATATCGCCAAAAAAACCTGTCCACTGGTGGAGTCGTCCAGTAGAACGGTCTTGCAACTGGAGAGAGCCGCCAGTAGACTTTGGTCGTGGCGATTCCTCCTATATCCGCTGTACCCGCATTTCATTTCTCTGGACACGAAACATTTCCGCTAAGGCAACTTTGGCTGCGCAAGGCTTACGACGAAATATGTATGTGTCTACCATCCGCTCCAAAATCGATGTTCGCCGACGAACGATCGATAGTGCGATTCGGTGTCGGCAGGAATATGGTCACTTCAATTCGCCATTGGTCGGTGGCATGCGGATTCATGTATGAGAACTCTGATGGTAGGTACGTTCCAACGGGTCTGGCCAAACAAATCTTCGATGGGTTGGATCCCTACAGTGAACATCCGGCCACAGCGTGGTTGCTGCACTGGAATCTTGCGGGGCGTGGCACGCGTTCCACAACGTGGTGGTGGCTGTTTAACTGTATTCCGCAGCAAACGTTCGATCGGAATGCAGTGTTTGATTCATTGAAGAGCTTTTGTGCCGTAGCAAAGCGCGATGTCAGTGATAGTACACTTCGTCGCGACGTAGACGTCTGTTTGGCAAGCTATGTGAGTCGTACGCCGAAGGCATCTAACGAAGATGTAGCGGAGCCTGTACTGGCCGAGTTGCCCCTTCTTCAATCACAAATCAACTCGGCCGGCACTCTCAGTTTTCGTCGGGGTGCCAAACCGACGCTGCCCGATGCGCTCTTTGCATATGCATTACTTGAGTTCTGGATCGCAACGGGAGCAGGAGGGCCCAACACTTCCGCTGAGAAACCTAGCAGATTTCGACTAGCGTCCCTTTCTTCGGAAAGTGTCCTCCGGATCTGTACGCAGCATACTCCTGGCTGTGGGAACTAGGCGTGAAAGCTCTGCGAGAACTGTCGAGTCAGGAGGTGGGCGCGGCTGCCATTTCCGAGGCGATTGCCCAAGCCCAAGTGGCGATTTACGATGGCGAGGTAGAGAACCAGGCGGCAGATCAGCATCTGAAGAGATTCATCGCAGAGCTCGCTCAATTGGATGCCCAAAGCTCTCGTAGGGACATTGACTAAGTCCCTCGCGTACACCGGAGAGCCGCGGTTAGCGGATGCCATTCTTACGCCACCTCGAATCTCTCAGGGCCACGTCGCTACTCCCTCCAAGATGTGAACAAGGCAAGAGGGGAGCGTCGTATTAGGAGTCTCTTATTCCAGAGCGAAAGAGACTATCGGCAAGATTTCTTTTGATAAAACGTGACGGAACGCGTATCTTTGGTGCCTCACCCCCTTAGAACTTAGCCAGGAGAGCCTCAATGTCCGCCGTCTACTTCACCACAACCGGTACCACATCGCGTGGGGAAATCCAGCAGCGCACGCCTTTAGCCTCGAGGAACGCGTAGCGGTGTTGTGCTAGGTTCGCGTCCGCAGACGAGTGTGACAGAAACGCCGACTTCCGTACGCCGGTTGAATGCAGCTCAGGAGTACTCATGGCCAGTTGGCCCTTGCCCGCAAATCGTCTGATTGTATGGTGATGCTTCCCTTGAAGCAATGGCATGCACTGGAAGTCGCTACTTGGACATTTGGGTGAGGTCACGTACTTCCCACAATTTCACGGTGTTGCTAGCGATGGCGAACCAGCGGCCGTCGGGGCTGAAGGCAACGGCATTCACATAACTGTCGTGATTGGGAATGGTAAGGACCAGATCACCGCTTGAAGCGTTATATAGGTTGACGGTATATTCTCCGGCACAAGTCATCAAGTCTCTGGTGGGACTCAAAGCAATCACGTCGCCGCCGTCATCCACCTTCCTCTGCTCTTTTCCAGTGCTTACATCAAAGAAGTGGATCCCCATGCCGGCCGTGACTAGCGTCGAATCCGAGTAAAAGACCAGCGAACTGGAATACTGGTCCACAACCCAGAGTTCCTTTCCTGCATTGAGATCCCAAAGTCTTACCGTGCCGAGATAAGATGTTACCCAAGCCTTCATGGCTTCGTCCCAATATTTGTTCCTGATTCCGCTGCCGGAGGCTAGCCAGCGGCCATTGGGGCTGAACACAATGGAATTTACAGGGTAAGAGTGCCTAACGACTGTGCGCACTCGTGGCAGCAAAAGGCTAACAGTCCCGTCGTCGCTTCCTGCAGCTAGAAGCTTCCCGTCTGGACTGAAGGCAACGGAATTGACGACGCTATTCAGAAAGCTGCTGGCCGGCACCGTGCTTGATGCCAAGGTCCACAGTGCGACGTGGCTGCCCGCCCCAGCGGCCAGCTTGCTGCCGTCGTCAGGTTTGAACGTCACCGACTTCACGTCCTCATTGCTGGCACCCAACCTGCTTCCCTCTTCACCGGTGCCCAGATCCCACAGACGTATGCCGGTTTGATCGCCAGAGATCAGAAGGGGGCTGTGGGGACTGAAGGCAATAAGTTTCTTATGCGTTAGAGGAGGGCAAGCATGTCTTTCCATTGCTCTATCGCGACTGCAACATCCCGTTCCGTCTGCGCCGTGTACAGCGTATTGACTTCCGGACCAGCTATGAGAGCGGTCTCAGAGACTTGTTGAAGTCTCTGGGGGTTGAACAACCTGTGGCTACCGCAGCCCCAGTGAATACCATGGAAGTTGGCCCGTCAAGTACGTTGGAGAGCCAGCCTGCGACGGCTATCCCACAAACAGCAGAGACAGCGGAATCAGAACACCGTCCCGACTCTGCGAATTTTAGGGTCGAACAGCCCCGGCAAACCGACGTCTCGCCACTACCTGTGCTCGCTGACGCCTCGCTTCTTGAGGTCAGCGACCCTGGAAAACAAAATGCAGAATCGTCCAACAGGGCCGCCACCATGCAAGTAGTGCCCGAGGAAAAGTCTTTCCCTTTGGAAGATAATGGCGGTTCTTCTTTGCGTACCGCCCATCAGAAACCCGAGGAGGAACCGCAGGCTCGGTCACGGACTTACGCTTTCAACCGGCAGCGGTTCTGGGCAACGGCGGCGGGGGTCGTGATCATCGCGGTCGCCGCCATCGCGGGGGGGTACCGATATATGGGCGCGCCGCAACCAAAATGGGTCTTCCAATCGCAAAGCAGAGTTGGGTCTTCATCCATTACGTTCTGCGATTCCACAGAGGCGGGGGAGAGTACAATGGCCAGCCTTGGGCATTCCGTTAATGCTTTTTCGATTTCGGCGTCCCAGTGTTGGCTAGGAAGAATATCAGCATGGTCAAGCCAGACATTCGCGCCAGCCGCTTTTAAATCGCCGACTAGCCGCAGGACAAACTCCGAATCTGCCCTAGCATAACTCAGAAACGTGTTTTGTCTGACTTGGCGCATGGTTTTGCGAATAAGCATACTCCAAATCTTGTTCTCTCAAGCTTTTCCGAGTCACTGCATGTCGAGGAAGTGATCCCGTTCAGCGACTGTGCAACGCGTCGATGCTGTGTGGTGGACGTGCTCAAAGCCAGCCAACGGCGGCGTAGATTTGACCGACATAGTGGGCAAAATAGACCAACTAAATAGCCGCCAGTATTCAATTGTTTGCAAGCGTGATTTCTTATCCAGTCCGCAAATGATCGGAGGGCAACAGGTAACTGCTAAAGTAGCATTGATAAACATCGGAACAACCGCTGGATCGTTCACTCAGCAATTCCGACCGATCATTTTCAAGGACCCCCTAGCTGACTCTGCAAAGGTCTTTGCGTCTTATCCAAAGGGTACAATTCTTACATTTGCCGGTCGCAAAGAGGATATCCCCCAAGGATGGCATCTTTGCGACGGGCACGAAGGAACAGTCAACCTTGTAGATCGTCTCCCGATGGGTACTGCCAACGCTTCCGAAGTTGGTAACGCAACGGAAGGCGCGCTGAAGCATTCTCATTCCTTTACGGCAGGGCAGAAAACTCAGACCGAAGATATACCCGGTACTAGGCAAGATCCACATCCTGGCGGCGGCATTTTCGTGTCTAGCGCAGGTCATCACCATTCATTGAGCGGGGTCACGACGGACGAGTCATCGTCGCTACCGCCCGTCAGCCGCGTATATTTCATCCAAAAGATAAGCTGAAACTGTTCAACGCCTGTACGTGGGCATTTCATCCGTCAACTGATGCCCACCCCTGCAAAGCACTGTTCAACCTCTTCCTGTAAAATCGTCGCCATTCTGAATACCAGGAGACTCACCACTTGGACACACAATCAATCATCGCGGAGTTGGAAGCCGAACGGGACCGTCTTAACACTGCCATTGCAGCCTTGCAGGGCGGTCAGCGCAAGCGTGGTCGTCCAGCAGGCAAGACCACGAATGGGAGGAAACGACACCTTTCGGCAGCGGCGCGTAAGAGGATCGGCGAGGCAATGAAGAAGCGTTGGGCTGAACGGAGGAAGAAAACAGCCGCTTGATTTGATTACGTTTTTGTAACAAGTTTGTCCCGGCTTCATTTGGCCGACCGACGCTGAGTTTGACTCCTGGAAAACCTCCAAGTTGAGTTAAAGCGACGATTGATTGCTTCCACGGTGAGATCACACAAAACTGGGGTCCAAAAAAGGTTGAAAGGACGAGAGTGATTCAAGGACACAGTAGCCGAGCACGGTAAATGCTTGGATTGTCTTGCAGTAGAGGTGTGAAAGAGGCGTGAACTGCCAGGATTTCAGGTTAGAAGAAAGGGATGACAGTTTCAACAACGGGGAAACGAAAGTTCAGCTAGCAATGCGCCAGATCAGAATTTGTATGAGGGATATGGTGTTTAGGAATTATTTCAATCTCGGTACCGAGGGGACACCAGATCTGAAGTACTCGACCAGCCTCCAGAACAAACTGACGACGGCCAGGATCTTAGCTTGCAGGCAACGCGTTACCAGTTTGCTTCCTATTGGTCTGTGGTTGTTTGTCGAAGGTGCTAAGCTGAATGAGAAAGAAGCGTCAGGTGCCTTCACGCGCCCAAAAGAGCGGGTCTGATCTTGAGCATGCCTTTCAGCGCGTGTTGAACTCGTTCTTTCGTGAGGCGGGATATGAGATAGTCCAAAACCGTGTGCAGACTGCCGGTACTCAGTTTGGATGCGATCTTCAGTGGACGGTTCGGCCGCCCGCGCAGGCTGAGGCTATCCGGTTACTCTTCGAGTGCAAGAATTACAGCACACCAGTTCCGTTGAAAGAAATCGTAGACAAGCCATTCCAGACCGAAATAGGCGGGGATCGCGTGGATGGCTGGATACTGGTGTCTCCGCACGTCGGCATCGCCAACGACGCAGAGGTTGCCTGGAATTCCTTGGTTAAGAAGATCGACTTTCCCCTCCTGAGGCTCACTCCAGAGCAAGATGTGGACTCTCTGATTGCACTGGATTCGGAGGCCCACAGGATGATCTATGGCCGCGAGCCAGAACCATTTGACCGAGCCGCCGTGTTAGAACGCTGGAGCGGATGGTTTGCAAGGCACCTTTCGTCAGCCAACTACCTACAGAGATTTTCTAGCCTCTTCGAGGTAGTGGATGTAGGGGACTTGCGGAAGAGGTTCGCCAGACAAGGCGCGTTGCTGCAGGATCTCGCGTTAGCGTTCTATCGCGGGGCGCGGCCGGGCTGGGAGGAGATTGTTAACAACGTTGATGTGAGACGCCAGAAGCCGGAGGAGCGTATTGCGCGGGCCTTTGAGGCGGGAAGCAGTGGAGTGCATCTCGTGCTAGTGCATTGCGAGGGGGGATCGGGAAAGTCGACCTTCCTACGGCGCGTAGCTCTGGAAACAGTCGAGCGCGGTGGGCTGGTGATGTTCTCGGCAGGCCTGCCGCATAATGCGGATGCCACGAAGCTCCAGGAAGAGATCATCCAGGTGTCCCGGCGGCGGCAGGGGCGCAGAATGATGATTATCATCGATAACGGTGCCGCCGTGCTGGAGCAGTTGACCTTGCTCGCGCAGAGTTTGCGGGACGAAAGCGCCAACATCACCTTGGTGGTGGCTGAGAGACTCGCGCGATGGCGGGACGCCGAGGATAGCCTGAAGGCGCAGGGGATGAGCCAGATCTCCTCAGCGGCACAAGAACGACTAGTGCTTTCGGCTCTGAGAAAAGCGGAGTTAGCGGATCTAGTCGCACTGCTGAAACGCTTTCAGGTGAGCGACCGGGTTCAGCAGCTTTCGGAAGAAGAACTCGAGAAGAACTTTCGGGAACAGTTTCGTGGCGACTTGCTGGTGACGTTGCACGAAGTTATCTCTGGCCAGAAGTTTGACGATATTGTCCGTGGGGAGGAAGAGGAGTTTCGGAAGCAGCATCCTAGCTTTCCGTTCGTATACGCCTTCACGGCGGCACTCCATCAGTTTGGAATATCCATGCCGGAAAGTCTGTTGGGCCGGTTGGCGGGTGTATCGGTGGGCGACCTTACAAGCGAATTGCAACTAAAGCATGTGCTTGCGCGAGCTGTGGAGACGCGTTTGTTTGTCAGGAGCATTTCGGGCTGGACAACTCGCCACGAGATCGTCGCCAAGTCGGTTTTCCGTGGTCAAGGGCGAGATGTGGGGAGAGCAACGCTTTTGGGGACGATTGCTAGAGCGGATCCGCACATTCTGGAAGAAGTGACGGCCGTGACCCAACTTGTCTCCCCCCTGACAAGACGGGAGATCTGGGGATTGGGGTACGCCCGGGAGATCTACGAAGCAGCAAGGAAGGTCATTTCACACCCAGATCTCGATCTTTGCTTTCTCCAATACTGCCTAAGCCGAGGCGATTTCGCAGGGGCCGAGGCAGCATTAGCGTCTTTACCTGCTGGTTTTCCCTCCGCCAAACTCGCTCTTCAAATAGCCAAGGCGGAAGAGAAGCGGGGCAGGCATGGGGAGTCAAGGAGGCTATACCGCGAAGCGCTAGGTTGGATGGGCGATGCTACTGACGCAAACAGCGATGCTAAGCGATTGCGTACTTCAGCGCACTCTACGGACGCTCTTCTCCTGGCGGGGTATCTCCTGTTTGAATACCGGAGAAACCCGCATTCGAGCTACGCGGCGCACTTGGCTGAAGTAGCCTGGGGCGCTGGCCTTCAGGACGCTCGTCTGGTGGAATTAAGGGCCAATATCGCTGGACGGCAGGGCCGGCCGGCCGACGCCGCACGGTATCGCTTAGAAGGGGAGGGCCAGTTTCCAGCATCTATTCCAGTGTTTCGGCTGGAGAAGGCGAAGCTTGAGAAGAATTCAGCATCAAGAGCCTCCATTTTCCAGCAGACGATAGACCAGGGTCATGCTGATGCAGCTATCTTTTTAGCGTACGCTCTTCTCGAGAAAGGAAGAGACCGGGTCGAAGAAGCACGGAAGATCTTTGAACAAGGGATTCTTGTTCTTCCTAAGGAAGCATCTTTGTATCAGGCGTACGCGCTGCTGGAGAAGGAGCAAAAGGAATACGAGAAAGCGCGGGAGTTGTTCGAACGAGGAATCGAGGCAGATCCGACGAGTGGTTATTTGTATCAGGCATATGCGCTGCTGGAGAAGGAGGAAAAGGATTACGAGAAGGCCCGGGAGTTGTTCGAACGGGGAATTGAGGCTGATCCGATGAACGGGCCTTTGTTTCAGGCGTATGCACTGCTAGAGAACGAGCAAAAGGAGTACGAGAAAGCGCGGGAGTTGTTCGAACGGGGAATCGAGGCGGACGCGACGGACGGGCAATTGTATTGCGCGTACGCGCTGCTGGAGAAGGAGCAAAAGGAATACGAGAAAGCGCGGGAGTTGTTCAACCGAGGAATCGAGGCAGATCCGACGAGTGAGTATTTGTACGCCGGACTAGCGAAGATGGAGATCAGCCTTGGTCACTGGCGGCGCGCTAGCGAAATCCTGGCCCAGGGCGAGCGATACGTCGGCGGGTCGTCTGCCGTCTTGCTTCAGTATCGAGGACGCGTCCTCAGCCAATTGGAGCGATTCGAAGATGCACGCGGCTACCTCGAACAAGGGCTTCGGGTCGATCCCAAAGAAGCCCATCTCTTTCAGGAGCTTGCCCACTTGTATGCGAGGTGGGGCGAGGTGGACAAGGTCGAGGCTGTCCTCAGAGATGGTTGCCAGAAGTGCCCCGATAATCGATTGCTGTCCCCGATGCTAGCCAAGTTACTCATCACCGTCGGCCGAAATGAGGAAGCAGGAAGCTGGGTCCAGCAGTCGCTCTCCAACCCTCGAGATGTCATAGAGCAAGAACGAATGCGCACGTATATCTTTGGTGGGCCGCTCCGCCTGGGCCGCCCGGATCAGTACCGGTTTGTGAAGCGCGATGTGCAGGGGGTTGTGTCTCGCCTGAACAGGGGCACGGAGAAAGCATACGGTTTCGTCAAAGATACGCAAGGCGTCAGCTACTACTTCAGCCTCCATCCGAAACACAAACCTGACTTCACCGAGGGCAGCCGCGTCTGGTTCGACGTGGTCGAGTTTTCCGGTCGTGAGACAAACCGACTTAACGCAAAGTTCGTCGAAATCATGCTGGAAGAGAACGACGGCTGTTCGTAAAGCGGGAGAACATTTCCCTGTTAACTGCCGTCAGCTTTCCCTGGTACCCGCATTAAATTCCCTGTTCGGTTGCGCCCCTGCACCTCGCGAGTATCGGACTAAGTTGCCGGAAATGTTATTGATGGACGCCATGTAATCGAAATCCGGGCCAGAAATTCGAAAATTTCCCTGTATTTTCCCCTGTTAACGGGAATTTCGGCAGAGACGGGTTCGCTGGTGACTGCATCCACCGCCATTCAGTCTGCAGCTCAGAGAATTGTTCTCTAATTCCGTGCTAAATACCCGCTTTCTGCGCCTTTTCTCGCCTCCATGAAACCGAATGATTACCAGAAGAGCGCTGGAAACCTGAGTTTTGAAGCGCTTTTCTCTGCTAGACAAATCGGCAGTCCACTTTTCGGATGCCGAAAAATGCGATGAATCGAAGCTCTGGCGAATGGCTCAGCCTTGGGAACATAGTGGACATGCCTGAGTTTAGTCAGTGCTTAACGATGGCTCTGGTGTTCCGCCTGCGCCATGTTTTACAGCTCCCCTGTGACTCCCGTATGATCCGCACTCATGGGGCAATGGCCTTCCTTAGTTCTGGTTTTTACAGTCTGCCGCCTAGGAACTTGTTGAAAAATGATTTCAGAGCCTTCGCTGGATCAATTTCGCGCAAGAGATTTCGCGTTTAAATGGCTTATAAGCCTAGTTTGGATATTTGCCAGACATTTTCTCTGGTCGCAATATTCTTGAATTGGGCTCGTAAAGGGCCTTTTTCAACAAGTTCCTAGCGGAGTATGCTGCCAATAATGGTTAGGAAAAGCGCTTCAACGATGGCTACAGGAGGCGGTGGCTACACTTTCGCCGACAAGGTTGCGGCGGGATATCTCGTGCAGATGCTTAAACGGAAATTCCCGCTGGAAATCGATCTAGGTGTGATCACTGCGCTGCATTTCGAGACCCGCGATGCCGCTCACGTGCTCGATGATCTGAAACTTGCGCTTAAACGAGGACAGGATGAGACGCGATGCCTTGTGTCCGTGAAGAGCAACCGGCAACTGACAAAAGCCGGGTTCAATAGCGAGTTTGTGCAGGACGCCTGGGATGAATGGAATGGTGCCGGAGGATCGGCGTTTGATCGGCCAAAAGATATTCTCGGCCTCGTCGTCGGCGTAATTGATGAACCGACTTTTCACGAGTGGCAGGAACTTGTAAGCCAGGCGACCAGTACAACGCCGGAGCGCGCGAGCGAAAGGAGGGCGATTACGTCAATCTTTGTGGGGACATCGTAAGCGGCGGGAAAGTGGAAGAGGGGGCCAAACTGTGGAGCCGTCTTCTTGAACTGGCTTCGAAGAATCGGGTCACCGGGGGCTATTTCGATCTCGCCAAGCTGATCGGCGTACTTCGACCAGATTTTGAGTTGCGGGACTATCCGGATTTCCGCAGTGCTTGGGAGAAGATCGAGGCTGTCAGTCAGGACAACATCAAGGGGGTTCGTAGCATTATCGGTAACGGGATTCAGCTTTCCCGTGGTGAGGATAAGAGCCGGTTGGCAGCGGAAGTGCAAAGGTCACAATGTTGTCATTGTTTCAGGAGAATCAGGAAGGGGTAAATCAGCGATCACAGCTCAGGTCGTGAGTGCGGACGGCGATTTCAAGCGGACTGTATGGCTCAGCCCACAGCAACTGTCGAAGCCCAGTCAAGCTGAAATCGCAACTGCATTCAGTCTGGATCATGTGATCCCAAAACTGATCATGAATTCCGGTATCCGGGATTGTGTGCTCATCCTGGATGGTTTTGAGGGCTTTGAAGGCGAAGCGCGAAGCCGGGCAGTCGAATTGCTCCGAGCCGTGCGTGAAGAAGCTTTGTAGGCTGGAAGGTCATCGTCAGTTGCCAGCCGCAAGCGCTCAAACTTGTGGTTGATGCGCTTGCCGAAGCAGCAATCGCTCAGAGTAGTCGGATTGATTTCGAAAAGCCAAAGTTGCCGGAAATCTTACCTCAACGCAATCACAATTCTATTTCAAGACAAGACCGCTCTCAGTTTTGATCTTGAACCTTGCCTTACCGTATTTCCTGAGTTGTCGGACTGGAAGACTGGAAACTGGCGGGGAATCAAAAGATGGCGAGCCATTCACAGCAAAATATCAATGGTGTCTTGGCCATAAGCAGCTTAGCAATTGAAAATAAATCGGATTGATCTGGGGGCGTGACTTCATTCGATTCTTCCGCGCACTCAGGCCCGTCATTCCCCACCGTATTCACTGTTGAACTCACCGGATACAAACACATCGGCGCGAATTGAAAGGGTTTGAGAGGTCAATGACCTTTTCTGGTCACTCATTCAAGGATCGAGCCAGCAATCAATCGCTGATTGAAGTATCACGGCATCCGGTTGTGAATGTTCTTGAGCGGCGCATTGACTTCGGTTGTCGTGCAGGACTCGAGGGCCTGCCCGTCCTGGACGGAAGATTGAGCGCCATCCACGAAATTCGTTGTGCTCTTGCCTTACGCAGCAGCACAGAGTTGGGCCGCCCTGACGTTGCACCCTGGGGGTTCGCAATTGCAATGTTGAGGAGCAGGAGACAGTATCCCAGTTCCGGCAAGTCTCCTCCAAAATACCGTGCTTCTCTGGGCGGCCAGTCTCATATCAGGGTGCTCTCATGGCTCCCATTGAGGGTCTCCCAAAACGAAATCGCGGTGGTCCCGCCGGATTCGCCAGCCGTTGGAAGGCGGCCGCGCCGCAAGCAGAGAACGCTCCCGCGAGTACCGCGGGCGAATGTAGTGGGCATGGCGCCCAAAAAGCGAGCCGGCTGCGTTTTGATGTTGGCCTCATTCGCAATACCGGATCGATGAGTCTCATTCGAATACGGCTTGAGATGGGCCTACGGAGTCCCAGTAGGCGGAAAATTAAAGCGATTTCAGAAAGCGTATTGAGAATCGAGTGAATTCATTTGCGGGTGTCATAAAGCGTCCGATGTTCATCAACCCATCATACTGAACTGCCAAAGATGACGAGGTTCGCAAATTGATGCTGGCTGCACATGTCAAGGAGCAGAACGTATATCGGGACTGGAAATTAATTGTAAGGATTCCATGCCACGGTTCTTTCGGGACACATACAGATAAAGAAGTTGCTGTTAACAAACGATTATTACGAATTAAGAAAAATTTGTAAAAAAGTTCTTGCGCGAACAGAGATATACGGATAGACTGCGTCCCGCAAGTTCACAATAGAGTGCGATCGATAGTCGGTTCCTAGCTCACTGCCAGGCATCTACCCAATCGGACCGCAAGAGAACCACACCCAATAGGCTGAACCCGGTTTACATTGCAGGACGTTTCAAGTGTTGTTTTGATGCAGGACTATTAATTGTAGTCGTGTTTCAGAAGCTGGTCGGAGTGTTTGCATGGAAGGCAAAGCATCAACTTTATTGTTACGTGCCATTCATTTCCTGTCTGTTGTAGTGTTTGTAGCACAGAGCATGCCGGCGCTGGCGCAGGAGAATGCGGCTATTCTGTGGAACAATGCCACCCTGCAGGAGATCAGATATTTCCATCCTGGTCCAACCATCAACAGCCGTGCTCTTGCTATCGTGCATACCTGCATGTATGACGCGTGGGCTGAGTTCGATTCTAAAGCGGTTCCCACGCTCCTCGCCGCAAAACTCCGCCGTCCTGCGGCGGAACGAACCGAGCTGAACAAGCGCAAAGCGATTAGCTTTGCCGCCTATCGCTGCCTGGCCGACCTGTTCCCGAGCGAGATTGCAAAGTTCCAGGTGTTAATGACAAATTTGGGCCTGGACCCCAGCGATAGCAATCCCGACCCGTCCAATGCGAGTGGGATCGGCAATTTGGCAGCCCAGGCAGTGCTCGATGCAAGGCGTCATGATGGAGCAAACCAACTCGGCGATCTTCATTCGGGAGCTTATACAGACTATACAGGGTATGTACCGGCCAATGATCCGGACCAACTAGTAGACCCTAACCGCTGGCAGCCCCTCCGGACGCCCATCCCGGATCATGTAATGTATGGCCGCTTTATCGTGCAGAAATACCAGACGCCGCAATGGGGGTTGGTTAAACCATTTGCGCTGACTTCCGGATCACAATTGCGGCCGGTACCCGGCCCGGCATCCTTTACCGCCAACAAGGAACATTACATCGCGCAAGCCCAGGAGTTGATTCAACTCAGCGCTGCGCTCACAGACGAGCACAAGATGATCGCGGAATACTGGGCGGACGGCCCGAACTCGGAAACGCCGCCCGGACACTGGTGTCTTTTTGCGCAGTTCGTCTCCAAGCGCGACCACCACACGCTGGACGACGATGTAAAGATGTTTTTTATCGTGTCAAACGCCATGCTGGACGCCGGCATCGCCGCCTGGGATGCGAAGCGCGCCTACGATTCTGTCCGTCCCATCACGGCAATCCGTTTTCTATTTGCGGGTAAGAGCGTGGAAGCATGGGGCGGCCGCTTTAAGGGCACACAGACTATTGACGGCTCGCAATGGCAGCCCTATCAGGCGGTCACCATGGCGGCGACACCGCCGTTTCCGGAGTTCGTCTCCGGACACAGCACATTCAGCGCCGCTGGAGCGGAAGTCCTGAGGCTGTTCACCGGCAGCGACGATTTTGGCGGGTCTTACACCATTGAAGCGGGGCGGTCCAAGGTAGAACCTGGCCTGACTCCCCGTTCAAGGCTCACACTTTCCTGGGCCACGTTTAGCGATGCTGCCGTGCAGGCCGGAATGTCGCGTCGCTATTGCGGCATTCATTTTGCTGACGCTGATCAAGCGGGCCGCGAACTCGGACGCAAAGCAGGCCGGCAGGTCTGGGAAAAGGCCCTGCGGTTCATTAACGGTGAAGTAACTGCGGTACAGCAGTCCGCGCGCAAATAGCTGTTGCTTTTGGGCCCTTCATTTTATCGACAAGTTCCTGGAGGTCAGAACGTGCGTCTTCCAATTTATCGCTTATTGCCCGCTCTTATTCTTAGTTTTCTGTTTTCCGCTACAGCCTGGAGCGGGACCTTTACGATCTTCGGACCGAAGACGTACGTGCGGGGCACCGGGGCTCCGGTGACGGTCACCGACAACTTCACCGTGCCGAATCCAAACGTGCAATTTACCCTGCGCGTGCACAACGGCGGACTTACGGATTCCGCAACCGATTTCGTCTCCAGCACGACTATTACGGTAAACGGAGTTGTCGTTGTCGCTCCGAATGACTTGAACCAAAACATCGCCGAGGTGGACAAGCCGGTGACCCTGCTGGCTTCCAATGAGATTGATGTTCAGGTAAGAGGCGCGGCAGGCGGGGCATTGGCGGTGGACATCGTCGAGGTGGACAACACGCCGCCCACCATTACAGCCTCCGCCAATCCGGCTGCCAACGCCGCCGGATGGAACAACACAAATGTGACGGTGACATTTACTTGCGCCGATGCCTTGTCGGGAATTGCGGCCTGTGCTCCGGCCACCGTCGCCAGCGTGGAAGGCGCGAACCAGATCATTTCGGGCACGGCCACCGACAACGCCGGGAACACAGCTACGGCGCAGGTCACGCTGAACATTGACAAGACGCCGCCGGTGATCACAGTGGCATCTCCGGCCAACAACTCGACTGTGGCCACCTCTACCCTCCAACTATCAGGAACGGTTAGCGATGCGCTTTCCGGGGTGGCTTTTATTTCCTGCAACGGCACTGCAGTGCAATTGCAGGCAGGTGCGTTCAGTTGTTCCGTTAGTTTGGTGGCGGGCGCCAACAACATTACAGTTAGCTCCACGGATGTGGCGGGCAATACCGCGACCAGCCTGCTTTCCATCACGTTGGCCAATGGGGGGCAGCCTGCGATTACAGATTTCACCCCGAAGTCCGGCCCCGTCGGGACGCTCATCACATTGACTGGAACGAACCTGACCAGCGGAAACACGGCACAAGTCACTTTGAGCCAGCAAGGCGGGGGAACGATTGCGGCGCCCATTTCGACTGCCAGCCCGGCAAATATTTCCTTCGTCATTCCTGCCGGCGCTGCCAGCGGTCTCATTACTGTAACGGCATCGAACAACTCCACAACCTCGGCGACTGCTCTGAACGTAACCGCTGCCTCAAGCTTTACCGTCACAGCCGGGCCGGCGACTGCCATATTGCTCCAAGGCAAGAGCGCCGCCTACTCCGTCAGTGTAGACAGCACGGATGGTTTCACTCAATTGGCCAAGCTCAGCGTGAGCGGTCTTCCTTCAGGGGTTACCGCGACCTTGTCGCCCTCGCAAATTGCTGCAGGACAAATTTCCATTCTTACGGTCAACGCGCCGGCCAACCAGACGGTTGGAACTTCAACTTTGACCATCTCCGCTTCCGCGATAGTGGACGGAATTTCCTCTACGCAAACCGCTAATGTAAACCTCTCCGTGCAGCCGGTCACGACTTCTTTCTTCGGCCGCGTGGTTGAATCCGATACCGTTGAATCGCCGTTACCCGGAATCGGCGTTAAATTTCTAGGCGTGGACGATGCGGGAAACCCCACCGGCTGTTCCGGCAAGACGGCGGCCGATGCGGCCGGCAACTTCATCTTCACCAACCTGCCTGATGCCTGCACAGGCCGCCAACTGGTTTGGTATATCGGTACGACCGCATTGGATCGAGAAGTTTATGCCGGAGTGAATCTGGCCTATACCATCATCAAAGGCCAGGCAACCGGGCCAGAACTGGTGCACCTGCCCCGCATCGATAACGCGGAAACAGTAATGGTCAAGCAGAACGCGCCGGCAGACCAGATTTTTGGCTTCAAGACCATGCCTGGTATCTCGGTCACAGTCTATGCGGGAACCGTGTTCACTCTTCCCAGCGGCCAGCAACCCGATCCATTTCCATTTACAGGTGTTGAAGTCCCAGTGGACCGCCTGCCGGATGCCCCTGTCGATGGACCAGGAACGCTGCGCGCCTTCATCGTGGCCTTCCAGCCGGACAATACAGCCTCCAACCAGCCCGTGGCGGTGAGCTTCCCGAACTTCATCAATACGCCGCCGGGCGTAAACATGGAATTGGACACGCTGGATCCGGTTGTGGGCGACCTGGTGAAGTACGGGACGGGCACAGTTTCCGCCGATGCAACACAGGTGGTCCCCGATCTTGATCCAGCGCATCCGGGACATCGCTTCGGCATTCAGCACTTCGACTGGCACGGGCCGATGTCGCCGGCGCCGAATGACATTAATCCGAGTCCGGACCCTGATAATCCAGATGAAGGCGATCCCGTCGATACAGCATCCGGTCTTTTTGTGATGAGTAAAACGGATATTATCTTTGGCGGAGCTCGCGGAATTGTTACACTTGTGCGCACCTATAGGACTTTGGCTGGCACTCCAGGCCCTTTCGGCGTGGGCACGAGCCACAACTACAGCTACCAGCTCAATACCTTCAACTTTATCCAGGGCCAGGGATTCATCACCCTCATCATGCCGGATGGAAACCAGTTCCAGTTCGTTCAGCAGCCAAATGGAACATTCATCAATACCACCATCCCGGCATTAAAAGGCGCGGTGCTTACGGCCGCTCCGCCCAGCTTTGTAATGCGCTACAAGGATGGAGCTACGTTCACTTTTCAGAACCCTGCGACTGGAGGTCGCGTGGCTTATCTGGCTTCCATCAAGGACCGGAACGGCAACGTGACCACGATGGTCCGTGGAAATCCCAATGATCCTATCCAAATTACCCAGATTGTGGATCCAGTTGGAAGGCAATTGAACCTTACCTATGATAACTTCGACCGAATCACGTCGATGACCGACCCGATTGGCCGCGTTGTCTCTTACACATACAACGGCCAGGGAACGCTGGATACCGTGACCGATGCCACCGGGGGAATCACGCGTTATGCCTACGACGCGCAAAACCGAATTACTTCCATTACGGATCCGCGGGGGATCACCTATCTCCAAAACGTCTATGACGGCAACGGAAAAGTGGTGAAGCAGATCGCGGCAGATGGCGGCATCACGCAATTTGCCTATACCCTGCTGAATTCCAATGCATCGGTGACCCTGGGTGCGGACGCTACCACGACAAATACCAGCCCTGTCCTGCTTACGGTGGTAACTGATCCGTTGGGGAACCAAACCACCTATCACTTCAATGCTCAGGGATTCCTCATCGACATGACAGATGCTTTGGGGCAAAAGACAATCTATGAGCGCGCGCCAGGAAGCAATCTGTTGCTCAGCGTAACCGATCCGCTGAATCGTACGACGGTATATACCTACGATTCTTCAGGAAACCTTACAAGCGTGTCATTGATGGCCGGAACTGCTGAAAGCGCCACAGTCAACCTGACCTATGAATCTTTATTCAACCAGGTGACCAGCATCACCGATCCGATTGGACGGTCACTAAAGATTGTTTATGATGGTCAGGGCAACCCCATCAGTTCAACAGACCCCATGGGGCATACGACTACGCAAACCTTCGATGCCAACGGAGAACTGATCGCAGCCACCGATCCCTTAGGCAACAAAACGCAGTTTACCTACTCCGCAGGGGCTTTGGTCGCAATTACGGATGCTGCAAATAAAACCATTACGCGTTCGGAAGATGCAGTAGGACGGGTGACCAGCGCGACTTCGCCCTTGAATCAGAGTGTGCGCTACAGCTATACGCCCTTGAACCAGCTTGCGAAGGTCACGGATCCGCTCGGAGGTGTTTCGAATTTCCAATATGATCCCAACGGAAACCTGATAGCGATCACAGACCCTTCTGGCCATGCAACCACCAATATTTATGATGTAATGGACCGACTGGCTACGCGTGTGGATCCGCTATCGCGAAGCGAGCAGTACAGCTTCGACTTGGCTGGGAACCTGACCAAAGTAGTGGATCGCCGGAGTGTGGTTACCACTTATAAATATGATGTGTTGAACCGCCGCATCCTCAGCCTTTTCGGCGTGAGTGGAACAACGCAGGAAAGCTCCATTCAATACACTTACGATGCGGTAGGCCGTCTGGTAAGAGCGGACGATTCCGCTGCCGGCCCTATTGTCCACGTTTTTGATAATTTCGACCGTCTTGTCAGCGAATCGGTTCCGGCTGGCTCCATTACCTATCAGTATGACAGCGCGGGCCAGAAGACCACTACCACCGTCGCTGGGCAGCAGCCGACCTCTTATAGCTATGATCCGGCCGGACGGCTCACGGCGATATCACAGGAGAGCCAGCAAGTTCATTTTACCTATGATGATGCAGGCAGGCGCACATCTTTGACGCTGCCCAATGGAATCACCGCGAATTACACATACGACCAGAATTCACGCCCGCTTACATTCCAGTATGCTGCAGGCACCCAGGTGCTTGGCGATCTTTCTTACGCCTATGATGCCTCGGGCCATCGGACCCGGGTGAGCGGAAGCTTGGCCAAGACAATTCCTCCACAAGCCGCGGATGCGGCCTATGATGTTGCCAATGAGTTGATGCTCTGGAATGGCACATCCCTGACCTACGACCAGAATGGGAACCTACTCTCGGATGGCACGAACCAATTCCTGTGGGATGCCCGCAACCAATTGGTGGCGCTGAATGGTAAAAAGGCGCAATATGATGCTTTTGGGCGTCGCATCCGAAACCCACAAGGGATCACAACACTTTACGACAGCGCGAATGTCGTCCAGGAGCTTTCCGGCCCGACACTGCTCGCCACCCGACTGCTTGGCCTTTCTGCTGATGAATTTTTTAGCCGGTCCGACAGTGCCGGAACGGTCACACCTCTCGTGGATGCCTCAGGCACGGTGCTAGCATTGACGGACCGCTCGGCCACTGTTCAGAGCCAATACGTGTTCGGCGCATTCGGCGGCACAACGTCCAGCGGAACGCCCAATTCCAACCCTTATCAATATACCGGCCGTGAAAATGATAGCGACGGGATCTACTACTATCGCGCGCGCTACTACAATCCGGTTTTTTCCCGCTTTATCAGCGAAGATCCCTTGCAATTCGGCTCTGGAATGAATTTTTACTCATATGCAAAAGATGATCCCACTGATTTTAATGATCCATTTGGTTTAGATGTCACGATCACATTTTGGCCGGGGGACGCGCACGGATATGGACACGTGGGCGCGGGCGTTAATTCGAATCAAACCTCTGGCTTTTATCCCACGAGCCACCCGACGTGTCTGGTGTTTGACTGCGATGTCAATGGCCAGGTACTGAATGACCGGAAAGACCATCCGGACGTCACACCTCAGCAGGTCACGCTTCCAACCACTCCCGAGCAAGACAAAGCCATGCAAAAGGTCATCGATGATAGAACGAAAAATCCGGGGAAATATAACTTATACGGACGCAATTGCGCCAAATTTGTTGAGGATGTTTTGAGAGCAGGTGGCCTGAAAGATGTTCCAGATACAAAATATCCTGAGGATCTATTCAATAACTTGAAAAATCGCGTCAACAACAAGAAATAAATAAAGGTATCTATGACCTGGAGAAAAGCGGCCGTTCTGTCGGCAGGAGTAGGAGTACTGGTTTCGTGCATATTGCTGATCGCAGCCCATGCAACTATGGGGACGTCCACAAGCAGCAACGCTGGCTATTACGTCAATCGCACCATGCGAATACTGTGGCCTTCTTCCATCTGGCTGATGGCGACGGAAGGAATTGAAGCCACATGGACGGGATATTTCATTGTAGCGCTGTCAACGCTGGGGAATGGAATTCTGTACGCGGTGCTGGGCAGTCTTGTGTGGTGGTTGCAAAGAACCATTTCCCGATAAGAGGGATGCGCTTACGCCTTGGGATCAGCAGAACTATGGGTGAACCGATCACAGTAGAAACCGATATTTTCGAACACAGGCAGGTCAAGCCGCATTTCATTAATCCGTGCTGCTTTGGTGAAGATTTCGCAGCATGGTTGAAAGAGGAGCTTTCAAAAGATGGTGATTTGAAGTTCAAGTTTTCCGAAGCGATTCAGGAGGACTATGGCTGGGTCTCTGGGCGACCGGTGAAAAAGAGCGGCTGTGGATTGCGATTTCCTACGCAGGCGACGGGCCTCAGGAGCCTCCGCCGCAGTGGGTCATTTCTATGAAACGCGATGCTGGGTTGAATGTCATCGGTTGCTGCGGTCGGACACTGGATCGGGAAAGCTGTTAAGTGAACGGATCCGAAAAGTCCTGGAAGGCAATCCCGGGATTCGGATAGTGAAGTGAATAAGGCATGGGAAGCAGTGGGCGATTCGAGGTTGGAAAGCAAAGGCACGACAGTTGGGTAAGCGAAACAAGGCGACAGAACTTGTGGGCCATGTAGAAGTTGTCACATCGAAAGTGCAAGCGACGGTTAGGACGACTATGCGAAATAAAAAAGTTGCAGCGGTAGCGGCGATGTTGCTGGTGGTCATGACAGTAGTTGTCAGGGCGCAGAGTGGAAGCGGAATCCAGTACTTCTACGACGACCTTGGCCGCCTGATCAAAGTTGTCGATCAATCCGGCAATGTCGCCACGTATACGTATGATGCTGTCGGCAACATATTGAAGATCTCACGCAGCACGATTGCCTCTCCTGCGACGCTGGCCGTTTTGAACTTCACTCCGTCACAGGGTGGAGTAGGCGCCACGGTTACGATCCAGGGCCAGGGCTTTAATCCGACTCCCGCGCTGAATGCTGTTTCCTTCAACGGCACTGCAGCCACCGTGCTCTCCGCAAGCGCTTCGAGCATAGTCACCACGGTTCCGGCAGGCGCAAGCACAGGCCCGATTACCGTCACGGCCAACGGTCAGACCGCAACTTCCGATGCCAATTTCATCTTTATTCCTTCACCCGCAATCTTGTCGATCAATCCAAAGTTCGTTGTTACCAGCCCATCGATTACCCAGATTTCAAATTTCTCGGTGACCGGGGTCGCCCTGAACAGTGCGACGTTTGCTTTCCAGCCGGCGACCGTGCCGCCCACGATTTCCATTACCTCCATCGCTGCTGATCCGTCCGGGACCTCGGCAACGCTCAGCCTTTCGATCGCAGCCAATGCCGCGGGCTCATTTACATTAGTGGCAACGAATGGTTCAGGTAGCTCAAGCCAAGTTCCATCGGCGGCAAATACCCTCCGCATCATTAGTCCAGATGGCGACGACGACAACGATGGACTGACCAACGCGGTGGAAATCGCGCTGGGTACTGATCCGTTCAACGCGAGCACCGCCGGTGACGGCATTTCCGACGGCTGGAAAGTCTTCTATGGACTGGATCCCATCCATCCCATTGCTACCCAGGATCCGGATAGAGACGGCCTGACCAACCTGCAGGAGTTCCAGGCAGGTACCGATCCAGGCAATCCAGATGTTACGCCGCCCACGGTGGCGCAGGTCTCTCCTGCTGACCAGTCGACCGGCTTCCCGACGAATGGCCGGATCGTGGTGCGGTTCACCGAGCCGTTGCTCAACGGCATCAACCTGACTGCGGCGCAAACCGCGATCAATCGAGTAGCGCCATCGCTTCCAGTCACGAACCAGACTACCGCTGGACAGGTCTTACAGGGATATCTGCAGAGGACTTGCTGCGCAAGCTCCATTGTGCCCGGCATTGTGAACCTGAGCCAGTCAGGCACGCCAGTCAACGGATCCGTGCAGCTCTCCAATGACAGACTGTCAGTGACCTTTACGCCGGCGCAGAAGCTTTTGGCCACGACACCTTATTCTCTCCAGGTAAATAATGTTCGCGACGTGGCGGGCAACGGCATGACTACTGCCTTCCAGAGCAGCTTCACTACAGGTACGGCAGACGATCTGACGCGTCCCTCGGTGATTCAGACTAGTCCGGCCAGCGGCGCTACGAATGTGCCCACGAATGTGGCGTTCTCCCTGCTGTTCAGCAAGCCAATTGATCCCAGCACGCTCACGACGCAGTCTGTGAAACTGCAGGACAACACCAGCGGCCTGTTTGCCGATGGAATACTGCAGGTGGACGCCAGCGGTCTGACGGCTGCTTTTGTCCCAAGCACCAACCTTTCCGTTGGGCGCACATATTCCGCCATTCTCGACGGCAGCAGCATCAGGGACATAGCAGGTAACCTGTATGCGGGCCAGACCTTCTTCTCATTTACCACGGCCTTTGCTCCGGACAATGATGTTCCTCATATCATCGGGACCAGTCCCGCGAACGGACAAATTGGCGTTCCGACGAACGGAGTAATTGTGTTGGAGTTCAACGAGCCGCTGAACTCCATTAGCGTATTGAACTCGATCAAGTTGACCAGCGACAGCGGAACTGTCGTTGCCGGTTCGATCGCGCTCTCTGATTCAAACCGCAGAATTACATTCACGCCAGCGGTCATCCTTGCCGCTGCGACGAATTACACGGTAACCGTGTTGCCTTCCATTGCTGATCTTGCGGACCGCTTGATCGACAATACTGGAACATTCACATTCCAGACCGGCGCCGGAACGGATGTAGTGCGGCCTTCTGTTGCCACGGTGAATCCGACCAACGGAGCAACCGGGGCGCCGGTGAACACGGCATTGCAGGTGCAGTTCAGCGAGCGGATCGACCCGCTGACGGTCACCACCAGCACGTTCGAGGTGGCGCCGAACTCGTCAGGAATCCCCATACCTGGGGTGGTGAGCGTGTCGGCGGACGGGCAGACGGCGGGGTTCGTGCCGAACCAGCCGCTGGTGAGCGAGACGGCATACCAGATCATCGTGACCAACGGGGTGACGGACCTGACTGGGCAGGCGCTGAGCTTCTTCGTTTCCAACCTCACGACGGGATTGGCAACGGCGACGGCGGGGCCGCAGGTAACGGCGGTGAGCCCGGCCAACGGAGCGGCGAACGTGCCGGTGAACGCGCACGTGAGCGTGCTGCTGACGAGCGCGGTGAACCCGATCACGGTGGGCAATGGAGCGATCGCGGTTTCGGCCAATGGGACGCCGGTATCAGGCACGATGACGGTAAGTTCTGATCGGCGGACGCTGACGTTTACACCAAGCGCGCTGCTTTCGGCCAGCACGGTGTATGCGGTATCAGCGGGCGGCTTCAGCGACGTGGCGGGGAACCTGGTGACGCCGTTTACCAGCAGCTTCACCACAGGGACATCGGCGGTGGCCGATAAGACGGCCTTGACGGTGCAGACGGTGAGCCCGGTGAACGGAGCGACAGGAGTGCCGGCCAACACCAGCGTGGTGCTGACCTTTAACAAGCCGGTGGACGGAACCACGGTGAACCAGAACACGGTGTTCGTGCAGGGAGCGGGGATCCGAGTAGCCGGGACATACGTAGTGAACGGCAACCAGATAAGCTTCACGCCATCGACGCCGCTGGCGGGGAACACGAGCTGGCAGGTGATCGTCGAGCAGCCATTGCAGGACCCGGCGGGCAACGGGGTGAACACCTTCGTCAGCTCGTTTACCACTGGAGCGGCGGTGGATACGACGGCGCCGCAGGTGGTAGCGATGACGCCCAACGACGGAGCTGCGAACATCGGGCTGAACGCAACGGCGGTGCTCAACTTCTCCAAGCCGCTGAATCCCTCGACGGTGAACAGCAGCACCTTTGCGCTGTTCTCCGGGAGCACGGTGCTGGGGACCAGCGTGAGCATCTCTTCGGACGGGCAGACGGTGACGTTAAGTTCAGGGCAGCTGCCGGCCAGCAGGCTGATCACGGTGGCGGCGACGAGCGGGGTGAAGGACCTGGCGGGCAACAGCCTGGTGGAGTTCAACAGCCGGTTCACGACGGCAGCGACGTTCGATACGGCGCATGCCTCGGTGACCAACCAGCGGCCCGGGAACGGAGCCACGGGAGTGCCGCTGTCGAGCAGCGTGGTGGTGTACGTGAATGAGGCGCTGAATTCGGCGACGGTCAACGGAGCGTTCCATGTGTCGCAGAACGGGGTGCTGACGCAGGGAACGGTGAAGCTGAGCGGGAGCGGGCAGATTGTGGAGTTCACGCCGGCGGCGCCGTGGCAGAGCAATGCCTTGATTCAGGTGTTTCTGGACAGCACGGCTCTGGACACGGACGGCAGCTTCGTGAATGCCTACCAGGGATCGTTCCGCACGGCGGTGGATACGACGGGAGTGACACCGCAGCCTGTGGCCAGCAGTCCGGTAAGCGGAGCGACGGGAGTGCCGGAAAACGCGGTGGTGGAGCTGAAGTACAACGAGGCGCTGAACCCGAACTCGGTGAACGCCAACACGGTGCTGTTGCGGCAGAACTTCGGCAACGGTGGCGTGGTGGCGGGAACGATCACGCTGGACCAGACGGGGACGATTATCCGCTTTGTGCCCAATGCGCCTTTGGCGGCCAACAGCCAGTACTTCCTGCAGACGACGACGGGGATCCAGGGAGTGAACGGACTGGCACAGACGTTTTTCTCCAACACCTTCTTCATCATCTCGGCAACCACGGATACGGCGGGGCCGGTGGTGACGCTGGTGTCGCCGCCGGACGGAGGACAGGGAGTGCCGGTCAATGCCGACATCCATGTGCGGTTCAACGAGCCGGTGAACCCGCTGCGGGTGAACGCCGCGACGGTGCAGGTGGCGGGCGGCGGACAGACGGCGGTGGCCTCCAGCATCAGCTTCAACTCGGCAAACACGGAAGCGGTGCTGACGCCGCTGGAGCCGTTCCCGGACAACACGCTGATGACGATCACGATCTCCGGGGTGCAGGACCTGGCGGGGAACGTGGTGATCGGAAAGACGACGCAGTTCACCACCAGCGCGGTGGCCGCGACGACGGTCCCTGGGGTGATCAGCACGAACCCGACGAGCGGAGCCGGCAATGTGGCCCTGAACGCGGTGATCGCGGTGCAGTTCAACGCGGCGGTGGATCCTGGAACGGTGAACAGCGCGACCTTGCGGCTGATCGATAACGTGACGGGGCTGCAGGTAACGGGCAGTTACACGACGAGCGCCGATGGGCTGACGGCGATGCTGGTGCCGGATGCTTCGCTGGCGGTATCGCGCAGCTACTCGTTGTTCTTCACCAGCGGGATCACGGATCTGGCGGGGAACGTGGTGAACTGTTCGGTGCTGTGCAACTTCAGCTTCACCACGGGAACGGCGGCGGATGTGACGGCGCCGGGGGTGCTGGGCATCAGCCCGGCGGACCAGCAGACGGGAGTGCCGACCAACGCGCAGGTGGTGATCGCGTTCAATGAGCCGATCGACAGCCTGACGCTGGGACAGGTGCAGTTGAGCAACGCCGGAGGGCCGGTGAACGCGGTCAAGAGCCTGACGAACGGACAGAGGACGTTGATTCTGACGCCTGCGGCCCCGCTGAATGCGGCCACGCAGTACAGCATCAGCGTGGCGGGAGTGCAGGACCTGAGCGGCAACCCGCTGCCTGCGCCGGTGGCGGCCAGCTTCACCACGGGAACGGGAGCCGACCTGATCCGTCCCACGGTGGTGGCGGTGAGTCCGGCGAACGGAGCATCCGGGGTGCCGGTGAACACGGCATTGCAGGTGCAGTTCAGCGAGCGGATCGACCCGCTGACGGTCACCACCAGCACGTTCGAGGTGGTTGCTCCAGGTGGAATTCTGCTGAACGGTGCTACCAGTGTATCGCCGGACAGCCTCGTGGCCACCTTCACGCCTCAAGTGCCTCTGTTGATCTCTACTTCCTATCAGATTGTTGTCACCAACGGAGTTACGGATCTTACTGGTTTAACCATCAATACCTTTTCCTCGAGCTTTGTTACTGGCGCCAGCGCGATTTCAACTATCGTCGGAGGCGGCACTCCGCCCACCAATGTAAGCGCCACCGCAGGTGAGATTGGCAGGCCGAGAGGGATAGCGGCAGATATCGCTGGTAACTATTACATCAGTTCCGCGGCGGAGACACGCGTGTTTAAAGTAGATCCTTCAGGCAATCTGAAGATCTATGCCGGGAATGGCACGGGATCGCCGGTCGGCGATGGCGGGCTCGCGACCGCCGCAGGACTATTTATGAGGGGCGTGGCGGTCGATTCATCTGGGAATCTCTTCATCGCGGATCCTGACAACCTGAATGTCCGCAGAGTCGATGCCGTTACCGGCATCATCACCACGGTGGCTGGAGGCGGCACATCAGTACCAGGAGATGGCGGTCCAGCCACGGCTGCCGGATTGTTTACACCAAATGCTGTCGTTCTCGATAAAAACGGGAACCTGTTTATCGCCGAGTTCGGGGCGCACCGTATACGACGTGTCGATGTGGCCACCGGCATCATCTCCACGGTCGCCGGCACAGGCGTAGCCGGCTTCACTGGCGATGGCGGACCGGCTACAGCCGCTCAGTTACTCGGCCCGCAAAATGTCGCGCTCGATGCTGTAGGCAACCTCTTTATTGCCGATACGAACAACCAGCGAGTACGGCGCATCGATAGCTCTACCGGGATCATCACGACCATTGCCGGGAATGGGACCACCACGTTTAGCGGAGACGGTGGTCCTGCCACTGCGGCGGGGATGCACCCACTCGGATTGGCTCTGGATTCTGCCAGTAACCTTTATATTGCAGATCCTTTGAACCTGCGTGTGCGCCGGGTGGATGCCGCTACCGGCGTGATCAGCACTTTCGCGGGAAATGGCATTTTCAACTCCACCGGAGACGGCGGCCCTGCGATCTCGGCCGCCCTGAAGACACCGGAATTCTTGGCTCTGGACAACAAAGGCGGGCTTCTGATTACCGAAGAATTTGGCGACCACATTCGGCGGATCGATCCTGCTACTCTTATCATCAGCACTGTGGCTGGAAATGGGCTTAGCTTTACCGGCGATGGCCAGGCGGCCACAAGCGCTTTGTTGAATTTCCCTCAGGATGTTCATTTTGATCCCTCGGGCAACATCCTTATTGCGGACACAAACCTGAGCCGGATCCGCCGCGTGAATGCTTCCAGCGGACTGATCACCATGATCGCGGGAAATGGACTTTTCCTGTTCACCGGCGACAATGGCGTGGCGACCAGCGCCAGCCTGGACAATCCGGAATCAGCCTCCACGGATGCCTCGGGAAATATTTACATCAGTGATTTCTCCAACAACCGCATCCGCCGGATTGATGCCCTATCGGGCATCATCACTACCGTGGCCGGCAATGGAACAGCAGGAACTAACGGCGATGGCGGGCCAGCCACGGCAGCCTCTTTGAACGGGCCGGGAATGACCCTGGTGGATGGATCCGGAAACCTGTTTATCGCCGATCTCAGCAATCGAATCCGCCGGGTGGACGCCCTTAACGGCGTTATTACAACCATAGCCGGCAATGGCGTGGCTGGTTTCAGCGGAGACGGCGGGCCTGCGTTCGCTGCCCAGTTGAACTTCAACCCTGGATTCTCCTTCTTTATTGATGGTTCGGGTAATCTGCTGATCGCTGATACAGGCAACAATCGCATTCGCCGGGTGGATGCGTCGACCGGGATCATCACTACCATCGCTGGTACAGGAATATCCGGATCTAGTGGTGATGGCGGCTCCGCAACTAATGCTCAATTGTCCTTTCCGACCGGGGTGGCCGTGGATGGCTTTGGCAATCTGTTCATCGCCGACTTAGGCAACAACCGCATACGTCGCATCGATGCGGCCACGCGGACAATCACTACGATTGCGGGAACCGGAGTCCTCGGATTTGGCGGTGATGGCGGCGCACCAGCCGCAGCAAAGCTTGCCGAACCGATCGCGGTGGCAATTGACCAATCAGGAGCACTGTTGATCTTGGATTTGCTGAATAACAGGCTCCGCCGTGTTCCCGCAGCGGGAGCAGCCAAGCCGCCAGCCCCTGGCACGTTCCGAGGCCCATCGGCTCCTCTGGCGTCTTTGATTCAACAGCGGCTACTGAACGCTTCGATCAGGTTTCCTGATCTTCTTCAACGGCCAGCCACGAACCTGGGCACTACTCATCAACTTGGAATACTACTGCCGGTACTTTCTTTGAATTGGGATTTCTTCAAAAAGGAGGATTTCTTCGCGTCGACAAAAAAATGAGTGCTGTGGATTTGTTGAACAAGAGAGAGGCAGAGCCTCTTCGAGCGAGAGTTTTCCCTGTTATCTCTCCTCTTATTTCCCTGCAATTCGCACGAAAACACAAAGATGTTCGCTACGGATTAACAATGCTTCTTGAACAAGATAGCTTACTACGTGTACACCGCATTGCAGTGGAGCGGTCTCGCAAGAAATGAGAGCGCGAATCGGAGTAGGATGAGATTTCCTGTTCTGTGGTGCACTTTCCCTGTTCTCCCTCCTGTATTTCCCTGCTCATTCCCTGTTACGATTTCATTCTGGAAGCCGTTTAACTCCAGTGTTTGCTGGGGATAAACGAGATATGACCGCTCAGCACGGCAAAATTCCCTGTATTTTTCCCTGTTAACGGGAATTTTCGGCAGAGGCGGGTTCGCTGATGACTGCATCCACCACCATAACCTGCTTCTTCTTTTTTTGACTTGCCAATCTGCCCATCTTTCCATTTTTGAGAGATTAGAGGCCTAAGTTGTTCATTTACCCTTCATCCTGTTGCAATGAGCATTACGCTTGATTGTTGCACTTGTTCCATGGTTGCCGACCTCCCACCCTGATCGGTTGCGCAGAGTTGTTGGGTGCGGAGCCATCTTCACTACTCTCTTCCAGCCAAAATATGAAGTAGCTCCAGATTGGGGCTGTCCTGGCTGAGTTCCCAGAACATCACGCCACCCAGATGATGACGTCTGATGTACGCCATCTTCGCGTGCAGCGATTGCGGGCAATCATAGCTCCAGAAGATTGCATTGTTCCAAACAGTACAGCTTACAGCTTTGTGAAAATATTTGCGGTCAGCCTCCGGCGGCAGCTCTTTCAATTCGCGATAACTTCCGCCAGACTCGGCGGGTACGAGCGCAGGCTGATAAAGACCATGATGGCCATCCTTAACGCCCCGCCAGCCTTTGCCGTAGAAGGGTACTCCAAAGATGATTTTCTTCACCGGCACGCCCGCCTGCAAAAAGCCACGGAGCGCATAGTCTCCATAGCGTTTGTCCAGAGGGGGCGTGGACGGATCAGCCGGATCATGGAATAGCGCGCTGTGAAAGTTCGTGGTCGGCTCGCTGTTCCAATGCAGGTCGTAAGCCATGATCGAAATGTAATCCAGGTATCTGCTGATTTCTTTCAGCTCAAAATTCTTGTAGTACTCCTCTTCTGCCGGCAGTGCGGCGGTCAGCAGATATCCGGGACGTATTGCATCCAGTTGGCGGCGGAATTCGGCGGTCAAAGCGGTGAAATTTGCTTTGTCCTCAGGACGCCCCTGGTGAACGCCGCCTTCGACCGGATACTCCCAATCAATATCGATGCCATCAAAAATGCCCGCTCCTTCAATCCCTTCGGCGAAATGACCGGCGATGAAGGTTTGCACGCAGGAGCGAACAAAATCGCGCACATGATCAGGACTGGCCGCGCTGGTAAAACCCTCGGATTGGCCCCAACCCCCGAAAGAGATGAGGATCTTTAGATTAGGATAAAGATGCTTCAGCTCCTGAAGCTGATGAAACGTGCCGCGCAGCTGGTTTGGACCCTGCGGGTCAGCACTACCGTCGACGCTGGTGGAAGCATCGTACTCATGGTCCAGTGCCGCGTCCCGGTTCGCGATCTGGCATTCGTCACCTGCTACATGGCCAAAAGCGTAGTCCAGTTGCGTAAGCAACCTGGCCGCCCCACTCGTCACAACACTTTTCACCGGATACTTGCCGGACGCCGCACCAGACTCAGTGAAGTAGCCAATCACCTGGGCTTGCTGGCGTTTGTTTTTCGCCTGGAGCGTGGGACAAAGAGCGACCGCTGCCATCAAAACGGGTAACAAGCGCCGACGATAATTGCGAGGCATCATGCTGTTCTCCGGATTTATAATTGTCGCCGCGGCCGGCCGTTTTGAACACATGAATAAAAGCGTTGCCAGTCGGGCTCAAGTGACATCAATTCGCTATCTCCCCGCCAATGATGGTGTGAACCACCTCTCCTTCCGGCGTTAGCACAACCAAATCAGCCCGCCTTCCCGGCGCCAGCAGACCTCTCTGGCCCGAGATGCCCAGACGCTTTGCCGGGTTCAACGTAGCCAGTTTGACTGCCTGCTGGAGTTGCCATCCCGCGAAAGTCATCACGTTGCGGATAGCTCGATC
>DASXCL010000028.1:0-24464 GCA_036491195.1 Candidatus Angelobacter sp.
GCGTCGTCGGCCAGGGTATCCATGTCATAGCCGTACTGGCGATCCGGTGAGTTGCCTCCGGCAGCGCCATAGCCTGGATCGTCGGAAAGCCCCTGGGCGCGGTGGTCATAGGCGATCACGCGGTATTGCTTCTCAAAAGCAGCGCGTTGCGGCTCAAACATGGCGTGGTCCATCAGCAGACCATGGGAGAAGACGATGGTTTCCGGTCCACTGCCGGACTCTTTGTAGAAGAGGCTCACGCCGTTGACCAGAATTGTGGGCATGTTTTTAAAATCTCGAGCGGAGCGAGAGATCGCTATTGTAACGAATAATTCTGGGACACATAGCGGCTCTTCGTTAGCTGTTCAGAATCTCAACTTGTCGAAGTGGGAGATCGCTATCATCGTCAGGCTTTTCAAGTTTACCGATTGTCGTTCCTGCACAAGGCTTCCGCTATCGTTACAATAGGGTTCTCTCGCTACGCTCGAGATGTGCCCCCATGGACAATAAAGCCATCGCCAACATCTTTTATGAGACCGCTGACCTGATGAAGGTGGCGTCGGCGGACCCGTTTCGCATTCGCTCGTATGAGCGCGCGGCAGAGGCGCTGGAAGGCTGGCCGCAGCAGGTGGCAGAGCTTTATCAGGATGAGAAGGCGCTGCTTGCGATTCCAGGGATCGGCAAGGGAATGTCGGCAAACATCCGCGAGCTTATGACAACCGGCAAACTGGGAATGCATGAAGAGATGCTGCAGAAATTCCGCCCGTCGATGCTGGAGCTGCTGAAGATTTCCGGCCTGGGGCCGAAGACGATCGCGCTGATCTGGGACGCCTTCCAGATTTGCGACGTAGAAGGTGTGGCCAAGCTGGCCAGCGAAGGCAAATTGCGCACGCTGCCGCGGTTGAGCGAAAAGTCAGAACAGAAGATACTGAAATCGATTGAGAATTACCGGCAGCTGACCGGACGGTTCCTGCTGAACACGGCCGATGAGATTGCGACCAAGATGACGGAATTCCTGGCAGGGCTGCCGGGCGTGGAGAAGGTTACGCCTGCGGGATCGTTGCGTCGAGGCCGCGAAACCGTGGGCGATCTTGACCTGCTGGTCACGGGAAAATGCTGCGACACGGATTCGCAGCGCAACGCCGTGATTGAGCGGATCGTCAACTTTCCGGGAATTCTTGAAGTCCTGGCCAAGGGCGAGAACAAGGTGAGCATCAAACTGCGGAGCGGCATGCAGGTGGATGTGCGTCTGCTTCCGCCGGATTCTTTTGGCGCGGCGATGCAATACTTTACCGGCTCCAAGAACCATAACGTCCAACTGCGCCAGCGCGCTCTCAAGCAAGGCTTTACGCTCAATGAATACGGGCTGGTCCGGGTGGAAGATAACAAGCGCGTAGCCGGAAAAACCGAGGAGGAGATCTACGAGAAACTCGGGTTGAAATTTATTCCGCCGGAACTCCGCGAGGATTGCGGCGAGATTCAGGCCGCAGCGGAAGACAAGCTGCCGGACTTGATCACACAAGCTGATATCCAGGGCGACGTGCACATGCATACGGTCGAGACCGATGGCAAATGCACGATTGAAGAGATGGCGCTGGCAGCGCGCGAACGCGGTTACAAATACATGGCCATCACTGACCACTCGAAGAACCTGGCTTTCGCCAACGGCCTGGATGACAAGCGCGCCGAAGCGCACATCAAGAAGATCCGCGCGGCATCGAAGCAAATCGAGGGCATTACGATCTTTGCCGGCATTGAGGTGGACATACTGGCGGACGGCGAGCTTGATCTTTCCGACTCAGTACTGGAGCAGATGGATATTGTGATCGCCAGCGTACACTCCCACTTCAACCAGGAACCGCCGCAGATGACCGACCGTCTGCTGCGGGTGATTGAAAACCCGAATACCTCATTAATGGGACATCCGACGGGACGCATGCTGCTGCGCCGCGATGGCTTCAGCTTTGATTACGACAAAGTGTTTACCGCCGCAGCCAAAGCCGGCGTCGCGATGGAGCAGAACGCATATCCTGACCGGCTTGATCTGCGCGACCAGCACCTGCGCATGGCCAAGGCCAAGGGCGTGAAATTCATCATCAATACTGACGCGCACCACACGTCGCACATGGAAAAGATCCGCTATGGCGTTTTGCAGCTTCGCCGGGCATGGCTGACGCGGCCAGACGTGCTCAATACACTGCCGGCGGCGGAGTTCGCAAAGATCGTGAGGCGCGGCCGGCCGGTATTAGCGGAGATTAACTAAGTCGAGCTGGGCGATCCGTCATTTTCGCGCCCGAGTATTCTTGCGCCGCCCGTGATTTCAGCATCTCAGAAGAGTATTCTGTTTGCGGAGCAACTTATGCCTGACGACCCCACCCCGCCACCGCCGAGCAATCAGCCCAATGCCAAGCCGACCTCCCCGCGGCAGGCGGAGCCGAACGCCGGTCATATTCCCATCACGGAAGAAATGGATAGCGCCAAATGGACGCTGCCGCCGATCGTGCCGTTGCTGGTGGCCATGGTGCTGGTTGGAATCCTGGTAGCGGTAGTGGTGTTATCCAACAGAACAAAACCCAGCGCGTCTCTGGCGATCACAAAAGTCGCGTCCGCGGACCAGCAAGGCAATACCATGGTCGCTATTCAGGTCAAGCTGGATAACCAGGTGGAAGGGCCGCTGTGGATCAAGGATATCCACGCCGAGGTGGAGATGCAGGACGGCAAGAAATACTCTGACATGGCCGCTCCAAGTGTGGATGCTCCGCGCTACATGGAGGCGTTTCCGCCGCTGGCGGATGCGCGCGCCGACTGGCTGAAAGAAGACCTGAAGATACCCACCAAGACATCTTTTAACGGGGTGGCGATTTTTTCGTATCCCATAGACAAGGTAGCTTTTGACAAACGCAAGCAGGTAACCCTGCGTATTCAACTCTACGATCGGCCAACCCTGGTGGCGATCAACCCGCCCGCACCGGCCCCGTAAATAAGAACGTAAGCAAAAATATTTTTTTGCCGCCGGCATTTTCTTATTGGCAAAACAAACGTATGTAGTAGATTAACAGACGTACATAGTAGTGGACACAGCCTATGACTTTGCCAAAACTGACAAAACTGGAACTTCAGATCATGGAAGCGCTATGGACGCGCGGCGAAGCTTCCATCCGCGAGATTCAGGAAAGCTTCCCCGAAAAAAACAGGCCGGCCTACACGACGATCCAGACAACGGTTTACCGGCTGGAATCGAAGAAAGCAGTGCGCCGGGTGAAGAAAGTGGGTAATTTCCATGTTTTTGCGGCGGCGGTTTCGCGCAACGCGGCACAGCGGAAATTGATTGATGACCTGCTCTCGCTCTTCGGCGGCCGGACCCAACCGGTGATGGCGCACCTGATTGAATCAGGCAGGCTCACGCTGGAGGACGTGAAAGAAGCGGAAGTCCTTCTGCGACAGCTGGAAAGAAAGGACAAATTAAAATGATCCCGCAATATTTGTCCGCGACGTGGACTGCCCTGGCGCCGGCGCTGGGCAATCATTTGTGGCAATCGACGCTGTTCGCCGTCGCAGCCGGATTGTTGACGCTGGTGCTGCGCAAAAACCATGCACACGCCCGCTACTGGCTGTGGCTGGCAGCGTCACTGAAATTTCTGGTTCCATTCTCTCTTCTCACCAGCCTCGGCAGCCGCATGGCGTGGTCACGCGGCTCTGCGTCGACACGGGGTACTCTCGCTTTTGTGATAGAGCAGGTAAGCCAGCCGTTCGGGCAGCAGTCAAGCTCCCGGGCATCTTTGCAAATGGTCTTCGCGAGCCTTCCGGCGATTCTTGCTGCCGCATGGGTCTGCGGGTTCGCCGTGGTGCTGACGATATGGTTCGCGCGCTGGCGGCGGGTTTCTGCGGACATCAGAAATGCCAGACCATTACAGGAAGGCCGTGAAGTGGAGGTGCTGCGCCGACTGGAGCAAGCAGGAGGAATACGAAGGAAGATTGAAATCTTTCTGTCACGCGCTTCGCTGGAACCGGGAATTCTCGGCATTGTGAAACCGGTGCTGGTGTGGCCTCACGGGATTTCAGACCGGCTGGAAGATGCTCATCTGGAAGCCATTCTGGCGCATGAAGTGTGGCATGTGCGCCGCAATGACAATCTGGCGGCAGCCGTCCACATGGTAATTGAAGCCATCTTCTGGTTTCATCCGCTGGTGTGGTGGCTTGGGGCGCGCATGGTGGATGAGCGCGAACGTGCGTGCGATGAAGAAGTTTTGCAACTGGGAAGCCAGCCGCAGGTGTATGCCGAAAGCATTTTGAAGATTTGTGAGTTCTGTGTGGGGTCTCCGCTGGCTTGCGTTGCAGGAGTTACCGGTTCCGATCTTAAGAAAAGGATAGCGAATATTATGAATAAGACTGTTGTCCACAAACTGAACTTTGGAAAGAAATTGCTACTCAGCGCGGCCGGAGTGGTGGCCATCGCGCTGCCGATTGGGTTTGGATTGGCAAAGCCGGCACACAGCCAGCCGCAGTCGTCCGGTCAGGATATGGCCGCAAAGACGTTTGTTTTTACTCGGGGGTATCAGCGCGTTTCAATCACACCTGGCGAAACTGGAAACGGGATTATCCAGACCAGAATAATTTTCACGCCCGACAGCCTCACGGCCAAGAACCTAACCTTACAGGAACTTTTAAAACTCGCTTATGGAGTCCAGGAGAGCCAGATTTCAGGTGGACCAGACTGGATTGCAACCGCCAGGTTTAATGTCGAAGCGAAACTGGACAGCTCCGCTGTTGCCGAGTTGCAGAAGCTCAGCCCGGAGCAACAGAAGATGGAACGGGAGCAGATGTTTCAGACCTTGCTGGCGGACCAGTTCAAGGTTGCACTCCATCGCGAAAACAAGCTTCTACCGGCGCAAGTGCTGGTGATCGCGAAGAACGGACCGAAAATTCAGGCAGCAAAACCGGGAGATACTTATCCCGACGGCATCAAGGGCCGCGATGGACTTCCGGCAGGGGCACATAAGTTTGATTTTGGGCCTGACGGAGTAATCGTCCAGGCTCTTCCCATGTCATTCGTGGCGAACAACCTTGCTATGCACTTAAACCAACCTGTTGTGGACAGAACAGGGCTCACGGGCGATTATGACTTCACATTGAGGTTTTCTCCGAGAGGTGAAACTGCGGTCCACAATAATGAACAAACCGGGGCAAAGGAAACCACAATGCCCGTAACCTCAATCAGTGCGCATAACGCCGCTCTGCTCTCCGCCATTGAGGAGCAGCTTGGGTTGAAACTGGAACCACAAACGATACCATTGCCGGTTCTCGTAGTCGATCGGGCCGAGAAGCCTGCAACAAACTAACTGCGAGCGGGACAGGCCGCAATCGTTGCGGCCGCCCCGCCTTTCCTTTTTGGGAATTTTCCTCGCGTAACGCAACATTCCTCGCTGACTGTCTCGCGTCCAGACAAATTACTTTGATATAAAAATTAAACCCTTGACATTTGTTTTGCTTGTAAGACAATGGCCCGCTCAGGGATGGGTGCCCCGGATCGAGCGAATGGGCTGTCTTTTTCAGGTTTAGGACAGCACTTCGAACGGACGTTCATAAGACTCCATTCCCCGCTGGAGGAAATATGAAACGTGGTTCCGCGTTAGTCATGTTCGCTCTTGTTCTTTTTCTCTCCTGCAACGCGGCGTTCGCGCAGGTCAGCGCCGCAGAGGCCCAGCTCAATGGCTCCGTACGCGACCAGACAGGAAGCCTGGTGACGAAAGCCGCTGTGACGTTGCGTAACGTCGATACCAACCAGATATATAAAACCACGTCTAACAGCGTGGGTTTTTACATCCTGACCAATGTTCCTCCAGGGAATTACGAGCTGACGACCGAGTCACAGGGGTTTGCCAAGTACTCACAAACGGGCATCGTGTTGCGCGTGGCGCAGGTGGCGACCATTGACGTGAACCTGAAAGTGGCCGGGACCACACAGGAAATCACGGTCAACACGGAAGCGCCGGTGATTGAGCCGACGCGGACGGAAGTAAGCAACGTGGTGGAAACGCAGCAGATCCAGGCGCTGCCGATCTCAGGACGGCTGTTCACGGATTTTGCGCTGCTCAGCCCGGGCGTGACCACGGGAAGAATCAGCCTGCAATCGACGTTTACCGATCCCTCCGTCACGCGCATTTCTTTCGGCGGCCAGCGCGACCTGAACAACAGCGTGACCGTGGACGGCGCGGACAACATCAATACCGCCACCGGCTCGCAACGGGCAACGCCTTCACAGGAAGCAGTGAGCGAGTTCCGCGTGGTAAACAGCAGTTTCGCCGCTGAATATGGGCGCGCGCTGGGCGGGATCGTGAACATCGTGACCAAGTCGGGAACGAACGACATTCATGGGTCAGTCTATGAGTACTTCATGAACAACAAGCTCAATGCCGAACCGCTGCTCACACAGCCCGGTTTTGATACGTTCCGGCAAAACCAGTTTGGCGCAACGCTGGGCGGCCCGCTCAAAAAAGACAAAACGTTTTACTTCCTGAATTATGAAGGCCAGCGCCGCGGACAGTCGCCGGAATACCCCGGCCTGCTGATCAGCAATATCGGCGCGATTAATGCGCTGAAAACAAGCCTGGGCATTGCCCCGGAAAATCTGAACGTGCTCAAGACGGCCGACGTGGACAACGGCTTTATCAAGATCGATCATCAGTTGAACGACAACAACCGTCTTTCCGCCCGCTACTCCATCCAGGACGCAACGAACCTGAACATGCTGGTAGGCGAGACACTGGACGGCGGCGGTGTAGGCGCTCCCAGCAGCGGCCGCAACGGCTCACTGCGCGACCAGGACCTGGTGGGTACGCTTTCAACCACGCTCACCGAGAACAAGGTGAATTCTCTCCTGCTGCAGTGGGCGCGGCGCAACTATGGTTTTGCGGGCGTGACCGGCCAGCCCAATCTGGATGTGCCGAACCTGCTGCTGTTCGGGCACAACTTTGGAGCGTTTGACCGCTACAACGAAACGCGCCTGCAGGCTTCAGATACTTTCTCGGTCGTCCATGGCAAGCACTACGCGAAGTTTGGATTCGATACGAACTACGTCCGCAATTTCGTGATCTGGCCAGGCTTCACTCCGGCGCGCATCATCTTCCCCAGCCTGGGCGACCTGCTGGCCTCAGGCAAAACCGACTGGGGATCAACACCGTGTCCCGCGCCGCTAGTTGGACTGGTGGCGCCGTGCCTGGCGGCGTTTTTCTGGGGAGCGCCTATTGGTCCCGGGCCGTTCAATCCCAACGCGGCATCGCCATCGGTGCCCACAACCTGGGACAACGCTTTTCTGGCTTCGGAAGCGTCGAATTTTTTTGTGCACGTGAACCACAGCTATTTCGGGTTCTTTGCCCAGGACCAATACAAGCTAACGCCGAAGCTGACGGTGAACTACGGCCTGCGCTATGACGTGGAAGCCGGACTCGGTTTCTTCGTCAATGGCGACCACAACAACTTCCAGCCCAGAGTCGGATTTGCCTACGCCCCGGATTCGAAGACGGTGATCCGCAGCGGATTTGGCATCTTTGATGACAAGTACAGCCTCACCTTCTTCTTTGTGCCCGCACCCCAGAGGCCGCCAATCATCGCCGGTTTGCCGATGGTGCAAAACCAGACCACGGGAACCTACCTGCTGAACAGCATTTTCCTGCCTACGCCATGCGTGATCCCGGGATGCCCGACGCCGCCGCCGGGATCTCCCTTGCCGCCAGGAACGGTGCCGCCGCCGCTGTTGACGTCGGCATTTGAGAACCTCATTAATAGCGGTTCATTCCCCAACAACTCGTTGTTTGCCCAGGGCGGCACAGCGGTCGATCGCAATCTTCGGTCGCCCTATACCGAGCAGGCCAACCTGGAAATTGACCGCACGATCGGCGGAGGGCTCACAATCAGCGCCGGCTATCTGTTTGTGGCTGGACACAAACTGGTGCGTCCCATTGATCTCAATGTCGGCCCGCCTGTGGGCGTGGAACCCGGCACGGGAAAAGACATTTACGCTTTTGCCATTCGCGACCCTAACATCCCAGCGCCGCCGGCCGGATCGCCAGGGACCAACGGAATTTTCTACTTCACCGATTCCACCGGCAACTCGATCTACCATGGCCTGACCTTGCAGGTGGTCGAAAAGGCGGGAAAATATTTCTCGCTGAACGCAAACTACACGCTCAGCCACACGCTGGATGACGGCACGTTTGTCACGTTCGTGAGCACGCCTCAATCGAACGCGCAGCGCAACCTGGAAAGGGCCAATTCCAACCAGGACGCGCGCCACCGTTTTGTCGCCAATTTTGTGGCCGACGCCCCGCAGAACAGCTTCCTGCGCAACTTCCAGTTAAGCAGTATTATCACTTTACAATCGGCACGGCCCTTTACGCTGTTTGTGGGCTTTGACGCCAATAATGACGGCAACCCGGTCACCGACCGCGTGGGCAATTCGCCGCGCAACAGCTACCGCGGCGACAATCTGCAGACAGTGGACATGCGAGTCTCGCGGGCAGTGCATATAGGCGAGCGCAAGGTCCTGAATCTTTCCGTGGATGCCTTCAACCTTCTGAACCATGCCAACATCGACGAAGTGTTCTCCGTGTACGGCGCGCCCGACTTTGTTCCCGGCCTGCCCGTACCCACGCACTTTGGCGACGGCGCTTTTGGACCCAGCGGCGCGGTGGGAGCACCCAGAACCGCGTTTAATACCCGGCAGTTCCAACTGGCGGCGAAGTTTACCTTCTAGATCGATCCTGGATTTGTCTGACCCGCAGCCATATTCACGGCTGCGGGTTATATTTTGCAAAGTCACAGAAACAATGGTTGACAAGCGGACTGATATCTCCTAGCTTAAGGTCTTAAGAGTTATCCGATGGCTAGCGCAAAGAATCCCGTCCCCCCCACCCGAGCGGAACTGCGTATCTTGCAGGCGCTATGGGAGTTAAGGTCGGGCACGATCGAAGAAATCATCCATCACAAGAGTTTCTCCTCGCCGCCCAACTATAAAACCACGCAGACCATTCTGCGAATCATGGAAGAAAAGGGCCTGGCGCGCCATACCACGGGCGGCGGCCGCGTGTTCGTGTTTGAGCCGGCGGTTTCCCGCAAATGGGTGGAACGGCTTTCCGTGCGGACCCTGCTGGAGCAGAACTTTGGCGGCTCTCCGGCTAAGCTGCTGGTAAACCTGCTGGAATCCGGCCCGGTGAATGAAAATGAACTAGAGGAATTGGAAGCCCTAATCCGCAATTACCGCATCCAAAAAGGAGAGCTTCCGCACTAAGTCCGACCGGCGCATTTTTGCGCCAGGGTCTATTCAAAATGAGTCCAGAGGTCTGCTTACATTTCGCCGCCGTCTTCCTCAATTACTTCCTGAGAGTTATTGCGGGGTATCTTGCCTGCTGGATGTTGAACCGACTGCTGCGCAAACCACGGCAACGTTTCCTGGTGTGGATGATTTTTCTGCTGGGATCGGGAACGTACTGGCTGGGGATCGTTCTCCGCGAGGCGCGCGTGTTCTCCGCGCCAGCAACCGGCGCCGCGACTACCGGGACTCTAACGTCCTCTGCCACGCATTCGCTTCTCGTCCCTCTCGCATGGAGCCACGCCATTGTGGTCGTTGTGCAGATTGTGGGTCTGGCTTATCTGGCCACTGCCATGGGGATGATTGTCATGGAAGCCTGGCGGCACGTCCGGATGCGGGTCCTGCTGAAATGGGCTGTCGAACCTTCTGATGCCCTGAACCGGCTCTTTCAGGAAATCTGCCACGACCTGCGAATATCGCGGGCCCGATTAGTTATTCTGCCGGGCCTGAAATCGCCGGCAACGGCCGGTTGGTGGACACCGCGCATTCTGCTGCCAGAAGTCTGCGAGGAAATTGGTCCCACGACGCAGGTGGCCGACGTGCTGTGCCATGAACTAATCCACGTTGAGCGGCGGGACTATCTATGGGCAGCCGTCAGCGACCTGATTTGCTGCCTCCTGTTCTTTCACCCCGCGATCTGGAGCGCCAGAAAATGGATGGGATTGCAGGGAGAACTGGCGTGCGACCTGGCTGTGCTTGCGGCACGGCCGGGCGATCGGGCCGATTACGCCGACAGCCTTACTTACTTCGTCCGGCTTCGGATGTTGCAGGAAGGATTCTCGCTTGGGGTCGATTTTGCCGCGTCCGCGACGCTGGGCCTGCGCATTCGAACCATTCTCACAGCGCCAAAACCCCTGCCCTGGTGGAGACGGTTTTCTCACGCAACCGTGGGGCTGACGGTATTGGTATCTTTGGGCATTCTGGCTCCGGCGGTCGAAATTCCGCTGAGTTTCAGCGAGTCGAGCGCCGAACAAGTGTCAATCGAACGAACCATGCAGACCGCTGCAGCACATGGGCAGGTGGCGCGGCGCACTTCTCATCGAATGGCCGCCCAATCAGCAACCCCCGATTCTCTAACTACTCTGAAAACAAGCCGCTACGTCCAGGAGACGCCAGCCTACATCATGACAAGCGGCTCAAGCACACGCCAGGGTTCCGAGCCTTCCCAGGAGGATTCTCCGGCTTGGAGAGAAAGCCAGGCCCCGATCCGGTATCCCTCCGTTTCCAGCGTAGTTCGGTCCACCCTGGGGGAGATTGCAATCGGAAGGACGCGCAGCCACCGTGACCGCGACGACCACTAAGTCCGTTCCCTTCTGACACTTTCTATTGCCTGAATTTGTAATTCTTATGATCTTAAGAGTATAGTCAAGACAATTCTTAATGTCTTAAGACAGATGAATGAACTACGATTTAAGGATGAGTTATTGGCGGTGATGAAATGACAAGAAACGCGCCGGCAACGGTCAAAACCAGCAACTCGCCGGATCGGTTCGGCTATTCCGATCATGTCAACCCACAGTGGGTAAGATTACTGAGCCTGCTGGAAATGAATGTGCGCTACAAGCGCTGCCTTGGGGCTGAGCTGTTTACGGTGCACGGCCACAAGATTCTGGATTTTCTATCCGGCTATTGCGTGCATAACCTGGGCCATAACCCTCCTGCCGTGGTGGCCGCCCTGCACGAAGAACTGGACCGGAACGGCCCTGCGATGCTGCAAAGCCACGTTCCGGAATTGGCCGGCGAACTGGCAACCGAGCTTTGCCGTCTGGCCGGCGGACGGCTGGAAAAAGTCTATTTTTGCAGCTCCGGAAGCGAAGGCGTTGAGACGGTCATCAAGTTCACCCGCCTTTTTACAAAACGCACAGGCTTACTGTATTGCGCGGGAGCGTTTCACGGATTGACGTGCGGCGCGCTCTCTCTAATGGCTGATTCGTCATGGGCGCAGGGTTTTGTCCCTTTGTTGCCGGGAGCCGAGAAGGTTCCCTTTGCCAGCCTTGCCGAGTTGGAAAGCAAACTGGCGACTAAGAAGTTTGCCGCGTTCGTGGTCGAGCCAATCCAGTCTGAAGCAGGCATCCGGGTGCCGCCACAAGACTACCTTCAGGCGGCGCAAGCGCTTTGCAGAAAATACGGCACGCTTTTCGTCCTGGATGAGGTGCAAACCGGGCTCTACCGCACAGGGCCATTCCTGGCTGCGCATCACTGGGGACTGGAGCCGGACATGGTAGTGCTGGCCAAGGCCCTGAGCGGTGGACTGGTGCCAAGCGGCGCGGTATTGATGTCCGACGAGATCTACGAAGCGGTTTACAACACGCTGGGCCGCTCTATTATTCACACGTCCACTTACAGCGAGAATGGCCTGGCCATGCGCGCTGGGCTGGCGACTTTGAAAGCGCTGCAGGCCGAAGAGCTACAGACGCGTTGCGTCGTGCTGGGCGAATACCTGCGGCAGTCGCTGCGGGATGCTCTATCCGGATATGAAATGGTGGCCGAGGTACGCGGCCTGGGCATGCTCAATGGGATCGAATTCCGGCGTCCGGAAAGCTGGCAGCTGCGCGTACCCTTTGAGGCGTTTCGCAAGATCCACGAAGGAATGTTCGGGCAGATTGTTGTGAGCAAGCTTTTCCGCGAAAGAGGCTTCCTGACTCAGATGTGCGGCAACAACTTTATGGTCCTGAAGGCCGCGCCGCCTCTGATGGTGAGCGAGGAACAGATTGCCGCATTTGTGAGCGCGGTAAAGAACGTGGTGGAAGAGGTGCACTCTTCGTCTTCATTCTGGATGGACGCACTACATCTGGCGCGGCGGGCCGTGAACATCTGAAATGAGTTTCGCGGCGGCAAGAGTAGTTGAGAGAAAAACGAATTCAGGTCCTCAGGGTGATTATGCGAATTATCGGTGCGGGTAGTGCTTTTCCCGAAAATACATACCAGCAGCAGGCGATTACTTCAGCGCTGAAGGAAAGGTGGCAGTCGCAGCTGGATAATCCAGAAGTATTGGACCGTCTCCATTCCCGCTGCGGCGTGAAACAGCGTCATCTGGTCCTCCCGTTGGAAGCCTATGACCGCGTGACGACGTGGGGCCAGGCCAATGATTTGTGGATTGACGCGGCACAGACGCTGGGACGCGACGCCATCTGCCGCGCCATTACTCCGCTGGGTATTGCGCCGCGCGACGTCGATGCACTGTTCTTTGTTTCGGTCACCGGCGTGGCCAGCCCGTCAATTGACGCCCGGCTGGTGAACCGCATGGGACTTTCACCCAACATCAAGCGCGTGCCCATGTTCGGATTGGGTTGCGTGGCGGGCGCCGCCGGACTGGCCCGGGCCGCCGATTGTGTCCGCGCGTTTCCCGACCAGGTTGCGGTGGTGCTGGCCGTGGAACTGTGCTCGCTGACGTGGCAGCGCGATGACGTGAGCGTGGCTAACATGATTTCCACCGGATTGTTTGGCGACGGTGCCGCGGCCGCCGTGGTGGCCGGCCGCGACACCGATTTCCGCGGACCAGAAATTGTGGCCACCAAGTCAGTGTTCTATCCCGGATCAGAAGACGTGATGGGTTGGGACATTTCCGAAACTGGCTTCCATATCGTGCTCTCTCCGGACGTCCCGAAAGTGATTCGCGAGAACCTGAGCGGCGATGTAGATACGTTCCTGGCAGAATCAGGGCTGCGCCGCAGTGATGTTGCCGGCTGGATCATTCACACTGGCGGTCCGAAAGTGCTTGAAGCAGTGGAAGACAGCCTGGAACTGGCGCCCGACGCGCTCAAACTTTCATGGGAGTGCCTGCGCCAGATGGGCAATCTTTCTTCCGCTTCAGTGCTGGTGGTTTTGCAGGAAGTGTTAGCGCATCACCGCGGCAAAACGGGCAGCTATAGCATTCTGGCCGCGATGGGGCCGGGATTCTGCTCTGAACTTCTGTTGCTACGCTGGTGAAAGGGAGGGGACAAATTTTCGATACTGACGTATTTGTAGTTGGCGGCGGACCTGCTGGAATGGCGGCGGCGATTGCCGCGCGCCAGCATGGACTGCGCGTGATGGTGGCGGACAGCGCCACGCCCCCAATCGATAAAGCGTGCGGCGAAGGATTGATGCCGGACAGCCTGGAGGTTCTTGCCCGGCTGGGCATTTCATTGGAGGGATGCGAAACGGGTTCCTTTCATGGCATCAAGTTTGTGGGGCCGGAAAGCTCGGTGGCGGCAAGCTTCCCGCAGGGACGCGGCCTGGGCATCCGGCGCGTGCTGCTGCACCAGTTGTTTGTGCGGCAAGCGCAGGAGTGCGGAGTGGAAATGCTTTGGGGCGCCCGCGTATCGGCCATGAGGGAAGATGGCATCCTGGTGAATGGAAGAAAGATCAGTTGCCGGTGGATCGTGGGCGCCGATGGACAAAATTCGCACGTGCGCGACTGGGCAGGGCTTTCAGCCGGCAGCGGCCACACGCAGAGGATCGGGCTGCGCCAGCATTTTCAGGCGCGTCCGTGGAGCGATTACGTTGAAATCTATTGGGGCAGCAACGGCCAGGCTTACGTGACGCCGGTGGGAAACAGTGAAGTGTGCGTCGCGCTGATTTCGCGGTCAAAGTTCAATTCCTTCCGCGAGGGGCTCAGCGAGTTTCCTGAACTGGCGGCACGGCTTCAAAATGCCACCAGCACAACCAGGGCGCGTGGTGCGTTGAGTATTTCCCGCACGCTGAAGCAGGTTTGCCGCGGCAACGTAGCGTTGATCGGCGAGGCGTCAGGATCGGTGGACGCGATCACCGGAGAAGGGATGGCGCTTGCTTTCCGGCAGGCGCTCGCGCTGGCGTCGGCGCTGGCGGCCGGCGATCTTTCGAGTTACGCAGCTGTGCACGGCAAGATCAATAGCCTGCCGGAGTTCATGTCGCGTAGCATGTTGTTGATGGACCGGAGCCGCTGGCTGCGCAGCCGGAGCTTGCGTGCGCTATCGCGGCAACCGCGCCTTTTTGCGCGCATGCTGGCCGTCCACGTAGGCGAAATGCGGCTCAAGGACTTTGGCCCGAGCGGATTGCTTAACCTGGGCTGGCAGATGCTGGTAGCGTAAGAGTTGTGAAGATCGCAGACATATGATCCATTTGACAAAACGAGGGAAGATCAATGCTTTTGGCCGTTCGTGATTTTCGACATATCGCATTCTTCATTCTGTCCGGGGCGCTCACCCCCGGCTTTGCCCAGGCCCAGCAAAAAACTTTCACGCTCGATCCAGCGCTGACCAAGATTAACTTCACAGTAGATTCCACGCTCCACACCGTCCATGGAGACTTTCATCTGAAGCGCGGCAGCATGCAGTTTGACAGCGCCACCGGCCAGGCCGCCGGCGAGCTGGTTGTGGATTCCGCCAGCGGCGAGAGTGGCAGCGACGGTCGCGACAAGAAGATGCATAAGGACGTTCTGGAAAGCCCGAAATACTCCGACATCGTTTTCACGCCGCAACACATCAAGGGCGCCGTGGCGGCGGAAGGCAAATCGCAGATTGAAGTGGAAGGCACTCTGACAATGCACGGCAAATCCAGGCCGGCGACGATGCCGCTGGCAGTGCAACTGCAAGACGGCGCGGGCTCGGCCGACGGCAGCTTTACCGTGAAGTATCAGGAATGGGGCATGAAAAATCCCAGCACGTTTATCCTGCGCGTGAGCGATAAAGTGGAAATACACGTACATGCCGTTGGGCGGATGACGGCTGCCGCGAGCAATTAATTTCTGAAGAGAACCTTCCCTGCGGCGTAAGACGCCATTCGCCGTCGCGACGATACACATTTATTTATAATGGGCAGCCATGCGTACGAATTGGACGCGGCAGGACATCGCCGCCCTCTATCATCAGCCGCTCCTGGACCTTCTTCTGCAAGCACAGAACTTGCACCGCGAATTTCATCCAGCCAATGAAGTTCAAATGTGTCGGCTGCTCTCCATCAAGACTGGCGGATGTCCGGAAGATTGCGGTTATTGTCCGCAAAGCGCCCGTTACTCCACGGGCGTGGAGCGCGAACCTCTAATGAATTGCGATGAGATCCTGCCTGCCGCTCGCCGCGCCAAGTCGGATGGCGCAACACGCTTTTGTATGGGCGCCGCATGGAGACAGGCGCCGCAAGGACGCGAGTTCGATTCCGTACTGGAGTCCGTACGCGCCGTGGCCGCTCTGGGTGTGGAGGTCTGCTGCACGCTGGGCATGCTGACGGAATCGCAGGCCGCTCAACTCAAGCAAGCTGGACTCACCGCTTACAACCACAACCTGGATTCTTCCAAGGAGTTTTACTCGACGATTATAAGCACTCGCGTCTACCAAGAACGCCTTGACACCATTGCGGCAGTGCGCAAGGCCGGTATTACCGTTTGCTGTGGCGGAATTCTCGGTATGGGCGAATCGGAAGACGACCGCATCGGTCTTCTGCATCAGCTGGCTACGCTCGACCCGCATCCGGAGAGTGTCCCTATCAATATGCTGGTTCGCGCTGCCGGCACGCCGCTGGCGGACGAACCTGATCTCGATCCTCTCATCATGGTGCGGACCATCGGCTGCGCGCGCATTCTGATGCCACGCTCCATGGTGCGCCTGGCCGCGGGACGGAAGCAAATGTCGCGCGAAGCGATCTTGCTGTGCTTCCTTGCCGGAGCAAATTCAATCTTCACCGGAGAACGACTCTTGACTACGCCCAATCCCGCGCCGGACGAAGATGCCGAGCTGTTGGAAGATCTGGGATTGAAACCGATGCAAATCGAGTTGGCCACGAATAAACGCGAATAAACACGAATGTAAATTTTGAAAGTAGGAATTTTACCAGCCACAAGTGGAGACCATTTATGAAAGCCAGTATGAGTTCCGGTCTGCTCCTGATTCTGCTGCTCGCGACCGTTTCTTCGGCAGCAAAAGAACTCCGCGCTACCATTGTTTATAACGACGCAGCCACTGACGTTAGCGCAGCCCGCGAAGAAGGCGGCCAGCTCTGGATCACCACGGCCGACCTGAAGCGGGCCACGCGGTTTGAGGTCAAGCCGCAAGGCGTCTGCCGCGACGAACTCTGCTTTCCGCTACCCAAGGCCAAGCAGGATGCATTCATCCACAAAGACGCAGGCCAATCCAAGTCCAGCCTCACGTGGTTCAACATGACGGCATTCGCCGATCTGGTGCACCAGCCGGTGGCGCATGATGCGGCGCTCGCAACCTGGTATTTCGGACTGCGCTCCGATCAGCGCCAGCAACTTACTTCCCTGCAAGCGCCTGACTTTACCCTGCCCGACCTCCAGGGCAAAACGCATCGGCTCTCGGATTTTCGCGGCAAGAAAATTCTGCTGGTTACATGGGCCTCCTGGTGAGGGTGCCGCTTTGACCTGCCAGGCTGGCAGGCAATCTACCAGCAGTTGAAAGACAAGAATTTTGAGATCATCTCCGTGGCGCAGGATACCGGCGGCGCCAAAGACGCCGGCCCGTGGATCGACCCGCTGCAATATGCCGCGTCCAAACCTGATCTACCGAAAGAGACGATCGATACCGCAAAGAAAATCGGTCCGCTGACCTACACCGTGCTCATCGACGAAAAGCACGTTGTCTCCAAGCTTTACAACATGGTCAACGTGCCTACCGGCGTGTGGATCAACGAGAAAGGCCGCATCGTCCGCCCCAATGAAGTGGCGTTTGTCGACGACCGCTTCAAGAAATTCAGCGGCCTGGATTCTGAGCCGTATCTCAACGCGCTAAAAGACTGGGTGGAAAAAGGCGACAAGAGCGCCTATGTGATGAGTGAAGACCATCTGCGGGAAAAGCTGACCGCGCCCGATCCTAACATCGCGCAGGCCACCGCCGAATTTGGCCTGGGCGAGCAACTCTACAAGTCCGGGCATCGGACGGAGGCAATTCCGCATTTTAAAGAAGCCCAGCGCCTGAATCCGAAGAGCTGGAATTACAAGCGCCAGGCTTATGCTTTGACCAGCGAAAAAGATTACGGCACAACGTTCCGCGAGGAAGTGCAGAAGAACGGCGGCAGCAAAGCGTATTACCCCATACCGGACCTGCCGGGCGAGAAGAAACCCGATTAACCACAAAGGACACGAAGGAACACAAAAGGGGGCGGACAAAGAGATCGGAAGTAGAAGGAGCGGCCCGGACATATCACGACAGAGCTTTTCCAGGAATAATCTGCCTGAACACGAAATCCAGCGAGCTAACTTCGTGTTCCTTCGTGGGCCTTTGTGGTTAAAGATCTACGACGGTGTGACCCGATTCAGTCGGGCTGTTACCATCCGTGATGCGAACCTTTCTTTCGCCGCAGGCCGAGAAGCGAAGCGCCAAAAGTCGCCAAAAACTCAAGGGCCGGATCTCTCCGGCCCTCGGCGGTAAAAGTTCCAGTTGGTTTATTGCACATTCACGTGGGTAATCCGTGTGGCCCAGTTGCCCAGCGAGCCGCGCGTGTTACCGCAGGTAAAGTTGGTGGCCACGTAGGTGGTGAGGTCACAGGAGTGAGCGATGTATTCGCTGGCAAACCAAATAGTACTGCCATCCACTGCGGCTGCGCCATAATCGCCCCAACGCGGACGGATCGGGTTGACCTCAGGGAAATAGCCGCTGAATCCATCCTGGCGGGCTGCTCCTTCGGCGGCAATATGAACGTCACCGGCGCCGACCTTGGCATCCAGCGACGTGTAACCAGCGCTGGGGTAATGGTCCGAGCCCAGCACGGTGAAGGCGATCACGCCCCGCCCGCTGGAATTTACCCCCACCGCGGGATAAGTAACGTTGTTGTTGGCCAAAGCGATGATGCCCTGATTGATCACGCTGGCCGACGTTCCGCTCGGGTGCAGAACAAAGAAGGCGGCGCCAGCCTGGTTCTGTCCGTTCACCGTGACGGCCGTATCGAGCGCAGCCCACAGTTTGCCGTTGGCGTAAGAAACCTGCTGCATGCGGGAATCATTGCTGGGCGGCCTGGTATCAGGATTCGTGAACGGTCCTCCGGCGGTAAAGAAGAAGCGCCAGCAGCCCGTTTGGGCGCCAACTGGGATGGTGGTATCCGCCAGGCACTGCCCCAGCGGAAACGGCCCGGCCTTCTGGAAGGAGCTGGACGGCACAGCGTAGGTTTGAGTGTTGACGGTTCCAGTAATCAGATTGACGGCCGGATTTGCGCCATTCAGCGACTGGGTATTGGTGAGCTGCCAGAAGACGAGTTCGTTGAATGCCCCAGTATTCGAAAACACGGCCAGGGAGCTGAGCAGGAATTCTGTTCCGCCGTTGTCAAGCCGGAAGTCGGTCCCGGGAGAAATCGCAGGAAATACGGTGAAGCCCTGGATCTCGAACGGCAACGTGGGCGCCAGCGCCGTGGTATCAAACTGCACCACGTTGGCCGGGCCTCCGGAGATCAAGCCCTGCTTGGAGATGGCATAGATCTGCGCGCCGTGGAACCTGCCGGGGCTAAACAAATCAAATTCATTGGTGGTGATATACAGCCCGTTGGCGTCCATGCCAATGTGGGGATAATCGCCCAGACATTGCGCCGGTATCAGCGTCGCCACGCCATTGATCGTTACCCTGGCCACGCAGCCGTGGTTCGGCGTGCCGTCTGTACCGTCATCCTGCACAGGCAGATGGAAGATGGTCCACGTGCCCAGCGGGTTGGCGGTATTGCTCACGGCGATATCGAGGTGGTTTTTGCCGTTCAGATTTTGCGTGGTCGGCGCCGCGCGATCCAGGGTGAGCACCACATGAAACCAGCGCTGTGAGGCCGCATCGAAATGGCAGGTCGGATCGGTAATGGAGGGGCCAAACAGCAGCGGGTTCTTGGTGCGATCGATGGCAGCGGGATACCCGTAAAACGTATTCAGATCGGTGGCGCCCAGCAGCGAAGTTCCATCCGGGCCGTAAACGTTCAGAACGTCATTCACCGATTCCAGCACAAAGCCGTTGCCGGCGCACAAGGCCTGGTCGGGAGGTTCCACCGAAAACTGGTTGCCATTGTTGGAAAAACGCTGATTGAAAAAGTTCAAACCATCGAAGCTGGTAACGATCTCCGGGTTCGACTTGGCTTTTCCATTGCCCGGTACTACTGGTCCCTGGCCGGGGCCGGGCGCGATTGAGCGGTTAAGAGAGGTCTTGCCGGAAACATTGCCCTGAATATCGACGCCGAGGTCATCGTCGCCATCATCGCCTGCCAGCGCGGTATCGATTTCCTGGTCTTGTATGCCCGGCGCTCCTGTTTGCGTGGCCACCGGCTGGGTTGTTCCTGCGCTGTTAATTTGGCGCACTACCTGCGCGCTGCTGCTGCGGGCGGCAAACAACATCAGCGCCGCAGTCATGGTAAAGGTCATAAATTTTTCCGAACGAGAAGGTATGGAAAGGGGAAGGCCGACTTGCATTTTGATTTTCTCCTGGGGGATGGAAAGACTTGCAGCTTGTGTAAAGTCTACTCTCGCGAGAGATGACATAGATAGCGAACGCGGTCTTTTTTCTGCCTTGGCTTTACCTTAGTTCTAACGTATTAAATTTTGGATGTGGTTCATAAGCGCGGATGGCTTGTATAAAGGCGATGGCGAACAGCCCGCAGTCCGGTAGACAAACTCTTCCCTGCTCTCGTATAAAGTTAGGTTTCCCTGAAGGAGTCTTCATGCCTCGTTTCTCCTGTCGCTTCGCTGCGCTGCGCTCCACACCGCTGAACGGTTTCGCTTTCTATGCTTCGCGCATGCTCCTGCCGCAGCGGGCTCGCCGGGGTGGTCGGGCTCGCCCTTACGCTAATGTCCGCCGTGGTAAGTACCTTTTGCTCCTGATCTCGCTCTGTCTGGCCGCGGCTATTGCTGCGCTTGCGCAAGCGCAAAAGCGTTCGATCACCGAGAAAGACATCTTCCAATTCAACTGGATCGGCGACCCGCAGATCTCGCCCGACGAATCTCGCGTGGCCTTTGTAAAAGTCACGGTGGACGAAAAGAAGACCGGATACGACACCTCCATCTGGAGCGTGAGCACGCGCGGTGACGAACAGCCGCGACGCATGACCGACGGGAAGCACGACTCTTCTCCGCGCTGGTCGCCCGATGGCAAGTGGCTGGTCTTTGTTCGTACGCCTGAAGCCCGCGCGCCTGAGCCTGCTGCTGGCGGCGCCGGTGGCCCCGGCAGCCCGAGACGCGGACAGTCACCGCAGCTTTACCTGCTGCCCGTGAGCGGCGGCGGCGAATCATGGAAGATCACCGATCTGCCGCGTGGCGCGGGCGGACCGGTGTGGTCGCCCGACAGCAAAATGATCGCCTTCACCAGCGACACGTCGCCGGAAGACCTGGCCAAGCAGCGCAAAAAAGAAAACGCGGCGTCGAAAGCCAAGCCCGAAGGCAAGCCGGAGGAAAAACCTGACGACAAAACGGCTTCCACCGACAAGCCGGAAGCCGGCCCCGCAGCAGCCAAGACCGCCGACTCCGCTGACGCCGACCACGAGAGCGACGTTCGCGTGATCACGCGCTCGGTCTATCGCATCAACGGTGGCGGCTATCTTGACTTCAAACACCCGCAGCACATCTGGGTGATCAAAACGCAGCAGGGGTCTGAAGACGAGAGCAAACCCAAACAGCTCACCAGCGGCAAGTACCAGGAAGACGGCATCATGTGGTCGCCGGATTCAAACACGATTTATTTCACCACCACTCAGGTGGACGATCCTTCTTATGAGCACCCGCATGCCGACGTCTATTCCGTGGCGGCCGCGGGTGGCGCTCCGGCAAAACTTCTTGGCATCAATATGGCGCCGCGCGAAATGTCCCTCAGTCCAGATGGCAAGCGTCTGGCCTTCTGCGCCTCAGTGAACGAGCCGGTGCAGTCTTATACCGAACCCCATCTCTGGGTGGTGGACTTGGCAGCCGGCGCACAGCCGAAAAATCTGACCGCCAGTTACGACTTTGATGTCTGCAGCGGCGTCGGAGGCGACCAGGGCACACCCCGCGCCGGCGGACAAGACCACATCGTGTGGTCTGCCGACGGCAACAGCCTGATTGTTTCCACGGCGAACAAAGGCACGGCCAATTTAATTCAAGTTGACACTGCATCGAACAAGATTTCCGACGTCACGCACGGTAACCAGGCCGTAGAGCGCTTTCGCGCAAACAAAGATGGATCTGGTTTCGTAGTGCTGATCTCCACGCCTACGAACATCGGCGACCTTTATTGGATCGACCGCGCGCAAGCCGGTACGCAACCGCGCCGGCTGACCCACATCAATGACAAACTTTTCTCCCAGCTCAGCCTGACCGAGCCGGAAGAGATATGGTACACGAGCTTTGACGGCAAGAAGATTCACGCGTGGATCCAGAAGCCGCCGGACTTTGATGCGCAAAAAAAATATCCGCTGATCCTGAACATTCATGGGGGGCCGCACGCCGCGTACGGATTTGTCTTCGACCATGAATTTCAATGGATGGCCGCAAAAGGTTATGTCGTGCTCTATCCCAATCCTCGCGGCAGCACGTCATACGGGCAGCAGTTCGGCAACATTATTCAGTATCACTATCCCGGCGACGACTTCAAAGACCTGATGCTTGGCGTGGATGAAGTGCTCAAACGCGGTTACGTCGATCCCAAAAAGCTCGGAGTCACTGGCGGCAGCGGAGGCGGCTTACTGACGGACTGGATCGTCGGACACACTGACCGGTTTGCCGCAGCCGTGGCGCAGCGCGATATTGCCAGCTGGGCCGCGTGGTGGTACGCCGCCGACTTTACTTTGTTCCAGCCATCGTGGTTCAAGGCGCCCCCGTTCCAGGACCCGCAGGATTATGTGAATCGCTCACCCATCACTTATATCCAGAACGTTCACACGCCGCTGATGCTGGTGCTGGGTGAAGCCGACTTTCGCACGCCGCCGGCCGCCGGAGGCGAAGAAATGTTCCGCGCGTTGAAGTTCCTGAAGCGCCCGGTAATCATGGTGCGCTTCCCTGGCGAGTCGCACGAGCTTTCGCGCTCCGGACAGCCGTGGCATCGCGTGGAGCGGCTTGAACACATCGTCGGATGGTTCGATAAATATCTTCAGGGAATGCCGAAACCTGAGTATGACGGCGTGGTGAGTGGCGAAGTCAGCATGAAACCCGCTGATTTGCCAGGCAAGCATAACCCGAACCGGCGCACACGAACGTATGGCCAATGGCGCGGTCAGGAAGGTCAGGGTTGAAATCTCCAACGCCGTTGAAGCGAATCAATCCAGGCACAACCCAGTGGCGCCGTACCTTACGGCCGCAGCGCACACCGGTTGAGTTGTAGTAGGCAGCTCCGAAAGGAATCCTGACGGCGATTGTTTCGGCTGGGGTCTGGCCTTGTGTGTTTATGTCGATATTAATCTGCGCTTTCTGGCGGTTGAACCTCCACTCGAACGCGGTTTTGGTAGCCCTTTGGACATGACGCTCACGATAGCGATTCTTCCTGTGATCGAAGAGCTGATTTGCCGTGGCGTGATTTTGCGCTCTCTACTGACAAGACTGGATGTCGTATGGGCAATCGTGTTGAGTTCCGTCGTGTTTTCTCTATTTCACATAGCCTTCTGGCCGGCATTCATTGGCGAAATATTTATCTCCCTGATCTATGTTATTAGGCGGAAATCACTGGCAGTATCTATCCTCTATCACGTGGCCGGCAACACTCTGGTCTGGTTTCCGAGACTGTTCGTGGTTGCTCATTGGCGACATTTCGTTTGAACAGGGACGGGCATCAAGGCTCGCCATAACTGATGCCGAAATTGACGATGTGACGGATAAGCTCAACCACTACGACCAGATCGTTTCGGATACCGTGGATAGCATGCCCTTGCGGTTGTCGGAGGGCCCATTGCGGCGAGACTGTGAGTGACGGGCGGGCTCTATAAAAGGGAATGTCAAGATTTAGTGGCAACTGGCCGCTAGCCGGGTAAGCTGGCGGCCTATCGCGACCAAGACGATTGCAAACTGTATCAGCAAAGCAACGCACTGGATTTTGAACACCAACCTTTAACCCGCCTCTGGCGGCGTAACTTTTCAACCCTCCATTCACTCCGTCCAGGAGTGCCGCATCTTTCGCCTCTGCTCTCGCGTGTGCAATATATGGGCGCAGCAACTTGTTTCCGGAAAGAAGGATCTATCGTGCGTTCAAGCATCATTATCGGTTTCTGCCTCTCGAGTTTGATTTCCTCCGTATCTGGCCCGGCCCAACAAAACCCGGCCGCCGGCCAAGTCATAAGCACCCAAAAGCTCCCCAACGCCCTGCGGATTCCGGCGATATTGAAGGTGACCCTTTCGTCGAAGAAATCCAAAGTTGGTGATCTCGTTAAGCTTGAGGTTGCCGCTGACGTTCATGACCCAAGCGGCGCTGTCGTTATCCCGCGACATTCCAGGCTCACAGGGCGAGTAACATCTGTGGTTCGCTACGAGAAGAAGAAGCAACCGGCAATGCTGTCGTTCACCGTTGAACGCGCGGAATGGAAAGATCACTCGGCGGCGCTCGATGCTCCAGTCTATGGCGCTGACATCTTGGCGACGGATTCGAGCAGTGGCGAGGAGGTAGACGGAATCAGGGCTGCTACTCTAGGCGTTGAGCGTTCGCTGAACATCGTGAACACAGAAATCCAAGCCGACACCCGGGTTGGGTACGTGGGAGCATCAGGCTATGCCCATGCCCTACGCGACTCAAAATTTCATACCCTTATTATGCAGCTTAAGCGCGTGCCAGATCCCGCTACCAGGACCGCGTTTGTGAAGCAGGATGGCGATTTGCAGGTGCCCAGTGAGTTGCTGATTGTGCTTCTCAATGGCATGCAAGCCGTGGAATAAACTTGTTCTGCGCCGACGGGTGCCGGAGATCATAGCTGGATGGACCGGAGACAAGCTAGGTATGTGTAAGTAGGAGAATTTTATGAACACTCACAGAGTGACTATTGACAATCCATCGCGAGGCCTGATGCGCACGCATCGCCTCTTTTCCTTGATTGCGGCGGCGTATGCGAGCGCATTCCTAAAAGTGCGTTACCTGGCTGCCTTTACTTGCGTACTGTTGAATTGCCAGCCCATGGGCTTCTACTCACCGGCGACTCTGGTGAAAGACGCACAACGGCACGGTCTCAAGGTAAAGCCGGTCGATATCACCTGCTCCGATTGGAATTGCACGCTTGAGAACAAGGGCCAGGAAAT
>DASXCL010000029.1:0-87311 GCA_036491195.1 Candidatus Angelobacter sp.
TTCAAGGTCTTGATAAAGCTCTCCGCCATGGCGTTGTCATAGGGATTGCCCGAGCGGCTCATGCTGCCCCGGATCTGATGCCGGCTCAGCAGCTCGCGATAGTCGGCACAAGCGTACTGTACGCCGCGATCGGAGTGATGCACCAGCCCCGGACCTGGCCGTCTCTGGGCCACGGCCATGCGCAGTGCCGTCAGGGCCAACTCGGCTTGCAAAGTTTGGCCCAGCGCCCAGCCCACTACCTTGCGCGAGTAAGCGTCCAGCACCACGGCCAGAAACACATACTCCAGTTCCAGACGGATGTAGGTGATGTCGGCCACCCACAGCTGGTTGGGCCCGCTCAGCCGGCCTTTCAACTCCGCCGCCACGTTGGCAAACACCGGCCAACGATGCGCCGAGTTGGTCGTAGGCAGCCAGAAGGCTTTGCGTCGAAGACACAGCAGGTTGTCTTCCCGCATGATACGCAGCACACGTTTGCGATTCTCACGACAACCGTACTGGTCGCGCAGCTCGCGGGTAATGCGCCGGTAGCCATAGGCCGGCCATTCCACGGCGATGGCCTGGATCCGGCTGCGCAGCTCCAACTCTTCCTGGTCCGGCACAGGCGGCGCCAGCGACCGGTAATAGCCCGCCCGATTCACCCCAACCCATTGGCAGCAGCTTTTCACTTGGCCTCCGCTTGGGGCGGTTTGCCGGACTTGGCGGTACAAGCACGTTCGCCACTGACCACGGCCGGAGGGTGTTGCTCCTTGAAATGCTGCAACGCTTTTTTTAAAAAGTCGTTCTCCATCGCCATCTGGCCGATCTTGCGCTCCAGTTCGGCGATCCGCTGCTGCTCGCTGGCTGAGGTTTCCAGCCGCGGTCTCCGGCCAGGACCGGGAAATGCTGCTTCACCTCGGGCGCGCCACTCGGCTCGCCATTTTTCCAGCAGCTTGGGACTGATCTCAAACTTCCGCGCCACCTGGCCGCTGGTCTCACCTGCATCCAGCGCCCGCATGGCCGATATTTTTAATTCTCGGCTGTACTGTATTCGGGCCATTTCCATTGCCTGTCTCCATTCAATGTACTCGGCCCCTTATTTCCCTGTCTCATTTTTGGGGTGCAGTCCACTTCAGAGGGGTCGTCCCAAGGTATCCCAATTTGGCGTGAGTTTGAGGCATTAAGCAGTGTTTGGCGTAGGGTTCATGGATTTGGCCAGCTAGGAGACTAGCAGCCAATAGCTAGCAGCTTCTTTTGTCAAAGACCGTCCACCGCGCTATTTTCCGCTCTGGAGCGAATCTCTAAATTTACCATTTGTTCGCTCGGATAGTCAAGAGTAAAACCCCCTCGAAAAATTTGAAGGTTAAGCAAGAAACTGGAAGGCTTTCAGTCTGACACAAATGTTTAATGCCGCGATGATCGTACGGAACAGAAAAATCGATCAATAGGTTAGCAGCAAACGATCCGATACGTGCTCTTCTTCAAGCGTCTGCCCGTCCATTTGAAAGCGGCGCAACATAGAACGACCACAGTGCACAAAGATTTCCCGTTCGAAGAGTCCGTCGGGAATCGGAAGCTCACACAGTTTCGAGCCGGACTTCTTAGTTCCATCAATACTGAGAGCGACGTAGACCCCTCGACGCTTGCATTCAGCGGTCACTTGGAACAGGTGTTCGAGGTCGAATGATTGTGCGCCATACAAAATTGTCTGACTGTGGCTGTAGGGCGGGTCGCAATAGATCAGATCGCCCTCTTCGGCCTTAACCATTGTGTTCTCGTATGACTGGCAGAGAAACGTAGTCCCCTTCGTCCGCTGATGCCATTCGTCAACCCGCCCTGCGAAGGATTCCGGAGAAATCGGCTCGTGGATGCCGCAGGGAGTAGACATGTAACCGTCACCCTGCCGAAACCGCACTACGCCGCCATAGCAGCTGCGACAGAGAAACAGGAGGTCCGCGCCATTGGGCTTGTGATTATATGACGCCTTGATCTCTTCATAGCCCTTGACCTTATCCCCGGCTCGTTTCATCCGGTGCCAACGTTCGCGATACCAATCCTTCAGCAATTCGGGATTATCGTGAAGAGTCTGCCAAATCTCAATCAACGGCGGGAAATTATCAGATCCAACTGCTCGCTTGGGAGATAGAGTGGCAAGCACACCTCCGCTGCCAATGAATGGTTCGAAATAGCGGTTGTACTGTTCCGGGAAGTACGAAACAATCTCGTGCGCGAAACGCTGCTTGTTACCGATCCATTTGAGCAGCTGCGCACTGAAGGGTCTGATTAAACGCGGGGCGGTCGCTTCGTCAAAAAGTATAAGCTGCATCGTCCTCTTTGTTCGCCGGAAATAACAATATCCTATTTTGGGATATGCGTCAAGGCCTCCTATGATTCTACAATTCTTATGGCAAAGAGAGGGACCCGACAAGCACAACTGTTGGAGTTACTGAAGCAGGTGAGAAATGAAGCGGGGCTTCGTCAAATAGACCTTGCCACACGTCTGAAACAGCCACAATCCTACATTAGCAAATATGAATCGGGTGAACGGCGGCTCGACCTGCTGGAACTCAACCAGGTCTGCAAAGCATGCGGCATTTCGCTTGTTGAATTCGTAAAACGTTTTGACGGGAGTGGTTCGTGAAGCCCGATCAACGTTTCCTAAAGCAGCCGAAGAACTTCTGGGCAAATGTCCGGTCTCTCAGTCAGGAACTCGGATATACAGTTCGCGGAACCGGACAGATTAAAATCTTTACCATCCAAGACATCATCACTGGGTTGAAGCAATTGAGTCTATCCGCTGCACATGTGGCTAACACCAAAGGCGAGCCAACCGAGTTCGGGAAAACTCTTCACGCATATTTCGAACACAGGGCCAAGGTGTTGAATGAATACGTTCGTCCCCGCCTGATGAACAAGGAACGGGTCGCGAAGGAATTTAACAAACTCTACAAAAAGCTGAAGCCGAAATGCCCGATTCCACTAAACAAACAGAAAGGCGAAAAGACAGATCAAGCATATTTGACTGGCATCGTGAACATGTTGGTCGAGCAAGCGATAGGCAAGTCGACTTGTGATTACGATCCCCGCGTGCTCACGACAATCACGCGGGATGGTGTTCCTGTTAGGACTCTATCCCGCCGTGTTGATGGTGCATTCCCCAGCAGCATCAATCCGGTGGCGATTTGGGAAGTAAAGGAGTATTACAACACGAAGACGTTTGGGAGCCGTGTCGCTGATGGAGTGTATGAAACGCTGCTCGACGGAATGGAACTTGAAGAGCTTCTTGAGCACGAGAAAATCCCCGTCCAGCACCTGCTCATGGTCGACGATGAATTCACCTGGTGGCAGTGTGGGCGTTCCTACCTTTGCCGAATGATTGATATGCTCCACATGGGTTACGTGGATGAACTGCTCTTCGGGTATGAAGTGATTGAGCATCTGCCGGGTATCGCAAAGGGATGGGCAGAGATTGAGAAGGCACGAAAAGCCAAGAAGTAAAAATTATCCGTACTCCTTGCCAACAGACATGACCTCGGGAATAACAGCAAAGAGAGTCCAAACGCTGTCGGCATGAAGTTTCCAACTACAGGAATGCGCAACGGCAAAGTGGGTCAATTTTGTTGGAATTGACCCACCCCTTATGGAAAGCAGTTATTCCTGTCCGCCGTCTAAAAGCATTTTGCTGCTTTGAGGATTGTTTAGAGGTTGCGAGTTTCTGTTCCGGTAGCTTCCTGCACGGAGTTGACAACACGATCTGCCTGTCCGCGGATTGCAGAAACCGTGGTGCGAACCTTGTCGCGACCCTGGCTGGCCAAGTCACGTGCTGAGTCCGCCAGGTCACTGGCGCGTTGTGAAAGATTTTCCCGTGTTTCTTCGCCGCTCATCGGGGCGAAAAGAATCCCCAAACCAATTCCAATTCCCAACCCTGCCAAAAAGGACTTCATGCGTAATACTCCTGGTGGATTTGGCAGCAGATTGAGTGCCGCCTGCTAATTAAAGATGCCGATTCACCACGAAGGTTGCCGCGTGCGCAAAAGGGAAACCCTTGCCATTGCTGGTTGTACTCTGGCCTGCCCTGTTTCCTGAAGGAGAGAGCTGAATGGGGGTTGCTGATGTTTATTTTGACTTGGCCAGCTTCTGTGCCGCCAGCTGTGCCGCCGGACTCCGCGGATCTTCTTTCTGCAATTGCTGGTAGATCAATGACGCCTGTTGCGGATCGGTTGTCTCATACATTGCGGCCAGTTCCAGTTGCGCCTGGGCTTTGGAAACCGTGACGGTTGGATGCTCTGAAAGGTCTTTGTAAATGGCTACGGCTTCCGAAGCGCGGTTCGTCCCCCGGTAAATCGAAGCCAGCGCCATTTTGGCCAGAGCAGCAACGTCCTTGTCCCTGAAATTGGCCGCTGTCTTCAATTCCTGTTCTGCCCCAGCCTTGTCGCCTGCCTGGATCAACGCAATACCGCTCATATAACGCGCAATTTTTCCCGGCGCAACCGTAGAGTATTTGTCCGCGGTCGCCTTGAATTCCTTTTGCGCAGCCTTGGCGCGGTCAGGGATGGTTGAGAACGTGGGGCCGGAATCGCCGGCCGGCGCGCCCGCCGGAACCAGCGGGGTTTCAAACGTACGCATGGCCGTGGACAACTCTATGTTGGCTTGGTCCGTTTGATGGTTTCGCCAGGTAATCACGCCGGCGGTCAATATGATGGCGGTCAACCCCAGCACCGCTATCCAAATCACGGTTTGACGGTGACCCGTGGCCCACTGGGCCGCGCCCTGGGCAGTTTTGGCAAACTTATCTTCTTTCAACTGACGACGGGTATAACCTGGCACTTGGAAACCTTCTCGGTGGGATAAGTGGCAATGAAACCTTGAGTTTAGCAGGGCGCTGGTGCGCTCGTCAACGTGCGCCCTCGGTACAACCGAACCGCGCGCGTCGGCCTCAAATTTAATAGGGCATCTCGTATCAGATTCGGAATAGGCTTATCGAGAACTCTCGTGCCGCAGGAGTAGGAGCAGCCATGCGCAAATTCGGAATCATAGTTTTAGTGATTGTGGTGCTGCTGGTAGCAGCAGCGCTGATTGTTCCGCACCTCATCGACATCAACCAGTACCACGGAAAAATCCAGGCACAACTTGAAAAACGGCTAGGTCGGCAGGTTTCGCTAGGCAACATGTCTCTCAGCCTGTTTCCGCCTTCGTTTCAGGTGGAGAATACAACCATCGCTGAAGATCCCCGCTTTGCTTCCGGGCAGCCGTTCGCGGCCGCTGACAAACTTGCCGTGAGCGTGAAGTTCTGGCCTCTGCTCCACAAGGATGTTGAAGTCAATTCACTTGAACTGATCCATCCCCACATTGAGCTTGTGCGCAACTCACAGGGCGTTTGGAACTTCGCTACCCTGGGCCAGGAAGGCAAACAGACCGCGGCGCAGAAAGCACCGCCACAATCTGCACAAACGCCGCAGCCGGCACAGGCTCCCACGCCGGCTACCGCCACTGGCCCGCAGACCAAACCGGCCGCAGGACAGCTCACGCTGGCCAACCTGTTCATCAATGACGGCCAGGTGGCCATCACCGATTTGCAGAAACATCAGTCCCGCGCCGTGTATGACCACATCGATCTGAACGTCAACGATTTTGCTCCGGACCAGCAATTCACGCTGAAATTGACGGCGCATCTTCCCGGGACAGGCAAACAGGCGATCTGGCTGGAAGGCAAGGGGGGCCCGATTAAAGAAGCTGACATGCTCAATACGCCTTTTGACGGCACACTAAAATTGGAACAGGTATCAACCGCGGCCGCACAAAAGTTTTTAAATTCCCAGTCGCTCAACGGAATTGACGCCGTCCTGACCGGTGATGCCAAAGTGAAAAACTCCGGCGGCAAGCTGGCTTCGAATGGGACCATCAAGGTAGAAAATGTGCGGATTCACAATGTCAACGTCGGCTATCCCATTGCGCTGGACTATGACGTCGCTGACGATCTGACCAGTGACGTCATCCAGATTCACAAAGGCGACCTCAAGCTCGGCTCCACGCCCATCTCTCTTGCCGGCACGATCAATACCAGGCCAAACCCCTCGCAGATCGATCTCAAGCTCACCGCTTCGAATGCCTCTATTGCGGAAGCAGCACGCCTGGCTTCGGCCTTCGGCGTCGCCTTTAGTAAGGATGTGGACGTGAAAGGCCAGATCAATGCCAATATCCAGGCCAGCGGCGCCATGGACAAGCCGGTCTTGAATGGACAGCTTTCCGCGCGCAACCTTGACATCAGCGGTAAAGAAATTCCGCAGCCAGTCAAGGTGAATGAAATTGCCCTGGCCTTGACGCCGGACACTGTGCGGTCCAATGAGTTTGCCGCTACCACCGGATCCACGACCGTGAACGTGAGCTTTGCTCTTTCCCAGTACAGCGCTCCTAACAGTTCGATCAGCGCCACGCTGCGCGCCCCAAATGCCCGCATCGGCGAAATCATCAACATTGCCAAAGCAGCCGGGGTATCCGCTGTGGATGGGATGTCCGGCGATGGAATGCTGACGCTGGACGTAAAGGCTCAGGGTCCTGCCAAGAACATGTCGGCATTGAACTTTGACGGTACGGGAAAAATCAGCAATGCCACGTTGAAAATGCCGTCGCTCACCAAGCCGCTCCTGATTAAAAACTCGGACATTCGCTTCAGCCAGAATTCGGCTTCCCTTCAGAATGTCGCCATCGCGCTGGGCAGCACCAACGCGGGCGGCACGCTGACGCTCAAGAACTTTGCGGCCCCTCAAGTCCAGTTCGCGCTGAATGCCGATAAAGTAAACGTAGCGGAATTGCAGCAGATCTTTGCCGCCACTCCCGCGCAGCCGGCAAAACGCGCCGGCGACTTCTGGCGCATCGTGCCGGAAGCAAATGCCCAGGCAAAAGCCGAGCCTGGTCTGCTCACCAAAATGTCTGGCGGCGGCACAATTACCATTGGCGTGATTCAATACGACGACCTTCTTCTGAACAACGCCCGCACCACCGTGACGCTGGACCACGGTGTGATCAAGATGAATCCGGTTACCGCCGAGGTTTACGGCGGCACTGAAAGCGGCAATGTCACCATGGACATGCGGCCCGCGCAGCCGGTTTATACAGTCAACCTGAAAACCGACAAGGTCGATGCCAACAAGCTGATCTCATCCGTCTCCGACGTGAAACAGACGCTCTACGGCTTGCTTGCCTCCAATGTGAATGCCAGCTTCAGTTCATCTTCCGCCAACAGCATTGCGCGCAGCCTGAATGGCAATCTGGCCATCAATCTCACCAACGGCAAATTGATGAACCTTGATTTGCTGCACGAACTCGCGTCGGTGGGAAAATTCCTGGGCAACGGCTTTGGCCCACCCAAGAACTTTACGAACATGGCCCAGCTCACCGGGAATTTTGACGTGAAGAACGGTCTTGCGCAGACCAACAACTTAAAAGCCGTGATTGACGGTGGCACGCTTGCTGCCGCGGGTCTGGTGAACCTGGCCGATCAATCTCTCAATCTGCACGTGACCGCCGTGCTGAACAAGGCCATCAGCCAACAGGTAGGGGGAACGCAGGTCGGCGGATTCATGAACACAGCTCTATCTAACAATCAGGGCGAACTCGTTTTGCCCGTGATCGTGACCGGAACGTTCCAGCATCCTCAAGTCGCTCCTGACGTGCAACAAATCGCGCAGATGAAACTGCAGAACCTGCTGCCCACTAGCAAAAATCCCGGACAGCTGACAAACGGAATTCTGGGTGCAATTATGGGCAACAAGAATCAGGGCGGCGCCAACGGGCAGCAACCCGCAGGACAGAAGGGCGGCATCGGCGGAATTTTGGGTGCGATTGGCGGGCAGCAACAACAACAGCAAAACCAGCAACAGCCGGCAAACCCTGCTGTCGGCAACAATCAGGGCCAGCAGCCTCAGGCGACGCCCACTCCTGCTCCGAATTTGGGTGATGTACTGGGCCAGGTCCTTAACCGGAAGAAGAAAAACCAGGCAACGCCCACGCCGACACCGCCGCAGTAGACACATAGGCGCGACATTGGGTTTTGTCTATTCGGGAACCAGATCATCACCCGGTCTCCGGATAGCCCAATCAACCGATCTTGGGAGCACCCCACCCGCCGCCGCCCGGCGACTCAATTCTGACGCGCTCGCCTTTCTTGAGCCGGACACTTGTCTTGCCGGGGAGGATTTCACGGCTGCCATCCTGGTGCACGACCTCCGTTCGTCCAGCCGCGCCATCAGTGCCGCCTTGCAACCCATAAGGCCCACGACTGCGCCGGTCGGCGAGAAGAGTGACTTCCGAGTCGGCCAGCAATTCAACTTCGCGCACAATGCCATCGCCACCGCGGAATTTGCCGGCGCCGCCGCCGCTTCCTTTCCGCAAAGAGTATTGTGTCACCCGCAAAGGATAGGCATACTCCAGCGCCTCGGCCGGCGTATTGAGAGAGTTGGTCATGTGAGTATGCACGCCGCTCACGCCTGCTCGGTCAGGACGGGCGCCCATGCCGCCGGCAATCGTCTCGTAATAAGCAAAAGGCTCGCCGGTACGGTCGTCAATGCCGCCGATCGTTAGATTATTCATGGTGCCCGACGAGGCTGCGGGGACACGATCCGGCATTGCCTGGGCCAGCGAGCGCAACAGAACATCTACGATACGCTGCGATGTCTCGACGTTTCCGCCTGCGACCGCTGCCGGTGGACGAGCGTTGACCACCGTTCCTGCAGGCGCAATCATCCGTACCGGACGCATCAATCCCGCCGCTGCGGGAACATCTTCTTGCAGCAGGCAACGGAACACATAAAAACATGCGGAGTAGGTGATAGCATTCACGGCGTTGATGCTGCCGGCGACCTGCGGCGCGCTACCGGTAAAATCGACTTTAACCAGCGGCTTGCCCGCCACTGCTGATTGAAACGTGAGCGCCACCGCGATCCGCACCGGCCCTGATCCAGCCCCGTCATCATCCAGAAAATCTTCGGCTTCGTAACGGCCGCGTGGAACCTTGCTCAGAAATGCCCTCATCAGTTTTTCTGAATAATCCTGCAATTCGTCCATCACTCGCTGGATGCGGGCCAGGCCATAGCGCTCCGTGATCTCCAGCAGGCGCTCCGCTCCGGTGTGGCACGCGGCAATCTGCGCATTCAGGTCGCCTTCGCGTTCTTCAGGCGTGCGCACGTTGTTAAGCAACAACCGGAAAACGTCATCCTGCAACTTGCCGGCGGCAATCAGCTTGATGGGAGGAATGCGGATGCCTTCCTGGTAAATCTCGCGGCAAATGCCCATCGATCCCGCATAAGTCCCGCCGACATCGGCATGATGCGCGCGCGAAGCCACATAGAATGCCGGCTTCTTCTGTCTTTTGTTTTTGCCGTGGCCCAGAAAAACCGGGGCCACAAGAGTGATGTCCGGCAGGTGCGTGCCGCCGCAAAAAGGATCGTTCAGGATCGCGACATCCCCGTGGTTGAGCTTGACTTTCTCTACCGCCGCCGCGACTGACATGGGCATCGAGCCCAGATGCACGGGCATGTGATCGCCCATGGCCACAACCTCGCCCGCGCCGTCAAACACCGCACAGGAATAGTCGCGCCGCTCCTTGATGTTCGGTGAAAACGCCGTACGCCGCAAGGCCGCGCCCATCTCCTCCGCAATGGAGTGGAAAAGGCTTTTGAAGATTTCCAGTTCGACGGGATCGCGCATGGACAGTCAGCGTATCACGGTCGCGCGGCCCGCAGAAGCAGGTCGGCGGCCACAAATACAAAGAAAACGACTGCGATCACGCCGTTCATGGTAAAGAATGCGGCATTCAGTTTGCCAAGGTCGTCGGATGCGACGAGTGAGTGCTCGTAAGCCAGCAACAGCGCCACCACGGCAACGCCCACCATCGCCACTTTGCCCAGGCCAAACACAATAACAAGCGCCACCAGCAATGCCAGCATGATCAAGTGCATGGTGCGCGCCACCATGAGCGCGCGCGGAATGCCCATCGCCTGCGGAATCGAATTCAGCGAATTGGCACGGTCAAACTCGATGTCCTGGCAGGCATAGAGCACGTCGAAACCGCCCACCCAGAAAGTGACGGCGGCGGTCAACAACAGAATTCGGGGATCAAGCGAACCGCGGACGGCAATCCATGCCGCAGCGGGCGCAATGCCCAGGGCAAAGCCAAGCACCAGGTGCGACCAGCGTGTGAGCCGCTTGGTATAGGAATAAAGCAGTACTACAGCCAGCGCCACCGGCGAGAGATAGAGCGCGGCGCGGTTCAGTTCGGCTGCCCCCAGGATAAAAAGCACGCAGGCCACAATCACGAACACGGTTGCAAATCTTTGCGAAAGCGTGCCCGCTGGAATGGCCCGCATAGCAGTGCGTGGGTTCGCCGCATCAATTTGAGCGTCAGCAACGCGGTTAAAGGCCATGGCTGCAGACCGCGCGGAGACCATGCACAGGACAATCCAGCCCAGCTTGGCTGCGGTTGGCATTCCTCCGGCGGCAAGCATTGCCGCACACAGGGCAAATGGAAGCGCGAAGATGGAATGCTCCCACTTAATCATTTCCAGCGTGGTTTTGATGTTGGTGAGAAGGGGCACAGATGATTTTAGCTTGTTTTAAAATCCCGAGCGAAGCGAGGTCACTACCTTCACAGGAAACTTTAGACCCGGCGAATACAATGCCGCCTCGACGCGAATCAATGGAAATTCCGGAGAGCGAGATCTATCGTCCTCGGATACCTGGATAGGTATAGCGATCCCGCGCTCCGCTCGGGATTTCAGAATCACGCCGCAAATCCCTGCTGCCCGATCAGCGGCACAAAGCGGCACCCTTCCAGTGTGCGCACGCTGGCGGTTCCGTCCGCGTGTCTCTGGACCAGTTGCAGGACCTGCTGGTCGGATTCACCCACAGGGACAACTAACCGTCCCCCGATAGCGAGTTGCTGCGTCAATGCCGGAGGTACGCTTGGCGCCGCAGCCGAGACAATAATGGCGTCGAACGGCGCGGCTGCGGGCAGACCCAGTGAACCATCGCCGGTCACGACCTTGGCGTTTCGATAGCCCAGCCGCTCCAGCGTATTTTGCGCGGCCTCCGTGAGAGAAGGATAGCGCTCCACGGCAAAAACCTGTGCTGCAAGCTCCGCAAGGACCGCTGTCTGGTATCCCGAGCCGGCGCCGATTTCAAGAACGCGGTCCGCCGATGTGATCTCAGCGGCCTGGATCATGGCGGCAATCATATAAGGCTGTGAGGTCGTCTGATGCTCGGCGATTGCTACGGGGTGGTCGGCGTAGGCTTCTCCCCAATTCTGCCGGTTGACGAACTCATGCCGTGGAACTTTGCTCATGGCGCCCAGCAAGCGCTCATCGCAGATGCCCCGCTGGCGCAACTGGCGCTCCACCATGTATCCGCGTTCAACCTCGAACGGCTGCGTTCCGTTTACGCTCATGTTTCACTTCTTCCGCCTGCGGATATGAATGTCGAAGCCCAGAACTCCGTTCTGGTCCCGGACCGCTACGATCGACACGTTCTTGTCAATATTGTATTCCACTTGAATCACCGTCTCTGCCGACTGGGTAAGGCTGGTGATGTAAGTAAAAGTAATATTGTTGTTGATCTGCTGTTCAATCGTCACGCGCGCGCTGGGGTTATTTTCTGAGCCAATGAACTGAGGATCGATTTTCACCCGGCTGGCGCCGAAGAGCCGTTGCACTCGGTCACTGAACGTCGCATTCAGCGCTTCGCCCAGAATGGCATTGGATGCCGAAGCCGTATCGTTGGTGTTCGCTCCCGGCTGGCTGGCGTTATAAACAGCCTGTTCGCGTGTCCGGCCAAAGGCCAGGAGCGCGATAATGTCGGAATTAGACAGAGGCGGATCGGAACGGTAGGTCATGCTTAGACCTTTGCCGCCAATCGCCTGCCCATGCAGGCCGATGGTGACGTCATAGCCCTGTACGCGGGCGGACATATCAAGGTTGATCACCGGTTCGATGGTGAGCGGGTTGCTGAAAGTAATATCGCCTCGTTCCAACCGGTACTTGGTTCCGTTGAAGAAAACATCGCCCTCCGCGATGTTCACTCGTCCCACGATAGCGGGCCGGGCAGCGGTCCCGCGAACATGCAGATCCAGATCGCCGGAAAGCTTTGCCAGAGACGTCTCCACCCGCAGCTCAGGCGTTGAAGTGATATGCAGGTCCAGCCGCATGTTGTCCAAAAACGGGTTCAGCGTGGAAATTATGGGTGCGTTTTTGCTCTGCGCCAGGTAATTGGCAAAATCGAAATTCGGATTCATGCCAAAGCGCGTGACCAGAACGTCGCCGGAAAGCTGAGAGCTCTTGGCTGAACCGGTATAACGCAAAGTGGCGTCAGCGGAGGAACTTACGCCCGGCGGATAACGCAGCCGGATGTCATGGCCGGTTGCAGTAAGATCAAAGTAGAGTCCGTTGCGATAAGCCAGAAAACCGCCTACATCCAGTTCCCCGCCGCCAGTATGCGCCGTGAGCTTTTCAATCTGCATGCGGTCCTGGGCAAATGCCAGAGACCCGTTGATATGGCTGAGACCATTCGGCAGATCGAGTAGCGAGACCGATGCGTCGCTGAGCTCCAGTTTTCCGCTGAGTTGTGGATGGCCAAAGTTTCCCGCGACAGTCACCGTGAACGTGGCCGGGCCATTCGCCACCAGGTTAGGATTGAATACCTGCAGCAGCTTCAGGTTGAACCGCCCGCGCGACCGCAAATCCAGCGCGTGTTCCCCCGTGAGTTGTATCGCGCCTTTGGCGGCAAGGTCCGTTTCGGTGCCCACCAACCGAAACTCATCCGCTTTCAGCGACTCGTTTTCCAGGCCGAAATGGATGGGACCGTTGTTTTGCAGTTTCACATTCTCCACGTCGGCTGAGAGCTGGCTCACGTTGCCGGTCACCACCAGGGCGCGCGGCCGTTTCATAGGACCATGAATGTCAATGGACCCGGCGATGGAAGAATGGCCGGTGATCTGGCCCTGAAAGTAAGCGCGAATCAGCGGATCGAAATCGAGGTGCGAAAACATCAGCGTGAGCTGTCCCGGCCATTCGCCACGGAGATGGACCGTGCCGTCAATGTTGAGGTCCGCATTTTCGAAATTCGAACGGCCACGAAGGGTCAAAAATTCGTTCTGGGTTTCCGCCAGAATAGTCATGCTGCCCACCGTCTCTCGGTTGAGCACGACGTTGCGAAGATCGATCTGGCCGGAAACCGCCGGGCCGTCGTCAGTGCCGGACCCTGCAAGGTGAAAACCGGCTTGTCCCTGGACGGAGAGGCGCGGCAGTTCAAAACGTTGAAAGTTGGCCAGGTCAATGTTCGCGCCTGTCACGTCGAAGCGATAATTTCGGCTCTGTAGGTCGTAGGCCAGAGAACCGGTCAGACGTGCGCCGTTATGCCCAAGCTGAATATTTTCGAGTTGCGCTTCAGTACCATTGACCCGGATGTCGCTCGAGAATGTTTTGAATGGCTCTCCGTACACTGTCAATTTTGCGATCTGCAGTTTGCCGCCTCCATGCAGGTTATTCAGCGTTCCTGCGGCCTGCACATCAGCATTCGCAATACCGGTGAGGGGATAGTTCGTTCCTGCCAGCGCCTGCATGTCCTCCACGTTTTCGTTCTGGATATGAAGAGCAACTTTGATCTGGCTGGCGTTGTCGTCAAAATCGCCCTGGCGGAGCGTTGAACTGGCGGAAAAGCCGAGCTGGGCAGCGCCCCTGCGCAATGTTCCCCTCTCCAGTGATACGAAGGAAGGCGTGTACGTAAGATCGCCTGAGAGCGCATCCCAGTGGATCCGCGGCGGCTTGCTGTGCTGGACTTTCTGCTGGCGCGCCAGATGGAACTCCGTATCAAATTTCTCCAGTTCAACATGACCGCGTGCTGAGGGCCCATCCAGTTTCCCGAAAACCACTCCGTTAAATGACGACCGTCCTTCCAGCGTAAACGGAATGCGCGTTCCTGGATCAAGCGCATCGAGCGCAGGCTGCAATTCACGCAGGTCAGTTGCGTTGAGTGAAACACGTGCCTGCGTCTTGTCCGACCCCAGCGTCCCGGTGGCATTTACACGAATCGTCCTCGTAGCCAGGGAAAAGCCGGCCACGTCGAGCGTGCGTACATCTCCGTGGTAGGTCGCCTGCAATTGAGCGGTGACGGGTACTTCCTTTAGCGTCGGCGCCAGAGGCGGTGCTACTTCGAGCTTCAATTGTGAAATTGCTTTTTCCAGGGAGCCGGTCCAGGAAGAGTTTATATCTCCGGAAACTTTCCCAGCCAGGTCAATTTTGTCCAATGGCATTTTCACGGTCGAGATCGCTGCCGCAACCCTGCTGATCTGTACTCCGGAAAGGTGAAGCCTGGTCGTTCCTCGCTGCGCCAGGCCCTTGGTCCCAGGCGGCGCGGCGTTCCAATTCGTGATCTGGGCATCTCCCTGGATCGATCCGCCAAAGGCCCACGTGTTCAGGTGCGAAAGCACAATTTTGCCTTGCGTCACTGCATACGGCGAGGCAGCATCGATGCCGGACACCCGCATCGCCGCATCCCGCCACTCAAGACCGCGAACATTCATGTCCCCTTGCGAGGAGTAGCGCTTGCTCTGGTAGTTGCCCGTACCTTTCAGCTCAACACGGCCGGCGCGGAGCTGCGCCTGCTTGCCTTCTTTTCCGACTTCTGCCAGGTCCAGCGATGCGTTGTATTGCAGTGTGACTTCCGGGTTGTTGTAATTGCGGAGCACACCGCTGGCTTCCAGCCTGGAGGTCTTGGTGAATACCTTGAGCGCCTTAATTTCAGTTTCCCGGGCGCGCATGAGAAAGCCGAGGTGCAATTCCGCCTGCAATGGCGATGCATTTCTACGGATAATGGTAAGCGGCGTGAAATCAACGTGCCCGTCGTAACCTTTCTCCTTCGCAATGTAATTCATGCCTGCCGAAATATCCTGGCCGTCCAGGTCGAAAGGAATCCTTTCCTGGTCCAGCATGAGCGTGCCCTCGCGCACGGTAATTTTCTTCACGGCAAGATCGAAGAGATTCTGCGCGGCTGTTTCATCCGCCGGACCTGCGGGCCGGGGTGACGGCTGATTGGTAGAACCATCGGGATAGACCATCAGATGCAGGATGAAACGATCTACCGCTACGTTTTCGAGAGAAATCTTGCGTGAAAAAAAGGAGACGATCTTCACGTCAACGCCGATGCGGTCAGCATGCGCATAGGGGACCTCGCCCGCCGCCTCTTTTCCATGGATGGTAACGTTGCGCGCGTCAAAATGGAGTGTGGAGAGCTTCCATGTGAACGACTCTACTTCGACTGTACCGCCGGTCATCTGGCGTAATTCCGCAATCACTCTCAGGCGCACGGTTTCGCGGAACGTATCGCTGTTCAGGTAAAACACCAGGCCAACGAGCATGACCGCGAGCGCCAATCCTGCCACGATCAGCACGCGCCGGAGCATGCGTTTCCTGGTTGGGGTGGCGGGCGGCGCGATACTTAAATCAGTCCGCGTGCTCATGGCACTGCCCCGGCGTTGGGTGCCGCTGGCAGCATCCTTTCGATGTGCGCCTGTGCCCGCAAGGTCTCCAGCCAGCCATTCAAAAGATCGTCAATGCGCTGTTCCACCAGGATCTGTTCGATCTTGTCGGAGACTTCTGAAAGTTTGGGCTCAGTTACGTGCCTCTTGCGTACCTCCGGCAGGAATCGGTCCTGATAGTAGGTTGCTATCGCATCTTTTTCTACGCGAACCAGCCCGCGGAAGCGCAGGTCAATAAAGCGAAGAGTGCGGCTTTGTGACGTCAATTGTTCTTCAACGTCTTGCTGCGTCAGCCCGTAGGCTGCCAGGGTTGCGTTCCAACGCTCATCGGCCGCGGCTCCCGACATTTTCTCTCTGACCTCTTTGATCTTGGCGGACAGTTCTTCCGGCGCAGGATCAAGCATGGCCCCATTCACAATCTGCTGATCGAGCAAAGAGCGGTCGATCAAACGCTCCAGGACAGCGGCGCGATCGGCGGCAGTCAGCTTCTCAATTGGCTTGCCTTGCAGTAGAAACTCCACGCGCGCAGCCTGGTCGAGCTCGCTATCCAGGATCACGCGTTTATTCACCACCGCCACCATGCGGTCGACGACCTGTGCCTGGCTGAACCCTGTCAGCGCCAGCACGATCGCGAAGTAGAGGCGGGTTCGCATCAGAAAGTCTGCCCTATATTGAAAAAGAAATTGAAATGTTTCAGCACCTGTGATGACGGGGGCGCCGAAGTGGGAGTAGGAGTCGGATTGATCGGAAAGGCCGGCGGGTTCAGGTTGTATCCCACGTCAAAACTCACAGGGCCGATCGGCGTGCGATATCGCGCGCCGGCCCCGACCGCATGCGACACATAGTTGAAGTTACAGCTTCCGGAAGTAGGGTTCAAACACAGACTGCGGTCGGGCTGCGAAAACTTAAGGAGATTATTGACCATATCGCTGGGCGTGGCGAAAACATTGCCCATATCATGAAACACCACGGCGCTCAGGTTGTTGCCGACAAACGGAAATGGCAGCGGGGGGGTACGAAGTTCTAGGTTGTTCAGAAAAAGCGCTTCCCCGCCCAGCGGAAACCCGGTAGTCAAATCGCGCGGGCCTGCCTGGTTGATGCCAAACCCGCGGTGCGACGTACTGCCGCCGGCAAAGAAGAGTTCCGGCAGAGGAACTACATCAGTAGCGGAAAAGGGCTCCTCCACCCCAATCCGGGTGGAACGTGCAAATACCCAGCGTCTCTTATGAAACTGATAGTAACTGGAATTCTGAACGACGAACCGACTGAAACTCGCTTGTGAACCGAAAACACGCGAAGCGACGCCGACGTCAAAAGTCGAAAAAGTTCCTTTGACGGATTCGATCGGATTATCGCGGGTATCTCGTATATAGCTGAAATCCGGCAGGCCCACTCGCACTGCCTGAGAGAAAAGCGGCACCAGGTTTGCCGAGATCACCAGATTGTCGGCGATTACGCGACGGTAAATCAGGCGGTACAACAGCGTGGTGGAGCGATTCAGGGTCTGTTTGATTGAGGCTGAACCTTCCAGCCGCTTTGACGTAAAGGTGCGCACGTCATTGGTCTGCTGATAAAAGGTCGTAAAATCGAGCGTAAGGTTTGGGGAGTCGAACAGGCGCGGCGCACCGTAGCCGATCAACGCCAGTTTTTCCAGGTTGCCGTAGCGGGTTTTGAGCGTAATGGTGTGGTCGCGCCCGCGAAAGTTCAATCGGGTCACGTCAAAAGACACTCGACCGCTCGCTCCAGTACTTCCCTGGGGATTGGTAGTCCCACTCGGCTGGCCGGTCTGTACTTCCAGCCCAACGCCATAATTGAAAGTGTAACGTCGCGCCTCCGAGAGCTGAAAATTCACGTTTTTTCTGGTGAAATCTCCCTCAGGATTCTGCACCGCAACGCCAACTTCATTGAAGATACCCATGTCATACAGGCGGCGTTGGGAGTCAAGCATCTGGCTCTGGCTTAGCCGGTCGCCGCTGCCGATTTTGATTTCACGGTCCACGACATACGGCCGCGTATAGTTCAATCCGGAAATCAATACCTTATCGACAAACACCTGCGGACCCTCGCTGATTTTGTATGCCACGTCGATCCGATTGGGGTTGTCGGCCTCAGGCGTCGTGGTGTATTCGAAGGTTACCTTGGGAAATCCAAGATTGTAATATTCGTCCAGGATGGCGGACTGGTCGGCAATCACAATGGAATCGGAGTAAGGCTGGCCTTCTGAAGCCGTGATCATGCCGCGAATCTGGCCTTCAGGCAAAGCTTCATTCCCCTCAATGGTTAGCTTGCCCACAACGGTCTGCGGCCCTTCGCTGATATTGAGAACCACTCGTATGTGGCCGTGCTTGCCATAATTGTCCTGCACTTCGGGTGTCACTTTGGCTTGTAGGAAGCCGTTGTTATGGTAGAGGTTTTCAAGCGTCTGGATGTCTCGCGTCAGAATGGACTGGCTGAACAGTCCATAGAGAAGCAATCCGCCGGATGGCTGCATCGCCATTTGCTCGCGCAAGTCTTCCTTACGAAAATAATGGTTGCCTTCAAGCGTCAGCACGACCAGCTTGTGGCGCTGACTCCTCGCGATGTGGTAAATCACATCGCGCCTCTCGGTGCCCGGGTCCTGTTTCTGCTCGTATGTGACCTTCACGTCAAAGTAGCCCTTGGTCTGAAAATAGTCGCGAATATTGCGCGCACCCTCATTCAGCAGGTCGTCGTCCACCGCGCTCTCTTCGAAGACGGGAACAAATTTCTTGACCAGCCCCCGGCGCAGCGATGCTCCTTCCACTCTAACGTTCACCACGGGGCCGCGGTTGATCTCAAAGGTATAATCCAGCAGATTGGTCTCAGGATGATAGACGCGTTTCGTCATCGTAACCTGGGCTTCCAGCCGCTCGTTTTTCTGAAAGCGTTTGCGTAAGTGCTGCAAGGCCCCGGTGACACGCGCAGCGGAAACTTTGTCCCCGGAATGCAGCTTGGCTATATTGCGCACCTCTTCTGCACTGTAGCCGGACGCCCCGATTACATTCACCACCCCAATGCGCGCCGCCGGTCCCCGATCAACAACGAACCGGACCTTCACCTGTTGATTGCGCGAATCCCATTCGTAAAACGGTTTGATAGAGGCCTGATAGTACCCGTTCTCCTGCAGCGTTCTCTGCATTCCCTGAATGCCGGCATTGATCTTTTCCTCGGTGTACTGCTCGCCGAGATTGAGCTTGCTGGCATTGACGAGTTGATTGTCAGTGGGTCGGGTCGAGGATCCCTCTGCCAGAATCGATCCAAAGAAATAATTCTCCCGGGCGTCAAAGATCAGCACAAGATCCCCACTGGAGCGTCGCTGAGCTTCTACCTGGATCTCAGCGAATCGCCCGGTGTTATAAAGCGCCTGAACTGACTGCCGGACTTTGTATTTATCCAGCGGCTGGTCGACCTTCTGCGGAAGCATGGCTAGCAGGCTTTCTGAGCCGTCGACGGCCGGGCCATTAACCTGGATCTGCGTGACTATGAGTCCCTGCAGGCTGTTCAAACCACCTGCAAGGGGTACTGTCATAGGCGCGCCGGTTTGAGACGGAGTGAGCGAAGACGGCGTCGCGACAGTTTGTCCTGCCGAGGGAGATGCGAGTTGAGGCGTCTCGACGGTGGGCTTTTGAAGCGCGGCAATTCCCTGTCCTTGAGTTACACACACACTCAGGCACAGCACAATCGTCAGGCGCACTGATCGACAGCGCGGCAAATGAAGCCCCTTAGCTGGAAATCGCTTTGTATACTTCGATGGCTGCAGATCGGACCTTAGTTGCACGTGTAAGCTTTTCGAGCATTGTAAGCCGCGCGCTGACCAAACGCATAAACCCCCTTAGCCTTCAAACACCTATAATAAATGTGCCATGAGATTTGAGGATCGATACTCGCGTCAGGTGCTTTTTCCGGGGATTGGCGCGGAAGGCCAGGCCTTGCTCTCCCAGGGGCGAATATCGATTGTGGGCTGCGGCGCCACGGGCGCCTGTGTCTCCGGGCTTCTAGCTCGGGCCGGTGTGGGACACCTTGTAATCATCGACCGCGACTACGTTGAGCCCAGCAACCTGCAGCGCCAGTCGCTTTTTGATGAAGCCGACGCCGCGGAATCCCTGCCCAAGGCGACCGCGGCGGCACGCAAAATTGGCGCTTTCAATTCTGAAGTTGAAACCCAGGCTGTTGTAGCCGACTTGACGCCGGAGAACATTGAGGCCGTGCTCCATGACTCCGACTTGATTCTGGACGCGACCGACAACTTTGAGACCCGCTATCTGATCAATGATTTCGCTGTAAAACATGGCAAACCATGGATTTATGCCGCAGCAGTCGCGGCCTATTCTGTCACGATGAATATTATTCCCGGCGAAACGGCCTGCCTCGGCTGCATGTTCCCTGTGCCTCCTGAAGGTACTGTCGAGACCTGTGACACGGCGGGAATCCTCAACAGCGCGGTCAACCTGATCGGATCAATTCAAGCCACCGAAGCAATCAAGTTTCTGGTTGGTGCAAAAGACAAACTGCGGCGGACATTGCTTTCCTTCGACGTATGGAGCAATGAGCAGGCAGAAATTTCCGCGGAGCGGCCACGCCGCGGCTGCCAGACGTGTGCTAAGCATGAATTTGTCCATCTGGCCGGTGAGCGCAGGCCGCAGATCACCCTGTGCGGCAGAAACTCTGTTCAGATCCACGAGCGCAACCGCCCCGTGGACTTCGCCGAGATGTCCGCCCGGCTGGGGGCCCACGGCACGGTCAAACATAATGCCTTTGTGCTCAAATTCTGGCGGGATCCATTGGAAATGACCCTGTTTCCCGACGGCCGGGCCATCATCAAAGGCACCAATGACGCCTCTGTGGCGCGCAGCCTGTACGCCAGGTTTGTGGGAAGTTGAAAGCAGGCGGTTCCGGAGAGCACGCTGGCATCCTCTGTTTAGCTTTGGGTAATCCAATCTAAGGTAGAGGTCAGAGGTGATTTATGCCGCGCAATATCCTGCTTTTAGCCGGGCTCACATTGTTTTCCGGAGTTTTCGGACTTAGCCAATCCGTCGATCAATCCACAACTACGGCGCCCATCAATGGGCCGTTTGGCGGCCCAATTCTCGCGACTCCTACGGCCACTTTTCCCACACCGGCCCCCACTGCTGGAATCAGCGATGCCGGACGTGCAGGAATCAGCAGTGAAGCTAACTCCATGGTGCCACCTGAAACTACGATTGGATCGTTTGGTACCGCGACGATCGGCCCTGCAACCAATAGCGTCTCCCCTGCAGCACCGACGGAAGCAACGCCAGCGAATGATCTTGGTCCTTCGGTTTTTGTTGAAGAAGCATCTGGAACGCCGGGCTCCGGTACAACCAGCTTGGCTGAAATCTCAAGCCGTTACAAGGCCAGTAAGAGCACGCACAATGCGCGACTGCTGAGCAATGAAGACGTTGAAAAGCTATTGAGCAACAAGAGCGGCGTGGTCATGGCCAAGAATATGCCTCCGCTGGGGCCAGGGGCCCTGGAGCAAAGCGGCCAGGCTCAGAACTCGGCGTCGCAGACCACCCAAGCCGCCCAGACAAATTCGCAAAGCACGCAGACCAACGCTTCATCGAATCAGCAGGCACAAACCGGAGCTACCGGCCAGGGCGGAACGCCTCCGCCTGCATCGACCCAAAGCAATTCCTCGGCTGCTGGTACCAGTGCGGAGAACTCGACGACACCGCAGATCAATCAGAACCAGCAATCGAATGACGCACAAGGCAGCCACCGATTGCCGGCAACTGCAACCTTGCTGCCTCTGCTGGGCCTGCTGGGTTTGGCAAGTGGTGGAATTGGGTTCTGGTTCCGGAGATTCCGGAAGTAACGTTCAAGCGAAACAAATCGGTCGACTAAGAGCCCTGCCCCTCAACCGCCGGAGTTGCTGCTGTCACGTCTCCCGGCTTGCCGTGATTGATCACGTCCTTAAGCTCTTTGCTGGGCTTGAAATAAGGGATCTTCTTGGCCGGAACTTCTACCCGGGCGCCGGTCTTGGGGTTGCGTCCGACACGGGGCTTGCGCTGTCTCGTGCGGAAACTGCCAAAGCCGCGGATCTCAATCTTGTCGCCCGACCTCAGCGACCGGACCACGCTGTCAAAAATCGTTTCCACGATGATTTCGCTGTCTTTGCGCGTCAACTCCGCCAGGCGCGAAACCTCTTCTATCAAATCGGCTTTGGTCATGGCTTTTATTCCACCTGAAATAGGGCTCCGCGTCAAGAACCGTTTTACTTACAGTGAGATAGACACCTTAACGCAGCATATCTCTGACTAAGGCCAGGACGGAACATGAAATACCGCTAATCTCCACCTTCGACCGGTACAATCACCCGAAGAGCCCGGCGGATGATCCCGATCTCCAGGGGCGTCCTGCAGGCAGAATCTCCGTCAGCATATAGCTCCAGCTCGCGAGCCGAATCAATTCGCACCTGCTCTGCCTGAAAATATTCCACTTGCTTGAGCCGCAGATGGCCGCCAAAAAAGATCGTTGGCACCCAGCACAACAGCTTGAGCTTGTTTAGTTTGCCGACAAAACAGATGTCCAGCAAGCCATCGTCAAGCGCGGCATGCGGCGTTACTTTCATCCCGCCGCCGTAACGATGCGCGTTGCCCACCGCAATAAAGAACGCCGGCCTCCGGATTTCCCTTCGCGCTGTCTTCACTCTCATTTCCACCGGGTGGAATGCGATCAGCGATTGCAGGGCCGCCAGCATGTATCCGCCTCTGCTCTTCAACCACTGCGGCATGCGATTCGCTCGCGCATTGGCCTCCGCGTCCATGCCAACGCCGGCCACGCAGCAGAAAAGTATTTCTTCGCCTGCTGCATGGATCACGCCGAGATCAATCTCTCGAATATTGCTGCCATCGGCACAAAAATGCTTCCATGCGCGCATAGCCATTTCTACACTGCGGATTCCCAGCGCCTTGGCAAAGTCGTTGCCACTGCCGGCGGGTACCACCAGCAGCGGAATCCTCCCCTGATGGAGTTGAGAAAGGTAACGGTGGACGGTGCCATCGCCTCCGAAAATGACGGCGGCAGAATAGTTTTCAGCCTGTTCCAGATGGTCCAGTATTTTTATCTCAACGCCGCCGCCTCTGAAGCGATCGACTACGTTGGGCGACACGTCTGGGTGAAGCAGCGCGGCTGCGATCATGATGAAGAAGATGACTTGTGGACCGCAGCCGCCCTCGGCTGCGCTGATTCTCGCCATGCCCATCGATAATCATCAGGTCCTTTCGCGAGACCAGCAGCGATTGGATTTTGCACGATGTAGAGGACACGATATTCAAAGTCCGCGTCCGAGCGTATGATGCGATCAAAAGATTCCGGTTCCCAGAGACGGCCCTTGCGCTTCAAGAAGTTGTTGACACTGTGGCTGGATGCTCCCTTGATCCTCCGCATAATCTCAGCCAGAGAATAAGGTTCTCCTCTATCGCTTTCCAGTGGTGTAAACAGCAGGTGAACATGATCTGGCATCACCACAAAGGCATGCATATGGACTTTTCGGCCATTCTCGAAGAGACAATGATCAAACACCAGCGTCCTGGCTTCTTCAGGAAGCACAAGTTCTTTGCGAGTACTGAAGGTGACGAAATAGGTAGCACCATCCTTCTCGATGTGGGGGAGATTTCTTCGATAGAAAGTGCTCATGACCGGCCAGTGTACTCATTCACAATTGTGGACCGCAGCCGCCCCCGGCTGCGCTGAGGGCTTTTTGGGACGCAGGCGAGGGCGCCTGCGATCCACGGTTATTTGATGATCTGGACTTTTCGCCAATGCCTTCCGACATTTAGCGCAAACTCCTTACTAGGAACTGGAGTAGCGATTTGATTAACCACCACCACGTTACCATCGATACGAACCGCCCGTTCTTTTAGCTTTCGAGCTGCTTCGGAATTTGAGTTTGCCAAGTTCACAGCTGAAATGATCTTATCCAGCCGAAGCATTGGAATCAGCGTTCCCGGTACTACTTCGTCGAAATCAAACAATGGATAGTATGGAAGCGTCGGCCCCGCAAGCACTTCGGTCTCTTTCACATAAACTTGCGCATAGAGGATCCTCGAGACTTCAATGTCCGCCGGCACCTCATCCTTCTGAAACTGCTTTGCCCAGTTCGCATCCGCTGCGGCGGCGGCTTGCTCACCGTGAAAATCCTGAACGATTCTGCGCGCCAGAGCCTTCTTCAACTGCATTGGGTGCTGTTTGCCTGCGGCCGCATCAGCTTTCATTTGCTCGATTTCAGGTACCTTAACATCTGTCAGTAGCTCGTAATAACGCCACATCAGGTCATCTGATACTGACATGACCTTGCCGTAAATCTCCTGCGGCGGCTCGCTGATGCCGATGTAATTCCCATACGACTTTGACATCTTCTGCACGCCGTCTGTGCCTTCCAGGATCGGCATGGTCAGAATGATCTGGGACGGCTGTCCGTAGTCTTTCTGCAGGTGGCGCCCCATGTGCAAGTTGAATTTCTGGTCAGTGCCGCCGAGTTCCACGTCTGCCTCCAACGCCACCGAATCATATCCCTGGCATATGGAATAAAGCAGCTCATGGATGGCAATAGGCTTCTCATCGTGAAAACGTTTGTGAAACTCCTCGCGCTCCAGCATTTGGGATACCGTGAATTTAGCCGCCAGCCGAACAAAGTCTTCAGCCGTCATCTTTGAAAACCAGCGCGAGTTGAAATCGACCACCGTTTTCTGCGGATCGAGAATCTTGAATACCTGGGCTTTGTAAGTTTCGGCGTTGCGCTCGATATCGGCGCGGGTAAGCGGCGGCCGTGTGACCGAGCGTCCCGTCGGGTCGCCGATCATCCCGGTGAAATCGCCAATGAGAAAGATCACGGTATGGCCGAGATCCTGAAAATGCTTGAGCTTGCGGATCAGCACTGTGTGCCCCACATGGAGATCCGGCGCCGTGGGGTCAAAGCCGGCCTTCACTCGCATTGGCTTGCCGGTTTTGAGCGAGTTCTCCAGGCGCTCCCGAAGCTCGCGCTCATGGATAATCTCCGCCGCGCCCTTCTTGATGTAAGCCAGTTGTTCTTCAACAGGAGGAAAGTTTGCCATCAGGAATGATTATAAAGAAACACTTTCTGAAATCCCGAAGCGCAGCGAAGGATCACCATAGCCACGAATGGTCTTTAGGCACTCCATTCCGATCAATGAAGCATCCCCCGTGGAATTGTCTCGGCTTTCTTCGTGTTGATTGCGTGCATTCGCGGCCAGTTTTTTCGATTGTAGCGACCCTTGCTTCGCTTCGGGGTGCAAGAACCTACCTTCCACTTGATCCAAACCCTCCCGCCTTCCGACTGGTCTCGTTCAGATCTTCCACTACCTCTACCTCGCCGGTGAGCACCGGGTAAGGGATCAGGTTGGCAATCTTGTCGCCGGCGCGGACCGTCGCTGGCAGGTCGCTCAGATTTTCCATCAGGACTTTGATTTCGCCGCGATAGCCCGAATCAATCACGCCGCCCGTCAGGACCAGCCGCCGCGCCGCCATGGATGATTTATCGCGCAACAGCGCTCCCATCGGCTCACCGGATGGCGATGTGCACTCAATCGCAATTCCCGTCGAGACAATGGCATGTCCGCGCCCTTCCAGCGTCACGGTCTCCGAAGAATAAATGTCATAGCCCAGGTCTTCTCCAGGATGCGCAACGGTAGGCGCCTTCGCCGACGCAGTCAGCAGTTTTACCTTCAACATCTACCTGCCCTCCGAACGGAACCGTTTGCGCAGCACTCTTCGTTCGCTCACTTCGATTTCGCCTGACAGGATCAACGCTATCGCCTCCGAATACGCCTTATGCTCCTGCTCCAGGATTCTCGCCGAAAGTGTATGCACGTCGTCCTGATCAAGTATGGGGACGGCTTTCTGCAGGATGATCGGGCCGTGGTCCAGATGCTCGTCGACGAAATGCACGGTGCAGCCGGTGATCTTGGCGCCGTAGTCAAGGGCCTGCTTCTGTGCGTCCATGCCTGGGAAAGCGGGCAGCAGCGACGGATGAATATTCACGATCTGATTGGGGAAAGCCCGCACAAATTCCGGAGACAGCAAGCGCATATAACCGGCCAGGCAGACCAATTCCACCTGCGCATGCTTCAATGCCGCAACAACTTCGGCATCATGCTCTTCGCGGTCCTTGCCTTTGGAAGGAATCAGCTGCGCGTTCAGGCCACGCCGCTTTGCCGACTCCAGCCCCGGAGCATCAGCCCGGTTCGAAATTACAATCGCGATTTCAGCCTCGAGCCTTCCCGCCAGAATGGAATCGGCAATGGCTTCGAAATTCGAGCCGCGGCCGGAAAGGAGGATCCCAATTTTTTTCAGGGCAGGCATGTTCAGGCGTACTGCACCTTGCGGTCGCCCTTCACGATCCGGCCAATGAGGTAGGCTTTTTCGCCAGTCTTCTCCACCATGCTTTGCACGCGCTTGAATTTCTTTGCGGGCACCACCAGCACCATGCCGATTCCCATGTTGAAGGTCCGCATCATGTCGTCCTGTGGCACATTGCCGATGTGCTGCATGTGGGTAAACACCGGCAAAACGGGCCACGTACCCATTTCCACCACCGCGCCCGTGCCTTTGGGTAGCACGCGCGGCAGATTGTCCGTGATTCCGCCACCAGTGATATGCGCCATGGCATGCACCAGTTCAGCCGCGATCAGTTTTTTTAGCACCGGCCAGTAGCTCTTATGGGTATGCATGAGTTCGGTGCCCGCCTTGGCTTTCATTTCATTCACGTAAGTCTCGGGCGTGTATTTCGCAACGTCGAAGAACAACTTGCGCGCCAGCGAATATCCATTCGTGTGCAAGCCATTGGACGGCAAGCCTACCAGCACGTCACCAACAGCAACTCTATCGCCGGTAATGATCTTGTTCTTGTCCACCACGCCAACAATAAATCCGGCCAGATCGTACTCGCCTTTGGGATAGAACCCCGGCATCTCCGCCGTCTCGCCGCCGATCAGGGCGCAGCCATTGTGCCGGCACGCTTCAGCCATGCCTTCTACAATCTTTTCTGCGATGTCCGGATCAAGCGAGCCCGTGGCCAGGTAGTCCATAAAGAACAGAGGTGTGGCGCCTTGTACGGCAATGTCATTCACGCAGTGGTTCACCAGGTCGCCGCCTACTGTGTGATGCAGGTTCATCATAAAAGCGACTTTCAGCTTGGTGCCAACGCCATCCACGCTGGAAACCAGCACCGGCGCCCGAAACTTTTTTTTGTCGATGGCAAACATGCCGCCGAAACCGCCAATTTCGCTGACCACGCCTGGCGTGAACGTGCGATGGGCCAGATACTTAATCCGCTGCTTGGCGCGGTCGGCGCGGTCAATATCAACACCACTGTCGGCGTATGTGATCGAAGGTTTTTTCAAAGCAGACGTCCGTTTGTATTTTGCGGGCACCAGGGGCGATGGAGTGCTTTATTGTAGCACTGCTTTTTCTGAAACCTCGAATCCTGAGCGGCAGGCCATGGTCCTTCAGCTTGGCTTTGGGACCCTGGCGGCGGAGAGTTCCTTCCCTACCGAATCCAGCACGCCATTGATGAACTGCACTGACTCCGGCGCGGAAAACTTGCGCGCAATTTCCAGCGCTTCATTGATGACCACGGGCCTCGGCGTATGGTGCGGTCCCAGAAACTCGGCCACGCCCGTCCGCAGGACATTGCGGTCCACCGCTGCCATGCGTTCCATGCGCCAGTGCTGGGCGTGCTTTTGGATCAGCTCGTCGATTTCCTGCTGCCGGTCCATGGCCACCTGAAAGATGTCGTCGGCAAAGTTGCGCGTTTCATCGTCGACTTCGCCACGCTCCGACCAGAAGGTTTTTTTTACGTGGTCCGGCGCTTGCTTACCCATGTCCCACTGGAAAAGCATCTGCAAGCACAATTCGCGAGATTTACGTCGAGTTCCCATTTTTAACTGCCTTTGCTCTTCTTTCCGGACGTGGCTTTTTTCTTTGCATGACCGCGGGTCTTGCGCTGCAGGTTGACCATCTCCACCGCGGAAATTGCAGCTTCAAATCCTTTGTTTCCTGCCTTCAATCCTGCGCGGTCCAGAGCCTGCTCCAGATTTTCGCATGTGAGCACGCCGTACGTATGCGGCACCCCGGTTTCCTGTGCTGATTGTCCAATCCCTCGCGTGACCTCCGTCGAGATGTGTTCATAGTGCGTGGTCTCGCCGCGAATCAGGCAGCCCAGCGTAACAATGGCATCGTACTTTCCGCTCTGAGCCAGCGTGCGGGCCTGCGAGGGAATTTCAAACGCACCCGGCACTCGTACAACGGTAATGTCTTCTTTGCGGGAGCCGCTACGGCGCAGCGCGTCCAGCGCGCCCTGCAGCAGGCGTTCCGTGATGAACGAGTTCCAGCGGCTTACCACCACGCCAAACCTCATGCCTCGGGCATTTAAATCGCCCTCCACAGCGTCTTCCGCTGGGCGGTTCTTCTGCCAGAAAAGAACTTTCGATCCCTTGGCCGGTTCAGCCACCAGGAACCTTGAGTCCCAGGCAGTCTGCCGGATCTCGGCCGAAGCTTTTACGTTTTCTTTCGCCAGTAGATCGCGTACCGAATCCAGGTCCGTGACTTCGATCCAGATGTCGGCGTGGATCGTCTCCAGGCCCTCCACAAACTCAATCTGTCCCAAGGGCGCCCGGAACGGTGCGCCCTGGCCGCGCGCGGTCTTCCACGGAGTTCCATGCTCGAAGCCCAGCGCGTCAAACAGTTTGCTGAGCGCCTTGAACTCTTTGGCGCCGGCGGCGTGGCGGATTGTGGTAATGCTCTTTATCATGAAAACCCATCATCGAAACCCATCATGGAAGCCATCATCAGACCAAATCATTGAACGACTCATTCTATCGGTTCGGGGCCTGCAGGATCTTCCGGAGGTTTGTATTCCTTGAGTAGCTCTTTCGCCAGTTCCACGTCCTGTTCGGCAACCTGCAAGCGCACACCGCCGATCACGTCGCTGGCCAGCGGATGAACGCGATGCATGTGTTCATCGCACAAAAAACAGTCTACGCCACAGGATTCCAGCAGACCCTTGGCGATGTCCGCCTCATGCAGGTCGTAGAAGATGGCGGCCGTAGCAAGCTTGTCCGGATCCCAGTCTGGATGCATCTATTTGCCCTGGAAGCTGGCTGCGCGTTTCGCCAAAAAGGCGGTAGTACCTTCCTTCTTGTCTTCCGTTGCGCAGCAAATGCCAAACAGCGTGGCTTCCAGAAAGAGCCCTTCCGGCAAGGTCATATTCATGCCCTGATTCACGGCTTCCATGCAGTATTGAATCGCCAGTGGCGCCATACCGATGATCTTTTCCGCAATCGCAACTGCGCGCGAAATCAACCGGTCAGCCGCGACTACCTCATTCACAAGCCCGATCCGGTGCGCCTCCTGCGCGGTAATCATCTCGCCGGTCAACACCATTTGCATCGCCAGCCCCCTCCCGACCAGACGCGGCAAGCGCTGAGTGCCGCCATAGCCCGGAATAATGCCTAGCTTCACTTCGGGCTGACCGAACTTGGCGTTCTCGCTGGCCAGTCGCATGGTGCAGGCCATGGCAATTTCGCATCCCCCGCCCAGGGCAAAGCCGTTCACGCAGGCAATCACCGGCTTACCCAGGTTTTCGATCAGATCGAGCGTCGCCTGGCCTTTGTGCGTGTACGCCTTGGCCTCGACGGCATTATTCTTTGCCAATTCATTGATGTCCGCGCCGGCGACAAACGCCTTTTCGCCGCCGCCGGTGAGAATGACGACGCGGATCAGTTTGTCATCTTTCAATTCGCTGAAGACCTGCCACAGTTCGTGCATCGTGGCCATGTTCAGCGCGTTCAGCACCTTGGGACGGTCAATGGTGACGTAAGCAATCTGGTTTTTCTTTTCGAGTTTGACGTTTTCCATGGTTTTAACCAAGGCGGCCGCGAATACACGCGAATAAACACGAATCCGGATTAATAGTCTTTTTAATTCGCGTTTTTGGTTTGATTCGCGGCTAATTCTTCCGAACTAAAACTGTCCCGGGATTGGGTTATTCGGGTCGGTGTAATCGTAAAACCCTTTGCCGGTCTTCCGTCCGTACCAGCCGGCCATTACCAGACGCTTCAACAATGGCGGCGAAGCAAATCGGCGTTCGCGGAACTCGTCAAACATCACCTGCGTGATGTAATACGTAGTATCGAGTCCCACAAAATCGAGCAGCGTGAATGGTCCCATGGGGTAACCGCAGCCCAGCTTCATGGCGTTGTCGATGTCAGGGATCGAGCCCACGCCTTCTTCGTAAGCGCGAATCGCGTCGAGCATGTACGGCACCAGCAGCCGGTTCACGATGAACCCTGTCTTGTCGCTGGTGCGGACAGGGACTTTTCCCAGGCTCTTGCCAAATTCATAAGCCGCCTCAAACGCGGCATCGCCGGTAGCGATAGTGCGAACCACTTCCACCAGCTTCATCAGCGGAACCGGATTGAAGAAATGCAGACCTACAAAACGGTCAGCGCGTTTGGTGGCGGCGGCGACTTCAGTAATGGAAATAGAAGAGGTGTTGCTGGCGAAGATGGCATCTTTCTTCACGATGGCATCGAGCTCAGCAAACGTCCTCTTTTTCACATCAACGTTCTCGATGATGGCTTCCACGATAATGTCGCAATCTGCCAGGTCCTTCTGGCTGGTCGTCCCCTTGATGCGCGCGCGGGCTTCCTTGGCCTTCTCTGGAGTGATGCCGGTCTTCTCCGGCTTCTCGGCAAACTTGGCCAGTGACTTTTCAATTCCGGCAAAGCCCTTATCGAGGAATTTCTGTTCCTGCTCCAGCACGGTCACGTCATAACCGGCCACGGCGCTGACCTGGGCGATGCCTGATCCCATCAGGCCACAGCCGAGTACTCCAACTTTTTTGATCTGCATTCTGCTCCTTTAACCACAAAGGACACGAAGAATCACGAAGGGATGGAACCATGATTCCACCTCATTTTGAAGGATGTTACAGACGGGGACAATCTTCGAAACATAAATCCGCAGATCCCGCGCCTTAGTGTTCCTTCGTGTCCTTTGTGGTTCGTCTTGCTACCGCTGCAAATTCTCCACGATCATCGCAATGCCCTGGCCGCCGCCAATGCATGCCGTCGCTAGGCCGTATTTACCTTTGCGTCGTCGCAGCTCGTAGAGCAACGTAATCACCAGCCTCGTCCCGGTCGCGCCCAGCGGGTGTCCCAGCGCGATCGCTCCGCCGTTCACGTTGACCTTGCTGCGATCCAAGCCCAGCTCTTTCTCCACGGCAAGATATTGTCCTGCGAAGGCTTCGTTAACCTCGATCAGGTCGATGTCTTCCAACTTCAGTCCTGCCTTCTTCAGTGCCAGGCGCGTGCTCGGCACCGGGCCGCTGCCCATGATTTTTGGGTCAACCCCAGCAATGCCCCAGCTCACGATGCGTCCCATCGGCTTCAGACCGTGTTTTTCCGCCTGATTCAACGTCATCATCACGACGGCAGCCCCGCCATCGACAATGCCGCTGGCATTGCCGGCTGTGACCGTTCCATTTTTGCCGAAAGCAGCCTTCAGTTTGGCCAGCCCTTCCATCGTTGTTTCCGGGCGGAGGTGATCGTCTTTATCGAACATCTCTCCCGTAGGCTCGCCTTTGCGATTCTTCAATGCCACCGGCACGATCTCTTCTGCCAGACGGCACGCTTTCTGCGCCGCTCCGGCCTTCTGCTGCGACTGGAGGGAAAATTCATCCATGTGCTGGCGTGTGATGCCCTGCTGCTCGGCGTAAAGCTCCGCCGTATTCGCCATGTAGAGGCCGCAATAAGTATCCAGCAAGGCCACCATAAGCGAATCTTCCAGCTTGCCTTCACCCAGGCCAAGGCCCCAACGCGCGCCGCGAACAACGTGGGGCGCCTGTGACATGGACTCCATTCCGCCAGCCAGCACCGTACTCGCCTCGCCCAACTGGATCATCTGCGCGGCATTCACCAGCGACTGCATTCCAGACCCGCAGAGCCGGTTCACCGTCAGCGCGGGCGTTTCTATCGGCAGCCCGGCCTTCAACGCAACGTGCCGTGCACCATAAAGCGAGTCGCCTGAGGTTTGTTGCGCGTTGCCGAAAACGGCATGGTCAAATTCCTTTGGATCCACGCCCGATCGCCGGATCGCTTCCTGGCTGGCTACGGCGGCCAGGTCCATGGCGGTAAAGTCGCGCAATTTGCCGCAATAGCGGCCCATAGGCGTGCGTGCGCCGCTTACGATTGCAATGTCTGTAGCTTGTGCCATATGAGAAACCTACTGTATGAAGAGTCTGATCGAGCAGGGCAAACTCTTAAGTTTACCAGTGGGTACGCGGGCAAGCAATGGAACTACCAAAAACGACAACCGCATAATCGCCCGCCGTTTGACCCGATTGAGTTTTCCATGCCGGCAAGTGCCTTTGAGAACCGGAACGTCGAGATCCAATCCCACGGCATCTAAAATTCCAGATCGTGGAGGTGTTCACATGAAGGTAGGCATCGTTGGAGCGGGGGCTGTTGGAGCGGCGTGTCTCACGTCACTGATTACGCGGGGCGTGGCGTGTGAAGTCGTTTTGGTGAATCGCAATCGCAAACGAGCCGATGGCGTAATTACCGACGTCCAATACGGGGCCGCTTTACAGCCGCATGTGAGGCTTCGGGCGGGCGAGTATGCAGACCTTCAGGGCGCCTCGCTGATCATGGTGACCGCCGGCGTGAATGAGAAAGATGGCGGAGCCACCGACCGCAGCGATCCGAAAGGCCGCCTCAATTTGCTGCATAAGAACACCAAAGCCTATGAAGATGTCATTCCAAAAATCGCGCAAGCCGCTCCCGATGCAGTGGTGCTGGTGGTGACCGATCCGCCTGATCCGCTGGCTGACCTCGTGCTGCGGCTCGGACACACCAAGGTGTTGAGCACAGGAACATATCTCGACTCTTTGCGCTTTCGTTTTCACCTGGCTCGGCGTCTGCAAGTGAATCCACAAAGCGTGGAGGCAACCGTGGTGGGTGAACATGGAACGTCGCAGGTCTTCCTGTGGTCTAGTGCACGCATCGGCGGACGCCCGATCTTTCTATTCGCAAAAGATAATGGCGTGAGCTTCGATCAGTTCAAAAAAGAAGTTGAGCAGGAAGTTCGATACGCAAACATCACGATCATAGAGGGAACAGGTGCCAGCGTTTTTGGAATCGGGGTAGTATCGGCCCGGATCGCGGAAATTGTGCTGCGCGACGAGCAATCAGTGATCCCGATTGGTTCATTCAATCCGGATTTTGGGACAACGCTTTCGCTTCCAAGCGTGCTGGGACGTGCTGGCGTAAGCCGGATTATGATGCCGGAAATGTCCGACGCCGAGAGGGAACTGCTCGACAAGAGTGCAAAAGCGATCCGTGAAGCTGCGGCATAAAGAGACGAAAAGCCGCCCAAACTTCGGGGCACCGTGGAGGATGAACTGGCGCATGGACCAGCCAGTCGCCATGCGGGACCAATGGCGGCCTAACCCGAGTGCACAGCGAGTTGAGACCTGTTCCCGCTATTCGTTCCTTAAAGCTACCAGCGGATCAACGCGCGTGGCGCGCCTGGCTGGCAGATAGCAAGCAAAAAGCGCGGAAACGATCAGCAAGAGAGAGATGGCGATGTACGTAATAGGATCACCACGGCCAACGCCAAACAACATACTCTTCAACAGGGACGTGGAAGCAACCGAAAGAACGAGACCCGCAGCCAATCCGGCCATCACTAGCCGCATTCCGCCTCCGACAAAGAGACGGAATATATTTCGAGGTTCAGCACCTAAAGCCATTCGAATTCCAATTTCAGCCGTTCTCCGTGCTACGCTAAAGGAAAGCACCCCATAGATGCCCACGCAGGTGAGGGCTAGCGCCGCCAGACTAAACATTCCGCAAAGCGCCGCGATCAATCGATCATAGTGCAATGAATCATCGATCCTTTCGCGCAATGTAGCAATCCTGGAGATATGTACGGAACCGTCCAGAGAATGAATAAGCGCCGGCAGTTCATCTCGCAAGGCTGCCACATTGCCCGCCGCCCGAACGCTGAGCGTACTTTGGTTGGCCATCATGGTGAACGGTTTTGTGAAGTTGGGAATATACAAGACGTCAGTAACGTCTTCGCGCATATTGTTATATTTGGAATCCGCAACTACGCCTATAATCTGCAGCATGTGGTTCCCTTCAATCGTCTGCAAACGCTTGCCAACAGGGTTCTGGTCGCCGAAGTAGTGGCGTGCCAGACTGCGATTGATAATGGCGAGTTGATGTGTGCGGGAGATTGATTGCAAGGAAAAGTCACTGCCTTGAAGTAGATCGATCCCGAGCGTGGAAAAGTATCCTGGACGCACGCCTATTAGGCAGACGTAAGAATCTTTTCCTGAAGGCTCAGCCGCACCTTCTGCTTTCACATTGATGCCCATCTGGCCTCCGCTCAAGGGAGCAAAGTTAGAGAGAGTAGCGGACCGGACTCCAGGAAGTGCGTGCGCTCGCTCAAAAAGCTGTTCATAGAAATCCTGGACTTGTTGCCGCGTGCGCCCTTTGGCATCGCCATCTATATCAATTGCGATGACGTGACTGCGATCAAAGCCGACATCCAGGGTCTCCAGTTTGAAAAGGCTATGCAGCAGCAGACCACTTGCTACCAACACTATTACCGCCAAAGCTATCTGCGCCGCCAGCAGCCCGCTGCCTAGCTTTGCTCGAGCACTGTTCTTTGGCTCGGCATAGGTTTTGATGTCACGGCTCAGGTCGACTCTGGTAACTGAAAGAGCTGGAGCGAGACCGCACAACAGCACAGCCGCTACAGTCGTGGCCAGCGAGAAAAATAAGACCCGAACATTCAGATTCGCAGCCAAAACGACATGTGTCTGGAAATCAGAGAGGGAGGCAACGAGCAAGCGGCTGCACCAGTGGGCCAGCAGCAACCCGCTAAACGCGCCTGCGATTCCCAGAATTGCACTCTCGGTCAGAAGCTGCCGAACCACCCGCATGGGAGTCGATCCCAACGCAATACGCACAGTGATCTCGCGCCTGCGGGCAGCGCCATGGGCCAGATTCGCTATGTTGGAACAGGCAATCAGCAATACCAGCCCCACCACACACATGAGAATTCTCGCCGGTAATGAAAAGCTATGACGCAAAGAAGAGAGCCCGCGCGCGGCCGATGTAAGGACCAGATGGTCCATGTCCTGCGCTTGTTCAATTGCGGGTATGTTTGACTCCGCCTTGATTTGCGAAAACACAGGCTGTAATGCGCTGATAGCCTGCGCCGAGGTTACGCCGGCTTCCAATCGACCAATTACCATAACCCAGTTAAGGGACAGACTCTTATGCTTTCCGGTCGTCGCCGCGGTCGGCAGGTAAAAGTCCGCCGCCTCGCCCACTCTCATGCCAAAAAACCCAGGCGGGGCAATTCCCACAATCGTGCGCTGCGTTCCTTGCACTAAAATTGTTTTTCCTAATGCCGCATTGTCTCCATTGAATTCACGCTGCCAGTAGTCAAAGCTCAGAACTACCACATTGCCGAGTTCTTCCTTTTGGAAAATCAGCTTGCCCACAAATGGCTGCACGCCCAAAACGCTGAAATAGTTTTCTGAAATGATTTCACTCTCAGCCGACCCGGAGCGTCCGTTGAGAACAACGTCATTGAGCTGAGCGGGTATAAATGCCAGCACTCCTGAAAATACCGGGCTCGGTTCGCGCAAGCGGGCATAGGCGATGTCTTCCCACGCGCCTACATCCCTCATGCTGCCGGCAGCATCCACTCGGACTAATTCATCCGGACGACTGACGGGCAGGCTGCGTAAGAGAAGCGGATCAAGAATGGAAAAGATCGCAGTATTCGCTCCGATGCCCAACGTTAAAATGAGCACTGCGACCGTAGCGAACCCAGGATTCTTTCGAAGCATTCTGGCCCCATAAATAAGGTCCTGAAGGAGCTTTTCCGGCATCATCTTGAGTCTCCCGCACAAGAACAGAACGATATAATAAACGCTTCCTTCCGAAAATAAAAAAGCCGCCCAAGCTTCGGGCGGCTCGCTAGAAAACAAGAAACCTATTTAAAAAAGCTATCAGCCTGACCCAGACGCTTATTCACTTCGTCCCAGTTCACCACGTTCCACCACGCCTTCAGATAATCAGGGCGGCGGTTCTGGTATTTCAGGTAATAGGCATGTTCCCAAACGTCATTGCCCAGCACGGGGAATTCGCCGTTTGAAATGGGATTGTCCTGATTGGGGGTTGAGGTGATTTTGAACTCGCCGGACTTGGTACGGACCAGCCAGGCCCAGCCGCTTCCGAACTGGTTGACCCCGGCGGCCTCAAATTTTTCTTTGAACGCATCAAAACTGCCAAAGGTTTTGTTGATTGCGTCGGCAACCGCGCCGGTCGGATTACCGCCCTTCTTCGCTCCCATGATCTGCCAGAACATGGTGTGGTTCACGTGTCCGCCGCCGTTGTTGCGGATTACTCCGCGAACGTCTTCAGGCAGCGCGCTCAGGTTGCGCAGCAGTTCTTCTGGGCTTTTGCTCCCCAGTTCAGGATGTTTCTCAATTGCACCGTTCAGCTTGGTAACGTAAGCCGCATGGTGCTTGTCATGGTGCAGGTGCATGGTTTGCTCGTCAATGTGCGGCTCCAGCGCGTTGTACGCATATGGCAGCGCCGGGACCTCATGTGCCGTTATAGTTCCTTGTGCCATTTCAACCACCTTTCGTTTATAAATACCGGGTTCATAAATCTTTGGATGACCCTGCTCTCGCCCGCGATGCCGCTTTATTGGCCGGTTAAAACGCCTTAAACGCGAGTTCCAGCAGCGTTTTCTGTTCCATCTCATGCGCCGTGTGCGACCCAGTGGAAGGGCTCGATGATGGCGAACGCTTCACCGAGCGGAACGGCACGCTGCGCGCCAGCCGCTCCAACTGCGGCGCAAGGAAATTGAGCGCGCCCATGTTGGCCGGCTCTTCCTGTACCCAAAGAAATTCGCGCGCGTTTGTGTGCTGCGCAAATGCCGCTTCCAGTTCCGGTTCAGGCAGCGGGAAAAGCTGTTCCAGGAAAATGATGGCCGTCTTACTGTCGCCACGACGCTTGCGTTCGCGCCGCAGTTCATGGCCAACTTTGCCCGTGCAAACAATGAGCCGCTCGGCATTAATGATTTCCGGGTCCTGGATTACAGTTTGAAATCTTCCACCACTAAGTTCGCTCACCGGGCTGGCCGCGTCCGGATGTCTCAGCATGCCCTTCGGCGTGAACACGATCAATGGTTTGCGCCAGCTTCGCAAAGCCTGCCGCCGCAGCAAGTGAAAATACTGCGCCGCCGTGGAAGGCTGCGCCACCTGGATATTGTCTTTCGCCGCGAGTTGTAAGTAACGCTCAATGCGACCGCTGGAGTGTTCCGGCCCCTGGCCTTCATAGCCGTGCGGCAGCAACATCACCAGCCCGGAAAGCAAGCCCCACTTGTCTTCACCGGCCACGATGAACTGGTCGATGATGACCTGCGCGCCATTGGCAAAGTCGCCGAACTGCGCTTCCCACAGAGTGAGTCCGTCAGGATAATCGCGGCTGAACCCGTATTCAAAGCCCAGCACGGCGGCTTCAGAAAGAATCGAGTTATAGGCCTCAAACCATGCCTGGTTGGGCGCGATATGGCAGAGCGGCACGTATTCTTTTTCGTTTTCCGTATCGATCAAGCAGGAGTGGCGGTGATTGAAGGTGCCGCGCCTTGAATCCTGTCCAGAGAGCCGCACCGGCACGCCCTCCACCAGCAGCGAACCGAAAGCCAGTGCTTCGGCCATGCCGTAATCCAGCGGCAGCTTGCCCGTGCCCATCTTCTCCCGCTGCTCCAGCAGCTTTTTTACTTTGGCATGGATGGCAAACCCATCCGGATAAGTCGTCAGCTTTTGAGTGATCCGGGCTAGCTGGTCTTCAGAAACAGCGGTCGGCACTTCATACTCAGGCTTGTAGCGTCCGCCTCTGTATTTGTCCCAATACACCGGCAATTTGCGCAGCACCGGAGATTTCTGCATCTGCGCGGCGTGGTCATACGCTGCGTCCACCTTGGCGCGGAAACTCTGCGCCATTTCGGTGGTGTCAATCTTGTTTCGTTCCGCATAAATCTCAAACAGAGGACGGTGCGAGTTGATCTGCTTATAGAGCAGCGGTTGGGTAATGGTAGGATCGTCAACTTCGCTGTGGCCGTGGCGGCGATAGCCGATCAGATCAATTACTACGTCGCTGCCAAACTGGTAGCGATACTCAGTGGCTATGCGCGCCACGCGCAACACCGCTTCAGGATCTTCTGCATTCACGTGGAAGATGGGAATCGGCTGTCGTTTGGCCAGATCAGAAGAGAAACGCGACGTGTGCAGCTCACGTGGGTTAGTGGTGAATCCGATCAGGTTGTTTACGATCACCTGAATTGCACCGCCAACGGAATAACCCTTCAGGCCGGCAAAGTTCAGCGTTTCCGCCCAGATTCCCTGTCCTGCAAAGGCGGCGTCACCGTGCATGATGATGGGAAGGATTTCCTTTACGCCATTTGCCCCAACGTGTTTCTGTTTGGCCAGCGTGCGCCCCAGGGCCACAGGATCGACAGCCTCAAGATGGCTAGGATTGGAAACCAGGTGCGTGCGTATGACTTTGCCTTTCCGGGTGCGGAATTCGCCGGTGGCGCCCTGATGATATTTCACGTCGCCGCCGCCCAGTACGCTGCGCGGATCAACGTCTTCAAAGCCGGCAAAGACATTTTCCGCGGGAATGCCCACGGTCAAGGTCATCACCGTGAGGCGTCCGCGATGGCTCATGGCCATTACGGTGGTGGTCGCGCCCAGTTCGGCGCCTGTTTCCAGTATCTCGTCGAGAAGCGGAATCTGCGCCGTGGCTCCCTCGCCCGAGTAGCGTTTGGTGCCCAGATAGCGGGTTTGCAGAATCTGTTCGAACAAGTCGGCCTGAAGCAGGCGCTCGGCCAGCCAGCGGCGGTCCACCTTTTGCGGACCTGGATTTTCCATCCTGTTCTGTATCCATTCGCGACGGTCGCGCTGCGGCAGATGCATGAATTCCGCGCCAATCGACTCGCAATACACCTGCCGGGCTTCATCTGCGCCTTCACCTTCAGCAGGCAGGTCAGAATAACCGCCGCCAATCGGCCCGCCAAAGGGGTTCAGGTTGGCGTCCAGATATCCCCAGCGGCGGAAGGCGTCAAAAATCTGCTCGCGAACCTGTTCGCGTCCGAGGGAGATTTCGCTTGTCGATAACTGTGCGCTTTTGCTGCTCATGTCGTGTGATCCCAAACCGATAAGGGAACTGCTCTAGCGGTAGTTCCTGAGGATTCCTAACCTTTGAGGATAGCACTTTGGACCGGGCTATGCCGCATCGTGAGGGTGATCAAAAAACAGCGCAACTTTTCGCCTCCGGCAGGGTTAATCCTACTAAACCGATCTTTGTCCTCAGGCCTTCACGGGCCGCATCTAAATCAATAACGAAGCTTTCACCGTGAAATTTCATACGCAAATCTTCAAGGTGTCTGAAGGAGGAACCCGCCATGCGCGGAGTGCAACCAATTCTTATTTCAACTCTCATTTTAGGATCGCTGGCTTTTACCGGGTGCGCCGAACACAGGTACAGCTCCGGTCCTTACTATGGAGGCCCTTCTTACGGGAGCGCTTATGACGACTACGCTTACCGCCAGTGGCTGGCGGAGCGGCGCTACAACTATATCGAGTACAACCGGCTGGGCCGTGAGCGGCAGCGGGAATATTTGGAATGGAGACGCCTGAACGAAGCGCGCTTCCGAAATGACCCGCGCTTTCGCCAGAATAACGACCCGCGCTTCCGCGACCGCGTAGTCAGGAACGACCATGACGCCGACGATCGGCGGAGGAACGGCGGCAGGCAGGTGGCTCGGGATCGAGATGGAGACCGCGATCGCCACCAGGCAGACAGGGATCGCCACAAGGCGCGGGACCGGAACCACGACAACCGTCGCGACAAAGACCGGAATCACGACAAAGATCACGATCATGACCGGCGCTAGAAAAGTTTAGGTGTGAGATAAGGGCGGCCCGATTACGAGGCCGCTCTTTATTCATTTTGCGGCGCAAAACAATTCATTTTGCGGCACAAAAAACAAGCGTCCCGCGACGAATCGCAGGACGCCCGGCAGCCCTCCCCCAGAACTGCCTTACCACCGAGGGAGAGTCTAGAACCGTACTGGCCCTTCGTCCACGTCACTTTAGTAACTTTCGTCGGTTCGCCAACATCTCTTTCAGCCACAATTGTTTAGCAGATTTCCGCAACCGAAATGGGGCAGCTTCATCTAATACATTTGCTAGGATGGTAGTTGATTCAGCCGGTTTTCCGGGGGCGACAAATCTAATTGAGGTAGGACTTTCATGGAGAGCGTGGGAATTCTTGAAATAACTGATGGCAATTTTGACCAGGAAGTGCTGAAAAGCGAACAGCCCGTTATGATCGACTTCTGGGCAGCGTGGTGCGGACCTTGCAAGATGCTGGCTCCTGTGGTGGACGAAGTTGCCGCTGCCTATCAGGGAAAAGTAAAAGTCGGCAAAATGGACGTGGACAGCAGCCCCGCCACACCCCAGCGCTATGGCGTGCGCGGCATCCCTACCTTGCTCATTTTCAAGGGCGGCCAGGTGCAGGAGCAGATTGTCGGATACGTGGCCCGGGACGTGATTGAGAAAGCCCTCAAAAAGCACGTGAGCTAACGCGGCAGTTCCCGAGCGGCCCGGTCTTCGCCGGGCTTTGTTTTTCTGTGAGTCTGAACAAAAGCAAAGTAGAATCCGGGATGCCGTCGCTGCTCGAGCGCCGGCAACATACCTATGCCGAACCTCTTTGCCGTCGACGATTTTCAATATTTCCTGCCTTATGCCATTGCCTTGAATGTACGCGAAGGCTGGGGAGACAAGATGGCGTCGGCTTTTTCAGATGCGATTGTGGAGAGATAGAGCGATTTTACATTTGGCCTAGTCTGGTTACGTTTCTTGCACCTGCATCCGTTCTCTTGCACCAAGACAGTCGTTTTACGCAAGATCAGACCCCTTGGGCTTGCGCCTTGCGCCGTGGCGGATGTGGAGCACTTCAACACGCTTCTGTTTCTCAAGGACGCGGTATATCACACGATAAATATGAGGCTTGTGGCCATAGAGTAAGTGCCTCAGCTTGTCTTTCGCGCGTATTGCGGGGCAACGGCTCGGATGCTCCTCCAGGCTGAGAATGGCCTCCTTGAGACCCAGGTACCATTTCAGGGCAGCGCTGGAATTCTCGGCATTGATTTGACTGTACAGCTGCGCCAGGTCGCGCTCAGCGCGGGAAGTGATGCTAACGAGATATGCCATGAGCCACGTCGAACTCGTCGAAAAACTGCCTTGCCGGCCGGAGTTTTCCTTCTTTCGCGTTTTCAAGGCCCTGACGGATTCCTTCCTCTGCATCGGCGTGGGCGGCAATGTCGAGCAAATGCTGATAAGCTTCTGCGTCCTGAACGACGGCTGCGGCCTTGCCATTCACCGTAAGCACCACGGGGCGCTTACTTTTTTTCAGCTGTTTCATAAAGTCACCAGACCGGCGACGGAAGGTCGTCAGCGATTGGATGTCTTTGGTGATGTCAAGCATCAGGCTTCTCCCTTATAGCACCTTATTAGGTGCTATAAGAATACTACATCCGCAGTAAAGGGAGGAACCCTCTGTGCGGGCCAGTTTTTTGGGGGGAAAGGCCGCTCTTCATCGAATTGGACTTACAGCAATTCGGAAACGGCTGTTAGCCGAAGCGGCACGCCGCCGTTGGAAATATTTGGTAATTGAGTAATTTGGTAAATGGGTAAACAATCCGCTCGACCGCATAAGCGTAGCCGGAAAATTTACCAACTTACTAAATTACTCAATTACCAATTTCGTTCAGTACTTGCGCAGTACTCCAATCACTCTTCCCTGCAACTGCACAGATTTTGCCGGAACAATGATTGGTTTCATGGCGGTGTTCGAGGGCTGCAAACGAATGTTCACGCCTTCGCGAAACAAACGCTTCAGCGTGGCATCAGTGCCTTCCACCAGCGCCACCACGATTTCGCCATCATGGGCATGATTGGTTTTCTCCACCAGAACGTAATCCCCGTCCACGATGTGCTCATCCTTCATACTCTCGCCTTTGACCTGAAGGACGAAAACATCTTTGGAGCGGGTGATATCGCTGAGAGAGATGGTTTCGGGAGTTTCCACGGCCTCAATGGGCTGGCCGGCGGCGATCCGTCCCATCAGAGGCAAAGCCAGCTCTTTGGGTGGTGTCCGCTTGAACATCCCGCGCACGGGAAGCACATCAATGGACCGGCTGCGGTTGTAGTCTCGTTTCAGCAGCCCTTTTTTCTCCAAATTGGAGATGTGCTTGTGCACTGTTGCCAGGGAACTTAAGCCCAGCCCATCGCCAATTTCTTCGAACGAAGGCGAGTAGCCGTTGCGCTGGATAAATTCCTGGAGGAAGTCGTAAACCTGCCGTTGTCTCTTGGTAATAGCCATACAAGCGAAATATTAACGAACCAAAGGCGAATTTACAACAGAAATTGTGCAAAAGGTATCAAATTTCTCAACTTATTCGTTTTTTGGGTCAAATTGCCGACCGCCTGTGGCGACCAGATTGCGATCAGAGTGCAGGACTTTTACTTTATCGCAGCCGCCACGCCCATCCTGCTCAGTATCTCATCCACCGTCGCAATCGCCTGGTCGATCTCCTCCATAGTGTTGTAAAAATGCGGAGAAAATCTAACGCCCGCCCGCGGACGATAATCCACCAGCACGTCACGCCTCAGCAGTTCCTGGCACACTTCTTTCGAATTCGGCATGTCGATAGCCACTGTCCCGCCACGAAGTTCAGGATCGCGAGGCGCATTCACATGCCAGCCACGCTGATCGGCCAATTCGATGAGCCGCGACGTCATCTTTTTCGATTTCTCCCGGATGCGACCCACGCCGGCCTCGCGAATAATTTTTAGTCCCGGCATGGCGGTATAAAATCCGGGCACATTGGTTGTCCCCTGCATGAATCTGAACGGGGCTTCACCGTACTTGCTGGCGCCAATCTCAAATTCAAACGGATGCTCATGGGCAAACCAGCCGGTAAACCCTGGCTCAAGCGTTTTGCCCAGGTCAGGCCGGACATACAGATACGATGTGCCGGCTCCTCCGCATAGCCACTTCAGCACTCCGCCCACGGCAAAATCGACGTTGAGCGCCTTTACGTCCACCGGAACGTTGCCCAGTGACTGGAAGCAATCCAGCACCACGCGCGCACCGACGCGATGCGCCTTTTCGATGATGGCCTTAACGTCCTTGATATAGGAGCTGCGAAACACAACGTGCGAAATCGGCACCAGAAGCGTCTCATCGTCGATCGCCTCGATCAGGCGTTCTGTGGGAACGTGGACGCCATCATCGGTACGGACCATTTGGACGCGCGCGCCGCGCGAGCGCTGGCCTTCCCAGAAGTACATCACTGAGGGAAAATTCATGTCGCTGTAAACAACTTTGTTCCGCTTGCCGCTGAAATCAAAACAGCTGGCCACCACGGCCTGGCAACTGGTTACGTTCAGGTGGGGGCTCACGGAGCCAGGGTCGGCATTCATCAGCACGCCGATGGCATCGCCCACTTCCTTGGCCATCATCCACCATTGCTCTTCCCAGGCGCGCACGCCGCGCGTAGCCCAGACGTCGCAAAATTCGCGCGTTGAGTCATAGACTCCGCGAGGCATCGCGCCCAGCGAGTTGCTGATCATGTAGGTAGTACGTTCCAGAATGGGGAACTCAGGGCGAAAGCGGAGCAGATCATCAGTCATGGGATTTTAATTCCGATTTATTCTCTCATGTTTGTCCGCCGTTAGCCGATATCTCCCGTGGCAGCAAGACCGCGTCAAGCTGGAGTCATGGCTCGATGCCAGAGATCCCATGGTGGAAACGGTCACCATGGTCGACAACCCTAATGAAAGAGACGCCGGCTACCGTGCTGGCTCACGCACGTTCCGCTAGACAGCCATGCCGCAGGAAAATCATCCCGGACTCCAGTAAGTAGGTCCGTTTGCGGCCCACGGCGATGTTATATTGCATTTCACCCGAGATGCGGAAAACTCACTCTTCACGGCGCAAACTGACCGTTCTGTCACTGGCCGCAGCCACATATTTCATGGTCTCCGGCGGCCCGTATGGCATGGAAGAACTGGTCCAGGACGCAGGTTATAAGCTCGCCATCGTCATTCTTTTTGTAACTCCTTTGATCTGGAGCCTGCCCACGGGACTCATGGTAGGCGAACTGGCTGCCGCACTTCCGGCCGAAGGCGGCTTTTACGTCTGGGTGCGCCGCGCCATCGGACCTTTCTGGGGTTTTCAGGAAGCATGGCTTTCTCTGGCGGCGAGCATTTTTGACATGGCCATCTATCCCACGGTGTTTGTTCTCTATCTGGGCCGGCTCTGGCCAGCGGCAACCGCGGGACACAGAGGCATTGCCATTGCGGCTTTGATGGTTCTGGTTTGCCTGCTGTGGAACCTTCTGGGCGCGAAAGCTGTCGGCACTGGTTCCGTGCTTCTCGGCGTGCTGATGTTGAGCCCTTTCGTGCTCATTACCTTGTTCGCTTTTTTCCGCCACCTCACAATCGGCTCAACGCCGCCGGCCGAGGGAAGTTTCCTTACCGGCATCCTGGTGGCCATGTGGAACTATATGGGCTGGGACAACGCGTCAACGGTGGCCAATGAAGTCGAAAATCCGCAAAAGACTTATCCGCGCGTGATGCTGCTGACGCTGGCGGCTATTTTTCTCTCTTACGTGGTCCCTGTGGTCGCCGTCTGGCACCTGCACGTTCAAGCTGAGATCTGGTCCACCGGAAGCTGGGCCAGCATTGCGTCGATGGTAGTGGGCCCATGGCTGGGCGCCGCGCTTGTGGGCGCAGCCATGATCAGCGAGTTTGGAACGTTTAATTCACTCGTGATGTCTTACTCCCGTCTTCCCGTCGCCATGGCGGAAGATGGTCATTTGCCAAAAATCTTCACGCTCAAATTGAAAAATGGGGCGCCATGGGTGGCCATCGTCGTTCTTGGCATCGCTTGGGCGGCGTCCCTCGGCCTGCCCTTTGACAAGCTGGTCATGCTCGATATTCTTCTTTACGGCGCAAGCCTGGTGCTGGAATTTCTGGCGCTCATTGTGCTGCGTATTCGCGAACCACAACTTATGCGTCCTTTCCGCGTTCCCGGCGGCATGGTTGGCGCCTTTGCCGTAGGAATTGGTCCAACCGCTTTGCTAGTGGTTGCACTGATCAAGAACCGCAGCGAACAGCTTGATCTGTGGCGTCTGGGCAGCGTGAGCCAATTGGGGTTTGGCCTGGCTCTGATGGCGCTGGGAGTTGTTTATTATTTTGTCGCCGGAAGACCTTCTCCTGAAATTCCCAGTGAGGCGAGGAATCCCTTTCGCGTGAAAGAACTTCCAGCCGAGAAACACGAGCCTTAGAAGTGTTTGTAACCACCTAAAGCTGGCGAGGACGCAGCAGGGGGGATTCTGCTCGGACAGGGATCTCTCGCCGACGCTCCAGATTTCAGAAGAGCTTTGTCTGTACGCTGCTCTCATCTTTTCCGCACCAGGAAATACGCCGCCGTCAGCATCACCAGGTAAATCCCTGCGCTCTTGGCCGCCACGCTGGACTCCGAAACCCACCAGGTACACGCAATCGCCGCTACGATTGCCACAAATCCCAGAATCGATCCGGCAGCGCCTAAGGGTGAACGCAATCCAGCCGCTGCCAGTTGCTCCGCCGTAACCACGCGACGAAAGTTTACATGCGCGAGGAGCGAGATCAGCCAGGCAATCATGCCTCCCACCAGCGCGGCATTGATGATGTAAAGATAGGCATTTTCGGTGCGCAGCTGCAGCAGAATGGCGCCCACAATTCCGAGCATCGATGCCACCAGGGCTCCCATGGGCACGCCATGATGATTCAGCACGCCCATTTTCTTTGGCGCGTATCCGGAGCGTGCCAGAGAAAACAACATCCGCGAAGTCACATACAGACTGGCGTTCGCCCCGGAAAGCGCCGCCGAGAGCACCACCAGGTTCATGATGAAGCTGGCCGCCGGAATTCCTGCCACCTTGAAGACGGTAACAAACGGACTCTCAGAAACGCCCGCATTCTGCCAGGGCATCACTCCCACCAGCACGGCCATAGCGCCCACATAAATAAAGGCCAGCATGGCAAAGGCGATTCGCGTGGCGCGCGCCACTTCTTTGCTGGAACGCGCTTCACCGGACGAAATGGCCACCATCTCAATCCCCAGAAAGCTGTACAAGCCAAAGGAAATGGCCATAAAGGGGGCCGACCATCCTTTGGGAGCAAAGCCGCCGCTGGCCACGTATTGCGGCTGGACTTTGTGGGCAAACAATAATGCCGAACCGGTCACGATGAAGACAAAAATCGTGATCACCTTGAGCAGGGCAAACCAGTATTCAAACGTTCCGTAGTGCCCGACGGAGAAGAAATTGATGGCCAGCAGGAAAACGCTGAACGCAACCATCCACACAATGGACGGCACGGCGGGATACCACTGGCGCATGTAGGTAGACGCGGCGACTACCTCTGACCCTATAGCGATCACCACGGAAAACCAGTATCCGTATCGGGCAATGAAGCCTGCCCAGCGAGTTACATAAAGTTCCGCATAGACTCCAAATGATCCCGCTGCGGGATGGACCGCAGACATTTCGCCCAGCGCCATGGCAACGGTCCATGAAATCAAGGCGCTCAGCACAAAAGTGAGGACCACGGCCGGGCCGGCCCGGTGAATGGCGGCTCCCGACCCCAGCAGCAACCCTGTGCCAATCGACCCGCCAACAGCCACCATGGCCATCTGCCGGGCGCTCAGTTCCCGCTTTAACCCCTGCTCCGGGTCAGTCATTTCCTGGCTAATCATCTTCTTGGCTGGGGAAAGTTATATCGTTTGTTACGGCGGATTACCACATTCCCTTGATTCCAGGAAGATTTATCGCCCATTCACATGAAGGATTGAGTGCTCCGACAATTCCGAATAGAATTGCATATCTCACCTCAGTGCCTGCCGGCCCGTCCGGAACCATCCTGAGGAAGTTGAACCCATGGCGGACATCTCCAAGCGACTGGAAAAAGCGGAAAAGTACCTGCAAAGAAGCAAGCCTGAGGCTGCGCTGGAAGAGTACCTGGATATTCTTGAGATCGAGCCCAGGAACGAACAGGTGCGCCAGGCCGCCGCCGACCTTTGCCTGGGCCTGGACCGCCGTCCCCAGGCCGCAGAGCTGTTTAGCTCTCTGCTGGAACAGGAGTTTGAAGCTGGCGAAAGCGCCAAAGGATCCATCACTTACAAAAAGCTGTGCAAAATCACCACGCCTACCGCGATGCAGACGTTCCAATATGCGCAGCTGACGGAGAAACGGGACCGCAAAGAAGCGCTGGATGCATATGCGACCGCATTGCAGGGGTTCGAGCGGCAGAAAAAAGATAAACAGGCGCTGGCTGCCTGCAGGAGGATCGTTGAACTTTCCCCGACGATCGAAAACCTGCAGCTCACGGCAGAAAAGGCCTCCGCGCTCGGCGAGGCCAAGACTGCTGCCTCCAGTTTTGTCCAGCTTGGCCTGCTGCAGGATCAGGAAGCACCTGGATCAGGATTTCAGTCTTACGAGCGGGCTTACAACTTTGATCCGCTGAACTTTCAGGCAATTTATCTTTACGGTCGCGGGCTATTCTCGCGCAACGCGGTCAAGGAATGTCTGGCCGTGCTGGCGCCGGTTGTAACCAAGGTAAAAGGGCTGCCTGAATTGCGGGAACTGTACGCGCATGCGCTCATGGCGGCCAAGCGTCCGGCAGAAGCCGAGCCCTACACCTGGGAGGCGTTTGAGAAGGACCCGCAGCAGTTGGAAGAGGTGGCGTCGCTGGTGGGCGTCTATCTGGATGTGAATGACACGCGGGGCGCCATGGAACTGGCCAGGAGACTGGAAGAGCATGAAACTGCGGCAGGAAGGCGGCGCGAGTTCATTACCAGCATGTATGAGATGTCTGACCGCCGGCTGGCCACGCTTGGATTCACGGAATATCTGGTCAAGCTCTTTGACACCGCCAATCGCGAACATGAATACAGCCGCACGCTGGTGAAGCTGTTCCAGCTTTACTACGCTGCCGGCAAGTACGGACAGGCAGGAGAAACCCTGGACCGCGCCGCGGAACTCGATCCTTATGAACCTGGCCACGGCAAACGGCTGGAGATGTTGCGTGGCCGGATTGACGACCACGAATACAGCCGCATTGCCAACCGTTTTCATCGAGTTGACAACAAACCCGAGGCGGCTGTGGCAGCCACGCCGGAACCTCCCACTTCAGCGCCGGCGCGCGAATCCGAGCCTACCGTACTGGAAGACTTCATCCTGCAGGCTGAGATTTACCTGCAATATGGCATGCGATCGAAAGCGCTCGAGCGCCTGGAACGCGTGAGCAAGCTGTTTCCTCGCGAAGAGCAGAAAAACGAGAAACTGCGCCACTTGTACATATCGGCGGGTTTCACGCCGGTGTATGAAGTGACCGCCGCGGCTGCCCGTGCCGCAACTCCCACGGCAAAAGCATCGGAGCAGGAAGAGACAAAGGCCGTTCCCCAGGCATCCGTCTCGCCTTCACGTTATGAGGAAAACGCTGTCGATAATTTTGCCCGCGTCACCGAGATCACGCGGAACATTTACCGCCAGGCAAATGTGAAGAGCGTGCTTTTTACCGCGGTCAACGATATTGGCCGCCATTTTAACGCCAGCCGGTGCGTGGCCGGCCTGTGCACCATTGGCAAGCCTCCTTCAGCCGCGCTGGAGTACTGCGCACCCGGAGTAAAGCAGTCTGACGTGATGGCGATCGTAAAATTGATCGGCCTCACCCAGCAACTGGCGGCAAATGGGCCCGTCACCATTTCCAATGCCAAGATTGCACGCGAACTGGCGCCGGCGGCGGAGCATGTTCACGCGTTGAACATTGAGTCCCTGCTGGCGGTGCCTCTGCTGGATGGAGGCGAGCAGTCGGGGATCTTAATCCTGGAGCAAACATCTCCCCGGCAATGGCAGCAAACCGACATTGTGGTCTTGAAGACGATTGCCGAACAGATGGTGCTGGCGGTGAGCAATGTACGCCTGCGCACGCTAATGAAGACGCTGGCAGTCACTGACGAAAAGTCGGGACTGCTGAAGCGGTCTTCTTACCTGGACGTTCTGCTCTCGGAGGTGCGTCGGTCACTGCAACAAAAAGCCCCATTGACTTTAATGCTGCTTCATTTCGGCAAAGCGTCTGCGATGGTGAAGGAACTAGGCGAGACGCAGGTGGAAAACATGATGCAGCAGATAGGGCAGGCGCTGGCTTCGCATATCCGCCAGAATGACGTGGCCGTGCGCTATGACCTGACCACGATTGCGCTCGTGCTCTCTGACACTACGGAAAAAAACGCCTTCCTGGTGGTAGACAAGATGCGGAAAGTCCTGGCGCCAACCAAGATTCCCGGCACGGAAAAGACGCCGCCGATCAGCGTAGGGATCGCGGAGGCTGTCTTGCAAGAGCGCTTTGATGCCGTGGATATGGTGACCGAGGTGATCAATCGGGTCGAGAGCGCGCTGGAAGTCGCCCGCGCCGAAGGCGGCAATAAGGCACATTCGCTTGCGCCTGTACTACAACCGAACGCGGTGGCCTAAAGAAACAGCGGACCGTCATGACAGGTGACGACCCGCTTTCAATAGCGGCTGATCCCACAGCCGCTAACTTCCGTTCATCCGTTTCATTTCATCCAGTTGTCATTCGGGATCTGTTGGATCGTTGAACAGCACCGTCAGTTTGATGCTGCCGTGGCCAGACTGTGGGAAGTTTGTTGTGGTGCGGACTCCCGGGTCGAGCGTCGAGGCAGTATCGTCCGGCGGGAACAGGACCAACGAGTTGAGAAAGGCCTGGATGGCATCCTGGTCTTCCGCCTCAAGTTTTGCATAAGCGTTGCGCGACGCCTGCGATTCTCCGCCGTGCCGCAAGGTCACTTCATGCAGATTGATGCTGCGTCCGTCATGCCCGTAGGGAGAGGTGGAACCGACGCCCCATAGCGGCCGCGTGAGAAACTGCTTCTGCAGCGTCCCGTCATAGTTGCGCTCGTAGAAGTTCACTCCCAGGTCATGGCGTTTGAAATCGGTATAAATGTCTTTCACCAGGAACGGCCCGCCGTTGGGGACCTTGATGGTGGGGAATCCGGAGCCGTCATTGACTTCATGCAGCGACGGAATGGCAGTAGCGAACAGATGGTTCATGTTGCCGCGGACGGAATCGTAAACCGTGTCCAGATCAGCAACGCGGCGGTCATGTTCGATCAGCAGATCGGCAACGTGGCATGAGCCACAGCCGATCTTGTCAAACAGCTTTCTTCCTTTCCGCGTGTTTTCCGTCTGCTGGTAGACCGCGGGTTTGAAGTAATGCAGCAGGTAAAATTCCTCGTGATCGATAATGCTGTTCGGCAGCTCATTATTGATTCCGTCGCCGTCGGGGTCGGCGCCATTGTCGCTGATCGGTGGCGCTTCAATCTTATCCAGTGATCCGTCCAGCACCATGCCGGAAGGGGTCACCACGCGTCCGCCCGCGCTGGCAGCCAGCAGGTCAGGGTCAGCGGCTTCCATGCCCATTTCATTGCGGAAAGCGCCTACCAGGAACTCACGAATGGAGATCGTGCTGCCTTCGGCAAAGAACGGACGCACGCGCAAATCGTTGTTCACTCCGCTGACCTGAGTCGTGTCCACGCTACCGTCAGGATTGGCGGTAATAGAACCGAACGATACTCCCTTGGTAAGCAGTTGCCGTGTAACTGTCTGGCCAGACTTCTTGGCGGCGGCAATTGCGCCGGCGCGGATCGCGCGCATGTCGCTGGTCATTTCGTCGGCCAGCATTTCTTTCAATCCCAAACCGAAAAGGTGTGGAGCGTCTCGGCTGTCAGGACGCGTGGCCACATCGCCGCCAGCCCCCGCCGCGCCCCTCGGACGCCCGTGGCAGCCTGCGCAGCTATCGGAAAGACCCGCGCCAATGCCGCCCGTGACGTTGATGTTGCCGGTGCCGTCGCTATTGGCAGGTCCCTGGCCCTGTGCGCGAAGAAACTTGCGCTGGAAGATCTGCCGCCCGCGACGCACGGAGCGGAAAGGATCGCGGTTGATGATGAAGAGCGAGGAATTCGGCGTCATCAGGTCGCCGCGACCAGGACCGATTTCATTCGCCAGCGATTTATCGATTCCGGCCTTGGCCGTGTTCGGGGCTTGGTTATTGTCAATCAGCTGGGCGCGGACCAATGGCCCAAAGAATACCAATGCGGCGACCAGGCTGCTGATTGTCAAACGATGGGTTCTCATTCTACTTCTCCTATACGGAATGGTTGTGAACCGGAAGGACGAAACGTTTCATTTGAATTAAGCCTGCCGGCTACCTGGGTGCTAAAGCTGCGGTCGTTCTTGAATGAATCGGCCTTGGAGATGCCGATCTCCGGGCTATTGCGGTGCTTTGTTTGCTGAGCGGAGCAGGGCGCGACGTTCTGCTGTTGCCACGGCCCAGCCGCCTGAACGTTCGCAGCCGACGGATTCTTAACCCGATTTTTTGCTGTGTGACGCACTGTTTCCTTCTTGCTGCTGGAATCAAAGTGATCCGGAGCTACTTCAAACTGACCCAGCGCACTGACGCTCAGTAAAGAACCGACAGCGAAATGGATCGAACTAACCCGTTATTGATCGGCCTGAACATGGCGTTCCTCCTTGCAGATCGCCGTTTGGATCGACCGGCCAAATCGGTCCCTACCCCCTTGCTCTGCCGGCCAAACAGGCCCGCGCAAGCATAAGGCTATAGAGAGGTTTCGTAGAGATAAGGCAGAACCGCTGAAAACATTTCGTCCCTGACTTGGGGACGTAATGAAGTGAAAGATGGCGGGAATCGATTACTTCTTATCGTCGAGGCTGGCCCAGTCGCCAGACTGGATAAAACTGGCCCAATAGAAAGGATGCTGGCGTCCTTTTCGCTTGAGCATCGACAGTTCGGCCTGGTGGAGGGCCTCGCCGCGGCCGAGCCCTTGTTTCAGACCGGTGTAATAGGCGGTCATCATTTCGCGGGTTACGTCGTCACTGACCGGCCACAAGCTCATCACCAGGGTTTCAGCGCCGGAGAGGAAAAATGCGCGCCGCAGACCATATACGCCCTCACCGTTCCTTACTTCGCCCAGGCCGGTATCACAGGCGGAAAGCGTCACCAGCTTGGTCCCCCAAAGGTTCAGGTTTGAAGCTTCCAAAGCGGTCAGAATGCCGTCCTCACTGCTGGTCTTGGTAACATTGGCGCCACTCAGGGCCAGTCCGGACCGCAGCAGAGGGTTTTCGATGGCTGCACCGCCATGGACGGATCGGGTGCCATTCGGCGCCGGTTTCGCGTTGTTTGGCAACGAGACTTCAGGGCTGTCTTCAAGAAAGAACCCGTGCGTCGCGATATGCAGAATGCTGGGAGCGTCAATCCGCTTGAGCGCGCTCTTGGTTGCGTGCGCTCCGGTAAGCACGTGTGCATCCGGAAAGAGCGATTGAATAGCATGGGCTTCCAGGGCCGTGCCGCCGAGCGGAGCAAAATAAACGGCTGAAAGGTCTTGCGCCGTGGTGATGCTCCGCCGTCGGTTCAGGGTAGATGCGGGTCGCAGGTGGGACTGTTCTACACTAGCTACGGTGGTGGTTCCTGGCTCGCCGAAGGCCGGATCGGCTATTACCAGAGGGCCAGTCTTGCTATCTCGCGACACCTGCATGCGCAACAGATCGCGCCCGGTGGTGAGATAGGTGACCGAAAACCTTTCGATCAGGTATCGGCCCTGCGAGTCGACCAGGGCTTCAAACGGGATGAGGTCGAGCTGTCCGTCAGGCGCCACCAACAAGTGGGTGGCATTCCCGGTCAATTCGCGGACCGGCTGCATGATTTTTTCGTCCAAAGCGCGTGCCAGCTGCTTTACGTCGCGCCGCTGAGGATCTCGCAACGCCCGGCGAAAAGCTGCCACGGCGGCGTCAATCTCCCTGCTAGCGCCCAGATCCTTCCAGCGCACGTCACCCGACCCGGGAATCACATAGACCACGTAGCGCGGGTCTCCAAAATTCGTGGTGCTCTCGTTGGGCTTCTTCGGATCAAACGGCCGGTAGACTGCGAACTCAATCAGTGCGGCATCGGAAGGTATTGCCGCCTTGACCGCGCTGAGGGTTACAGCGTCAGACCGTTCGTAATAGCCCTGGCTTCGGCGGCCCACTTCATTTTCAAGTTGCTCCCTCCGCTGCGTGAGGGCTTTGATCCGCTGCTGGTGTTCGGCGATGGAGAGACCTTGTGGCCCCTTGAGCACAAGCGCCGCAAGCTGAGACGTAACGCTCTTTAACTGGTCCAGCAGGGATCTATCCTCCACGCTGGATCGATTCCACAAAGCGCCCATATTGTCCGCCATTGCGTCCAAAACGCGGCCTTTTCGCTGCAACAGCGTTGTAGTCGCCAGGTCGCGGGCCTCGCTATCGCCGGCGTCCTGCTGGGCTTGAAAAGAAATGGTCTTCTCCAGTTGCTCGGCCATGGGATCGAAATACGCAAGTTTTTGCCTCTCTGATCCGATAGCCAGATTGAGTGGAAGGTTCTTCTCCTCAATCTCGGTTATCCGCGCCAGACTCTTAAGCGCGTTCGGCAGATCTCCCTTGGCGGCGTAAAGGTGCTCAAGGTTACGAAAATGTCTGGCATTATCCGGATGGTCCGGCCCGAGAGATTTTTCCGTGATCGCTATCGCGTGAAGGAAGAAAGGCTCTGCTTTGGCGTAGTCGCCTTTGTCACGATATAAAATCCCCAGGCTTTCGTAGGTCACGCCGACGCGGGGATTTTCGGGGCCGAATATCTTTTCTTCAATCGCCAGAGCACGTTTGTAATAAACTTCGGCGCGGTCATAGTCGCCGGTTTCTTTGTAGATGATGCCCAGATTTGCCAAAGGAAACGTGACATCCGCGCTCTCCGGCCCGTAGGCGCTCTCGCAGATCTCCAATGCGCGGCTAAAAAACTTCGTTGCCTTCGGGTAGTCACGTTGTCTCCAGTACATAAGCCCCAGATTGTTCACCGTTGCTGCCAGGAATGGGTGAGTCGGGCCGAGGGTCTTTTCCTTGATCGCCAGCGCCCGCTGGTAATAAGTCTCAGCAGTGCTGTAATCGCCCCGGCGGTAATAAATCAACCCCAGATTGTGAAGAATCAAGGCTATTTGCAGATGTTCGGGTCCCAAAATTTTTTCTTTGAGCGCCAGGGCCTGTAAATTCAACTGCTCTGACTTGACATTGTCGATTTTGAGCAAATAAAAGTACCCCAGATCGAAGAGAGAATCGGCAGCCTGCAAGCTGTCTTTTCCGGCCGCCACCTCACGGGTGCGCAAGGATTGGGTGAGAAGTTGTTCCGCAGCTGAATAATTGCCCTGCTTAATCTGTACGCGGGCCAGACGGCTTGCGGCGTCGGAGTAGGCCATATCTTCCTGTGTGTAGGATTTTCCCGTGACTTCGAGCGCACGCTCTGAGAAGGCGCGGGCGTTTACGTAATCGCCTTTGGCGAAAAAAATGTCGCCCAGGGTGCCCAGCGAGACGGCGACAAGGACGTGGTCGGGGCCAAGAGCTTTTTCTCTTATACTGAGCGCTTCCCGAGCCAGGCGTTCAGCCTCCGCATAATCGGCTTTGGCGTTATGGTTCTTCGCCAAATTGTCCATCACTTCAGCCACCGTTGGATGATCGGCGCCAAGAGCTTTTTCGTCTATGGCCAGCGCTCTATGCAGTAAAGTCTCGGCCCGGCTATAGTCGCTGCGGGCTGTGCAGATTACGCCCAGCAGGTTCAGAGCGTCCGCTATTTTCCGGTGGTCGGGGCCGAGCACTTTCTCGCGAGTGTCGAGCGCATGCTCAGCGAGCGATTGAGCTTTCGCATAGGCTCCGGTTGGATAAAGATTGAAAGCTTCAGAATACTGCTGGTTCGCGTGGTAGAGGGTTATGTCTTTTTCGCTCGCCGCGCGCAATTCGCCCAGGCTGATCTGGTATTTTCCTGCTGACGCCCTTGGGTATTTCGGCTCAAGCTGGATCTGGTACGTTCCTGGCTTCTCGGCGACAAACGCGAAGACGTCTCGGGCTTCACGGGGGCTGATGTCAGTTTCAATCGCCAAAGTTCCCTTTGGATCCAGCAGGCGCAAGGTGAGATCCAACGTGTGCTGATCGATAATGACATTCGCGTATTGGCCTTCGGAGATCGAAATCTTGAATACGGCTTTTTGCCCGCCGGATAAATCACCGCCAACGGTCTTGCCTGGTTCGAGAACGATTGCTTCCGGAGTTTGCGCTGTGGCTTGCGTTGCGGGAGAAGCTGGAGTTTGTGACGGAGCCGTCTGCGCCGGCAGCGCGCAAGAAAATAAACAAACTACGGCCAGGGCCGTCAATCGCCGGATGGCGTTGAGGCCGTTCAAGAATCGAAAATCGAAGGATCGGGCCATGGCGAGAGCTCCTGCCGATGCAATGGAAGAGCGGATTTGGCCGCTTATCTTAGCACAACGCGGAACGGGTAATCGCCCACGATCCTGGGCCCGCTTCCACGCGGCAATCCGGCAACCTCCGCAATGTAGTTCTGCTGTTTCAATAAATCCGCACTTAAGCCGGCAGAGACGGCTTTCTTCTCGCCGGCGGAGACAGGTTCAAGCTCGGAACTGCTCCACACGATTCCGTTGGTCACAGGGTCTTTGAGAGTCACGCGATACCGCGAATAGTCCGCTGACTCTAACGTCAAGAACAGCACCAGAAGACCGGTATCCGGGTGAATCGTGACAGTTTTGATAGCAGACAGTCCTCTGGTCGGCGGCGGTAGCAGCATCGACATCGTCTTCAACTGGCCGATTTCGGGACCGGGCCTGGGCTCGCGATTCTTTTGCGCCGCGGCATTGGCCGCGCGCTCATCCTTCAGTTGTTTCTCAAAGTCGCGCGCGCGCTGGTCCGTAGAACCATATTGCGCGCCAGCGTTTGCGATTTCGCGGCGCAAATGAGCATTCTCCACCAGCAGGTATCCGGCCAGAACCGCTATCGCCAGCGCTGCTGACACGGCAAATTGCAAAGCTACCCGGTGCGACGGAAACATATCCCAAAAAAGAGCACGCTTCCGGGAAGATTTGACGGTAGTTTCAATCGCCGTTGCGGTCCTGGCCTGCATCTGGCGCAATCCCTCGGCGAATTCCACCTTCTGACGCCTCCGTTGAGACGTCATATAAAACGAGGTGAACTGGCGGAGCGTTTCGCCAGTGAGCTCTGAACGCACATAGGAGTCGACGAGATCGTTTTCAATTTCGCGCAGACGCCACGCGAAATCATCATTGGCGACGCTCAATTCATCCAGGCGTTCGGTTTCTTCCGCAGGCAGCGCGCCAACCAGATAGCGCACCAGGTATTGGTCATCAAAAACGTCTTGTTCAGGGGATGGCATATTCCTACACCTAGTTAAGACAAAACCCCGGGAAATACTTCAGCTCCACCTGCAGCACCCTTTCACGCACTGCTCAACTTTGGTGCGAATGCGGCACGCGCGAATGCTCAATGCATTGGTTGAAAGACCCAGGCGCACGCCGATTTCGCGGCGACGCTGGATTTTTTCCTGCTTCTCTCCCAGATAGTACTCAAGAATCAATTCACTATCGATGACAGAAAGTTTTTTGAGGCAACGGTCCAGGCAGGAAAGCACCTGCTCCTGATCGAGAGCGGCAGCGTCAGGCGCAGGTTTGACCGCGAGCGCCAAAGGCTGCCGGGCGGAAATCAAAACCTCATCCATAGCTACAGGGCCCTCCCTGGCGTGCCGCACGTATTCAAGGAAAACAAACTTCGCGGTAACGTAGCAGTAGTGCGCTGGCGCAATGTCCGTGATCCGGCCTTGTTCCTGGAGCTTTTGCGCCACGCGGGCCAGAGTTTCGTCAGCCAGTTCGTCGGACGAGAGACAGTTTTTGCGGTCAAAGTAGGCGACCAGCCTGCGATGCATCTCCAGGTATTTCTCACCGCCGGAATCCACACCTTCGTCCAGCCATTGGAGAAAAAGCTGAAACGAGTCCTGGGTCGGTGACCAATTTTTTTTCAATTCTGGCCTTCGGAAAACGACCGCGACATTTTACATCGGAGCGCCGAACGCAGCCGCATCAAAAGTGCCGGGCCTGCCGGTCAGAACGCGAACATGACTTGCAGATCGACGCGACGGTTTGCCGACTGCGTGTTAAACACGCCGCCCGCAAGGGCCGTTGCCTGGCCAAACAATGCGGAACTCAGATTGCCGATGGGCGGAGCCGGATTCACATGGTTGAAAATATTGCGCGCGTTGGCACTGAAGGTGAGGCTATAGCGCTGGCTGGATCTTTCCGGGCCGCCGAAAGGACCGCCGCCGCCTCTTGGGCCGCCCATTCCTCCTGGCCCTGGGCGGCCGCCACCGGGAACGTGTTGGCCGTGTTGGCCGTCTTGCCCCTGCCGCTGTGGGTTAGGATTGGCCGCTTCCAGTTTGGGACCAATGCCAATCGTCTTGCTCAGGCGCATGTTCAGCGTAAACTGCGCGGGGCTTGTGCCGAAATTGGATGGAATGATTGCCTGCCCGGGCAGCGGAGTGGTGTTAAACGATCCAAAGCTGGTGTCGACAATGCCCGGTCCTGTGGCGCCATTGGCAAAGGCCGGACGATCGTTAAAGATCGAATCGCCGTTCAGATCAGTGCCTGTGGTGATATTGAAAGGGGCGCCTGAGTTGGCCACCATGAAAGGACTTACGCGGAAGCCATGCGGCAACGCGACAGTCCCGCCGAAGAACAAACGCTGGCGAACATCAAACGCGGCGCGACCGTAATCCGCAGCGATGCCTTTTGTGGGGTCGGAGGGGAAGCTGTTGGCGCCAGCGGTGTCGCTATTGGCGTGACTGAACATATAAAAGCTGAAGATGGTAAGCCTGGTTCCCGCGCGCACGTTAAAATTAACGATCAACTGGTTCTGGTTGAATATGCCGCCCGATTCAAACTGGTATTGCGGCGCGATGCTTCCCGTCAACGAGCCCGGATTCAGAACACTGGAAAAGAGCTGATGCACGCCATGTGAGTGGAGATATGTGCCGGTCAGCGTAGCGGTCTTTGTAACCTGGCGCTCAACCGATCCGGCAAACTGGACGGTGTAAGGAGTTCGCAGTCCGGGATCGATGGTGTAGGTGGTACTTTGCGCCAGCGGCAGGGATGGGATATTGGGGTACGACGCGAAGAGCTGGGAGAGTAACGTCTGGTTAGCTAGGTTCGCCGCGCTGGTGTCATTGGGCTTTACCGTGATAGTTGCCTGCTTCTGGTTGATGCCGTTCAAACGCTCCGCCTGCATGATCAGGGTTTGCGTAAAGCGATCGTAAAAGATGCCGAAGCCGGTGCGTATGACGGTTTTGGGCTGGGTATTTTTCTTGCCCAGGCCCCAGGCAAAACCGACACGAGGCGCCCAGTCGCCATTGTCATGGATGCCGTTCTGGGTTTCAAAACGCAGGCCGTAACTGAGTGTCATGTTAGGACGGATTTTCCAGTCGTCTTCCGCGTAGAGCCCGGCGTCAATAAAGTTGTCGTCGATCAACGGATTGCCGCTCAGAATCGTGAGCTGGCGGGGCGTCCCGCTCTGGAAGGCCGCCAGCGAGTCGAACGTGAAAGTTCCGTTGAAATTCTGGGTGGAGGTGCTGGAGTTTCCGGTGGCGCGCAACCTGCCTCCGAGCCGCATGAAGTGGTTGCCTTTGTTGATCGAGGTGTAGTTCTGCAACTCGTAATGATTGGTGATGACGGAGCTGATGCCGAGAGGATTGCCGCCCTCGCTGAATTGCCCGAGCACGTTGATGGTGGGAGTAAAGAAAAGCGGGTTCTGGTCCGTGCTGCCACGCTCCCATTCAAAACGCGTCTCATTGATGGCGTGTGGAGTCAGCACCTGCGTGTCACTTATCTGAATCTCATTCTCGTTCCCGCTCTGGTTATAGCCCTGGGTCGGCAGCGCCAGCTGGCTGATGCCGTCATTTTGTTCGTGATTATGCGTGAACTGGTACCGGACCATCAGGGTGTTGGAAGCGGAAAGCTGGAAATCCAGCCGGGTGCTTAGGTTGGTGCGGACGCGCGGATTGAGCACACCTTCCACCGGCACGCCGGCAGCCGCAAATGCCGCCGGCAGCACAACCGTTGCTTCATTGATGTTCCGGCGTTCCGCATTGATCTGATAGGACGCCTTTTTGCCCAGCGGCCCGCCCACGTTGCCGCTGACCATCTGCGTGCTGAAATCGGGCTCAGAAGCGGCGAAGGGGTTCAGCCCGTCGAGAAATGAATGATTGTCGTTAAAGAAGAACTGGCCATGCAGCTTGTCGGTGCCGGGTTTGGTCAGGATTTCAATGCGCCCAAACCCCATGCGGTCATATTGCGCGGAAAATGGGTTCTGGTTGATGCGGATTTCACGGATAGAAGACTTGGGCGGAAGCTGTCCGCCGGTAAAGCCGTCAATATAAATCTGTCCGCCATTGGGGCCGGCGGACGGACCGGCCAGCGCCTGCAATTCGCTTTGCAACTCATCGGGGTCGTCCGAAAGGGCGTCAAGGTCTTTGCCGCTGATGACCACGCTGCTGGCATTATTGTCAGAGCTGGTACTCACCTTGGCAGAATCGCTCTGCACGTCAATGTCTTCTTCCTTCACCAGAATGGCCATCGGGATATCGGCTTGCTTCTGCTGGCCGTCGGCAATCTCGATTTCCTGCGTGGTCGGAGCAAAGCCCTTCGCGGTGACGCTGATTGTGTATTTGCCCGGCGTCAGATTCCTGACGTCATAGGCGCCGGCCCCGTCCGATGTGACAGACACCACCAGACCACTGGAATTCTTTACGGTGATGCTGGCGCCGGGAATGACTGCGCCGGTGGCATCAACGATCTGCCCGTGAAGCCGGCCTGTGCCGGCCTGAGCGAACAGCGAAACCGAACCAACAATAAAAATGGAAACAACAAAAGCGGAGATCCATACCCGGTTCCCCGACGGCCAGAATTTCATCAAACTCTCCTCGACAGTCATTGTTCACCCACCGCCAATTGTCGCGTACGGCAAACTATTCGCGACCGGGACAGTTTATTGCGGACCTGAATCGCCACCGGGGGCCCCCATGTTCCATCCGGAAAAGAGCGCAGCCGCACTCATGCCGTTGGGCGAAGCGGTAAGAATTGGCTCTACGCCGCCGAGCAAGGTGATGGCGGTGACTTCACCGTTAGTAGCGCCCTGCGTAGCAACAACCATGACCGCGTCCTCTTTCTGTAAGTCAGCCAGAGTCACACTGGGTATGCGGCTCAACATTTGCTGGAAGTCAGGCGCCCCACCGGAACGCGGGCCTTGCGCATTGCCGCCTGCGGAGACAGCATTTCCGGGCGGCGTTGCGCTTGTTGCGGTTTGACCCGACGCCGGAGTTCCACGCTGTGCCGCCTGGGCGCCGCCTTTCAGGAAGAAAGCCAGCCGCTGCGCCATCTGGGGCGTGAGCTTGCGCAATTGGGAATCGGAATTGAGTTTTACGATCACGGATTTTTTCGCCAGCACGTCCTTGACCGTGATGGTCTGGTTGGCCGCGTCAACGGAGCTGATGGTCCCGGCAATATTGCGGAACGTACCGGAAATGACCTCTTCGGCTGCGAGTTCCTTGCCGTCAGCGCTGCGAGTTCCGCGCGCGCGCAACTGGTCGCCGGTCTTGATCTGGTCTATCGTCCCTTTCTGGGCGTCAGAGAATTTGATCGAGTTCGGCGCATAGCGCAAAAAGGCCGTGTCTTTTGAAGTCTTGATCAATACGCTGAGCGTAGGCGTGACGGACACGGTGAAACTTCCAGCCGCCGGATCAATGGCGCTCACGATGCCGCCCGCTCCGCGCTTTTGCCAGTCTTCGCGATCATGCTGCTGTTTCTGCGCTACGTCGGCCTGTTTCATCACGACAATGGTTGTCGCCGCAATTGTGTCTTTGTCACCGGAACGGCCGCGCACCAGCATGCGGTCGCCGACCTGGAGTTCAGACACAGTGATGGGCGTGGCGCTCTTCAAGTCGGTTTGGCCGGGGGCCAGCCGCAGAATGCGTGCGCCATCCGCAAGCGAGACGGTGATTTCCGGACCAGCATCGGTCTTGAGCACAAGACTATTGCCGCTGATCGACTTCACCACACCAACGTTTTTGGCAACTGCATTGCCTTGAGGCGCTTCAGCCGTGGCAGGATTGGTCTGCGCCGTCAAAGGCATGGCCAGCGAGAGCGCGATCGCCAATGCCCATACCGTGAACGATGTTCTGTAATTCATTGCCAATGTTCTGTTCCTTGTTGCCAACCAGAACTCTCCCGGTTTCTGAGGATTGCACAAAATTGTAAGCGTCGATGAAGATCGCCGAGATCAGCACCCGTCCTGGGTTGCTTTCTCTATCATTCCTCGGCTGACATCTATTATGCGAGATGGGGGCGGATAATCATCTCAAAAAGACAGCCTGATCGTGTAAAAAGATAGCAAAAAGTTTTGTTAAGTTGCGCAGCACTTCCCTGATTTTATCCTACTGCGGAACTGCAGCAATTATGGCTTATTTTTCTATACAAGGAATCGGTTTTTCACTAAAGCCACTTTGGATTTTTACGATGGTCGCTGGTGGGCTTAGAACAGTCTCAAAAAATGTCTTCGCACAGAACCCGCAAGACTTCCGCAACGCTCCACGCCTGAGCAAAACAACCCCGAGGAAGGTGCGGCGGCTGGGCATCAAAGATTTCGGAAATCTGTCCCAGACCGGCCTCGGTAAGATGCTCTTCCAATCCCCGCAGTAAATCATGCGCATACTCGCGCACTGCCGCCGTTTCACCGTGCACGCGGACATACGCAGTAATAAACGGCCCCAGGAGCCAGGGCCATACGGTGCCTTGATGATAAGCGGAATCGCGGCTGTACTGATCGCCTTCGTAGCGGGGCCGATAGAGCGGATCCGACGGCGCAAGTGTGCGCAAGCCCACCGGCGTGAGTAGTTCGCGCTCCACGGTTTCCAATACGTCCCGCGCGCGGTCCTCTGGAAGCATGCTGTAGTGCAGGCTCACGGCAAAAATCTGGTTGGGACGAATGGCAGGATCAGCTTGTTTTCCATTAATGACGTCATAGAGGCAGTTCTGGTCTTGATTCCAGAAAAGTCGATTAAAGGTTTCTGAAGCCGTTGCGGCCAATGAGGAGTAGCGCTTGCGCTTTTCCTCATCGTCGAAGCGTTGCGCCAGATCTTCCATGACTTTGAGCGCGTTGTACCAGAGCGCCTCGACCTCTACGGGCATGCCGCCACGCGAGGTAATTACCTGATCGCCAAACTTGGCATCCATCCAGGTAAGCTGCACGCCCGGAGCGCCGGCATGGAGCAGGCCATTCTCCATCATCTTAATGTTGTAGCGTGTGCCTTGGATGTGACAGTCAATGATGCCGGTAAAGACTGGGTATAGCTCGTCATGGAGAAACTTGTAATCGCCCGTGGTGGCGGCATAAGCGCGCGCGGCTTCGAAGAACCACAATGTTGCGTCTACGTTGTTGAATTCGGCGGCATCACCAGAATCGGTAAAACGGTTGGGCAACATGCCCTGGTCAACGAGGCGGGCAAAGTTGCGCAGAATGCTCTTCCCGATTTCCGCGTTGCCGGTAAATAAGGTAAGGCCGGGAAGAGAGATCATGGTGTCACGGCCCCAATCTGTAAACCACGGATAACCGGCGATTACGGTCCAGTCATTGCCGCGGCGGACAAGAAACTGGTCAGCCGCCATGGTCAAAGCTTGAACGAAGGGATGGCAATTGGGCGCTTTGGCTTGCACCTGTTCGCGGCGTCGTAATTCTTGTTCGCGAAAACCCGCCGCGTCACGAACGTCATGGGCTTCCGTGGAGGCAATCACGACCGCAGCCTGCTCGCAGTCCAGCTTCCAGCACAACACCAAGGGGTTGAAGAGGTCTTCATTTGCGTCCAGTCCGCGTTCGCGTTCCATCCGATAAAGAAAGTTGCGATACCAATGGCCTTGGGCGGAAACCGTTTCGGCGTTGTGGGCAAAGTACAAGCGCGGCAGCGCCGGGTAGGGCTGCACGCTTACCAGGTTGTTACCGCTCTGGAATTGGGGATTAAGCGCGCTATTTGCGTGCGTAGTGGAATGGTAGTCGCGAAAGGCAATCAGAGGCCGCAGTTCCAGCCTGAGATTGCTGCCAGTAGGACTTTCGAGCAGACGATACTCGATCTGCACAGTGTTGTTTCCGTGCCACATAAACAGTGACTTTTCCAATTTCACGCCTTCCGTTTCGAACGTGAATATAGGGAAAGGATCAAGGCGAAAACCGGAAAGCAGCAAATATCCCGCGGGATGAATCGCGCCGTTGTACTCGTTGGTGGACAGTTCAATTCGCCGGTCGCCCAGCACGAGTGTTTCTTCCATCTTTGCGAGCAACAGCACGCGGCCGCCCGGAGGATTGAGCGCCGCGACGAGCATTCCATGATAGCGACGAGTATTCGCGCCTGCGACAGTGCCGCAGGCAAAGCCGCCCAGAGCATTCGTCTCCAGCCATTCCCGGCCCAGAGCGGCTTCAAAATCGGTGCAGATGGTTTTGTCGAGGCGAATCATTTTTGCGCCACTAGCGTGCCTGCACTTTCACGGGAATATCGCCTTCAGGCTGTTGGCTCTTTTGCTTCAACGCTAGCTCATCAATCATTTTGGTCACCAGAGCGGTCCAGCCGGTTTGATGGCTTGCTCCGACGCCCGCTCCGGTGTCGCCGTGGAAGTATTCGTAAAACGGGAGGTAATCGCGCCAATGGGGATCGACCTGGAACTTTTCATTGCCGCCGAACACCGGCCTGCGTCCCTGCGGATCGCGCTGGAAGGTCGAGACCAGGCGGCGGCTGATTTCGTCCGCTATCTCGTCCAGGTTCATCAACCGCCCGGAGCCGGTGGGGCATTCCACGCGAAATGACTCGTGATAGTACTCATGGAAGCGGCGTAGCGCCTGAATCAGCAGAAAGTTCACGGGAAACCAGACGGGGCCACGCCAGTTGGAGTTACCGCCAAAAAGACCAGTGGTGGATTCGGCCGGCTCATAGTCAACCTGGTGATTCACTCCGGCAACGTCCAGCATGTAGGGATGTTCCTTGTGATAGCGCGAGAGAGCGCGAATGCCATGCGGCGACAGAAACTCGTTTTCGTCGAGCATGACCTTTAGAATGCGCTGGAGTTGCTCACGGTCCGTAATGGAAAATAGCCGGCGCTCCTTGTGGCCCACGGTCTCCATGCAGGCCATATGCTCCGTAAGGTCTTTGCGGTTTTCAATAAACCATTCCAGGCGCATTTTGAAGCCCGGCATGGAATCAAGCAGTTCCGGCTCCATGATCTGCACGGCATAAAGAGGAATAAGCCCCACCATCGACCGGACGCGGAGAGGTACCCGCGACCCATCGGGCAGATGCAGAACGTCATAAAAGAAGCCGTCTTCTTCATTCCACAGGCAAAGCCCGTCATCGCCCAGATGGTTCATGGCGCGCGCAATATAAATGAAGTGTTCCCAGAATTTGCTGGCGACATCCTGATAGGTCGCGTCGCAGGCCGCCAGTTCCAGGGCAATGGCAAGCAGATCGAGCGAGTACATCGCCATCCAGCTAGTGCCGTCCGACTGTTCGATATGGCCGCCGGTTGGCAGCATGGAACTGCGGTCAAAGACCCCGATGTTATCCAGTCCCAGGAAACCGCCCTGGAAAACGTTCATGCCTTCCGGGTCTTTGCGGTTGACCCACCAGGTAAAGTTCAACAGGAGTTTGTGGAAGACGCGTTCGAGAAACTGCGTGTCGCCCACGCCGCCGTTCTTGGCTTTGTCGATGAGATAAACCAGGTATGTGGCCCAGGCGTGGACTGGAGGATTTACGTCGCCCAATGCCCACTCATAGGCGGGGATCTGACCGTTGGGATGCATGTACCATTCCCGCAACATGAGCACGAGCTGGTCCTTGGCGTAGCTGGGATCGATCAATGCCAGCGAAACGCAGTGAAATGCAAGGTCCCAGGCCGCGTACCAGGGATACTCCCATTTGTCGGGCATGGAGATAATGTCGGCGTTATAGATGTGTCCCCAGGCGTGATTGCGCCCGTTTTTGCGCTCGGGCGGCGGGACGGGTTCAGCCGGGTCTCCGATCAGCCAGTCGCGAACCACATAGTGGTAATACTGCTTGGTCCATAACAGGCCGGCAAAGGCCTGACGCATCACGTTGCGCGTGTCATCGTCTGAAGTAGAGGGAATTACGCTCGCGTAAAATTCATCGGCTTCGGCTTTGCGGCCTGCAAACGTGCTCTCAAATTCCTTGCCCAGCGCATCTGCTGTGGTGACTCCAGGTTGGTCTTTACCGAGCCGCAGCTTAATGGAGACCTCTCCACGCGCGGGCACGACGAACTTATAAAGCACGGCGGCTTTTGTCCCCTGGACTTTCGGGTTCACCGCCGTGGTTTCGCCATGAATCACGTAACGATGAAACGCGTCTTTGACGAACGGCGATGTATTCTTCGCGCCGAAGAGCCGTTCAACGTTGGTTTCATTTTCCGTAAACAGCGGCGTGCCTCCTTCGGCGAAGTGAAGACGGTAATCGCCGATCTCACTCTCCTGCGCCACGATGCTGCCTGCCTTATCCAGCGTGAGCGCCGGCTTGGGTTTGGCGGCCCACGACCACGTATTGCGGAACCAGAGCGTCGGCAAAAGATGGAGTTCCGCTGCTTCCGGCCCGCGATTGGCCATGGTGATGCGAACACACATATCGTCCCAATCGGCCTTGGCATACTCGACAAACACATCAAAGTAGCGATCATCCTGGAAAATGCCGGTGTCGATCAGCTCGAACTCAGGATCGCTCTTGGAACGGCGGCTGTTTTCTTCCCGCAACTTTTCATAGGGATATTCCGCCTGCGGATACTTATACAGATGCTTCATGTAGGAATGCGTTGGAGTAGAGTCGAGGTAGAAGTAATACTCCTTCACGTCCTCGCCGTGGTTGCCCTCACTGCCGTTCAGGCCAAAGAGCCGCTCCTTGAGGATGGGGTCGCGCCCGTTCCAAAGGGCAAGCGCGAAGCAAAGGCGCTGATGGCGGTCGCAGATTCCCGCCAGGCCGTCTTCACTCCAGCGATACGCGCGGGAGCGGGCATGATCATGGGGAAAATAATCCCAGGCCTCGCCGGTTGCGCTGTAATCTTCCCGGACGGTTCCCCACGCGCGCTCGCTCACGTAAGGCCCCCAGTTCCTCCAGGGAGCAGTGTGGTCTTGCGATTCCTTAAGGCGGGTTTCTTCTGCGGTCATGCCCGGCACCGTAAAAATTCTAAAACGAATCGTGAAAGCGACGGCGGCTTCAGGCGAGCCGCGAGCCGGTCTTTTATTCCCGGAGGATTGTCATTTCCTTTTGATCTGGCGGCGAAACAGCGTGTCCAATCCAGCTTTGGTCTTCTCGTATTCTTCCTGGGAGATTTTTCCGCTTAACCGATCAGTCTCCAGTTGGAAGAGTTCATCTTTCAGAACGTCCAGCATGTCGCCCTGTGTGCCCCCGGATTGACTTTGCGCTTGCGCGCGCACCCTGGGAACCGACCTGGCGGGTTTTACATCGCGATCAGATTTTTTTGCCGCCGTCTTGCGCCACAAAACAATCCCGCCGCCACCAACTAAAATCACAATCGCGCCCACAATAAACCATAGCGCTCCGCTCGAACCGGAGGAGCCGCTCTGCGAGGATGGCGCGCCTCCCTCACCTGCGGGCTGTGCTCCACCCGCGCCGGTGGCGGCGTTGCTGATCAGGCCCACTCCAGAGACAGAGAATTTGACCGGCTGATTCGGCAGCGCATTTTTCACGAAATAAACGTTGAGGCCGGCTTCGTCATTATCCTGGGCAAAGCCCTGGGAAACGCCGGTAAACTTCATGCTCTTGGGCAGCAGCACTCCCACTTCATTCAACTGCGTTTCCGGTGTGAACGAATATTCATAACTGCCGTTGTAAGGAATCTTGTAAAACACGTCAAAGTGCGTTTGCCCCGGCCGGATGGGAAAATCATAGGCATAGACATTCTTCAATCCGGAAGGGACAGCAGTGACGGTAAGGGGCATACCGCTGGGCCCGGTGAGTGAAGCTTCACCCATCTCCGCGCCATCAGGCAGCGTGACGGCAAAAGTCTGGTTCCCGATTTTGGTGCGCGGGGGTTGCGACTGGTTGTTCAACAGGAAAGTTTCATCCACCTGGAGGCTTCCGCCGGTGGCTTGAAGATGAAAAACGCGCGCGTCGGGGCCGACGCCCTCCAGTTGCGTGGCCGCGTCATAGACCGTCAAGTCCGCCGTCGAAGTGCCGGGAGGAGCGGACTTGAAATAATGCACGCTCTGCCGCAATACGCGCACCAGGTGAGGCGCTCCTTCGTCCGGAACATTGAGCGAGTAGTGCCCTTTGCTGTCGGTCTTTGTTTTGCCGACTTCTTCCATGCCGTTCGCGAGCGAGAGCAGCGCAACTTCATCTCCCACAGAAGGCTTGTTGGTGGTTCCGTTGGTTATGGTGCCCGTAATCCGCGAGGCGAAGGCACTCGCAGACGCGAGCACGCAAACTGCCACGACTGCAATCCTGCGGAATTTCAACGGGGCCACACTCCGGCACAGCTTTAATAAATTTAGAACCTTCAGCCGCGAATCGCGCGAATCAACACGAATTTTAATGCTTTAGGCGCCGATTCGCGATTTTTCGCGTTCATTCGCGGCCAATCTTCTTTCACTTTGACTGCTTTTTGGCCCACGTATCTTTTAACGCCACCGTGCGATTAAATACCAGCGCTCCCGGCTTTGAATCGGGATCAACGCAGAAATAGCCGAGACGCTCGAACTGATAACGCCCACCCGCTATTGCCGATTGCAATGAAGGCTCAAGCTTGGCATCCTTGATCACTTCCAGCGAATTGGGATTCAAGTTCGCGGTAAATTCCTGCCCTTCCGGGACGTCGTTCGGGTCTTCTTTAGTAAAGAGATTGTCATAAAGCCGGACCTCGGCGTTGAGCGCGTGCGAAGCGGACACCCAGTGGATGGTCGATTTCACTTTGCGTCCGTCCGGCGCGTTGCCGCCGTGCGTCGCCGGATCGTAGGTAACGTGAACTTCCACCACCTCGCCCTGCGCGTTCTTCACCACGCTTTTCGCGGTGATGAAATAACCGTAGCGCAGCCGCACTTCCTTTCCAGGCGAGAGACGGAAGTAGCCTTTAGGCGGAACTTCGCGGAAGTCATCCTGCTCGATATAGAGTTCGCGGGAAAATGGCACCTTGCGCTTACCCGCGCTCGCGTCTTCAGGATTATTGATGGCCTCCATCTCTTCGCTCTGGCCTTCGGGGTAGTTATCGATCACGACCTTCAATGGCCGCAGAACGGCCATCACACGTTGCGCGCGGCGGTTCAGGTCTTCACGCACAAAATGTTCCAGCATCGCCAGTTCGATGGTGCCGTTGGTCTTGGTGACGCCGACGTTGGCAACAAAATTCCGCAACGCCTCCGGCGCATAGCCGCGGCGGCGGATGCCGGAAAGCGTAGGCATGCGAGGATCGTCCCAGCCGCTCACGCGGCCTTCCTGCACCAGTTGCAGCAGCCGGCGTTTGCTCAGCAGCGTGTGGGTGAGGTTGAGCCGGTCAAATTCCATCTGCTGCGAAGGAAAGATGCCCAGTTCCCTGATGAACCAGTTATAAAGCGGGCGATGGTCCTCAAACTCCAGCGTGCACATGGAGTGCGTGATTTTTTCCAGCGAGTCCGACTGGCCGTGCGCGTAGTCGTACATGGGATAAATGCACCACTTGTTCCCGGTGCGATGGTGCTCCGCATGCAAAATCCGGTACATCACGGGATCGCGCATGTTGAGGTTGGGCGAAGCCATATCGATCTTGGCCCGCAGAACGCGCGTGCCGTCAGGGAATTCGCAGGCCTTCATGCGGGCAAACAGGTCCAGGTTTTCTTCCACCGAGCGGTTACGATACGGGCTTTCTTTTCCCGGCTCAGTCAGCGTGCCGCGATGTTTCCGGATTTCTTCTGCGCTCAAGTCGTCGACGTAAGCTTTGCCTGCTTTGATCAGTTGGACGGCCCAGTCATGAAGCTGCTGGAAATAATCCGATGCGTAATGCAACTCTTCCCATTCGAAGCCGAGCCACTTCACGTCCGCCATGATCGAATCGACGTACTCGGTCTCTTCTTTTTCAGGGTTCGTGTCATCGAAGCGGAGATTTGTGCCGCCGCCGAACTCGTCGGCCAGGCCAAAGTCCAGGCAGATGGCCTTGGCATGCCCGATGTGGAGATAGCCGTTCGGCTCGGGGGGGAAACGCGTCCAGATACGTCCGCCGTGTTTGCCGGTCTTGAGGTCTTCAATCATCGCGTTGCGAATGAAGTTGGAAAGACGGGCCGGCTCCGGCGAGGCGGCCTGTTCCGGTTTGGGATTCGATACAGTCATAGTCATTGCGCATTCAAGCGCGCAATCAACTATCTTAATTGCAGGCGGCCAAAATCAGAAACTGGCTCACGCCAGAGCAGGGATGCTTGCAGCCGCACAAGAAGCGAGGGTCCAATGATGCGAAGAGCGATCTATGGCAGTGCTTTGATGGTCTGCACGATGCTTTTTTTGCAGGCAGGCGCGCAGAACGACAAGAAGTTTTCGCCCAAGGCGCAGGCGCGCATCACCAAAGAGGTGCGCCACCGCATCCTGATGCTGCCAGACTTCGGCACCTTCGACAACATTGCTTTCAAGCTGGATGGCTATGACGTCACGTTGTTCGGGCAGGTTACACGCCCGTCGCTCAAGGACGATGCCGGGAAGGCGGTAAAAGGGATTGAGGGCGTGGAGCACGTCGAAAACAGGATTGAAGTGCTGCCCACGTCGAACAATGATGATCGCCTGCGCCGCGACTTATTCGTCGCCATCTACCGCTACAGCCCGCTGCAGCACTATGGCGTGGGATCGAACCGCCCGATCCGAATCATCGTGAACCACGGACACGTAACGCTGGAAGGAGTTGTGGACCGCCAGTCGGACAAGAACCTGGCGGGCCTGCGGGCGAATGGAGTGCCTGGAGTTTTCTCCGTGCAGAATAATCTGGCGGCGCCGGCGAAGGGGCGCTAGCTCTTGCGGGCACCAATGAAAACCTTTGAAACGCAGAGGGACGCAGGAAGCGGAGGAATTGTACCCAAAACCAGCTGAACCCACCTGGGTGGCGGAAAGCAGCGTAATCCGCATCAAACCTCCAGGCCTTGCCAACTAAAGTACTCTTACTTTCGTTATCTTTCGTGCTGCTCACCGCGGGCACACAATACGCCGATGGCAAGCGCGACAACGTACGAATTACGGGCAGACACGCTGGGCGCGATCGCTCCGGGGCGAGTGCGTTTCATCGAGCACCAGGGGAAAAAGGTCCTCTTTATCAACTACTCGCATTGTGACGTGGCAATGTTGAAAGCGGTGGCGGAAGAAGGGCATCGGGTGATTGCCCTGGAGCTGCCCAACTCCGTGCTTACGCTGAATGACGTCACGGGCACCACGTTCGACAAGGAGTCAGTTGCGGTGCTGCAAGCCAAGGTGGCCGCCAATGCGCCGTATGTCCGCCGAGCAGCCGTGATCGGCATTCATGGACTCCAGCGCTTGATCTATGACGGTGTGCAGGCTTTTACGCGGCGCCGCCTGCCGCTGTTCGAAAACCGCCAGGAAGCCCTGACCTGGCTCGTTCAGGACTGACACCCGTCCGGGTGAATGTTCTCTTATAGGTATTCAAAGTAGTTGTCGGCAGGCGAACTCTCCTGCTACAGTTTGAGAGCTAAAACCCCCTTGAAATTTTGCGCTCAACAGATTTTGCGCTCAACCAGGAGCATGACTATGTCGCGAATGATCCGCTTATTTTGCACGTTATCACTTTTGGCTGTGACCTGCGCCGCCCAGACATCGGGCAAGAAGCGCGTCGCGGTCCTTGATTTCGACTACGGCACTGTCCAGTCGTACGTGTCGTCGATCTACGGCAGCAATCAGGACGTGGGCAAGGGCATCACGGACATGCTGGTAGAAAAGCTTGTGAAAGACGGGAAGTATTCCGTGATCGAGCGCAAGGCGCTGGACAAGATCCTGGCGGAACAGAACTTCTCCAACAGCGATCGCGCCAACCCGGCCACAGCAGCCAAGATCGGCCAGATTCTGGGCGTGGACGCCATCATCATGGGATCAATTACCAAGTTCGGGCGGGATGACAAGAGCAAGTCCTACGGCGGTCTGGGTGTTGGCCCGCGCGCGTTTGGCATTGGCGGAATCAAAAAGAGCGAAGCGAAAGCGGTCTGCGCCATCAGCGCCCGCTTGGTTGATACCAGCACTGGGGAGATCCTGGCGGCTGTCACCGGCGAAGGTGAAAGCAAGCGCTCAGGGACAAGTTTGATCGGTGGCGGCGGAGGCGGGGGCGGCGCGGGTATTGGCGGCTTTGACACACATGCTTCCAACTTTGGCCAAACCCTGCTGGGCGAAGCCGTAACGCAGGCAGTGACCGACGTTGGCGGTCAACTGGGCGCGTCGGCGGCCAATGTCCCAGCGCGCAAAGTTGACGTTACCGGCATTGTGGCCGACGTTAGCGGGAACACCCTGATTATCAACGTTGGCAGCAAGACCGGGCTGAAAGTCGGCGATAAACTTGAAATCAGCCACGCTGGACGCCAGATTAAAGATCCCACTACCGGAAAAGTCTTGAAGACCATCACCACCAGGATTGGCGAAGGCACGGTCACCGAGATTGACGCTGACTCGGCAACGCTCAGTTTCAGCGGCACCGGCGCAGCCAAAGTTGGCGATGTGGCAAAGACACCGTAACGGAATTGCGCCGTTGACTATTCTGGGCTCGCCCTGAAAAGGGCGAGCCTAGATTATTGGGATCGAACGTCGGAGCTACTTCCCTTTCTTCTCCGCTTTGCCTTCGGCGGCCGTCTTTGCGACGGCCTGCTGGGCCAGAGCGTGATCTACCACGCGCTGCATGTCGGCCAGAGGAGCGGGCTTGCCGGTCCAGATCTCAAACTGGCGGGCGCCTTGCTGGACAAACATCTCAGAGCCGGGAATCACAAGCATGCCGCGGGCGCGGGCCATCTTCATCATTCTGGTTTCTGCCGGGTTATAGATCATTTCAAAGAAATACTTTGCTTTTAGCTCCGGCTCGGTAAGCGGCAACGGATCGCGATTGCCTTCCATGCCCGCCGGCGTGGCATTGATGATCACGTCAAATTCCAGCTTTTTCAACATCGTGCGGTTGATGACTTTCGCTCGTGCCTGTTTGGCCAGCTTCTGGGCCGGGGCGGCCGTGCGGTTCAGGATCGAGACTTCAGCTCCTCGTTCCTTCAATCCAAAAACTGCTGCTCGGGCCGCGCCGCCCGCACCCAGCACAAGAATTCTTGCGCCCTGCAGACGAATGCGTAGTTCCAGCGGACGAACCACGCCGTTCACGTCCGTATTGAAGCCATAAAGATTGCCGTCCTGGCTGCGCACCAGCGTATTGCAGGCGCCTACTTTAGTGGTCCAGGGATCGCTTTTATCCAGCTGTTTCACGATCGGCTCTTTATAGGGCATGGTGATGCTGAGACCCGCGATAGGTATCTTCTGCACGCAGGCCATCAAGTCTTCCATCGTCTTGGCATGCAGCGCCAGATAGACGGCGTTTACGTTCTCGCGGCGAAATGCGGTGTTCAACATTACGGGCGAAAGCGAGTGGGCAACGGGATCGCCGGCAACGCCGTAAACGCGCGTGGCCGCGTCCACCTGGTCAATCCGATAAATATCGCGCAGCGCCCGTGCCGTTAGCTGCCCGGGCCCAGTCTCTTCCCCTGGATTGGCGGCGGCAAAGGTGAACTGACTGCCAGCACGCACGCATAGAAGACGGCTGATTACGCCCTGTTCGCCCATGCACAGCCCAATGAGCAAATGGGCATGGCTATATTTTTCCAGAAACTTCATCATCACCACGTTGTCATACAGCGAATTGGCGGTGGTCACGATCTTGATGAAATCGGAAGGCCGCTGCTGCATCCGGGCAAAGGTCTCTTCCAGTTTTTTAGTGCCACGAAAATCGTGGTAAGAGAGAATGAGATTCGCCGAACGGCGCAAGCGGTTGAAGTCAGAAGGCTTAAGCTGCTCTGCGGTCTCAAGCTCAACATCCAGGAGATGGCAGCCGAGGTTGGCGGCTTTCACCAGAAGGTCAATCTGAGAGGCGATGGATCCCTTGAATTTTCCGCCATTTTCGGCGCGCCGACAGGTGGCGACAATAAGCGCTTCAGGATGAAACTCAACAAAAGTCTTGAGCTTGGGCAGGCCCTGCACTGGGTTCGAGAGATAGTCTAACCTGAACTCAATAAAGGGGTTATCCCGGACAGAAATATCTGCTTTTTGCACCATTTCCGCCGGATTGGAAGCGGCAATGGCCACGCATACCCGGGGCAGGCGGGCGGGCAGGAACCTGGGCGCGTAACTGGATGACGTTCCATTCATTAGATCTACAGAGGGCTGGTCATCATACGTGAGCGAAAATCACAGATTCAAGCACCGAATGCAAGAAGTGAATTGAACTTCTGTAATTAAGCGTATCTGCTTAGTAAATAAGAGTTTAGTTGAAGTCGAAGGAAAGGCGGTGATATGTTCCACCCCGGGACGTTATGCGTCCCGCGGGATTGAAGTGTTTCCCGCAGAGGGGTATGGGAGGAAGTATGAGGAAAATCAGACCGGTGCTGCTGGGAGTTGCAGGAATGCTTTTGTCGAGCCTGAGCTTTTCACAACAGACACAACCTGCTCAGGGCCAATCGGCGCAACAGCTAGCACCGCGGAGCCAGCCGGCCCACGTGGGAAATACACCCACGTCAAACGATATGTATTGCTCGGGCTACCTCACCAATGAGAAATTGCCGGACAAGATATTCGTGGCCGCCGGACACAATAGCCCGGACCAGAGCCGCTTCGCAGGCACATCGGATGTGGTCTTCCTCCATGGCCCGGGAATCAAGGAAGGTGAACGCTACCAGATCGTCCGGCACGTGCGGGATACCAATCACTACGAAATTTTTCCCGGCCAGAAAGCCGCCGTGCACAAAGTCGGCGAGCCGTACTTTGAACTTGCGATCGTGAAAGTGGCTGAGGTCCAGAAAGGCAGCGCGATTGCAACTTTTGAATTGAGCTGCGCCGACGTAATGCCCGGTGACATCGCCGTACCGCTGGTGGAGCGCGAAGCGCCGCCTTTCAAGAAGGTTACGCTGGACCGTTACACGCCGCCCACCGGAAAACCGCAGGGCCGCATTGTGATGGCCAAGGAGTTCGATTCTTTCCTGGGCTCCAAATACAAAGCTTATCTGAGCATTGGCGCCGATAAGGGACTCAAGCCGGGCGATTACCTTCGCATCACGCGGACGTACCCCTACACTTATCATGATCCCGAAGCCGGGCTCTCGCTTAAAGCGACGGTTTATGAAGATACTCAGGTGGACCCGCACAAGCTGCCTGCAGGCGAGTTTTCCAGCCTGCCGCGGCGCACCTTGGGCGATATGATGGTCCTGGAAGTGCACCCTAAGAGCGCTACAGCGATGGTATTGACCGCGCTGGAAGGCATACAAGTTGGCGATGCAGTGGAAGTGATGGATACCAGCGATGCCCCGATTCTTGCGCCTATCCAGCCGTCGTTCAGTAACGCGCCACAACCGGATGCGGCCAACTCCACCACGACTCCGCCGAAGATCAACTGCTCGGCATCGCCTACCAGCCTGCGCGCCGGCGAGAGCGCGACGATTAGCTGCGATGCGGTGAGTCCGGATAACCGCCCCGTCAATATCACCTATGTTGCCAATGGCGGGAAGCTTTCTTCCAACCGTAACCAGGCCACGCTGGATACCGCAGATACCAGCCCTGGCCCGATCTCTGTCCGCGCCACCGCTTTTGATGACCGGCAACTCAGTGCATCAACGGTTGTCACCGTGAACGTTGAAGCGCCGGCGACGGCCATGCCCACGGCGCAGAAACTGATGGAACTCGATTACAAACCCAATAGCAGTTACGTTGACAACCGTTCCAAAGCCGTGCTGGATGACGTCGCGTTGAAGTTGCAGCAGGACCCGAACCTTACCGCCGTGCTTTTCGGATCGGCAGACGCGGGCGAACCGCGCAGCATGGCGTTGCAGCGCGCACAGAACGCGATGATCTACCTGACCAAGTCGAAGGGGATCGATGCCCAGCGCATCCAGGTAAAGGCCGGCACGGAACCCGGACGCAAAGTGGAAGTATGGGCTTTGCCTGCGGGAGCGACATTACCTGGCACTGCGCCGGCTCAGCCGCCGCAAGGCACGGTCCCTCAGGAGCAGCCGCAGACCACGCAGCCTCCTGCGGCAGAGCAGCCTCAGGCATCGCAGCCTCCTGCGGCAGAGCAGCCTCAGGCATCGCAGCCGCCGCCAGCAACGCCGCCTGCCGAGCAACCGGCAGCGCAACCTACGCCTCCGCCGCAATAAATTCAGTTAGAAAACATTGGGCACAGCTGATTTTGGCTGTGCCTTTTATATTGGCTTAGAGGAAGAGCGCATCCACGGCCCTTTCTTCTCTTCAACACTTCATTTAACCTGCACGGCATGAGAATTCGTGCCTTTCGTGCCTCATACTGCTTGATCGTCTTCTTTCTGGCTTGCACTGCGGCCTTAGCTCAACAAAAGATGGAAGCTGCCGGGCCCGACATCGTCATCCAGGGCGGCCGCATCATCGATGGCACCGGCAATCCCTGGTATGTGGGCGATATTGCGATTACCGATGGCCGAATTGTGGCGGTGGGAAAAATTCCCGGTGGGATTGCCAAGCGTGTGATTGAGGCGAAGGGCCTGGTGGTCGCGCCCGGATTCATCGACATGCTGGGCCAGTCGGAAACCTCGCTGCTGATCGACAACCGGTCATTAAGCAAGCTGGCGCAGGGCATTACCTCAGAGATTACCGGCGAAGGCGGCTCGATCGCGCCGCAGAACGCGCTGACCATCGTGGCCGCACAGCCCGCGCTCGATCCTTATCACCTCAAGATTGACTGGAACACGCTGGATGAGTACTGGCACCGCCTGGAGAAAAAAGGCACGCCGATTAACATCGGCACATACGTGGGGGCGGCGCAGGTGCGCGAAGCCGTGCTAGGCGACGTGGATCGCGCGCCCACGCCGGAAGAACTGGAAAAAATGAAGGCGCTTGTGGAACAGGCGATGCAGCAGGGCGCGCTGGGCGTTTCAACCGCTTTGATCTATCCTCCGGGACACTATGCGAAGACAGAAGAGTTGATTGAACTGGCCAAGGTGGCGGCGCGGTATGGAGGAATTTATGCCACGCACATGCGAAGCGAAGGGCAGAACGAAGTGGCTGCCGTGCGTGAAGCGCTGCGCATCGGCCAGGAAGCCCAGCTACCGGTGGAAATATTTCATTTAAAAGTGAGCGGCAAATCGCGCACGGGCAAGATGATCGACATCGTACGGATGATCCAGGAAGCACGCGACCATGGGCAGGACGTGACGGCCGATATGTATCCCTATCTGGCCGGCATGACGGCGCTGGCTTCCAGCCTGCCGCCATGGGCGGCGGATGGCGGGGTGAACAAACTGCTCCAGCGCTTGCGCGACCCGGCGGTGCGGCAACGGATCAAGACAGAAATGTCGGCCACCGGCGAGCGTACCTGGGAGAACCTGTATCTTGATTCCGGCGGAGCGCCGGGCGTGATGGTTGCGTCCGTGGTAAACCCCGAGCTGAAGCAATACACGGGAAAGACCGTGGCGGAGATCGCGGCGAGCCAGAAGAAAGATCCGCTGGATGCGCTGATGGATTTTGTGCTGGCCGACAAAGGTCTCTCGCAGGCAATGTATTTCATCGCCAGCGAAGAAGACCTGCAAACCGGGCTGCGGCAGCAATGGACCAGCATCGGCCTGGACATCAATGAAATGTCGCTCGATGGGCCGTTGTTTGAGCCGCACACGCATCCTCGCGGCTACGGCAGCATGCCACGCTTTCTGGGACACTACGTTCGCGACCTGAAATTGATGCCGCTGGAGCAGGCGGTCCGCAAGATCACGTCCCTGCCGGCGCAGCGCGAACACCTGGTGCGCCGCGGGCTGATCAAAGAAGGCTTCTTTGCCGATATCACGATCTTTGACCCGGATTCGATCATCGACAAAGCGACATACACTCAGCCGGCGCAATTAGCCGAGGGCGTGAAGTACGTCCTGGTGAATGGCCAGGTGGCGTTTGAAAACGGCAAGGCCACCGGAGCCATGGCCGGCAAGCCGCTGAAGGGGCAAGGAGCGAAGTAAGGTCTCAGTCCCTAACGCCGACTGAAGTCTTTACTGCCGGAACAAGTCGTCAAAGAGCGCAGTAAGTGAGAGAGAAAACTTGAAGCCAGTGAACAGTGTGGATTCCTGGAGCGATTCTGGTTCGGTAATGCGGCGAGCGCCGGTGGAATCATGCACCTCAATGAGACGCAAGGCAGGATAGACAAGCCAAACGGCGTGGCTTCCAGCTTCAAGGTACTGGCGGACCTTCTTGGCGATATCCTGGGCCAAATTCGTGGGCGAAATGACCTCAACGGCTAAAGCCGGTGCTCCTTCAGCAGGAGAATGATCGGGATCGATGTTCCGCAAATGATCTGCTGTGATAAAGGCGACATCCGGATTTCTAACCGTGTCCGTGCCCAGCCGGAAATCCATCTCTTCCACGACTATGCCAAGTTGGTGGGAGCGCACAAACTGGGTCAATTGCGCCGCAATCCTCTGGCGGATCAGGTTGTGACGCAAAGCCGGCGACGGCTCCATCAGAAGGGTTCCATCATCGAGCTCATAACGGGTTCCCTCTTTTTCCGGGAGTCTTTCGTATTCGGCAAATGTCAGCCTGGTAGTGGTGCCCAAATGAACCTCTGGCAAACGGCGTTTTGGCCATTTTCTCTACCCAACTTTAGCACGAAACGAATAGCTCTCCTTGTGGTATAACAGTTATACCATCATGCGCTTCCAGTTCGACGCGCGTAAAAGCAAACGACTGAAGTCGAACCCGAGGCGCGGAATGGGATTCGAAGAGGTGCAGGAGATATTCTCGCGTCCTTTTTATCTCGATCAACGGCTGGAAATACCGGAGCAGCAGCGCGCGATTGGATGGATAGGCGATCGGCTCTACACGGTCATTTTTGAAGTGAGAGAAGACTCCGAGGGTGAGTACTTCCATCTTGTCACTTTATGGAAAGCGACGAAGCAGGAGCAGAATCTTTATGAAGAACACTCGTAAATCGGGCAAGCCCGAATCGGTGGAACAAATCGCCCGGCTGGCAGAGCGCGGCGAAGATGTTTCGCGCTTTTTCACCAACAAGGGCAGCATGATGGGGCCGATTCAAAGAGTCAATGTTGACTTCGCATCGCCCATGTTGCAAGAATTGGATGCGGCGGCCAAAGAGCTGAACATCAGCCGGCAGGCGCTCATCAAGACCCTGGTCAGACAGGCGCTCGATCAGCGGTATTTGGCGAGCAGCGCGCGTAAAAAGGTTAAAAGAGCATAAGCTTGCCACGGCCTGCTTGGCAGGGCATTTTACCATCCAATCTCTTTTAACAATTATTTACAAAAACTAGTGTTATAAGACGCAGTTATGCCGTCAAAATAGGATAGCTGGTGCAGTGAGCTCCGGATCGGCACATTCCTAGCGGTACCGGCCCCCGCCGGAACGGCAATTGCTGAAAAGTTGAAGTCTGTATAGGATTTCAGATTTCCAAGATCCTGCCCTGAGAGGACAGATGTCGAAACCTTCGTCTCATAATTTGGCGCTTCGCATTTTTGTGTGCGCCTTGCTGGCGCTGCTGCTGACTGGTTGCGGCAACACCAGCGCCGATTCCAAACAGAAGGGCGGCGGCAAAGGCGGCCGCGGCGGCGGGCAAATGACCATCCCGGTTGCCGTGGCCAAAGCTGAAGTCCGCGACCTGCCGGTTTTGCTGGACGGCCTGGGATCGGTGGAAGCCTATAACACCGTGGCGGTCAAGACGCGCATTGACGGCCAGTTGGTCCGGGTGAACTTCAGGGAGGGACAGGAAGTCAAAGAAGGCGAGCTGCTGGCAGAAATCGACCCCCGTCCTTACCAGGTGCAATTGAGCCAGGCTGAAGCCACGCTATTTAAAGACCAGGCTGCCCTCAAAGATGCGCGAGTGAATCTTGAGCGCTTTCAGGAACTCTATAAAGACGGTGTAATTCCCAAACAGCAATTCGATACGCAGGGCTCACTAGCAGGCCAGCTGGAGGGCGCAGTTCGGGCCGATCAGGCACAGATCGACAGCGTAAAGCTGAACCTTGTGTACACACGAATTACCGCGCCGGTGAGCGGGCGAATCGGCCTGCGGCAGATCGACGTGGGCAATATTGTGCACGCGGCCGATCCCAACGGACTGCTGGTGATCACGCAGCTGCAGCCGATCGCCGTGATCTTCAGCCTGCCCCAGGACAGCCTGCAATCGGTTTCACAGCACATGCGCAACGGGAAACTTTCAGTGGACGCCTACAGCCGGGATGATCAAACCAAGCTGGCCACCGGCGCGCTGACGACCATCGACAACCAAATTGATACGACGACTGGCACGGGAAAGCTGAAAGCTGTGTTTGAAAACCGCGACCGGTCGCTCTGGCCTAATCAATTTGTCAACGTCCACCTGCTGCTGGAAGTCAAAAAGAACAACACCGTGGTGCCGACGGCGGCGGTCCTGCGCGGTCCGCAGGGGACCTATGTATTCGCCGTGAAGCCGGACAAGACGGCGGACATGCGGAACGTGACCGTGACCTTCAGCCAGGGAAATTATGCAGCCATCTCGCAGGGCGTCCAGCCCGGGGACATGGTAGTAACCGACGGGCAGGACAAGCTGCAGCCCGGCACTCACGTGGAAATCAGGGGCGCCACGCCAAATGCAGGCTCCGCGCAAGCGGGCAGTGGGCAGACGCAATAAAGCGCGGTTCGACGCACGGCAAAAAATAGCGATCGAGGAAGGTTAAGGCGTTCAGCGCGAGACATCATGTCCAACGGCGGCCCATCAAAATTATTTATTCTGCGTCCGGTAGCCACGTCACTGCTGATGATCGGGCTGCTGCTGGTGGGCGTGGTGGCGTACCTGCAACTGCCGGTTTCCGCGCTTCCACAAGTAGACTATCCCACCATCCAGGTTATCACGTTTTATCCCGGCGCAGGGCCGGAGGTGATGGCGTCCTCAGTAACGGCGCCCATGGAGCGGCAGTTTGGGCAAGTCCCGGGGTTGAGCCAGATGACCTCAAGCAGCTCATACGGCAGCTCGGTCATCACGCTGCAATTCAACCTGGAACAGAGCATCGATATTGCAGAGCAGGAAGTGCAGGCAGCCATCAATGCGGCCACCACGTTCCTTCCTCGCGACCTGCCGAACCCGCCGGTCTATAACAAAGTGAATCCGGCCGATGCGCCCATCCTCACGCTGGCGTTGACCTCAGACAGCTTGCCGCTATCAAAAGTTGAAGACCTGGCCGATACCACGCTGGCGCAGAAAATTTCCCAGCTGACCGGTGTAGGCCTGGTTTCTATCAGTGGCGGGCAGAAGCCGGCGGTGCGCATACAGGCCAATCCCACGGCGCTGGCTTCCTACGGCCTTAGCCTTGAAGATTTGCGCACGGTGCTGGGGCAGGCCAACGTGGACCAGGCCAAGGGCATACTGGAGAACCAGCGGCAGGCCTTCACCATCGCCACGAATGACCAGTTGCTTTCCGGCAATGAATATAAGGACGTGATCCTGGCCTATCGCAACGGGGCGCCGGTGCGTTTGCGCGACGTGGCCACCATCATCGATGGCACGGAGAACGCGAAGCAGGCAGCGTGGATGAACCTTTCACCGGCGGTGATCGTGAACATTCAGCGCCAGCCCGGGGCCAACATTATCAGCGTAGTGGACCGCATCAAGAAAGTGCTCCCGCAATTGCAGGCCGGGCTGGGATCTTCGGTGAAAGTAGCCATCCTGACGGACCGTACGGAGACGATCCGCGCTTCGGTTAGGGACGTGGAATTCGAAATGATGCTCACCATCTGCCTGGTGGTAATGGTGATTTTTATTTTTCTGCGAAATCTTTCGGCCACGATCATTCCCGCCGTGGCAGTGCCGCTTTCGATTGTCGGCACATTCGCGGTGATGTACCTGCTGGGCTATAGCCTGGACAATCTGTCTTTAATGGCGCTCACGATTTCCACCGGCTTTGTGGTGGACGACGCCATTGTGATGATCGAAAACATCGACCGTTTTCTGGAAGAAGGCCATTCGCCGCTCGACGCCGCGCTGATGGGCGCAGGCCAGATCGGCTTCACCATCATCTCCCTGACGGTTTCGCTGATTGCCGTTCTGATTCCGCTGCTCTTCATGGGCGACATTGTGGGCCGGCTCTTCCGCGAGTTTGCCGTAACCCTGGCGGTCACCATCGTGATTTCAGCGCTGGTCTCGCTGACGCTCACGCCGATGATGTCGGCACGCCTGCTCAAGAACCCCAAGAAGGTCAAGCACGGGCGCATCTATATGGCTTCTGAACGCGCTTATGAGCGTGTCATCGAATGGTATGGCTCGACGCTGAAATGGGTGCTGAGACACCAGACCATTACACTGTTGGCAACAGCGGGCGCGCTGGCGCTCACGCTGTACTTGTACGTGATCGTACCCAAGGGGTTTTTCCCGGTGCAGGATACCGGCGTAATTCTCGGCATCTCCGAAGGGCCGGAGAACGTATCGTTCACGTCGATGGCAGAGCGGCAGCAGAAGCTGGCCAAAGTGATTCTGAACGATCCCGACGTAGCCAGCCTGTCATCGTTTATCGGGATTGACGGCACCAACACCACGCAGAACAGCGGGCGCATCCAGATCAACCTGAAGCCGCACGAAGACCGCAATGTCACTGCATCGGACGTCATCCTTCGTTTGCAGCCGGAACTGGCAAAGGTGGAAGGCATCACCTTATACATGCAGCCGGTGCAGGACTTGACGGTGGAAGACCGCGTGAGCCGAACTCAGTTCCAATATTCGCTGGAGGATGCCGATGCTAACGAGCTGAATGACTGGTCAAATCGCATTCTGGCCAAGCTGCGCACGCTGCCCCAGCTGCGTGACGTGGCCAGCGACCAGCAAAACGGCGGACTGAAAGCGGGCCTGGTGATTGACCGCGACACCGCCGCACGCTTCGGCATTTTGCCGCAGAACATCGATGACACGCTCTATGACGCTTTCGGCCAGCGCCAGGTTTCAACCATCTTCACGCAGCTAAACCAGTATCACGTGGTGCTGGAAGTGGGACCGCAATTCCAGAATGATCCCAGCGACCTGAGCAGCATCTATGTGAAGTCGGTGACCGGACAGCAGGTGCCGCTCTCAACCTTCAGCCACTTTGTTACGTCTCCGGCGCCGCTGGCCATCAACCACCAGGGACAGTTCCCCGTGGTGACAGTCTCCTTCAATCTTGCGCCGGGAGAATCACTGGGCGCAGCCACGAAAGTGATTGCGCAGGCGGAACAGGAGTTGGGAATGCCGGCGAGCATTCATCCCAGCTTCCAGGGAACCGCGGCGGCGTTCCAGAATTCCCTTTCTTCCGAGCCATGGTTGATTTTGGCTGCGCTGGTCACGGTCTATATCGTGCTCGGCGTACTGTATGAGAGCTACATTCATCCGGTGACGATTCTCTCCACGCTGCCTTCAGCCGGCGTGGGCGCGATTCTGGCCATGATCCTGACGCGCAATGACCTGACCGTGGTGGCGCTGATAGGCATCATTCTTTTGATCGGCATTGTGAAAAAGAACGCCATCATGATGATTGACTTCGCCCTGGACGCGGAACGCAATCAGGGCAAGCCACCGGAAGAAGCCATTTACCAGGCCAGCCTGCTGCGCTTCCGCCCGATCATGATGACAACCATGGCCGCCCTGCTGGGCGCCGTGCCGCTGGCCTTTGGGCGCGGCACCGGATCTGAGCTGAGGCATCCGCTGGGCATCACCATCATTGGAGGACTGCTGCTGAGCCAGGCGTTCACGCTCTACACCACGCCGGTGATCTATATCTGGTTTGACAAACTGGCGAGCCGGTTCTCGCGCTTCCAGATCGGCAATGAGATTGGCCCGCAGGAAGAGCCTACGGGAGCGGATTGATTTTCCCGAAGTCCCGAGCACCGCGAGGGACTCCTATAGTAGCGACGAGATAACGTATGACGATAAAGACGAAGTTGACGGCAAGAAGCTTCCAACGCTGTTGCCTCGTCTACGTGCTCGCGGGTCTTCATCGTGCTTCGGCCGATAATTTGCGGAAGCGAAAAGGGTTCCCTCGCTCCGCTCGGGATTTCAGAAAAGCATGAACATCTCCGCACCATTTATCCGGCGCCCTGTAGCCACGTCGTTGCTGGCGATGGGATTGTTGATGGCCGGCATCCTGGCCTACACGCGCCTGCCGGTAGCGCCCATTCCGCAGGTTGAGTATCCCGTGATCAGCGTGAATGCCGGACTGCCCGGAGCGAGTCCGGAAACCATGGCATCGTCGGTGGCGACGCCCCTGGAACGCCAGTTCGGGCGAATTGCCGGGGTCAACCAGATGACCTCGACGAGCCAACTGGGTTCGACCAGCATCACACTGCAGTTCGATCTCTCACGCAACATCGACGCCGCGGCGCGCGACGTGCAGGCTTCAATCAATGCGGCGCTGGGGCAGTTGCCGGCCAATCTTCCCACGCGGCCGAACTGGCGCAAAGTCAACCCGGCTGACGCGCCGATCATGATTTTGTCGCTGACGTCAGACACGGTCACCAAACCGCGCATGTATGACGTGGCGGATTCGATACTGGCCCAGAAACTTTCGCAGGTGGCGGGGATTGGGCAGGTATTTGTGGGCGGCGGCGCAAGACCGGCAGTGCGCGCAGAGGTAAACCCCACGCAACTCAACAAACTGGGGATCGGCGTGGAACAGGTGCGAGCGGCATTGGCTGCCGCGAACGCGAACCATCCGAAAGGCGAGTTTGCAGGCCCGCTGAACGCGTGGCAAATCACGGCCAACGATCAGATCTTCCTGGCTGACGATTACAAAAACATTATCGTGGCTAGAAATACGACCGGCGGCGTGGTCAGATTGCAGGACGTGGCCACGGTGCAGGATTCCGTGGAAGACATACGCAACACCGGCGTAGCCAATGGCAAGCCGGCGGTATTGATGATTGTGTTTCGCCAGCCGGGCGCAAACATTATTGAAGCGGTGGACCGCGTAAAGGCCCTGCTGCCTGAGCTGCAAGCCTCAATTCCGGCAGGGATCAAACTGGACGTTGCGCTGGACCGCACCATAACAATCCGCGCATCCGTGTCTGACATACAAATCACGCTGATGATTTCCATTGTGCTGGTGGTGCTGGTCGTTTTTGTTTTTCTGCGCAATCTGCGCGCCACTTTAATTCCCAGCGTCGCGGTGCCGCTCTCGCTCATCGGGACGTTTGGCGTAATGTACCTGCTGGATTACAGCGTGGACAATCTTTCGCTGATGGCGCTGGCCATTTCCACAGGATTCGTGGTGGACGATGCCATCGTGGTGCTGGAAGACATCACACGCTATATGGAACAGGGCATGGGGCCGGTGCAGGCCGCCTTCCGCGGCGCTCGCGAGATTGGGTTTACCGTGCTTTCCATGAGCACCTCGCTGGTTGCCGTGTTCATTCCAATCCTGCTGATGCAGGGCCTGGTGGGGCGGCTCTTCCGCGAGTTTGCCGTGGTGTTGAGCACGGCCATCGGTGTGTCACTGGTGGTGTCTCTCACGGTCACGCCGATGTTGTGCGCCAAGTTCCTTCGCCCCGAAAGCGAGAAGAAGCATGGCCGCGTCTATCGCTTCAGCGAAAAAGGTTTTGACTGGATGCTGAGAGTTTATCGCGGCTGCCTGGGCTGGGTGCTGCGCCATCAAGCCATCACCCTGGCGGTAACCATCGGCACCGCGGCCCTGAGCATTTACCTCTACGTGATCGCTCCCAAAGGCTTCTTTCCCCAGCAGGATACGGGACGGCTCAGCGGTTCGATCCAGGCGGAGCAGGACATTTCTTTTCCCGCAATGCGCGACAAGATGCAGCAGTATGTGCAGATCGTGCTGAAAGACCCGGCGGTAAACAATGCCGTGGCCTTCTCCGGCGGGCAGGGCAGCGCCAACTCCGGACGCATGTTCATTGTGCTGAAGCCGCCCAAGGAGCGCAAAGCTACGGCGGAGCAGATCATCAACCGGCTGCGCAGCAAACTTGCGGTGATCCCGGGAGCAACGCTGTTTCTTACGGCCACGCAGGACTTGAACATCGGCGGAAGACAGAGCAATGCGCAATTCCAATACACCATACAGTCTGAAGATTTACAGGAGCTAAATTACTGGTCGCCGCGAATTTTGGCCAAGCTGCGTGGGCTGCCGGAGCTGCGCGACGTGAACTCTGACCAGCAGGACAAAGGCCTGGCTGCCGATGTGGTGGTGGACCGCGATACTGCGTCGCGCCTGGGGATTACGCCGGCCCAGGTAGATGCGGCGTTGTATGCTTCCTTTGGACAGGCGCAGGTTTCAACCATGTATCGGCAGCTGAACCAGTATCACGTGGTGATGGAGGTCGATCCCAAGCTGCTGCCCGGCACGGACGCGCTAAGCAATACATACGTGAAATCCTCGACTGGAGTTGAAGTCCCGCTCTCGTCGTTTACGCGCTACCAGCCTTCAAACACCGCGCTACAGGTGAACCATCAGGGGTTCTATCCGGCAGTAACGATTTCATTCAATCTGGCGCTGGGTGTTCCGCTGGGGAATGCGGCCAAAGTGGTGGAAACCACAATGCGCGAACTGGGAGTGCCGGCCAGCGTGCAAGGCGGATTCCAGGGAACAGCAGCGGCGTTTAAAGACTCCGCCCAGAGCCAGCCATTGCTGATTTTGACCGCATTGATCACGGTCTATATTGTGCTGGGCATGCTCTATGAGAGCGTGATCCATCCCATTACGATTCTCTCTACGCTGCCTTCGGCCGGCGTAGGCGCGATTCTGGCGATCATGCTGACCGGAAACGATCTGAACGTGATCGCACTGATAGGGATCATTCTGCTGATCGGCATTGTGAAGAAAAATGCCATTTTGATGATCGATTTTGCCGTGAATGCCTCGCGGGCCGGCAAGAACACGCCTGAGGAAGCCATTTTCCAGGCATGCCTTCTGCGGTTCCGGCCCATCATGATGACCACCATGGCGGCGCTGCTGGGCGGGCTGCCTCTGGCGCTGGGCGGCGGCACCGGATCAGAACTGCGGCGTCCGCTGGGCATCGCGATTGTGGGCGGACTGATTGTGAGCCAGGCGCTGACTTTGTTTACCACTCCAGTGGTGTATCTCTATCTGGACCGCATACGGCTGCGCGTGGCGCGGTGGCGCGGCGCGCATCGGAAATCGCAGCCGATTTTGGGAACAGGGGATTGAGGTTCAGCCATCCTCCTTTTCGCCGCAGATTTACGCTGATGAGCGCAGATCAAGAAATTAGCCGCGAATCGACGCGAAAAACGCGAAATTTAAGACAGAGCGAGTGGGATTACCGTACCGAATCGCTAGACAAACAAAGCTTCGTTAAGAAAACAGCTTCATAATAAAAGAGAACACAAAAAGCGATTCGGGTTGATTCGCATAAATTCGCGGCCAGCTTTTTTGATCCGCGCTCATCAGCGAAAATCTGCGGCGATTGGGTCTGTTACCGTAAAATGCTTCCATTCTTTCAGCAGCCGGAAACGCTGAGAAGGAGCGCCCTTGGAAATCTCTTATGCCTTCATAGCCATTGCGGTTGTTGCGGTGGTGTTGCTGTTCTTGCTGCTCAAGACCTACAACGGCCTGATCAAGATGCGGAACGCGGTGCAGAGCGGCTGGGCCGATATCGACGTGCAGCTCACACGGCGGCATGATCTCGTCCCCAACCTGGTGGAAGCCGCGAAAGGCTACATGACGCATGAGCGGGAAACTCTGGAAGCCGTGACTCGCGCTCGGACAGAAGCAGTGTCGGCAGGCCGAGGAGCGTCGCTAGCGACACGAGCGGTGGCGGAGATGACGCTCACTGGCGCCGTGAGCAATTTATTTGTCACGGCAGAGCGCTATCCGGCGCTGAAGGCTTCTCAGCAGTTTCTGCTTTTGCAGGAGCAGATCACGTCCACGGAAAACCGCATTGCGTTTGCACGGCAGCATTACAACGAGTGCGTGAGGAAATACAACACGGCGCAGGCGGAGTTTCCCCGCAACCTGATCGCGGGACCGATGGGCTTTACGCCGGGAGAGCTGTTTGCGGCGGATGCTGGGGACAAGGCAAACGTGCAGGTAAGAGTTTAGCCGCAGATTTTCGCAGATAAGGAAGATTAGCCGCGAATCAACACGAAAGACGCGAATTTGGAAAAATCGGCCAAGGTTTCCAGGCAATCACTCGAAGTAAATGAATAACGGATCACGCAGCTAGCTGCCCCAACCAATAGGACAAAATATTCGCGAAATTCGCGAAATTTGCGAAATTTGCGGCCAAGTTTTTTGATTCGCGATATTCGCGAAATTCGCGGCAACGGCTTTTTCTGGTCTGCGTTCATCTGCGCAATCTGCGGCTAAAGTTTGTTCAAGGCATTCTCCAGATCTTCAATCAGGTCGTCGGGATGTTCCAGGCCGATC
>DASXCL010000030.1:0-16825 GCA_036491195.1 Candidatus Angelobacter sp.
TGACTCAACAAGTTTGTCCTTCTTTGCCCTGCGCCAGCCCTTGATTTGCTTTTCCCGGGCAATGGCCACTTCCACATTTGTGAATTGCTCAAAGTAGACCAGACGATAGCACTTATATTTGGAGGTGAAATATTCGCCCTGATTGTTCTTGTGCTGCCAAACGCGGAAATAAAGAGGCACTGTCACCCCGGTGTAAAGCACACGCCGTGATGCGCTGCCCATCATGTAGACATATGAGAGCTTTTCCATGACGTTCAAGTGAGAGAGAATATCTTAGCAGTGCGCAAGGAATTTATGCGTATCGGGAGTGCGGATTGAAAACAGCAGGGAATTCGAATTGTGTCAACGCATCCACCTTACTGTATGAGGTGCAACCTAGCGCATTGACATGGCTTGGATGCTGCTTCAAAACCCCACAAACACCGGCTCGGGCTGCAAACTCACTCCCCAGATATCGAACACTTTTTTCTCGATTTCGCATTTGAGGGCAACAATATCTTTTGCGGTTGCGCCGCCGCGGTTGACGATGGCGAGTGTATGTTTGCGCGAGATTCCGACTGGTCCCATCGAGTAGCCTTTGTGAAAACCGGATTGCTCCACCAGCCATGCCGCCGCGAGTTTCACCTGGCCGTTGGCTGCGGGATAGCGAGGCAGCTTTGTGCCGGGCACGCGTTTTTGCACCAGGGCCTCAATGCGTGCGGCCTCAGCTTCGCTGACAAGCGGGTTTTTAAAAAATGATCCCGCGCTGCGGCAATCTTCGTCGCCGGCCACCAGCAACATGGCCTTACTCTGGCGGATAGAGCGTACGGCGTCGCGCACCTGCTGGAGGGTGGGTTTTTCGATATTGGCGGCGGCGAAGAAGTTTTTCACGTCCGCATATTCGATTCTGGGCTCGCCGTTGCGGTGAATGCGGTACGACACCTCAAGCACAACGTACTGGTTGCGATGCGTGGAGTTGAAGATGCTGGTCCGATAAGAAAAGCCACAATCGGCGTTGCTCAAATCGAGGATGTTGCCAGTAGCGATCTCCAGAACACGCACGCGGGTGATGGCTTCTGAAACCTCCTGCCCATAGGCGCCCACGTTCTGTACCGGCGTGCCGCCAACGGTGCCGGGAATCCCGCTGAGACATTCCAGACCGGCGCAGTTTTTACTCACCGACAGGGCGACAAGCGAGTCCCAGTTTTCACCGGCGCCGGCATGGAACAACATTTTCTGGCGATCGCCTTCAAACTCGACTCCCGCAAGCGACACTCTCAGGACCAGGCCGGGCCAGCCGTCATCAGATATCAGTATGTTGCTGCCGCCGCCGAGAACGAAAAGGGGCAACTTGCGGGCCAAGGCAAACGCCACCGCTTCAACAACGTCGTGCTCTGAGTGGGCTTCAACAAAATAGCGTGCTGGGCCGCCCACATGAAAAGTGGTCAACGGTGCAAGGGGGATGTTTTCCTGGGTTCTCAAAAGATTGGTAACAGAGTACAGGAGAGATGCAGACTAGGGAAATGAGTTTTTAATTGGTAGAATGGGAGCAGACCAATCGGGAGGAAACGATGTATCCAGAGGGAATGGTGGCGCCCATGCGCCAGGAGTTGACGGCAGGCGGCATTGAAGAAGCGCGCACCGCGGCCGACGTGGAAAACGCGATCAATCAGAAAGGCACGCTGATGGTGGTGGTGAATTCCATCTGCGGATGCGCGGCAGGCAGAATGCGGCCCGGAGTGCGCGCGGCCATTCAGAGCGGCGTCCGCCCGGACCGCATGATTACGGTTTTTGCCGGACAAGACAGGGAAGCGACCGATGCTGCCCGCAGGCATTTCACCGGTTTCCCGCCGAGCTCGCCTTCCATTGCCCTGATGCGTGACGGCAAGCTGGTTTACATGATGCAGCGCCATGACATTGAAGTGAGCGATCCGAATACGATTGCTTCGAGCCTGAAACAGGCTTTTGAAAAGCACTGCGCGAAGGTGGCAGCTAGCAATTAGCGAACGGCAATTAGCGAATAGCTAAACCAAATCAGCCGCAGATTTGCACTTGATCAACGCAGATCAGAAAATTTGCCGCGAATGAACGCAAAAAATGGCCAGTCCGCTGTTCGTGTTCATTCGCGAGATTCGCGACTTTTTTAATCTGCGATTATCTGCGGAAATCTGCGGCCATGCATTATAGCTGGTTGGTTCCTTTCATTTTTTCCGTTTTCTTCTGCGGAATGCCGATATCAATCGTTGTGACCTTGCCGAAGGTTGCGAGCTCACGGTCAAAATCCTTGGCATTGCCGACTACCAGCACCGCCATCTGTTCAGGATGGAGATATTTTCGCGCCACGCGGTCAACGTCTGCCGGAGTCACCTTTTCGATGCCTGCGCGGTAATGTTCCAGAAAATCCGGTGGATAGCCATAGAACTCATAGCGCATGCGCTCTGCCAGGACCTTCTGCTTGGAGTCGAAGGAAAAGATGAAGGAGTTCAAAATGGCGTCTTTGGCTTTTTTCACCTCAACCTGCTGCACCGTTCCTTTGATCAGGTTGTCGATTTCTTTGCGCAACGCGTCAATGCCCGCGGCCGTGGTGCCGCTTTTGGTTCCCATGGCAAATCGGGTGATCGCCGGATGATCGAAGGCCGCGCCCACGCCTCCGCCAACGGAGTAAGCCAGCCCCTGGCGCGTCCGGATATTCACGAACAGGCGTGACGAAAATCCGCCGCCAAACAATTCATTCATGACCTCAATGGCATAGTAGTCAGGATTGCGGCGGTCGGTACCGAGATCGACCATGGCGATCTCACTCTGGTTGACGTCATTTTTCTCCACAAAATAGATTCCAGGCTTGGGCTCACTGAAAGTAATCTTCCGAGAAGAGAACGCCTCGCCTTGCGGCATGCCGTCAAAAGCCTGGCGCAGTTTCTGTTCCATCGCGGCAGAATCAAAATCACCGGCGATGCCAAGAATCATGTTGGCCGGCGTCATGGTGCGCGTATGCCACTGCAGCAGGTCTTCACGCGTGATGGCAGCGATGGTCGAGTATTCGGCCGTCCGGGCGTAAGGATTGTCCGCGCCATAAGCGAGCTTGGTGGATTCGCGCTGGGCAATTTCATCCACATCGTCATTGCGGCGGGAGATCAGGCTATTAAACTGCTGCTTGGCCAGATCAATCTTGTCCTGGCGGAACTCGGGGTTTTCCAGCAGATCGAGCACCACGGAAAAAATCTGATCGTAGTTTTCCTTGAGCGACGACCAGGAAAGAAACGTCGAGTCCGCGCTATCGGAGGCTTCAACGCGAGCGGCGTGGGCCTCCAGAAAATCATCCAACTCGTCGCCAGTTTTACTTTTGGTGCCGCCGGTGCGCCAGACGTCGGCATACAGAGAGATCATGCCGACCTTGTCCGCCGGTTCTTCACGCGAGCCGCCGCGGATGCGGATGGTGCCGTCGATGACCGGCAGCTCGTGGTCTTCCTGAAGGAAAATCACCATTCCGTTGGGCAACTGCACGCGGCGCGGTTCCTGCGGCTTGAATTGACGCAACGGCGGGATAGGGACCTTTTGCCAGGAGTTCGGAACCGCACCGGAAGCTTTAGCGTGTGATGGAGCAAAGCCGGGCGCGGAAGGTTTCGCCGTCTGCGCATTCGCGGCAGAGGTGTTCATCAATAAGCCAAGCAACAGGAAGAGCAATGATTTCATGGTGATCATTTTTGCTCTCCCTGGGCAGCCGGCGCAGATTTAGATGTTCGGGTTTCCATTTCCGCCACCGTGCGATTCTCTTCACGGAAAGTTTTGTTGGCCACGCGGCGGATGTCGGCCTTGGTGACTTTGTCCAGCTCATCGATCTGACGGAACAGCTCCCGCCAGTCACCGTAGAGCGCCTGGTATTCACCCAACTGGAAGGCCAGGCCCTGGTCATTGGCCAGACCGCGAATCAGGTCGGCCTTGGCGCGCGTCTTGATTGACTGCAATTCTTCGTCGGTTACGTCCTGCGTTTTCAGTTTTTCGATTTCCGCGTGGATCGGCCCTGCCATCTCGTCGGCCGTGTGCCCCTGCGAGGGCGCGGCAAAGAAGAAGAAGAGATTGGGATATTTATTGCCCGGAAACGATCCGCCTTGTGCCGCAATGGCAATGCGCTTGTCGCGCACCAGCGAACGGTAGAGACGAGAGGTGCGTCCCTTGGAAAGCAGGTCGGCCAGCACGTCATAGACAGCATCGTCGGGATCGCGAAAGTCGGGGCGGTGGTAACCTTCAACGTAGAGCGGCTGGCTGGGGTCATGGATCAAGATCGTGCGCTGGGCGTCCTGAGGCGGCTCCTGGGTGCGCAACGGTTCGGGCGCGGGCCGCGTTGGGATACGCCCAAAATATTTTTCGATAATGGGCATGGCTTCCGCGGCCTTCACGTCACCCACCACGGTAACCACGATGTTGGCAGGAACGTAATATTTGCGGAAAAAATTTGCGGCGTCGGTGGCGGAGAAGGCGCGCAGGTCAGAGGGCCAGCCGATTACGGGACGTCCATACGGGTGAGCGATGAACGCCGCCCGCAGAAACTGTTCCAGCAGCCGTCCCTGGGGAGAGCTGTCGACGCTCATGCGCCGCTCTTCATACACCACGTCGCGCTCTTTGTAGAATTCTCGCATCACCGGCTCCAGAAAGCGCTCTGATTCCAGATAGGCCCAGAGTTCCAGCCGGTTTTCTGGGAATGAATAGAAGTAGGTTGTTTCGTCGCGATCAGTAGATGCATTCAGGCCAACGCCGCCCTGGCTCTCTACGATCTCGCCAAACTGGTTGGGGACGACAAACTCATCGGCGGCGGTCACCGCGGACTGCCAGGCTTTTTCCAGCGCCGCGAGTTTTTTGTCGTCGCGGCCGACTTCTTTCAATTTTTCCTTCAGGTAAGCGGCGTAGGCGGTCTCCACTTTTTCCAGCGCCACTTTTTCCGCCGGCCAGTTCGTTGTGCCGATCTCATGTGTGCCCTTGAAGGCCATGTGCTCAAACATGTGGGCCAGGCCGGTGATGCCGGGAACCTCCTGAACTGAGCCAACGTCGACGCGCGTGTAAAAGGAAAAGACCGGAGCTTCCGGGCGCTCCATCAGGACGATGGTCAGCCCGTTGGCGAGCTTTTTGACCGTGATCCGCTTTTCAAAAGAAGCGACGTCCTGGGCATGGAGAGCGAAAGCGATGGAGAAAAACAAAACGACAATAGCGACCTTGCGGGGGAAAGGAATCTTCATAGGCTGTCCACGTAAAGGGTAAAGGTTGGGACAGATGTTTTCAAATGGGTGCGGCTACAGCGCCCCCGCTTGAAGGGACAAAATGCAGAGGCCGCATTTATTGCGGCCTCTCATCGTTCGTCTCAATCGATTCGACCTTGACTATTGGCTGTCACCGCTGGGCGCCGCGCCGGCAGCTTTGCCTTTGTTCAATTTGGCATCGATCTGCTGGGCCTTATCCAGATGCTTTTCGAGCGTAGGGAGCGTTTTGCTTGCCCATTGCTTTACATCGGGATCTTTGGCGCTTTGCGATTCGTCTTTGAAGTCCTGAACGTCTTTCTGATGGTCCTCGACCATGCCGTCCATGTAGTCCTTATCCAGCTGTTTTCCAGTGTCGTTGGAAAGTTTGGTCTGCAGGGTCTTTGCGTCGTCGGGCAGATCGTCAGAGAAGTTGAGGTTCTTGGATTGCGCGAGTTCCTGCAACTCATTGAGAGCCGCTTTATGGTCTTTCATCATCATCTGGGCAAACTGTTTTACTGCCGGATCTTTCGTCTTGGCGGCGACAATTGTTCCCAGCGCAACTTCTGCGCTGTTGCCCTGGGCGGCTTTGGTCACGAAATCCTGATCAGGGTTGGTGTTGGGGGCGGTGGTTGAGGCGGCACCGGAATTGGGCTGGGCAGCGGTATCGTGCGTGGCAGCTTTGTCGTTGCTAGTGCAGCCCGCGCACATCAAACCCAGTGCCAATAGGGCGAGCAAGCTATATTTCATCGGGTAAACTCCTTAAGAGATGATTAAGGAGTGTGATGTGAGGAAAGAGCGCGAGGATGGCGGGCGCATTGTTGAACGCGTGCCATCCTGACCCTGCCATATCTGTGCCGACGTCAGGTCAGGTTCCCCGATCACCCGATTTTGCCATCCTATGCCAGCCGTGTGATCACGTCAGATGCCCGGTTGCCATCGCGAATCGTGCGCCGGGTAGTTTCGCGTGCGCCTTCGAAATGAAGGTGCACCCCATTTCGGCGTTACAATTCGCCCAACATTCGTGGAGAAGGATGTTCGAACATTTCTGGCGACCCGTAAATTTAGTTTCAGGGGTAATTGACTATGAGTGCACTGGGTGTTCGCGTCAAGAGAGCATTTTTGCGTTTTGCTAACCGTCCTCATCGGTCTAGCGGTTTTGTTTGGCGCGGGAATTCTGCGGTTCGGCCTGGAAGGTCCATTTGTTTATGTCATCTACATCATTGCCTGTCTGCTCGTCGCCTTTGTGTGTTTCGGACTTCTTGACAGTAGCGGCGAACTCACCGGTAATCCTCTGAGCACAAACGTGAAGTTGGGAGGAGCGATCGTCGGCTTGGTCAAATTGTGACTGCTGGTGGGGCTCTGTCCGCAGGACCCATTTTGTGAATACCGCCACGCCCCATTGTTTTCTTTTCCAAAATCCAGAATTGAAGATGGCGCGCCACGCATTTTGCGAAGTTAACAATTCAATGCTTTAAGAGATAAATTTCTTCAGTTCTTTAAACAACGCTGCTGAATCGATTGGCTTTGCAATATAACTATTGAAGCCGGCTCCCAGTACTCGCTCGCGATCTTCCTTCATGGCATAAGCGGTAACCGCAAGAACAGGCACCTGATAAAACGTAGGGTGTTCCCTTATGAGTCGGATTACGGCAAACCCGTCCAGAACAGGCATGTTGATATCGAGCAAGATCAAATCAGGTTTAACCTCGTCTATTTTGGCAAGCGCTTCTTTTCCGTCGCGGGCTTCGGCAACATGGTAGTTTCTGGCTTCCAGCATTTCTCGCAGAAGCTCGCGATTCACGAGGTTATCTTCAGCTATCAGAATTGTGTTCATCATTTCCTCGCAAGATTTTCCGGTTTCCGGTCACCTATGACTCTCCCGAGAGTGGCCATCAACCCTTCTTTCCAGGCACCGTCTTTTCGAAAGAGTGCCTGGGCCTGACGCTTAAGAAGCGCAACATCTTCTTCTGTTAGACTCTTTGCCGTAAGGATGATGACGGGTATTTCCTTCAGTGCGGCATCGTGCTTCACATGCTCAAGCACTTCAAAGCCGTCCATCTCTGGCATCACCAAATCCAGCAATATGCCGCTAACGCGCGTATGGGCCAAAGTGGCCAGTGCTGCCTTGCCGCTGAGTGCAGTCTCAGTCTTATATCCTGCGGAATGAAGTGTTGTTTCCAGCAAATCGAGTGTCAGGGGATCATCATCCACAATCAGGATGAGGCTTTCCGCACTCGCAAGTGGCTGCGTATATTTGCGGATCGTCTGCAAGAGCAATCCCTTGTCAACCGGCTTGATAAGGTAGTCCGCGGCGCCCAAAGCGAATCCCATTTTTTGTTGATCAAGTATTGACACTACTATGATTGGAATATTGGCTGTGTCGGGCGCACTCTTAAGGCTCAACAGGGCTTCGAAGCCGTTGGAGTTCGGCATCAGAATGTCCAATGTGATCGCGTCCGGCTGCAACTCGCGTGCCTTTGCAACTGCTTCCGCTGCCGAACAGGCAATTTCAACTCTGAAGCCCTCTGGTTCCAGATAACTCGCCAGGATCTCTCGTGCCGGCACCTCATCATCGACGATCAAGATCAAGGGCATCTTGCCTGAGCCGGGACCTGCCGGCGACTGCATGCGCGGAGCAAATTCGGAAGCCACCTGGGACTGTACCGATCCTGCGGGGAGGGTGAAGCTGAAGCGAGTTCCTTTGCCAAATTCGCTCTCCAGCCAGATAAGACCGCCCTGTTGTTCCACCAGCCTCTTGGTTATAGCCAGCCCCAGACCGGTTCCTTCGTGCGCCCCATCACCGTCGATCTGCCGGAATTCCTCAAAAATGACCTGCTGGTCCTCGACACGAATGCCAATCCCTGTGTCTGCCACGGAGATGCAGATGTGTTCATCCTGTTCTGAATAGTTGATGACTACCTGACCTCCGTCCGGAGTGAACTTGACTGCATTGCTTAAGAGGTTGTACAGGATTTGTTTGAACCGGACTCGGTCCGCATAAATGGAGTACGGTGCAGTTAGGTCGTGATGTACAAGAATGTTCTTGGCCATGGCCAGCGGACGAATGGTGGACAGGACTTCCGGTAATGCATCTTTCACCTGAAAATCTTCGCACCGGATTTCGAGTTGCCCTGCTTCGATTTTAGAAAGGTCGAGTATGTCGTTAATCAGCTGCAAGAGATGATGGGCGCCATCTTTAATGTGGGCGACAAAACGTTTTTGCTTATCGTTCATTCCGCCCGCTGTTCCGTCAGCTAGAAGTCCGGAAAAGCCCACAATGGCGTTTAACGGCGTTCGCAATTCATGGCTCATGCTCGCCAGGAACTTGCTCTTGAGCTTTGTGGCCTGCTCAACCTCGCGGTTGCGAAGTTCCAATTGCCGGTTCGCCAAGGCCAGGCTGTCCATGAATTTTGTCTTTTCTGCTTCATCGCGCTTCTTCTGGCTGATGTCTACCGCGACAACCACTTCAGCCGGCCGGCCGGAAAAGTTCAGCGCATAGGAGGTGATCTCAACGTCGATGATCGAACCGTCTTTGAGTCGGTGCTTCCAGTCGCCTACTTTTTCATTTCCATCCCTAATATGCGCCACGCTCTCCAGCAGGGCAGGGATCTCCTCAGTCGGGCGAATGTCCTTTATGGTCATTGTCATGAACTCGGCCGGAGAATAGCCATATTTGCGGACTGCTGCGCTGTTCACCTCAAGAAAGCCGAGCGTCTCGCGGTCAAAGACCCAGATGGGATGAGGGTTGTTGTCGAACAACTTGCGGTGCCGCTCTTCGCTCTCATGCAACAGTTCTTCCGCAGCTTTGCGCTCAGTAATGTCGCGGGTAATCTTAGAAAATCCACGAAGCGTGCCGTTTTCATCTTTCAAAGGGGTGATCACCACATTTGCCCAAAACTGCGACCCGTCTTTGCGCACCCGCCAGCCTTCCTCTTCACAACGCCCGACCAGAGCGGCTGTCTGGAGTTCGCGCTCGGGATAGCCGCTAGCCAATTCCTCCTGACGATAAAAGCATGAGAAGTGTCGTCCCACAATTTCATCTTGCCTGTACCCCTTGATGCGCTCCGCCCCCTGATTCCAGCTGGCAACGTGCCCCGTGGGAGTCAGCCTGAAAATGGCGTAATCTGTAATCCCATTCACGAGTAATCGAAAGCGTTCCTCACTCTCCCGCAACGCTGCTTCTGTGCGCTTGCGCGCTGTGATGTCTTTGCGGATGATGTAGTAAATCAGCGCAAGCATCATGATCTCGAACACGACGACTGAGACAAATCCGATTGCAGTCAAACGAGTGCTAGTTTGAAGAACTCTCTGCCTAACACCCAATAGTTGTTCCTCTTCACTTCGCATTGTCGCAATTGTTGCCCGGACGGTAGCAGTTTCAGGTCGGCCACGGCCGACCAACACATCCCGTTGCGCCGCTTCGAACCCTTTCTCATGTCTGGAGTTGACCGTTTGATCCATAACATTAAACACGGTCATTAATTGCGCCCGCAGTGCGACTGCACGCGCATGTTGAGAGGTATTGTCTGCCGTCAATGCTTGAACGTGGTCGCTGCGATCGAGGGCGAAAGAGAAGGAGTCCCGATATGGCTTCAGATAGGAACTCTCGCCAGTTAATAAATACTCACGTACTGCAGCTTGCCAATCGTCAACCGCTGCCTGGGTCGCATTCAATTCTGCGATTACCTCGCGTGTATGCGTTACCCACCGGCTGTTTTCAAGCGATCTTCTGTAATTGTGATAAGCCATGATCGAAACCAGCACCAAAAGCAGGCCGACCAGGCCAAGTCCTAATGCGGTTTTGCGCTCGATTGACAAGTTCATAGAATTACTCCCGCCGATGCGAAATAGTGGGGATCGGCGTCAGGAAGCACTCGTTAGAAAACGCAAGGTCGGTCGCTCCGAATCTGGTATCAGCCTTGCGAATTCAGAAAAAATGTTTGTATCCCACCATCCCCGGCGGACTTCTTGCCCCATGATCTCCAGAGCCTCGACGCTCGAAAGTGCCCGCTTGTATGGCCTGGCAGTAGTTAGCGCATCGTAGACGTCAACAATTTGCAGTATGCGTGCGGTAATAGGGATTTCTTCGCCCTTTAGGCCGTCAGGATATCCAGTCCCGTCCATTTTCTCGTGGTGGTGACGAATGATGGGGAGAACCAAACGGAATGATTTGAGTGGAGCACAGATGCGTTCACCTACTACTGGGTGCTGACGCATGATTGTCCATTCTTCCTCGGTTAATCGACTGGGTTTCAGGAGAATGGCGTCGGGCACTGCAACTTTTCCGATGTCATGGACGATCCCAGCACGATAGAGAGCGGTCATCTGATCAGCCGGAAGCTGGAGGCGCTCACCCAAACGGGATGCGTAATCTGATAGGCGCGCACAATGGTCCTGGGTGTAGGGGTCCTTGCCTTCGATGCTGCGGGCGAGCGCGAAGAGCACAGATTCGGCACGCTCCAATTCGTCGGTGTGTGCCTTCAATTTCAATAAAGACCGAACTCGAGCAAGCAGTTCACTGCGATCCACCGGCTTGGTCAGAAAATCATCAGCTCCGGCGGTGATGCCCCTTACGCGATCTTCTGTGTTGGAAAGAGCAGTGACCAGGATGACGGGAGTGAGACAAGTCTCCTTATCGGATTTAATTCTTTCACAGACCTCAAACCCATGCGGATACGGCATCATTACGTCAAGCAGTACGAGGTCAGGTCTGACAGATTCAAACATCCGGAGAGCAGATGCTCCATCTGAGGCGGTAGAGACGGTAAAGCCCGCAGCGGTTAACATCTCCTCAAACAACACACGATTCGGCCCATGATCATCCGCGACAAGGATCGTTCCGCTTATCTTTTCAACTGGTAAAATCATAATACTGTATTAGTGTCGCACTACGTCTCAATCGCTGCTATGTTACTGTGGTTACCGATGCTCACTATGGCAACATATCGAGATACAATTCGTCCCAACTACCGGTTGTAGTATTAAGAAATACTTATCTTCCGCCGACTTTACGCACGAAATGTGCCGAACATAGAATGAAGAAAGTTCTGTTACAGCTTCGCATTGCTTGCATTGCTGAGCGTCGGGAGTGTCACAACAATCCTGTTTTCGGAACAAACTGAGATAAACGATTTTGGGCAAGCGAGTTCCCTTTAAACTTTATCGTGATTTTTCTAATTCGACCTTTCTTCATTCGATGGCGCGGCACCGACATGAGGACAACGCATTAAAATCCAACAAACTAGCGAATGCGACGAGAGCCTGTTGACCGGAACTTTGCCATAGCCATGCAGAAACCCCTGAATCCTCTCATTACTCTTCTCGCGATTGATGACGAACCACACGTTCTTGAATTGATTTCAGAGGCCCTGCAGCAAGAAGGACTGGAAATCATTACAGCCAATGAACCTGAAGCGGGTCTGAAGCTGTTTTTTGAGCGGCGGCCGCAAGTGGTTATTACTGACTTCATGATGGCAAAACTGAACGGCATGGAGGTTCTGCAAAAGATAGTGGCGGTCGATCCGGGTGTAGAGGTCATTCTGATGACCGCGAATTACTCGACCGATCTGGCGGTAGAGGCAATTCAAAAGGGCGCTTGCGACTTTGTGACAAAGCCTCTGGATCTGGAAAGGTTGCGTAGCCGCGTCAAACAGCTGATTGCCGATGCCGAAGTCCGTCGCCGGGCGTTGCAACTGGATCATGAACTGCTGGCCAGCTATCAAGTGGAAGGGATGATCGGGAGAAGTCCTCTCCTGTTGGACGTGACTGCCAAACTTCGGCGGGTGGCGCCGCATTTTCGCAGCGTGTTGCTCACCGGACAGACAGGTACGGGTAAGGAACTGGCCGCCAAGGCGCTGCACCGTTTCAGTCCTGGAGCTTCCAAACCATTTGCGGTGTGCAACTGTTCCGCAATTGTGGACACGCTCTTTGAAAGCGAATTATTTGGCTACGTCCGAGGAGCGTTCACTGGTGCCGCACAGGACAAGATTGGCCTTTTTGAGTTCGCCAATGGCGGGACCGTATTTCTGGATGAAATCGGCGAGCTTCCTTTAGGCGCTCAGGCAAAGTTGTTGCGCGTGCTTCAGAATCAGGAGGTGCAGCGTGTGGGATCGCCTGTACCCAGAAAGGTTGAAGTTCGGGTGGTGGCAGCGACTAACAGAAACTTGAGGAACATGGTGGCGGAAAAACGTTTTCGTGACGATCTTTATTACAGGCTGGCGATGGTTGAGATCACATTGCCGCGTTTAGCCGATAGGAAGGAAGACTTACCGCTTCTTCAGCGCCACTTCTTAGAACGATTTGCCGAACAGTACCACAAAGAAATCTCAGGAATTACCCGCCGAGGTCAAGCCTTGCTTGCCCGGTACCACTGGCCGGGAAATGTACGCGAGCTGGAGAACGTGATCGGCAGCGCGTGCATGCTTGCCCAAGGCCCAGCCATCGACATCGGTGACCTTCCCGAGCACATTCGTACTGGAACCGCGCCTAACCCTGATGACGATGACATGGTCAGCCTGGAAGCAGTTGAACACCGGCATGTCTTGCGCGTATTGGCGGCAGTCGGTGGCAACAAGAACCGTGCAGCTGAGATCCTTGGGATCAGCCGTGCAACGCTCTATAACATCCTGGCAAAAATCGGGACTAAACAAAAGTCTTCAACTGCCGAGCCGGGCTCAGCATGATCAAAAATCTCAGTTCCGGCCAAATCGATTCGGTTGTACTAGCCGCGGGAGCAAGTCTTCAGGGCGTGGCGAGAGTGAATCGAGCCAGTCACCAAAATGAGGTTGCGCTTCGGGACTGAGTCCAACCAATTTGATGCCGGCGCGGCCAGAGGCATGCGCCCAAATAACGGTCCCAGTCGTTTCCACTATCGTTTCACCGCCGGGGATTGAAAAACTCAACTGGATATTCGCTTCCTGGGGCAGCATCTCTCCGGTTTGCACGCACATTCCACCGTGGCTAATGTTCATGATCGTAGCAGTCTTAAGGGCCCGCCGTTCTCCGCGATGAATAAGACAAGAGGAGATCGAATCAATGCATACTTCGTGGCGGGAACTAAGCCGCCTGCTTGCTGCGATAGCGCCGTACGCAGCCTTCAGGGTCTTTCTGAACAGGTCGCTGGTGAACGGCTTCTGAACAACAAAATGGATACGCTTGCCGAGTGGTTGACCCGCTCTGTTAGACCCTATTAATCCCAGCACGACATGGGGCGTGCCAAATAATGTGGAGCCTCCCGCCGCGTCCAAGTCATGGGAGCTGTCCTGATCATAGACAGCAAGGTCGAATCTTTTTCCCTTGCACAGCTCCCGTGCCAATACGGCATTGTCCGTTGTGCTAACTCGAAAACCGTGCGATTCGAGCATTCTGGCGCTGGTTGTCGAGGCGTGAATATCGGTTGAAAGGACCAGTGCGGAGAGGGGCGAAGCCGGCTGTATCATTTGGAACTCCTGTTATGAGTGCCAGCACCAACAGCGGACCCTGCCCGTGTCGATCTGGGTTGCGCGTCATTTTTAATGGCCACTTGGCCAGCGGACTGCCGCTGGATGCCGGACTGGAAGGAAAATGTGCTTAACGAATCAGGGGCATTGGCCACAATTAGAGTCCACTTTCCTTCTGTATCCTGTACCCATGTAGCCGAGGTCTGTACAACCGCCGTAACCGACAATGTGCCCTTTGACTGGCCGTAGGCCGAAATAGCTCCACTAAGGAGTACCAGCAAAAGCCAGAATGGACGAGCAGTTGTTCGTTGCATGCATTTGGATATTGCATGCGCCAGGCCAACCCTGCGCTTCAGGCGAATTCTAGACGAGCCACTTTGCAATCAATGTGGTAGACGTTTGAATCATGGGAGAAACAGGTTTGGTTCGGAGTTCATGATGTCTAATTCGTAAAACAGTGTCCAGAATCTGGGCATCTAGCGGAGCTAAGTTCTCTGGTCAGCGACCCGTTTGCGGGGCTGGCAACGTTACTATGCCGACATCCTTATTGAAGCCAAAATCTTTGGCCTTCAGACATTGCTTTTGGCGTGTGCCTCTTTGCGATTAGCGGCTGCTTGATTCCTGGAACATGTACAAGACTTAAACACTCAGGCTGCCGCAAGGAAAAACAGGCGTTTCAGCTAAGCTATTGAATCAACGTTGGTTAGCACTAGCATCTGCTGGTCTAGTTGATGGCTATCGCCTTGCAATTTCAATTGGCGTCGAGCGATTTCACAGGATGAGGTATCAAATGATTAAATTAACGCGTATTGTCACCGTCGCTGTCGCAGTACTAAGCGCATTTCCAGCTTTCGCGCAGAGCCGGACAAGCATCAGCACACCCCAGGCGACGTTACACATACGAGTCGTAGTGGTTCCAGTGATTATGACCGACCAAAATCCCAAGGTGACATCAGAAGCAGCGATTAGCTACTCGATCCCAACGGTCCAACCGCTCATGAGCGTGACGAAGAATATCCGTAATATGCGCACCACTGACGGAAAGAGCCTCACGATGGTAGAGATAACCACCGTTGTCGCAGAGTAAATGCAAACGATTCGAGCCCGGACAAATATTTCTTTAGGAATTCGAAACAACAGCACTGTTGCTTCAGCACCCTTAAAACGGCATCAAATGAAACGTGCGCCACAAACATCACGGGTCAGTAAATTAACGTTAATAACGATAGATCAGGCGCGAACTCACAATACCGCAGTACAAGTATGAACATGATGGTCACTCCTACTAGCGCCTTAGATCTGAGTGTGTGATTCGATTCGAGTTCGTTGCCTCCCTTAGTGTTGTTATCTTTGCTTATATTCACTGATTCGAGCCGCTTTTGACGCTCGTTCCCATCCAATCTCGAGCCGAAGCGAAACGCGGTTGCGGTGGTCGTAAGATTTGACAAAAGAACCAGCCGGGTACGGGCAATGCCAACGCTCTTACCCACGCCCGGCTGGAGTGTAGTCTTGTCAAATCGCAAACGTCATCCGCCGTAAGTGCCCTGGAGGTCGTACAGCCAATCTTTATCCTGCTGGTCGATCTGCTCGTCCTGCTTGCACTGGCGGACAAATGGTCAGGCTCCCCTCGGTCTTATTTTGCCGCCGCGATCTTCACCAACTTTTCCTCCATGACCTTCACCAATTGGCCGTCGCGCAGGGTTTGCTGGCCTGGCACAATCGCCAAATCTGCAGGCTTAACCCCGGCGACAATCTCGACATTCGTGCCGTCGTTAAAGCCGACCTGAACGGGCGCCTTTTTTAGCTTGCCATCATTGAAAATGAAAATGAACGAGTTTGTCTTCTCCTTGACGAGGGCCTCCGCCGGGAGCAACAGAGCATCGCTTTTCTTTTCAATGCCAATGCGGGCGTTAACGAGCATTCCCGGCTGCAATTTCATCCCGGGATTCGCTATTTGCGTTTCCGTCAACATTGTTTTAGTTGCCTTGTCCAAGGCCCAGTAAGCGCGGGTGACCGTCCCATCAAAGTGCTCGCCGGGAAAGTCGTCGGCTGTCCACCGGATGGATTGTCCAATCTTAACGTGCGTTGCTTCGGTCTCAGGCACGGCAACTTGCAGCCGTACGGTTTTGAAATCGGTGAGATTGACAATGGCCGCGGCTTCAGGGGTGCTCGCCGCGTTGGGCACGGGAATATAAGCGCCCGGGTCAACGTAGCGTTTGGTAATGATCCCGCTGAAAGGCGCAACCACGCGGGCATACTTCAGCATGGACTCGGTGTATTGAACGTTGCCTTTGGCGACGGCAAGTTTGCCGCTGGCGACAGCTAGCCGATTTTTAGCAGCTTCGGAATCGGCCGTACCTTCGCTCATCTGTTTGAACTCAGCCTGGGCCAGTTCCAACTCGGCCTTATATTTGACGAGGTTGGCCCGCAATTCCGGCACGTCGATGTCTGCAATCAAATCTCCGGCCTTCACTGAATCTCCCTTGTCGACTGTGAGCTTATCCAAATAGCCATCGACTTTGGCGAAAAGCGTGACCTCGTACAAGGGACGCACTTCTCCGGGCAAATTAATAAACCGGGAAACTTCGCCGCGATGCGGATGAACGCCGTTGACTTCCACCGGTTTTTCCACTGGCTTTGCGGTAGCAGAAGAAACTTCCTCTGCGCACCCGCAAAAAGCCAAAACGCACGCCGCAAGAGCCAGGAGCAACGGATATTTTACGCGAGTCTCCCAGCGCACTTCTGCCATTGTGCGTGAGACGGGAGCCGCAACAGGGCGCTGAGGTTTTTCATCGATATGGTCCGAATGCGTCCAAACACGCGATTCAATTTTCATATGAGGTTCAACTCCTTCCAGGGGATTTCAAATCTTTCAACCGCATTCAACTCGTTAACCCGCCGGTCTGATAATGGCTGCTCTGCGGATCATTGGGATCAAGCGACGCTGCACGCCGGTGGCTGCCGCCTTGCACCACAGCAAAGACCGATGGCAGCACAAACAGCGTCGCGATTGTTGCAGCCGATAATCCGCCAACGACGGCGCGTCCCAGCGGCGCAGCCTGCCCGCTGGCCTCGCCCAGGCTCAGCGCCATGGGCATCATTCCCGCGATCATTGCGGCGCTGGTCATCAGAATCGGACGCAAGCGGCTGCGCGCGCCTTCCATGCCCGCATCCACC
>DASXCL010000031.1:0-5524 GCA_036491195.1 Candidatus Angelobacter sp.
GTTGGCGGCTCTTCCTGAGATATTGCGCCTTCAAAAACGTACCAGCCAATTCTTCGGGGTGAATGCTGCTGCGCTCACTGCTTTATCTAACCTTACACATTTCCACAGACGGAATCCTGCCACTCGTCCCCGCTGAATTGCAAAAAAAACCTCTTTGTTTTCCGTGCTTTTATAGGAAATGCTTGAAACTCCTGGTTATCTGTGTTACGAAATCAGAACAAGGCAGGGTTCCTACCTTTCGACCAGGAAACCTCAAACGTTGTAATGCTATTATCGAATTCCGAAAAAGACCAGATTCTGCCTTATAGCCAGCCAGGTCTTTTTTGTCTCTAGGAGATGGCACATATGGGGGGACCTGATCTTCGTGTCTTGCGTGAAAAGCTGGGGCTCACAATGCGTGACATTGAAACCTCCAGCGAGCAGATTGCACGCAAGCGCAACAACGAAGAGTATTTCATTCCGATAAGCCGCTTGTCGGATTTCGAGACCAAGGGTGTGATTCCAAGTATCTACCGTTTCTATTCGTTGGCGGTAATATACCACCGGGATATGAGGGATCTACTGGCGATGTACGGGGTTGATTTGAACATTCCCATTTCGGACCTGGAGCTTTCCTCTCCGCCGAAATCCCATCTCTCTGACGCGCTAGCAAGCCGCCAGGCCGTGCAGATGCCTGTGCGTCTCGATCCTGCGTTCGATCCCCGCCGGACATTAAACTTCGGGCGCATGATCGAACAGTGGGGCACAGTTCCGCTGATGTACCTCGAACAGTATTCCAAGGTCGATTTCACGTACGGGTATGTTGGTAGTGAAGACTTGACTATGTATCCGATTCTTCCTCCCGGCAGCTTCATTCAAGTGGACGAAGGGCGTAACAAAGTTGCTGAAGGCGGGTGGCGCTCAGAGTACGAACGTCCTATCTACTTTGTGGAGACACGCGACGGTTACGTGTGCTGCTGGTGCACGGTGGGGCGCGAGGATATGATTTTACAATCGCATCCGTTGTCGCCGGTGCCTACCAAAGTGGTCCGCGTTTCGCAGGCGGAAGTGGTCGGACAGATCGTCGGCGTAGCTATGAGGCTCGGCGAGTGGCGTTCCGTTCCCGATTCCGCACCAGCCCCAAGAGAGCGTGCAGCACTGAACTAAGATGCCTCGTGGATCCTGCCCCTGGTTGTTCTGGCAACAACCCATCCCCGCGTTCAGATAACTTCACAAGATATTCCTCGATCTCGACTCCGGCTGCACGACTGGAATCCTCCACATCCTGCAGCAGTCTAGCCAGCGGCGTAGACAACACCTCTGAAACTGCTTCGTGGTGGGCCGTTCCTAGGGCCTTGTTGGCCGTGGCTTGACCGTAAACCTTGCCGAAACCCCAGTGTGCGTAGTCGCCCTCGTGGGCCCGCAATCCAGCCAAATACTCGAGCTTGCCCAGGCAGCCAAAAACCGCCCGCAGCGTAGTGCGGGAGAGGTCTTCGAATGCCGACTTTAGGGTCATATTGATTAGGTCGTTAGAAACTCTCTAGTTACGTTTCTCGGAACTTTAACTAGATGACGGTTTCTGTGCGGACACTCGCCCGCCGTCACATTATCACGGTGCAACTTCCACTTCAATAAGGAGTTTTGCCGTGAAGAAAACACTGCTGTTTCTTGCTGCTGTGCTGACGCTGATGACCGCTCTTTCAGCTCCAACCATCGTTCGAGCCGATAGCCCCTACTGCCCGGTCGGAGTCCCTTGCACCTAATTTGAATAATTTCGTTGTGGGTTGCCGAGTTCAGCACATATGATTCTAGGCAACCCATGGTTTTCCTGCAGCTTTATTTTTGGATCATTCCCCACCTGTTGCTGGCTCTTTGCCTGGTGAAGATGTTGCGAATGGGCGTGCACAAGCAATTTCCAGTTTTTGTCGCCTACCTGTCATTCCAGGAACTTCATTTCCTTGTGCTTTTGATTCTCAATCTGCTGGTTCTCCGGTCCCATTCGTCGGTTCTCACATACCGCTGGACACTGATCGTCGGTGTTGCTATCAGCGGTGTACTGCAACTTGCCAGCCTGTACGAGATCTCCGCCTTTCTGGTGACGCGTTACTCGGCGGTTGCTCGTACGTTGTGGCCTTTGCTGCGATGGGGATGCGCTTTGTTTGTACTGATGGCTGGCGCTGTTTCGGGTTCGATTTCCCAATCTGGGATTCAACGTGTCACGAGCGCTTTTGAGGTCTTGAATTTTTCGGCCAGCATGATAAACATTGGAATGCTGCTTGTTCTACTCGCATTCAGCAAAGTCTTTCATCTGACCTGGCGGAGCCTGGGGGCTGGCTTGGTGCTGGGCTTCGGCATCAACTCGAGCATTGAAGTCGCGGCCATGGCATTGATGGCATCATTGGGTCCGAAAGGCTACCTGGCCATGGATCTGATCCGCATGGCGGGGTTCCATGTGTGTGTGGTGGTTTGGATGATTTACGTTTTCCGGCCTGAAAAATCGGCACAGGCGGCGGGACGGAGTTTGGCCAAAGTCGATCTGGAATTCTGGAATGAAGAGTTGCAACGGTTGGTGGATTAAATGTCGGTAATTGCCGTGATCATCGTCCTGGTCAGCGTACTTGCGTTGGCTTTGATAACGTGGATGGCCCGAAGTTCACGCGGAGCTTCGGTGGATATCGAAGCACTCAGATCGCAGCTTCGCCCGATGGATGCTGATGCTTTTCGTAATTTGGTAGATCCCCGGGAGAGACAATATCTGCATGATCGCCTTCCCCCTTCAGACTTCCGAAGAATTCATCGCGAGCGTATGCTGGCTGCCACCGACTATGCGTGGTGCGCGGCTCGGAATGCGGGCATCTTAATTCGCCTGGGCGAGACCGCAAGAAATGTGTCCGATCCTTCTTGGGCGGACGCGGCCATTACTCTGCAGGAAAATGCATTTCGCCTGCGGTTGCAAGCGATTCAGACGATTCCTCGCCTTTATCTGAGCATCATCGTTCCAGACTGGGATTCGGTTCCTCAGGGACTTGCCGACAAGTGCGACCGATTGACACGGCAAGCGGTCATCCTCGGAAGCATGCAAGCCCCCTCTCGCGGATAAGCTTTCGCTTGCGTCCTGCTTACCTTTTGCCTTCGCCTTCCTTGTACAAATATTTGATAGAAGGCTTGTAGATCATCAGGTTTGGAGAGCCGGTCCGGTTCACCTTGATGCAGGTCCTGTCGTACCACTCAACCGTGCCGCGAATTTCTTCGCCGTCTGACAAGACGATTACCATCGGCGTCTTTGATTGCATTTGTTTCTGATAATAGAAATTCTCGGCATTGGTCTGGTCCGGAGGCGGCGCCTTGCGGGCGCCATTTGAGCGCTCTGCCTTCTCACGCCCTGCAGAGGGAGACGCTGCATGGTTTGAAGCGGCTTGGTTGGAGTGATTGAGGGCGGGGCGGATCAGTCTGCGGTTGGCGAACTCTTGTTCAGTGTGGCGTTCGGCTGGCATGGACGGCGCAATCTCTTTCATTTGAACCACCTATCGAACACGCTCAATTTGCGGGCAGCTCAAAAGCGGCGCGCGATTGGGGAACGGAAAGGCGTGAGTTGCATTTAACCTAGCACAGCGACAGAACCATGACAATCCCGTCCTGACGTTAGAAGACAGAAAGACGGTTGCGAGTCGTCAGGTCTGCAACACGCCCACCTTGAAGGGCGGAACGTCGGGATTAAGCGCCGCAGATTCCAGCGCAATGGTGATCGCATCCCGCGTCTCTACCGGGTCGATGATACGGTCGATCCAAAGCCGCGCCGCCCCGTAGCGCGGATCCATCTGTTCATCGTAGATCTGCTTGGTGGATTCGTACAGCTGCTTCTTCTCTTCTTCGCTCAAGACTTTCCCACTCCGCTCCAGCTGGCGAATCTTGATCTCAACCAGTGTTCCAGCGGCTGCATCCCCGCCCATCACTGCATATTTTGCAGTCGGCCAGGCAAATACGAAACGGGGATCGTAAGCCTTGCCGCACATGGCGTAATGGCCAGCGCCGAAGGAACCACCAAGAATCAAGGTGATTTTGGGCACCACGGAATTTGAAACCGCATTCACCATTTTTGCACCGGCCTTGATGATGCCGCTCCACTCCGCGTCGCGCCCGACCATGAATCCATTGACGTCGTGCAGAAAAACCAGCGGCACCAGGTTCTGATTGCAATCCATGATGAATCGTGCAGCTTTCTCGGCTGATTCGGTATAAATCACGCCGCCGAACTCCATGCGCTTGCGGCCTTCGTGATCGGTCGCCTGGGCGTGAAGTTTCTGGTTAGCTACAATCCCAACAGCAAATCCGCCGATACGCCCATAACCGCATACCAGTGTTTTTCCGTATTCGGACTTGTATTCGTCGAATTTGCTGGCGTCGGTTATGCGGGCGATTACTTCCTTAACGTCGTAGGGACGCGACGGCGACGAATCGTAGATGCCGTATATCTCCTCAGCCGGCAGCGCAGGAGGCACTGGCTTTTTGCGGTCCCAGGGCGATTGACGCCGATAACCCCACTTCTCGATGATTGACCGGATTCGCGCCAGGCAGGATTCCTCAGTCGGCTCGTGGAAATCCACGGTACCGCTGATGGCGGAATGCATAGCGGCCCCGCCCAGTTCCTCTGCGGAAGTTTTCTGTCCGATAGCGGCCTGCACCAGCGCTGGACCGGCAAGAAAGAGTCCGCTTCCGTCCGTCATTAGAACGTGATCACACATAACCGGCAAATATCCGCCTCCGGCGACACACATTCCCATGATTGCGGCAATCTGAGGAATGCCCATGGCCGACATTACCGCGTTATTGCGGAAGACGCGTCCAAAATCATCGGTATCGGGAAATACGTCTTCCTGGAGCGGCAGGAAGACGCCGGCTGAGTCCACCAGGTAGATGGTGGGAATGTGATTTTCAATGGCGATGTTCTGTGCGCGGATTACTTTCTTCGCCGTCATGGGGAAAAATGATCCGGCTTTCACGGTCGCATCGTTGACGATGACCATCACCAGCCGCGTTTCAACTCGCGCCAGCCCAGTGATAACGCCGGCGCCGGGCGCCCCACCCCACTCCTCATACATCCGAAAGGCAGCGTAGATACCGAGTTCATAGAAGCTGCCCGGGTCAACCAGCATTTGAATGCGTTCGCGGGCCGTTTTCCGGCCCTTTTTGTGCTGGCTTTCTATCGCTTTGGCGCCGCCGCCTTCGCGAATCCGCTCTTCTTCATTGCGCACTGACGAGACCAGGTCAGCCATAAAGCGCATGTTGGCCTCGAAGCGGGACGAGGTGGCATCAATGCGCGTGGTGAGTATTGAGGTCGAGGTTTCCGTGGCCATGAACGATTGCTACGTTAACCCAGGCTCACACGAAGGCGCAAATCTTGTCCGAACGTCGGTGCGGCCAGCGCGATTTAGCGATGCAATGCGCTTGGTTCAGCAATAGCTTTAACCCGAGCATTACCTTGGCACGAAAGCCCCTGCTTGAAAAGCCATTCGCCGCCGATCGGGGCGTTCGCGAAGCTTTCGAG
>DASXCL010000032.1:0-2721 GCA_036491195.1 Candidatus Angelobacter sp.
CCTGGTGTTGCCGCATTTCATCTTGACGGATGATGGCCGCATAATCCTGAAATCCGCCAATCCCAGGCCGCTTCCGAATACCAGTCAGCTTCCGCTGCCCAAAAATATAGGCGGCAGGTTCAATCCGTTCGCAAAGACTCAAGGGGCCGGTAATGGCAAAAGCCAATACCCCAACTTGCAAACTGCGGTGGTCCCCTGGGCTGAGACAAACAGTTAAGACACTGGTTACCGTTCGATGAAAAATACTCGACCGGAAAGATAACTTTAGCGCAGAATGATTTCTGGCTGGCGAAGCGGAGGCGGGCTCTGTTGGAGAACAACCCGCCGAGGAATAACCAGCCGGAAACTCATCGAGACGATGAGGCCGGGAATGGTGTTTGTGGCCATTCCCGGACCCACTCGGCTCCACATCGGATCGATAGATTTCCCCGATGCCTAAAAAACTCATCCAGTGAGACGCCGCCGCGTAGCGGCCTCCTTTTGTTCCGAGGCAAGATTTGCCTCAAACTCGGTCGGCGGCACATAACCGAGCGCCGAGTGAAGCCGTTTCTGGTTGTAAACTTTCTCCAGAAAGTCGCCGATTGCTGCCTTCGCCTCCGCCAGGTCCCGGTATTCGTTGCGGTGGACCTCTTCATACTTCAGGGTTTTCATAAACGACTCACACGCGGCGTTATCCCACGGATTCGCTTTGCGCGACATGCTGATTTTGATGCCTTTTTCCTTCAGCAATTCTGTGTAATCGAGGCTGGCATATTGCGAGCCGCGGTCTGAGTGATGCACCAAACCTGGCTCTACCATTCGTCTTGACAGTGCCATCCGCACCGCACTCAGCGTCAGGTCATCTTCCATGATCCGGTCCAGCGCCCAGCCAATCACGCGCCGCGAATAGGCGTCCAGAATCACGGCCACGAACACAAACTCCTCGCGCAGCCGGACATACGTAATATCGGCTCTCCAAAGCTGATCTGTGCCCGTCAGCACCATGTCCCGAGCCAGGTTTGGATAGACCTTTCGACCGTGATTGGAATCGGTTGTCATCACGAACTTGCGCTTACGCACGCAGAGCAGATTATCTTCGCGCATCAGACGATAGACCCGCTTGTGATTCACTGTCCAGCCGAGACGCCGTAACTCAGCCGTGATTCGCCGCCATCCATAACTCGGCCATTCCAAAGCGATCTGCTGGATGCTGTCCCGTAAATCCATATCTGGATCAGGGCCGCTTTCAGTCTCGTTGTCGAAGCGATAAAAACTGGCGCGACTCGCCTGCGCCAGTTCCACCATTCGTTTCACCGTCAGTGAACTCCCGCCGTTCACTTCTTCCTCGATTTTCCGGAAGACGGCGGATTCCCACTCAACACCTGCAGCATCCGCTGTTCCTCGATGCGCTGCAAGCACCCCTTTAAAAAATCGATCTCCAGTGTCTGCTGACCGATCTTGCGTTCTAGTTCCGCTACTTGGCCCTCTGACCAGCGCTGCTTGCCATTCCCCGGAAACGCATTGCCTGTGCCGGCGCGGAACTCCTTCCGCCAACGGTGCAGCACGTTCGGGCTCACTTCCAGCCCGCGTGCCACCTCCGCCATCGAGACCCCTTGTTCCAGCCGCCGCACGGCGGCTAATTTAAATTCTTTCGTGAACTTCCTGCGTGACAACCCCATGACTCAATTCTCCGTTCAATGGATTTTGAGTCTTAACTACTTGTCTCAGTTTTGGGGACCACTCCAAGGCGTCTTTTTCATCCGGCATATGTTAATGGTCTCAAAACTTAACCTTTTTGGAAAAGTCGTTGCCGTCACGTGGACGTATAACGGGCATTTCGGAGAACTGATCGCTTCCGTCGGCAATTGTGTCAGTTTGGCACCACCCCACTTCGGGGGACGACAGAACGCACACCGGCAATTTTCGGGGCCCACTTTGCATCTGGAGGAGCTGATTCCGGTGATCAGCAGGCGTTGATCGACTGCTCGGCAGGCCGCCTGCAGCAGCCGGTACGTACCTCTCTGCGTTTAGTCAAACACAGCGGCTGGTAGGCGGTTCCCGCGACTGTTTCTGCATTGCTCTCGCAAGGCTTCATTCTGCCGGCCACCAGACGGTAGCTCTTGAAGCAGAAAACGTTGACGACCGACGTTCCCCGGTGTCCCACCTGCGTCTTGCGATTTCAGACGGCGGCAAGCTGTTCGTGCTGCCAGACGTGTTTTCAGCGGCCTGAAAATTGAGAGCGTCTGGGCATTCTTCAACTACAATGGCCGTATGCCAAGTGATCAGCCCTTCCTGACGGACGTGCAACAACTGCGGGCTAGAGCTCGCGCGAGTATCGACGCGGGCGCTGTGACCCCTGCCTATCAAGGCAATGTGAAGCAAGCGATTGAGATCCTTCAAACCGTACTCGCAACAGAGATTGTCTGCGTCCTGCGTTACACCATGAACGCGATTGCCGCCACCGGAATATCGAGCGAAGGTGTGAAAGATGAGTTCGAGGAACACGCAAAAGAAGAGCAGGAGCATATGAGGAAGGTGGCCGAACGCATCAATCAGCTTGGCGGAAGCCCGAACTTCAATCCCGAAGGCCTGGCGATGCGATCGGCATCGCAGTATGTAGAGGGTGCCAATCTGATTGAGATGATCAAGGAAAACCTTGTCGCCGAACGGATCGCCTGTGAACACTACCGCGAGTTGATTCGTTTCTTTGCCGATAAAGACCCGACCACACGCGTCATGATG
>DASXCL010000033.1:0-16395 GCA_036491195.1 Candidatus Angelobacter sp.
CGTTTTGGCGAGAAGGAAGGCGGACGGCTGTGGGATCGGTTCACCGTACATTACACGCCCAAGCACGCCAGTTGGTTGAATCAAGCTGAGATCGCCATCAGCCTATTTTCCCGGCAATGCTTGGGCCAACGACGGATTGGAAATCCAGAGACCTTGCGGAAAGAAGCTCGATCTTGGAACCGCCGCACCAATCGCAACCGAGTCACCATCCAGTGGGCCTTTACTCGGAAAAAGGCTCGACACAAGTTCGGCTACAAAATCACGCGGTCACGGTACTAGATCGATGACCGCTCGCTGCAACCCTTCCTTTGCGATAAGTGGTGTAATTTGCTTGCTGGAGGTAGTCGTTGGAGTCTGCATGTGGAAGACCGAACAGTCTTCGCGACCGACCGCTTCTCGCAAAAGTGCATCAGAATGGGTAATTAGCCAGATCTGGTTATTCAAAGCATTGCCGAGGTGCTGGTGGTAAAAAGCCGGCAACCCCCTAATTAACCGGGGATTGAGGTGTAATTCTGGCTCATCCAACAAAATGACTGAGAACCTCGGAGCCGAATTACGTAACCTCAAATACCCATACAGCACTTCTTTTTCCCCAGCGCTTAGCTCGTTAAGGTCGTGGGTTGCCCCATCGCCGGTTTTTACTGGAAACTTAAGCGTTCCTTCCGGGGTTGGAATTGGACCAAGAAATTCTTTGTCTGGGAAAAAAGTCCGAAAGAGTTCTTTTAGGGTTTCGGCTAGTGACTCTTGGCCACCGGTCGTTTTCCCCGCTTCCCCAGCTAAGATTTCCTTAATGTAAGATGCGGCCATCTCAGCCTTAACGTTAGCGTATTTGTTTATGTAGTTATAAAGGGCATGCTGACTTCTTTGCTGCTCAAGTGCATCAAGATTCAAATTAATACCCTGCAAGGTTTCGCGACCGTACATTCGATGCGGACCGTGATAATCGATAACCCCGAGGTAGTGCGGACGAAAAATTCCAAAAAGAATCTCTAGAGTCTTACTAGGCCGAACATAAGGAGACTGCCCAGGAGGAAGAATGAATTCTCCTACAATATGTTCAGAAGCAAGCTCCCTGTTCAGCAATTCCATTTGCTTTTTGGTTTCATCTTTTATTTCTGCCTCTCGACCTCGAAGATGGGCAGCAAGGGAAATTGCTCTGAACGTTGACCATGCGTAAAGCTCGGGATACATCGAACGCCAAATCGATTGGCGCACTAAATCTTCGCTGTTAACACGGATATATTCCCTCTCTTCGGAATGTATGCTGAATTCGGCTGTAATACGTAATTCGACCTTGGGATCGTTGAGCAGCGTGACAAGATCATTTGTGTTCGTGAAGTTTATTTGGAACTCTCCCATCCATTGATGCCATTCATTCTGTTGGTAGCCGCCGTACACCGACTTCAGCAGCCGGATTGCATCAAGAACACACGATTTACCGGAACCATTCTGGCCGGCAATGACGACCATGGTGTGAAGAGCCGCCAGGGAGGCCGCTTTGATGCCACGGAAGTTTGTAACGCTCAGATTCTCAATTCTCAAGAGTGCGCTCCGATCAGGCTCCCACGCATATTTATCGGTGTCAATCCCAGAACCAGGCTGCGCCGCTTAAAGCTGTTCTTATTCTAAAGCCACGTACCCGAGGCGTGGTGTCCTTTTAGCTGTTTGATTTGAATAGAAGACTCTTATGTTGGGGCGGATCGCGATCGGGCGCGGGGAAAAAGACGTCCGACTGAGCACCCTGCTCAAACTGGCAAGACCCTGGGCGTGAGCCTTTCTCAGTTGCTCAAGGGCGTTGATTGACTTGTGCGCTCCGCTGGGCTGCACGCGGGGCCTTCGGCAGAGCGGAAGGAATGCCTTTTTTCTTTTTCCCGGCACTTATTCCTCAGCGCGCAAGCGCGCCTCGGAAACGTGACCGGGCTACTATCATCCGTCCCTAGCGGGACTGGCGCATATAGCTTTTCGGCAAAGATGTCGACGCCGAGCATATGCGGGTTGCGGCACAGAAAGGGCCTCTCTTCCACCGGCGCCCGGCCACTCATCGTCGGGCAGGCAAGCCAGACTGCTCTTTTGCGCCATCCTGAGTCGGGATTGACTCCTTAGCATTTGGCGCCTCAGATTCCTCTTCCGATCCTTGAGACAAGCCTCCTGAAGCCCTGATGCGCGTCAAAACGACAACTACAAAAGCCACGATGACGGCAAGCATGATCAGGAAGAATCCGATGCCGGGAGTGTGGTATCCGGGAGGGTAGGGAGGGTCAGGCCAAGGCATGTGATCAACGCCGTTTCTTTCTGTCTTAAATTGAATTAGAAGACTCTAATGTTTCTGCTATCATCCCTGCACAAAAAGGAACCCACCGTCAGGCCGAAGCGGACGGCAGACGGAGGGCGTTCGCAGCAAATCTCCTTATACCGCCTGCATACGATTGAGGGTGACACGAATGGGAGTGTCACGATCAAGGGTGGACAGAGGAGAAATTTACACCGATGTTAGGGTTGAATGCAAGGCAAAAAGCGGGCCGCCAAGAAGCCAGTCTCAGAGGCCCATCAAAAACTCGGAGGCCGGGTGCGCCAGCTCAGGGACGAACGGGGCTGGTCACAGGAGGGTTTTGCCCATGAAGGCGGCCTGGGACGGTCCTTTACGGGCGCCATTGAGCGCGGAGAAAAAGACGTCCGCCTGAGTACCTTGCTCAAGCTGGCCAAGACCCTGGGCATGAGCCTCTCACAGTTGCTCAAGGGCATAGACTCTTAGAGAAAGCATTCAGCCCGGCAGCATTTCAGCCAACATCGGAAAACCAGGGGCAGAACGGCAAAATCTCACCACTGATCATCACGGATGACACTGATCCGGAAGGCGATCCTCTGGAAAAGGAGCGAAACGTGGAACGTCTGGAAGCGCATAGAGCGTTCTTTGCCAGCCTGATCACGGCGCAGGCGGGTGTGCCCAGCGGACGCCTCTCCGAGGCCTTTGCCGCCACGCCGCGCGAGCGCTTTGTCGGTCCCGGGCCATGGAAGATTTTTACCAGCGGCGGATACATTACCACGCCGACCGACGATCCGGCGTTTCTTTATCAGGATGTGACCGTAGCGCTCTCTGAGGCCAGCAAGATCAATAACGGCCAGCCCGTGCTGCATGCTGTGGGCCTTGCGACGCTGAATCCGCAGGATGACGAGACAGCCATCCATATTGGCGCGGGCACCGGATATTACACGGCTGTGCTGGCCCGGTTGATCGGGCCGGGCGGAAAAGTTTTTGCCTATGAGATTGAACCGGGGCTGGCGGAGCTGGCCACAGCCAACCTGGCAGATATGGAGAATGTAACGGTGTATCCGCGCTCAGGCGCGGAAGGCACGCTGCCGGCCTGCAACCTGATTTACGTGAATGCCGGCGCCACGGCCCCGCTGGATATCTGGCTGGACGCGCTGCTTCCCGGCGGACGCCTGCTGTTCCCGCTCACGCCCGATGGGCCCGGCGGAACTCCGGGCGCCGGCGGAATGCTGCTGATCACACGCGTGCCTCCGGACCGCTACAGCGCACGATTCCTGATGCCGGTGATGTTCATCAACTGCCAGGGTGCACGCGATGACGAGACGGCAAAGAAACTGGCGGAAGCGTTCAAGCGCGGCGATTTACGAAGCGTCCGCTCGCTGCGGCGAGGGATGCAACCGGACGAAACCTGCTGGTGCGAGGGCAAGGGCTGGTGGCTCTCGACGAGGGAAAGTGGCTGAGCGATAGCTCGCAACATGAATGGCGGAATCGTCCCGGAGACTGGCAAATGTCGGCAACGAAGCGCGAAAGCCGAGTTACGAAACCTTGGCTGCCGTATCGAAGAGCCCTTCACGCTCCGCGGCCCACATGCGCAGCGCATACTTGTTGAGGATCTCTTTGTTGGCTTCCAGGAAATCGACCAGCAGTCCCGGAGCCAGCAGTTCGAAGGCTCGGATCACGTCAGCCTTATTAGCTTCCGGCCGGAACGTGCCGCGCTTGAGTGGTTGAGGGCCCATCCAGTTGCGCAGCTCGGTTTGCACGTGCGGCTGTTCCAGGTTTTGTCTGACAAAGCTCTGCATCTCGTGCATCAGGGTGATCCAGACAGTTTCGTTCAGTTCTGCGGCCATGAAAACTCCTAAGGGACCCCGGAACATGCCGGGACCCATAGTGGGGGATGGGCTAGCAAAGTAAGTATATATAAGGTGCATACCTTACAAAATCATTAAAGGCAAATTAGGAAGATTAATTCGGGTTAGAAGATTTCGTCATCATCAATGAGGATCGTCCAGTCAGCGAGGTTGCAAAGGAATTGCTTCTCAAAGCCGGATGGATTTCACCCTGAGTGGACGCGGTTTGACCCTGTCCGTTGGCTCTGCTAGCTTTGAAAGTCTGTCTTGGGCCGGTTTTGCTTGATGTGGCGCCGTCCCGCTGCCCGGCGATTCATCGGCCCAACCGAAGAGGAGAATATGCCCGTTTTTAAGTTCAAGGGCGTGGATTTCATTGAGTTTGATTCCCTGCTCACTGACGACGAGCGTCTGGTGCGCGATACCGCGCGCCGATTCATTGAAGACAATCTCATTCCGATCATCGAAGAGTGCAACCGTGCCGGGCGTTTTCCGCGTGAACTGGTCAAGCCCATGGCCGATCTCGGCTTCTTTGGCGCCAGCCTGAAAGGTTACGGCTGCGCCGGTATGGGCAACGTGGAATATGGGTTGGTCATGCAGGAACTGGAGCGCGGCGATAGCGGCGTGCGCTCGTTCGTCAGCGTGCAGTCCGCGCTTTGCATGTATCCGGTTTACGCCTACGGCAGCGACGCGCAAAAAGATAAGTGGCTGCCCCCGATGGCCAAGGGCGAAAAGCTTGGCTGCTTCGGCCTTACCGAACCCGATTTCGGCTCCAATCCCAGCGGCATGCGTACCCGAGCGGTGAAGTCCGGCAATGAATATGTCCTCAATGGCGAAAAGATGTGGATTACCTCCGGCTCCATCGCGGATATCGCCATCATTTGGGCCAAATCGGAAGAGCACAATGACCGTATTAAAGGTTTTCTGGTCGAAACGAACCGCCCCGGCTTCAAAGCCTCTGACGTTCATGGCAAGTGGTCGCTGCGGGCTTCGGTCACCTCTGGACTGTCACTGCAGGACGTCCGCATTCCGTTGGAAAATATTCTTCCCGGCTCGGACGGACTGAAATCGCCGCTCGGCTGCCTGAACCAGGCGCGTTATGGAATTGGCTGGGGCGCGATTGGCGCGGCTATGTCGTGCTATGACACGGCTCTGCAATATTCCAAGGTGCGCAAGCAGTTCCGTGACCAGCCGATTGCATCTCATCAGCTTGTCCAGGAAAAGCTGGCCTGGATGATCAGCGAAATCACTAAGGCGCAGCTACTGGCCCTGCAAGTGGGCCGGCTCAAGGACGCAAACAAAGTTGGGCACCAGCATATCTCCATGGCCAAGCGAAACAACGTATGGATGGCCCTGGAGTGCGCCCGCATGGCGCGTGACGTCCTGGGCGCAAACGGTATTGCCGACGACTATCCTGTGATGCGCCACATGATGAATTTGGAGTCAGTAAAAACGTACGAAGGCACGCACGACATTCATGCGCTGATTATTGGCGAAAACGTGACCGGCATCAGCGCGTTCTAGGAGGCATTATGGCAACCCGCGTGGCTGACAAGCCTGCTGCAGCAAGAAACCTGGCCAACCAGATGGAGTTCGAGCTGGCGCTGGAGTTTGCCCGCGTGGTGGAAGATGCCGCTATTGCTTCAGCGCATACCATGGGTACAGGCGATCGCGACCGAGCCGACCACGTGGCCACTGAGGCCATGCGCACCACCATGGACACAGTGCCCATGCGGGGGACTATCGTGATCGGTGAAGGGGAGCGCGATCAGGCGCCGATGCTTTATATCGGCGAGCATGTGGGCGCGGGCTGGCATGACGGCGAGAAGCTGCCGGAAGTTGACATCGCGGTTGATCCGCTCGAAGGGACGAACCTCTGCGCTACCGGCGCTCCGGGCGCCATCACCGTCCTGGCGGCCTCAGAAAAAGGCGGCTTGCTCAACGCGCCGGATTGCTACATGGAAAAAATCGTTGTCGGGCCTTCCTGCAAAGATGCCGTTGACCTGGACGCCCCGGTTGAAGAAAACCTGAAGGCCATTGCGCGCCGTCTCAGCCGTGACGTTGCCGATCTGGTGGTTGTGGTGCTGGACCGCCCGCGCCATGAAAAGCTCATCGATGACATTCGCCGCGCTGGAGCGCGCATCCGCCTCATCACTGATGGCGATCTCTCAGCCGGCATTGCAGCTGCCGTCATCGGCACCGGCGTTCACGTTGTGATGGGCAGTGGAGGCGCTCCGGAAGGCGTGATTACCGCCGCCGCCATGCGCTGCCTGAATGGTGAAATCCTGGCTCGCCTGGTCATCAATACGCCGGAACTTGAAGCCCGTATCGAAAAGATGGGCATCAAGGACAAGAAAAGAATTTACACTGCCAAGGACTTGGCCCCCGGCAAACATATCGTCTTTGCCGCTACGGGTGTGACCGACGGTGCGCTAATGAAGGGCGTCCGCTTTTTCGGCGAGGGTACGCGCACGTCGTCCATTGTAATGACGCGCCACAGCGGCAAAGTGCGCTTCGTGGAAAGCATTCACCTGGCAAAGCGCGCCGACGTAAAAGTAAGGTTTATGTAGACCACCACTGATAACACTGATTTCGCTGATTTTCACCGATCAGAAAAAATGGCCGCGAATGAACGCGAATCCGTAAAAACCTGCCCATCAGCGTTTATTCGCGATCCAATATTTCTATCTGCGCTCACCTACGCAAATCTGCGGCAAAAAGCCTTTTTTGGCATTCGCTGCTAAACATTCTGATCCGTAAATCAGTGTTATCAGTAGTAAGTTTTTGTCCTAAGGCTTCCGCGCGCGCGGCATGGGCGGCCAGTCTTTTGGGCTGCCCTGGTAGAGCGCCTTAGCCACTTCATGCCTTGCGGGGCCGTTGCCGTCAGCCACGGCAAAACGCGCCGGACGCTCCGCCGAGCCTGACCACATGGAAACCCCAGCATACGCGCCATCCTTCCGCAAGATGTAGAAATGCATGCTGACGTAAATCAGCTTCGTCATGTCATTGTTAAAATTGCGCACAATACGCTTGAGCGCATCCATGCCGGCATCTTCCGGTGACATGCCGCGTCGCATGTTCTCCACGATGGTGTGCGCGCCTACAATTTTGATATTTTCTTCACCGCTTCCCGTAGCGCCCGCCGCGCCCACATCTTGGTCACAATAACAGCCTGCTCCGATGATCGGCGAATCCCCGCATCTTCCCGCAAGTTTCCACGCCAGCCCGCTCGTCGTGGTCACGCTCGACATCTCCATCTTCTCATTCAACGCGGAACAGTTGATCGTGCCCGTAGGCGGATTCAGAACCTTCTGGATTGCATCCACGCGGCGCTCTTCGGGGATTCCGATCTCCGCCGCCAGGGCATAGAGCCTTTGGATGGGCTGTGGCTGGTCTTTAAGCGAGCCTGTCTCCAGACCTGCCGGAAATTTGAAATTCGGGTCGGCCAGGCCCGGTCCCCACCAGTCGCGGTCAGAATGGTATTCCTTCCACAATTGCCATATCTTGCGCGAGTGCTCGGTCAGCAGGTTCTCTTTGGGAAAGCCCATCAGCACGGCAAACCGCGTGGCTCCCTCGCCCACCAGCATCACATGACCTGTATGCTCCATGACGGTGCGCGCCAAAGAAGCAACATTCTTAATATCGCGCACGCCGCCCACCGAACCCGCGCGGCGCGAGGGGCCATGCATGCAGCAGGCGTCCAACTCCACCACGCAATCCTCATTCGGCAGGCCGCCCAGCCCAACGCTGTCGTCTTCGGGATCGTTCTCCGGGCCGGAAACTGTGGTGATGACTGCCTCCAGCGTGTCCGCGCCGGCCTGCAGCTTCTTATAGCCCGCCTCCAGATGGTTTCCCCGCGAGGTAATTCCGTTCGCCGCTGAAATCATGATGTTCTTGGCCGGAGAAGTGCGTGGCACCTTCAGGTTGTCTTTATTTTGCGATTGCGGGTTTTGCGATTGTGGCGCATCGGTACTTTTGGCTGCCTGTCCGGCGGCCACAGCCGCTGACGTCACTGCCAGTCCGGATAGAAAATCTCTGCGTTTCATGGGCCCTCACTTTCGTACGAAAGGAAACGCAGAAGGATATCATCTTTTCAAACATTCCGAGCGAAGCGAGGAACCCCTATCGCGATAAGGATGAAGTGGAAGCGAATAAGTCGCAGGTTTTGCGATTCAGCCTTGTGCGGAGCCATGGAGTTGCCAGCAATGAAACCGCGTCATGCCTTCGCGGCTGTAGGGACCTCTCGTTTCGGAAAAACCTTCACACCGCCATCTTCTTTTCGCCCGTGTTCTGGTCGGCGCGGAAACGCAGCAGCGCGGCCACGTGGCCGGCCTTTTCCATGTCGGGATCGTTCTCCACGAACCGGATATCCGCTCCGTTGCGCAGCGCCAGGTCCACCAGCGCGTCGGAAACGTCGCTGAGTTCTCGTGTCCCATGCGCGCAGACGGCGCAGGTCTTCACTATGCGCGTATCCAGGTGGCGGCAGTTCGTACACTCCACGGCTTCCGCCTTGAAGTCGCGCACCAGCAAAAGAGTCTGCACTTCCTGGCGCTCCAGGGCATTTAAAACGTGCTTCAGGCCAAGCGCTCCTCGCGCATTGCGCTGCGCCTCGCCCATGACCTCGCGCACCAACTCCATTCGTTCGGTCAACTGCGATTCCGTAAGAATGCGGTTGGCCTGCTGGCGCACCTCTTCCGCCGTGGCGGAAGTGACGTCAATCGGAAACCGTCCCCGCAGCTTCTGTTTGAGCGCGGTGGGCAACTGGGGTTCGATTTCCGGCCAGGAATCGTCCTGGCAGCCGATCAACAGTGCCTCGAACTTTTCTTTGTAGGAGAGCAGAAGCAGCGACTCGGCAAACATCTTGAAGTGCTGCATTACCGTGTTTTCAACGTGGCGTTCGCGATGGCCGGCTTCATAACCCTGGAACCCGTCGCTGCGGGGGACCGCGGGCGAAGGCCCGAACTCCAAATCCAGTTTCTGCGTGATTTCGGTTTCCTGCAATTCAAAGATGCGCGCCTTCTTGCGGTTTACCAGCGCGATGCATGTCCGCGGCAGTCCGGATTTTGCGTCCACCAGCGGACGCAGGTGGAAACGAGAGTTCACCGTGATCTGCGATCGTCCGAGCCTTGGTGGAACATCCAGTTCGCGCCAGATACCGTTTTCCCGGCAGGCGAAGATCGCCTTGCCGCGCGAATGGTTGCCGTGCAATCCTTCGGCGATATGCAGCACTTTTTCCAGGTCCTCGCGCAGTGCCGCGTCGTTACCGTTGCGCTCGGCCTTGCGCAGGGTCTCGCGCACCAGATCTTTGACCAGGATGGCTTCCTCCCGGTGAGATTTGTTCTGGGGCGTTTGTGGCTGAAAATAAAAACTGATGGCGCATCCCGCCGGCGACTCAAATTGCGCCAGTTGGCGAATTTCTTCACGCGTAATCATGCAGGATCTCCTTATGAGTGCTTTTTGAATTACGCAACCCGGGAATGGTGGAGCAGGCTTTTCCTGAGCTGGTTCTGCATAGGTAACTTCGTCTGGATGTGTGCGCGCGCGTCATGAATGGATTGGCGCACCTGTTCGGCGGAACGGCCAGCCAGCCGGGAAATTTCGTCGACGGTGAAACCTTCCAGCGTATAAAGCACAAAGGCCTCGCGGTCGTGCGTATGCACTCCGCGCAGGACCACGTCCAACTGCGCCACCATTTCGTCCCCGGCCATGATCTCCTCAGGCGTGCGCACGCTCTCATCGCGAATGATGCTCTCTTCCGGCAGGCTGTCGTCTGGCTGGTGGTATTGCAGCACGTTCTCGTCGCTGCCCGTCACGTTCTGAATGCCGGCGGGTGCATCCAGTGAAATGTTAGCTGTGTCCGCGTTATCGTGAATCAAGCGCCGGATGGCCTGCAACGCCAGGCGGTGAAACCATCCTTCCGGCGAGAGCAATTCCACTCTTCCGCCTTCATGGGAAAGAGCGCTTACGATTACCTCGTCGATCACTTCTTCGCATGTGATCTGGTCTTCCCGGATTCGCTCCGCTTCCACCTGGAAATTCAGTTCCTGCTCGATAAAATCTTCCAACTGGTGCAGGTTGGCGCTGAGCCACAATTCCACATCGGCCACCGCGGCCCCGTCAGTCTTCGCCGCCGGCGCTTTGATTTCTGGCGGAATCGGCTGATGCGCAATAGCATGCTTGCCGCCATTGGCCCTTGCTGGGGCGATGGCAGGCGGCAATGGGATCTGTGCCAGACGCTCACGCCCTTCGCGGCGCAAAGCTTTTCGTGTCCAGTGGCCGCGCAGCAGATCTTTATGTTTCGTCACTTGGGACAGCAGGTCGGCAAACGCGGCTTTCACCGCCGCCAGCGGATTCTCCCCTGACCTCTGTGCAGCTACTTGTCCTGAAGGCAATCGCAGGTTGAGCGACGCGCCAGCCTTGCGGCTGCTTTCCTGGTCTACGATGGCGTGGAGATTGACCAGGTCGGGTTTGAAGACCCGCAGCCGCCGCTCAAGTTTTTGGATTTGATGCTGCAATTCGCGCTCGACGTCCGGCGTTTTGCCTGCTTTGTAGCTGACGTGTACTTTCATGTGTGCCTCGGCTGGGAGAAGATCCCTTATGGAAGGTCCGCAGGCCCTCATTCAATTGCAGATTTTACACCTGCCAATAAGACGCGAATCAAATTTCGTACGTTGCATACTAAAAGTTTTGAAATGTAAATGTATTCCTTGCTTTACAGGACATTTTATGAACGGAGCTGCTCGTCCGCAGTTGACGCCCGTCACCGCAATGTGACGTGGGCTTCGGGGGCGGTGATTAGAGACGATTAATCATGGAAGCCACGTATCCAGCGCCAAAACCGTTGTCGATGTTTACTACGCTCACATTCGAAGCGCAGGAGTTCAGCATTCCCAGCAGAGCTGCCAAACCGTTAAAAGACGCGCCGTAACCTACACTCGTCGGCACGGCGATGACCGGTACCCGCGCCAGGCCTCCGACAACACTCGGCAGCGCGCCTTCCATCCCGGCACAAACAATAATGACCCGGGCCTTATCCAGCACGTCCCTGCCCGCCAGCAGGCGATGGATCCCTGCGACGCCAACGTCATACAGGTGCGCAACTTCATTGCCCATGATTTCCGCTGTCACCAGCGCCTCTTCCGCCACAGGGATATCGCTGGTGCCGGCCGAAATAATAACGACGGTCCCTTTGCCGTATGTTGCCGAATCCTGCTGTAGAGTGATCGCCTTCGCCATCTCCCTGTATTCGGCTTTGCGGACCAGCTTCTTTACCGCCTTAAAATGCTCCCGGGTGGCCTTGGTCGCCAACACGTTGCCGCCCTGGGCAGCCATCCCTTTGAAAATCTTTGCCACCTGCGCCGGCGTTTTACCCTGGGCAAAAATCACTTCTGGCATGCCCGACCGCACGTGCCGATGATGGTCGATCTTGGCGAAGCCCAGGTCTTCAAAGGGCATGTGCCGCAGGCGCGCAACCGCCTCGTCGGGCGTGACCGCGCCGCTTCGAACTTCCTGCAGCAATTTTCGAAGGGAGATTGCATCCATGGTGGAAGATCAGATTAACACTAAATCCAAATCCACCACGGAGGCACGGAGAGAGGCATTTCACCGCAAAGGGCGCGAAGGACGCAAAAGAAAAATTAAACGCATGTGTTAAGACATCGATTGAAAGGTGATTTTTTCGGAGCAATAAGCCGGCATTGTCCTTCTTTGCGGCCTTTGCGTCCTTTGAGGTGAACTACGAGAAGAGTTTGCCCTGTGCTGGATTCACCCTTCTCGCCAGTTCGAAGTACGTCTTCTTGGCCACGCCGGGCAGATGGATCTTGCGGAAGAAAAGCGACCTTAGGAACGTCTTGCTCATGGATCCCGCCAGGTACGCTTCGTGCAATTCCGCGCCCAGCATCGCGCCCAGGTGGCGGACCAGAAACTCGCGCTTCTTTCCCGTGGAAGCAATGCCGGTGGCGATCACGCGCGGCAGCTCCGAGCGCAGGCGAGCATGCCCTTCGGCTTCTTTGTGCAGCACCAGGAATTCAATCATCTCGCGGTGTTCGCGACCGCTGAAGGCAGTCTGCGAATCCGCGGTCCCGCGCGGACGGCTGCTGAGCGCACGGAAATCGTGTTGCCGCAGGACCGGATAATGCGGCAGCAACACCCGGGCGCCGAAAGTGATAAAGGCGCGGTCGATCACGTCGAAATAAAATTGGTCCTGATGGGAACTGCCTGCCCACGGGCCGCCCGAACAGGCCACTCCACGGCACTCATGCTCAACAAAACGCACAGCTTCCTCGGCGGCATTCGATAGCTGAAAGCGCTTGATAAGCAGCAGATTGTGTTTGGGCGAATACACGCAGCCTTGCTGGCGCAGCTTTTCCAGCACCGGACGGCGCTCGGCCGCCGGAATTTCCTTGCGCGCCAGCAGCTTTTCAAATTCGCGCGCGCCGGGGCGCAGATAAACTTCCGGATAATCTTCAATTAGCGCGCTGGAGTGGCTGCCGGTGGCGGGCGAGTATTGTTCCAGGCCCATCGAACGCATAAATGTATCGACAAGGTTATAAAACGTTGGCGCCAGATCGGGCTGGTTTGGTTCAGTCCGCCATTTGCCAATGTAGATGCGATAGCTCTCGTATTTTTCCAGCGGCGTGGCGTTGAAGACGCACATCACATCGTCGCTCACCTCGACGCCGTGAACGCTGTCGCTCAACTCGCCTGCCGCTTTCCAGTAAAGTTCGTCATGGTTCTGCAGCACGGTAAGAATGCGGTCGCGGGGGCGCAGCAGGCGCAGCCAGTGCGGCAGGTGGTTGGGCGCCAGATGCGCTTCACCAAACAGCGTGAGCACGCGCGCTTCAGGATGGGCTCGCCGGATCTGCGCGATCTGCGCGGCGGCATGGCGGTCGCGCGCGCTTATCTTGCGCATGTTGCCACGCGGCTTCAGATCGATGCCATACACCGGACAGCCATACTTTTTTGCCTGGCGCAGCAGATAAACGAACGGCTCCCAGTCGTACCCCCACTCGTCGTCGTAGCGAATGCCGGCGCGAAGTTCGTCTTCGTTGATTTCGCCGCGCAGCCATTCGTCCAGCACATACTGGTCGCGGCTGAAGACCATCTCCAGCGCCAGCACCACCGGTCGATCGCACTGGGCCAGTTGGTTGGTGAGCGCCGAGGCAAAATCCTGAGACGCGGCCAGCGCGTGATAATCGCCTATTAAGAGGATGTCGGCCGCATGGCACTGTTGTTTGAATTCCGTATCGTTGAGCGCGCGGCGATAGTCGCGAAAGGCTTCACTGAAGTCGCGGACGTATTTCAGGCGGCCATGCGGATCGGTGGCGCTGATCTCGCGCTTGACCTGCAGCAGCGCGAACTGCTGTGCTGCCGTCCTGCGCCGGGCCCGAATTGAGAAACCACTGCCCATGAAGTAGCCTGCTTGACTTCAGCGCAGACGCCTCCCTATGCTCACTTATTAGTCTGTAATCCAGACCTTACACCCTTAGATGCCGAATCCGTTACATCCGACAGCCCATGTACTCACGGTCGCCGCCACCGGAGCCAGCGGCGCGATGTTCACACGCGCACTGCTGTTGTCCGCCGAACGCGACGAACGCATAAAAACCATAAACTTCATCGCGTCAGATAACGCTCTGCGCGTTTTCGCCGAAGAACTGGACGTCAAAGGCCGCAACAATCTTGTCCAGCAGCTTCTCGGAATGAAGTCAGAAAAAATTCAGGCACAGAATAATGACGATATCGGCGCTAATGTGGCTAGCGGCTCTTACCCCACAGATGCCATGATCGTGATTCCATGCAGCATGGGAACTCTGGCCAGAGTTGCTCACGGCCTGGCAGGCAACCTGATCGACCGCGCGGCCGATGTCTGCCTGAAAGAAAAACGTCCGCTGGTGCTCTGTACCCGTGAAACTCCGCTGAACCGCGTGCACATCCGCAATATGGACTGGGCCGCTGAAGCCGGTGCGACCATCTACCCACTGATCCCCACGTTTTACAACCAGCCGAAGAGCTTCGACGAGATGGCTCACCAGTTTGCCTGCCGCGTGCTGCAATTTGTGGGATTGGACCAGAAGGACGCGTATCGCTGGGGAGAAAACCTACCACTGAGGCACGGAGACACGGAGAAGAACAAACCTTAAGCCGCGAATTTACGCGAACGCACGCGAATCAAGGACTGTCTGAAAATCAATTTGAAAATTCGTGTTTATTCGCGTTGATTCGCGGCTGAAAACGCCTTTCTAACCACCTCCATCGCCGGCTTTTCCAGCCTGAAGTTTCCCAACTCACTTTCTTTAGCCCAGCGAACATCCGCGGCATCACCGCCGGCGCGCAACTCTCCGCCTTGCATCATGCAGAGAAAATCAATCAGCACATAGTGGTATTGCGGTGTTCCATCTTTGCCGGGAATGATGCGGTCCAGAACTTCAAGAACCTCACCGGCCGTCACGATCAATCCTGTCTCTTCGCGGGCTTCGCGTTCGGCGGCGGCGCGCAGCATCTCTCCCAATTCGACGACGCCTCCGGGCAGCGACCATTCCCCCAGCAGCGGCGGGCTGCCACGCTTCACCAGCAGCACACGCCCCTTATCGATGATAACGGCGCCCACGCCGACAATGGGCCGGTCAGGATATTCACGCCCGCTGGGTCCCGGCGCTGGCTCGGCAGGCGTGTGCTCAGATTTCATGGCAGCGAGAAGAAAGATCGGGGTTGAAGATCGACAAACTTCCAGCTTCCACCCGAGTTTGCTGCCACGAAGTTGAGCCGCTCATTTCTGCGCGCAATAGGACCGCCATTGCTGGGCTCGGCTTCCATCTCGGCTTCGACGGCCATCGTGGCCCTGTCGCCGTCCTGGGCGGTTTCGCTAAGGTTGAGGTGCACGCGAATGGAGTCGGTCTGGGAAAAGAAGGATGTGATCTGCTGCTTAAAGAGCGTGCCGTCTTTCATTCTGGCCAGATCGAACAGTGCGAGAAATTGCTTCTGGCTGTGCCCCTGCAAGGCTTCGTTCAACTGCAGAAGCAGGCGTGATGCGATTTGCGCGTCGAACGCGCCCTGTTGCGGTGGCGGCTTCGGCTGCGTCGCCTGGGTATATGCAAGCGTGGCGCACAAAAGCGTCATCACTCCGAACGACGTCCATTTACGCACGCTCGCCGCCTTCAGGGCCGTAGAAGACTACCCATACCAGCAGGTCTTCGCTGAAACTCTCAAAGCGATGGACTTCACCGGCGGCGGCAAAGAGCGCGTCGCCGGGGCCGAACTGCACGCGCTTGCCCTCAACAGAAAACCAGCCGCTTCCCGCGGCAACAATATAGAGCTCGTCCCGGGTGTGGGGCTGTTGGAGGTCGCTTCCTTTCGGCGCGTAAATCTCCACGGTCAACGTGCCGTGGCGGAAAAGCTCGGCATAGAGTTTGCCGTCGCGCGTCGGGATGGCGTTTTGTGCGTCGGCGAGTTTGATGATGCGTTCAGTAGAGAATTCCATTGGCTCCATGTATTGCCTTCAAATTTGCGATAGGTTGCGGCTTCGCAATCAGAGCATCAGAACTCTATGCTCTCGCCCCATGTTTCGGCAAATACCGATCGCGCGGGCTCAAACCTTCCGGCATAAAGTTTGTCTTTACCCTTAAGACGTCCGACGGCAAGCAGCGCCACCACGCGCACACGCTCCGGAATCTTCAGCAGGGCCTTTACCTGATCTTCCATAAAGCCTTCCATCGGGGCCGTGTCATAGCCCAGCGTTTCCGCGGCCCACATCATGGTGGTAAAGGCGATCATCGTCTGGCGGTTGGCCCACAAATCGAACGTCGGTTCTATGCCAGCAGCCTTTCCCGCAGGTCCACCCAAAAAACCGGAAACCATCTTGCGGATCGTATCCTGCGCGGCTGGATCATTAAAGCCGTGCTGTGCGCCGATGCGCAGCATTTCTTCCAGATCGCCATCTTTCCATCCCAGAGGATCACCGCAGGCGACAATCACAGCACTAGCTTGTTCGACCTTAGGCTGTCCGAAAGCGGCCGCACGCAGCTTTTTCTTCTGCTCGGAATCGCGAACCACCACAAAGCGCCACGGTTGCGTGTTGTAGCCGCTGGGAGCTTCCAGTCCAGCACGGATTATTTTTTCAAGATCTGCGTTATGAATGGGGATATCTTCAAAGCTGGGCGTGGCGCGGCGTTCCTTAATGGCCTGGCTCAGCGGTTTTTCTGTGGCGATTTTTGCCATTGGTTTCTCCCGTACAATTAGAGGGCAATTGTTTCACAGCGATTCAATCATAGCCAGAATGCGCGG
>DASXCL010000034.1:0-6025 GCA_036491195.1 Candidatus Angelobacter sp.
TTCAACACCGCGAGGTTGGTCAGCTTCACATTGCCGCGCTGGCGTGGAAGACTGGACTCGATGCGGCTGTACTGCGCCCCGGTAATCTCCATGAATAGGAGAATACCATAAAATTCGTATTTAGTGTTAACACGCCCTAGCACTCCTCTTAAGGGTCTACTAGCACTCAATGTTGTGGCACAGGTACGCGGGGTCCCAAATGCGCCGTTTTTGCGCGTTGGGGTGGAGGTTCTCCTGCCTATGCCGAAGTTCTGAAGGCTCGTGTGCACAGCCGCCCTCGGGCCGTGCAAACCCAAATAATTTAGGGAATCGTGGACCGCAGGCGCCCTCGCCTGCGACTCCAAATTCTTCGTCATCTTGAGCAAGGCAGAAGCCACTCTGAGCCTGTCCCATACGACGCGCTATCCTGAGGCCGAGCGCTAACTCGCTGTCCGAAGGCTGCTACAACCAGCTCGCGCGAGGGCCGAAGGATCTGCTCCGCTGCTCTTAAGGGCCTACCACGGAAAACAGAATCCCACGTTCAAGGTCCTGCAAGCCATCGCCGACGTTCACGGCATCACCGATGTCAAAGCTCTTCCTGTTGCCCTTGATTCTAGAGTTTTAAGCGAACGCGAGAGACAAAGGTGGCTGACCCTGTAATTAGGCCGTCTGTTGCTCTCCGTCAATCTCTTTGGAAATAGGAACAAGCTTCGCGGGAATAAAAACAGAGAAAACTGTGCCATTGCGTTCGCCACGAACGGCTATGGAGCCGCCATGCTTCAGCACGATGTCTTTCGAGAGCCACAGTCCAAGACCGGTTCCGGTCTCTTTTTTAGTTGTGTAAAACGGCTCAAATATTTTTCTTCTGTCCGCTGGCTTGATGCCTATGCCGGAATCTGCAACCGTGATGCGAGCACCAGACTGCGCAGAAGAGTTCCAGCTATGTGAGTTCCTCACCCTTACGGTAATGGTCCCCTGGCGTTGAATGGCATCAATGGCATTCGCAATCAGATTCGAGAAAACTTTGCGTATTTCTCCCGGAAAAACGGCCACTTCAGCGTGTGCCTGATAGTCCTTTTGGACTTTGATCGCCTTGGATTCGAGTTTTCTGCAGTAGATCTCTATCACTTCATCCATGATTTGGCTCATATCAGCAGGTACGGGGGAGGACGTGTCGCGGTAGAACCCGAGCGTCCGTCTTGTCATATGCGCCATTCGCGCCAACTCGCTGTCAAGCAGTTCGAGTTGCTTGCGTGCCTTCTCGTCAAGCGACTTGTTCCTTCGAATGAGGTAGGCGAGATTTGTAACGGCAGCGAGAGGATTATTCATCTCATGTGCGATTGTTGCCCCTAACTCCCCGGCTGTGGCGAGCTTTTCGGCGAGACGCAATGCGGCTTCGGTCCTTTTTCGGTCTGTGATGTTGCGCGCAATGGTCGCCGCCTCGCTGATCTTTCCTTCCTCGTCGAACACCGGGGAGATTGAGAGAGATACGTTAATGCGCTGGCCGTCTTTGGTTACACGTTCGGTCTCGAAGTGCGTGGTCCGTTCACCGTGGCGGAGTCGTTTAAGTATGCCCGCGATTTCGTTGGGTCGGTCCGGCGGCGCAAGCAGGGCCACATTCTTGCCAATGATCTCCTCGGGCCTGTAGCCATACATCTCCTGCGCCGCCCGGTTCCAGGTAAGGATCGTGCCATCAAGCGTCTTGTTGAAAATCGCATCTTCGGAGGACTCGACGATCGCAGCAAGTTGCGCTCGCCGCTCGTCGGCATCTTCTTCAGCTTCCGATTTCTTCTTTGCCATACTGCTGATCAGGAGGGCCACCATCACAAAGAACGACAAGCGCACCACGTCATAGCCTCCAAGCACGAAGGAAAATCGTGGTGGCAGCAGAAAGAAATCCGCCAATGCCGCGGACAAGAAGGTCGAAAATATGGCTGCGCCGAAGCCGCATATCCGGGCGCTGAGCGCCACGGCTGCGAAGAAGAATGCAAAGGGGATTTGACGCGCCGGAGGCAGAAATTGCAGCACAAGAGCCAGCAGCACGAAACTCACCGCCACTCCGTATCGGACATACCAGCGCGAACGCTCCAGGTCCCCGTTCGACATGTTAAGAGGTGCTGGCATCTCGTCTCACACCCGGTGCTGCTTCAGCCGCTCCAGGACAATATCAGGATGGATCGGCTTGGCCCACAACTCAAATCCGTACCCCTCGTGCTCCGCCTGTTGCAGGAGATCGCGGGTTTGGGCCTGTCCCGAAAGCAATACAATCCGGGCTTTCGGACAAATTGATTTGATCGCCTTGGCGAGTTCGATTCCATTCATTTCTGGCATGACGACATCAGTGATCAGGACATCTACGCCAACCTTGCGCGCCTGTTCCAACGCGCTGGCTCCGTCGTACGCAGCAAGGGCCAAGAAATTACCGCTGTCATTAAGAATCTCCGCTAGCGTGTCCGCAATCAGATGTTCGTCATCTATAATCAGGACCCTGCGGCGGCGCTCGTGCTCCAGAGGATTCGGATTCTTGCTCGCCAGTAAGGCGTCCCGTGGCGGGTCATCCCGACGGGGCATTACAAGTGCTGTATTCATTACACACCCCAAACGCCAGCGGTTGGCATAATCTGAGATGCTATCTCTGGGCAATATGTCAGCCAACTCCTTTTTCAATCAGGGCAACTAATGTGTAGGGCTCGTCGTCCAAAGTGACTCTCCGGCGCCGCCGCAAAGAATATCTCTATACTGACGTTAGCTACGGCGCAGATTCGAACACATATGGAAAAGAGAAAAACGAAGATTCTTTTCGCCGACGATGAACCTGCCATTCGAATGACCTTGCCTCTCATTTTGCAGCAGGAGGGCTTCGAAGTATCGGTAGCGGCCACAGTTGCCGAGGCGCTGTCATATATCAACCGGGACTCATTCGACGTATTGTTGGCCGATTTGAACATCGGCGAGCGCGGAGACGGTTTTACGCTGATCAGCGCCATGCGCCGCGTTCAGCCTCAAGCGGTTACATTAATTCTCACCGGCTATCCCGACTTCGAAACGGCACTGCAGGCCATAAGAAATCAGGTAGACGACTATTTGACAAAACCGACGGATATAAGGCAGCTTGTCGCTACCATCAAAGAAAAATCAGTGAACCCCGCGCGAATCACTCCCTTGCAGATCAAACGCGTGTCAACTGTATTGCGCGAGAGCGTAGACGAAATCGTAAATGAATGGCTTGGAGATACAAGTAAGAACCCCATGCTTTCCTCGCTTCAGCTCAGTAAGCAGGAGCGGCTAGATCACATTCGCCTGATGATCGAGGAACTTGCGAAACGAATCGAGACCGGTCCAAATGTGATCGGCGACAATGAGAAAACAGGCGCAACAAGGCACGGCCAGGAACGTTATGAGCAGGGCTATACTGTGCGGCGTATTGCGATCGAGGCGCGCCTACTCCACGGCGTCATTTCTCGCGTCTTGCACAAACATCTTCTCGCCATTGACATGAGCACGTGCATTTCCGACATCATGCTCATGGGCGAGGGCCTTCACGAGGAATTCGAGGAATCAATTCGGGCCTTTGAAGAGCAATCGCGCGATCAACAGACAGCGTGAATCGCGGTTTCGCGGCCCTTAGTCACAAAGAGACGCCAGCTTGACCCAGCCAATCCTGCTAGACAGGCAATATCCTGAAAAGCGCCCATTGCTTTCGCCCTTTTTTCGCGATACACTTCCCTATGCTTACCCGCAAACAAATCCTCTCCGCTCTTCGCGCCGCTGCCCGCCAGCTTGCCGCGCCCCAACACGCGCCCAGTTCTTCGCGACGCAAAATAAAGAAGCAAGAAGACGAACATGCCTTCAGCTAAAAAGAAAAAGAGTCAATCGACGAGACGGGCACGGCCCGGCGAAATCAACCTGCCCACAGCGGACGTGACGCAGTTTGAGCCGCTGGCCCGCCGCCGTCTTTCCAAAATGGCGTATGACTACGTGCGCTCGGGCGGCGGGGATGAGATCAGCATGCGGGAAAACCGCGCCGGTTTTGAACGCCTGCAACTGGCGCCAAATATCCTGGTGGATGTTTCCCAGATCGATACACGGGTCACGCTGTTTGGCGGTGAGTTGGAGTCTCCAATCCTGCTGGCTCCGGTGGCCTATCACCGGCTGTACCATGCCGAAGGTGAAATCGGCACCGCGCGCGGGGCCAGCGCGGCGGGCGCAGCTTTTGTGATCAGCACGTTCACCACAACGTCCATTGATGAGATTGCCCGCAACACGCAGCGGCCTATCTGGTTCCAGCTCTATGTGCAACGGGACCGAGGATTCACCAAAGAGATGGTGGAACGGGCGGTTGCGTCAGGCTGCAAGGCTGTCTGCCTGACCGTGGATACGCCGGTGCTGGGCAACCGGTATGGCCAACTGTCTTTTGGGCTGCCTAAGGAATTGGTGTGCGCGCATATGCGCGGCCTGGGCCAGGGTGCGGCGACGCCTGAATTCAAGTTAGAGCGCGGCCGGGTGTTCGATCCGTTGTTTGATCCATCTTTCAACTGGAGCGACCTGGAGTGGCTGCGGTCGGTGGCGGGCGTACCAGTTATCTTGAAAGGCGTGTTGTCAGCCGAAGATGGCAGGCGTGCGGTGGAGCGTGGCGCCGACGGAGTCATCGTTTCCAATCATGGAGGCCGGAATCTGGATACGGTGCCGGCGACAATTGATGCGCTGCCGCGTGTGGTTGAAGCAGTGGCCGGGCGCATTCCGGTGATGCTCGATAGCGGCATACGGCGTGGGACTGACATACTGGCGGCGCTGGCGCTGGGCGCAAAGGCGGTGTTCATCGGAAGGCCGTATGTGTATGGGCTGGCGGTGGGCGGAGCCAAGGGTGTGGAGCGCGTGATCTCAATTTTGCGCGATGAACTGGAACGCGCGATGGCACTGACGGGGAGGCGGTCAATTGCGGAAATTGACGCTACGGTGCTGTGGTCGAAGCAGCGCGATGGCACGGTTGCCGAGAAAATGCGTGCGCCGGCGGCCAAAGAATAACTCAGTTACTTGTGGGTGCGGCGGATTGGCGGCATTCGTCACACTGGCAGATTTCGCGCAGGTAGTCCCAGGAATAAATGCCGCTGGCATGACCATCATTCCAGGCGATATTCAGAGCATACCGGCCGACCGGTTTCACTTCCTTCGGCTTGGCCGGTTCCTTGTACATCGGCAACAGAGTAGCGGACTGCTTGGCAGGTTCACCGGGATTGCGATGGTGGCTGTTGCGCTCTTCAGTGCAGGTGGCGCAGGGGCAGGCGTCGCGCAGCCACTGGAAGGCAAAATGAGTGCGATGGCCATCGTCCCACTCAATGTCCATTCCCGTACCGGTGGTGACGTTCACTTTGACAGACTTGGGGTTGATTACGGCCATAGAGACAAGTATATAGGGTGGCATCGAGACCTCAGGAGTTGTGGCCCGAGCTTTGACAACCAGACGCAGGGAGTGAAGGGCCTGCTCCGACCCCCGTCTTCTCAGCGCGGGCGGTTCTGTGCGGGTGAGATCTTTGATCTTTGAAAACTAAGCAGCTAGTGTGGTGTCTCAGAAATAGCTTTACAACGATTTATTTTTTCAAGGATCTTCTGAACCGAGGCGGTCCAGAGGAAAGGCTTGGGCTGGCGGTTGGTTTCCGCCAGATATTCCTTAATAGCTTGAGTTAACTCTTCCACACTGAAGAAGCTGCCGCGCCGCAGGCGTTTTTCGGTTAAGGCGGCAAACCAACGCTCGATCAGGTTCAACCAGGAAGAGCTGGTTGGGGTAAAGTGCAGATGAAAGCGGGAATGTCGCTGGAGCCATTTTTTCACGTTGGGACGTTTGTGCGTACCGTAGTTGTCCACAATCAGATGCAGAGCCAGGCGCGACGGCCACTCTCGATCCAGACGGCGTAGGAATTTCAAGAACTCCTGATGCCGGTGACGCGCCATGCATTCCCCGATGACCTTGCCGTCCAGCATGTTCAAAGCAGCCAACAAGGTCGTAGTTCCGTTGCGCTTGTAATCGTGCGTCAGAGTGGCGCAACGT
>DASXCL010000035.1:0-11093 GCA_036491195.1 Candidatus Angelobacter sp.
ACGTTGCGCCACTCTGACGCACGATTACAAGCGCAACGGAACTACGACCTTGTTGGCTGCTTTGAACATGCTGGACGGCAAGGTCATCGGGGAATGCATGGCGCGTCACCGGCATCAGGAGTTCTTGAAATTCCTACGCCGCCTGGATCGAGAGTGGCCGTCGCACCTGGCTCTGCATCTGATTGTGGACAACTACGGTACGCACAAACATCCCAACGTGAAAAAATGGCTCCAGCGACATCCCCGCTTTCATCTGCACTTTACCCCAACCAGCTCTTCCTGGTTGAACCTGATCGAGCGTTGGTTTGCCGCCTTAACCGAAAAACGCCTGCGGCGCGGCAACTTCTTCAGTGTGGAAGAGTTAACTCGAGCTATTAAGGAATATCTGGCGGAAACCAACCGCCAGCCCAAGCCTTTCCTCTGGACCGCCTCGGTTCAGAAGATCCTTGAAAAAATAAATCGTTGTAAAGCTATTTCTGATACCACACTAGATTGCCAATATTGCCAAAATCGTCGGAATTGCCAAATTGAAAGTTGAACTCAGTGGTATGTCGCCGGTTTAACAGGAATTTCATGCCTCATTAACCCAAATTCCTCGCGGTGGGGCCATATTTTAGGTGAGATGCGGGCTTCCCTAGTTCGTTGTTTCGAAGTCATCCGCAAAATGGAGGCTTATATGAACTTGCGAAAACTTTTCTCTTCGGCCCGAGATTTTGCCAACCGCCTTGCGGACAGGCTGGCTCTGCGCCTCCTTCATCTTTTCGTGAAATAACAGCTTCTGAGCGGCAGGGCCGCCGATATCGTTGGACCTGGCGGCTTGATTGAATTCCCTTTCCCTGATCTTTACCATGATCGTGACGTCTTTCGAATGAACGAAGCGATCCACACTCGTTGCTGCATAGCCGGAGGAGGGCCCGCCGGCATGATGTTGGGATTTCTCCTGGCCAGGGCGGGCGTGGATGTATATGTGCTGGAGAAGCATAAGGATTTTCTGCGCGACTTCCGCGGAGACACCATTCATCCTTCCACGCTCGAACTCATGTATGAGCTGGGCATTCTGGAAGATTTCCTGAAGCGGCCCCATCAGGAAATACTGGAGCTTGGCGGACAAGTGGGCAAGGAGATGGTGACAATCGCCGATTTGCGTCACCTGCCCACACATTGCAAATTCCTGGCGCTCATGCCGCAGTGGGATTTCCTGAATTTTATTGTCGAGCACGCCCGCCAATATCCGGCTTTCCACCTCATGATGCAGGCTGAGGTGGTTGATCTTATAGAGGAGAACGGCGCCATCGCGGGTGTGGTGGCGAAGACACCTGATGGGGTAATCCAGGTCCGCACGGCTCTTACTATCGGTGCGGATGGCCGCCATTCCGCGGTGCGTGATCGGGCCAGATTGCCGGTCATCGATTTGGGCGCGCCCATGGATGTCCTCTGGATGCGCTTGAGCCGACGCCCTACCGATCCGGCCCAGGTATTTGGGCACGTGGAACCGGGCAAGATCTTTGTAATGCTTGATCGTGAAGATTACTGGCAATGCGCTTATGTGATTCCTAAGGGCCGAGGCGAAGAGATCAAGAGCAAGGGGCTGCCGGCTTTCCAGGCGGAGATCGCCGCCCTGTCGCCGTTTCTCCGTGACCGCGTGCAGGAGTTGCGCGACTGGAAAGATATAAGTCTGCTCACGGTAAAAGTGGACAGGCTGGCACGCTGGTACCGTCCGGGATTGTTGTGCATTGGAGACGCGGCGCATGCCATGTCGCCGATTGGTGGCGTGGGAATCAATCTGGCCGTTCAGGACGCCGTGGCTGCGGCCAACATTCTGAGTAGTAAGCTGCCGAAAGGGAGTCCTTCTATAGATGATCTTCTGGCAGTCCAGCGCCGGCGAACGTTTCCCACACGGGCCACGCAGCGCATGCAACTGGTGGTGCAGAATAACGTGATCAGGCGCGTCCTGGGCGCGACGAAACCCTTATCACTTCCCTGGTTTCTGAAACTCTTGCGCAGGGTTCCATATCTGCGCCGCTTCCCGGCACGTGTGGTGGCTGTCGGATTTCGACCGGAGCATATCAGGACGGCCGTGCAGGAAAGGGTGGGTTGATTGATTGCTATGGCGTTTTCCCGATGTGCAAGCAAAGGATTCTGCTCAGGCGTCCGTGGTTAGGATTTTCCCGTCGTCAGCACCACTTTGCCCGTCGACTTTCTTTGCCGCAGTAGTTCCATCGCCGATGCGACATCTTTAAGATCAAAGTGTTGCGAGACATGCGGTTTGAGTTTGCCTTCCTCAAACCAGCGCAGCAGTTTGGCGTAAGAGTCGCGCAGCAGTTCGGGCTTGCGCGCCTGATGCGAACCCCAGTAGAAACCGATCACGTCAATGTTTTTCACCAGAAGAATATTGGCGGGAATCTGGGGGATGCGTCCGGAGGTGAAGCCGATAATAATGATTCGCCCGCCCCACGCGATGGAGCGCAGACCGGCATCAAAGGCGTCGCCGCCTACGGGATCATAGATCACGTCGGCGTTGTGGCCGCCAGTAATGGCCTTCACCCGCTCGCGAATATCTTCGCGCGAATAATCAATGAGATGGTCTGCGCCGTGCTCTTTGGCGACAGCAAGTTTCTCCGCGCCGTTGGCACAGGCAATCACTGTTGCGCCCATGGCTTTGCCGATCTCGACCGCTGTCAGCCCCACGCCGCCGGCAGCGCCGAAGACCAGCAGCCATTCACCCGGCTTCAGGTGCGCACGCCAGTCAAACGCGCCGTGTGACGTGCCGTACGTCACGGGAAAGCCCGCTGCGGAGATGAAATCCATGGTGGCGGGAATTTTGTAGACGCGACCGGCATCGACCACGATTTCTTCCGCGTAAGCGCCCGTGCCGGTCAGCGCCATCACCCGATCGCCAGCCTTCAGGTTGCTCACACCGGCGCCAACTTCAGTCACAGTACCGGCGGCTTCCATGCCGGGCGTGAAGGGAAACGCGGGCTTTTCCTGGTACTGTCCGGAGATGAGCAGCAGGTCGGCAAAGTTGATGCCCGCGGCCTGTATCGCAATCCGTACCGCGCCGCCCTGAATTGCCGGCGAAGGAATGTCTTCAACGACCAGCTTTTCCGGTCCACCCCACTCTTTGCACAACACGGCTCGCATTGGCGGTCTCCTTTTTTTCGCAGCGATATTGTAATTGACGCAATGGTTCGCCGGTATCGCCGCGTATAGCCGAAGGAAGTGCCTGTCTGGTGCGCAGGGCGGCGGCACGACTGCCCGCGGTATGTGCGAAAATAGAAAGTTATTTTCGCCCAAGACTTATAATTTCAGTTGTGAGCGGTGTCACGGAGGATATCTCGCCCGGATGCCAGACTAGTAATACCGTGGCCTCGCGATGCTGCGGCTCCGGTTATCGCACATCGTGCGGTCAGTGAAGTAATACCCAGGAAGGAGAGGGCATGAAGAGACCTCTGGCATTACTACTTATCTTCGCAATCACATTCGTTGTTCCTTCTGCCGGAGCCAGCGCGCTCCCCGGCGGAGCGTCGTCCGCGCCGGCTGCCGTGGGCCAGGATGACCAGCAGGACGATCAATATGACACTTATTTTTCTTCCGAGGAACTGGAGAACCTGGTCGCGCCGATCGCGCTTTATCCTGATCCGCTGCTGGCCCAGGTTCTGCTGGCGGCGACGTTCCCTGACCAGATCGACGAAGCTGCCCGTACGGTCCGCGGTTCCGGCTCCGACTACGCGATTGACTCTGCTCCCTGGGATGTAAGCGTGAAGGCCGTGGCGCATTATCCGTCCGTGCTTTCCATGATGGCGGACAAGATTGATTGGACCACCTCGCTGGGCCAGGCCTATGTGAACCAGTCGACTGACCTGATGGACGCCGTCCAGCGCCTGCGCAGGGAGGCCAGTTCCGCGGGATACCTGGTCAACTCTCCACAGCAGGAAATCGTCGATACCGACAGCTATCTCTATATTTATCCCGAGCAACCGGAATACATCTATGTACCGGTCTATGATCCTGCCATCGTTTTCGTGGCCCGTCCCGGGTTTCATGTTGGCCCCGCCATCTTCTTCGGCACAGGTTTTCTCATCGGCGCATGGCTGAATCATGACTGCGACTGGGGAGGGCATCGCGTCTTTTATCACGGCTGGGAAGGCGGTCCGAGCTGGATTGAGCGCTCCCGCCCGCATGTGCACGTCACCAACATTTACGTCAACAACAACTACCGCAATGTAGTGATCAACCGCGCAGTGAACAACCGCCGCGTAAACTATGCCGCCTTGAACCGCTACAACACGGTTCATCGCGATGTGGATTACAACAACGTGCGTCGCCAGCGCAGAGGGGGTGCGGGCCCGAGCCCGGTGCAATCGCGCCCCGGCAATGATCAGCGCGACAATAAGATTATTCGCCGTAACATGGATCCGAGTGATCCCCGGATTGACGCCAATCGTGGCCACAGTCAGGGAACGCAGCCTCAGCCGCAGGTCCGCCAACCTGACATTCCTCGGCCTGACGTGCGTCGTCCTGACACTCCGCAGGTTCGGCAACCGGACACACCACGGCCTGAAGTACGTCGGCCTGATACATCGCGCCCCATCCCGGCAACCACCCTTCCTATGCAGGTTCCCAGGACAACTCAGGCGCCGCCACCACAACGACAGCCTGAGGTGCAGAGACCGCAGTCGGTATTCAGAGGCGGCGGGGGTGGCGCTGGTTCCGTCGATACTCGCGCAGCCAGCCAGCGAGGCCAGGAAAGCCGCCAGCAGCAGAATCGTACGGTTTCACCACAGCAGTCTCCGCGACAGCAGGCTCCCAATCCACAGCGCGGCCAGCAAAACCAGCCACACGGCAGGGGGCGGTAATGAAACAGCCAGATCACATCAACAACCGGAAATATGAAAGGGCTGGACTTATGAAGGAGAGAAAACTCATTACTTCTCATGCTGGACAGGCATTCGCGCCATTCCTTCTCGGACTGGTTCTCCTGCTGCTGGTTACAGCTTTGCCTGCCCGCTCGGCGACAGCCATGGAAGGCAAGCAGAAGCTGTTTGCCACTCCCGAGGACGCCAAACAGGCGTTGGTAAACGCTGCCAAGACCAAAGACCGCGCTTCACTGGCAGAAATCTTTTGGCCGGACAATGACAAGTTGCTCTCCGGCGACCCAGTGCAGGACAATCACGAGTTGGAACAGTTCGCTGCAGCTCTTGACCAATCTGCCAAGCTCGAACCGGCGCCGGGCGGCGACAAGGTCACGCTCAGCATTGGTGCTGACAACTGGCCGTTTCCCATTCCTATTACCAAACAGGGAAACCAATGGCGCTTTGATACTGCTGCCGGCATGGAAGAGATATTGAATCGCCGGATCGGCGAAAACGAGCTCTCCGCCATCGCCACCTGCCGCGCTTATGTGCTGGCACAGTGGGAATACTTTACCGAGGGCGATCACGATAACGACGGCGTAGCCGAATACGCGCAACATTTCTCCAGCGCGCCGGGCCAAAAAGATGGACTCTACTGGGAAACCGCCGAAGGCGAGAAACCCAGTCCCATGGGAGCGCTGGTGGCCAATGCTCGGTTGGAAGGTTATCCGCTTGGCCAGGGTAGAAATCCCGTCACTGCCACAGGGAAAGATGGCGCAGCTCCCCGGCAGCGCACGCCTTATCACGGGTACTATTTCAAGATCCTGAAAAGCCAGGGACCGCATGCGCCCGGCGGAAAATATAACTACGTAATCAACGGGAACATGATTGCCGGCTATGCCCTGGTCGCCTATCCCGACAAATGGGGCAGCTCCGGCGTAATGACCTTTATCGTGAATCATCAGGGACGCGTTTATCAGAAGAACCTGGGCGCCAATACGGCCAAGATTGCAGCCGGCATCAAAGAATACGATCCTGACGCAACTTGGAAATTAGTCAAGGAATAGCAGTTTCGAGAGCTTCGGCATGCGATGGGTGGAGCAGGCATTTGTGCCGGCATATAGCCACAAGTTTGATTGCCTTCAGCCGCTGAGGTAATTTTTTCGCCGCGGATTCTCAACCCGTTCCGTCTGCGGGCCCATCAATTCTGCGGCAATCCACCATTCCTCAGCTGCACTAAGATTTTTATCGTCGCCAGCGTCTTGCCCTCCGCTGTTGCCGCGCACTCGATCTCCTGCTTCTCTTTCGTTTCTGCTTTCGGCGCGTCCACCAGCACTTGCCAGTCGTAGTCGGATTGGGAACCGAGAGACAGACTGCCCGCTCCGCTCTGCATCGTCCAGCCATCCGGCAACTTCACCGCAATGCTAACGTTCTTTACCGCGTCTGTGTGATTGTGTAATTCCAGCGGGATTGTCAGCGTTGCGCCGCGCTTAATAGCGATCTCCGGTTCTTTGGCCTTCGGTAATTTTGTTATTCCATGCGCCTGAAGAAACTTTTCATAAAATCCCCACGGTCCGCCCAACTCGACAGAAAGCGCTGCAGGTTGTGCATAAGCTTCTCGTGCCGGCGGTACAAATGCGACCCGACCCGGGGTGATTCCTTCGAAAACATCTCCGGTCACGCTCCCCGGCACCAGCGACTTGCCAAAAACAAAACTGCCTTCTCCGCCCCAGTTCTTTTCCTGTTCCGCCACCTGCTTCTCGTCCATCTTTTTCAAGCCTTCAATAAAGTTGCGATACTGCGTCAGGTGATACTTGAAAGTCTCAAACCCTGCTCGCCAGTAAGGAATCTTCAGCGCGCTAGAGACCCCATTGGTCTGGTAAGTTGGGCCAGTGCCTTTAAAGATGTCGTCCGCCGCATCAGGAAAGTAATAAAGCTTCTTCGCCTGCCACGGCTGCAGGCCGTCTAGAAGCGTCTCATTCACCTTGACCGGTCCAGCCAGTTGCGCCGGAAAAATCGAAGGATCGCCCGCAGTATCAAACGCTTCGGTCGCCAGCACGCCTGCCGCCTGGTGGTCGCCATGGTTTTCACCGATGAAGAACCCCGGCATCCAAGTAATGATCGCCTCAGGGCGCGTCAGCCGCACCATTCTGACCATTTCTTCTTCCACCTGGCCCTGACGCCAGTTCGCCAGCGACTCCAAGACATTTTGGCTGGGCGTATCGCGCCCACTTAAAAACCAGACATTATTGATGCCAACACTCTCCAGCGCGTGCCGCAGTTCCATCTCCCGCACGGCACCCAGTGACTGCGCCCGCTCCGGCCCCATATTGTTGTGGCCGGCTTCGCCATGCGTCGTGTAGATCACAGCCACATGCTTTTTCTGGTCAATGAGCTGCACCAGATAAGGGACTACGCCGGTCTCATCATCGGGGTGCGCCACAATCAAAAGCACATCAACTTTCAGCCGCTCATCCGGCTTGAGCAATGGAGGCGTTGGGCCAGGAGTGGGTGTTTGTGCCGCCACCGTCGTTACCACCAGCAGCACAGCCATCAAGCGAAAAATCCTCATCAAGTGTCCTTCCGGGAAGCGGAAAATGATCTATCGCAGAGTAAATGGCGCGCCATGCGGATTCAAAATTTCGAGGCTCTTATTACTCACGAATCCTGATCACCAGCTTCCCTCTCACGTGTCCAGCTTCACTCAGCCGATGGGCTTCGGTAATCTGCTCCAGAGCAAAAACCTTTTCTATCACCGGACGAATCTTGCCTGCCTCAATCAATGCACTGACCTTCTCCAGTTCGCCGCCACGTGCCTTCACCCGCGTAACTGCCAATCGTTTGCCGCCCAGCAATCCGCGCCCGACGCCGAACATCATTCCCCGGATCGCCGTTGCAAAAAATCTAAGCTTGCCGGTTGACTGTTCTGGGATGGGCGGAGTTAGAGTAATTAATCGACCACCCATTTTGAGCGCGCGAAATGATTCCGCCCAAACGCTCTTACCCACGCCATCCAGCACCAGATCAAATTTCGGACGTATCTTGTCAATTTTTTCGCGCGTGTAATCAATCGCCAAATCGGCGCCCAGTTCGCGCAATAAATCCTGGTTGCGCGTGCTGGCCGTGGCGGCAACGTACGCGCCAAAAGCCTTCGCAATCTGGATGGCCATCACACCCACTCCGCCCGCGCCGGCATGAATCAGCACACGCTGTCCCGGCTTGAGTTTCCCCTGGTTCACCATGGCCTGCCACGCTGTAAGAGCACTTGCAGGCACAGCAGACGCTTCTTCATAGTTCAGATTTTTTGGCTTTGGAGCCAGCGATTTTTCCGGAACCACCACATATTCCGCGTATGTGCCTCGGTATGTCTTGGCGACGTATCCATCTTTCATCCCGTAAACTTCGTCGCCGGGTTTAAAAAGCGTCACGGACGGCCCGACCTCAGTCACCACGCCGGAGAGGTCGCGTCCCCAGATCACGGGAAACACGACTGGCATCACAGCATCCAGTAGTCCCCGTCTCAACTTCCAATCCACCGGATTCACGCTGGCCGCATGCACTTGCACCAGAACGCCGTTCGGCCCAACGCGCGGCGCAGGTAAATCATCCTCTATCGCCAGCACCTCAGCGCCGCCGTATTTTTCCGCGATTACCGCTCTCATGACTGACGCATTGTAAGCCGCCGCGGGCGGCTTCCTTCGAATTTATCTCCGCCGCGAATACCACGGAATCTTTGACTGCTTTTCCACAGCGGGTTTCATGCTATATCCTCCTGAGCCACTAAAATAGAACCCCGATGGATTTCGATCAGCTGGAGACATTTCTTGAGGTCGCGCGCCACACCAGTTTTTCCCGGGCGGCGGAGAAACGCTTCCGTACGCAGCCAGCCATTTCCTCTCAGATTCGGGCGCTCGAAGAAGAAATTGGCGCTCGCTTATTTGATCGCAGTGGCGGCAAGGTAGCGCTCACGGGTGCGGGCAAACTTTTCCAGCAATATGCTGAGCACACGCTGGACGCCCGCAAAACCATGCTGGTCACCGTGGCCGAAATGGAACGCGTTCCACGCGGGGAAATCGTCGTCGGCGCCAATGAAGGCACCTGTCTTCACATCCTGCCGGAAGTTTTTGCCGAATTCAAAAAGCTTTATCCCAACGTAGGCGTCCAGATCAGCCGCTTGGAGCGCGCCAAGATCATGGAATCGATCAACGAAAATTCCGTGGATTTCGGCGTGGTTTCGGCTCCCGTCGATGACAAACGCCTTACCGTCGTCAATATTCATCGTGACGAACTGGTGATTATCGCTTCGCCCGGACACCCGCTCAGTCTGCTGCCGCAGGCCGCAATTGCTGACGTTGTTCCCTTCCCCCTTCTTCTTCCCAAGCTCGGCCGCACCCGCGACGCTCTAGAAAACCTGTTTGAAGAACGCCGTCTGAAGCCCAGAATCGCCATGGAACTTGATTCCAGTGAACTGCTCAAACGCTTTGTGGCCGCCGATGTCGGCATTGGCTTCATCGCCCGTTCCAACGTGATGGAGGATGTAAAGGCCGGAGTTCTCGCCGCCATCCCTATGGGGGACGCTTCTCTCCGCCGCGACCTCGCTCTGGTCTTCCGCAAGGACAAAGCGCTAAGCCGCGCCGCGCTGGCCTTTATAGAAATTGCGGTCAAGATCAAACAAGCTTCTCCGGCAGCGGGCGCGCTGCAAGGCGCGCGCTAGCCTGCACCATCTGCGGTGCATATGAGAAACACCCAATCGTTTTCGTATGACAGGCTCTCCTTTGCGAAACTTTTACGCAAATTTCCTGCGCTCACCTGTCTGCGTGTGTTATTTTTTTTATTCACGAAAAAACCAGTTCTCCGGAGGCAAGCAAATTGGGCTTAAACATGGTGCCGAAGCGCATCTTCCTGACCAACGGGGTTGGCAAACACAGGGAAAGACTCACATCTTTTGAGCTGGCCCTCAGGGATGCGGGAATTGCGGCGCAGAATCTGGTCCGGGTTTCCTCCATTTTTCCTCCTCACTGCAAACTGATCTCCCGCAAAGAAGGCGTAAAGTACCTTCATCCTGGTGAGGTCACGTTCGCCGTAGTCGCGGAGAACTCCACCCGCGAGCCTCACCGCCTCACCGCCGCCAGCATCGGTCTGGCCATGCCCGCTGACCGCAGCACGTACGGCTACCTGAGCGAGCACCATTCCTTCGGCGAAGCCGACGACGTTGCCGGAGAATATGCGGAAGAACTGGCCGCGGAGATGCTCGCCACCACCCTCAACGTGGATTTCAATCCCGATACTTCCTGGGACGAGAAAAAAGAGATTTACCGTATCTCCAACAAAATCGTCCGTACCACTAACATTACCCAGAGCGGCGTAGGCGATAAACGCGGCCTTTGGACCACTGTAATTGCGTCTGCGATTTTGATCTTCGAGTGATCTTTCTCGAGCGCAGCGAGAGATCCCTTTAGCTGAATAACCGGCTGAGAAAGAACAATTAGCCGCGAATGAACGCGAAGAACAGTGAGCACGTGAGCTGCGTTCGGAATACCAAGCGACGGCAGCTTCCGCTTCAGCAACAGCCTGAGGATGGATCCCACTTCCGGGTCGAGGCTGTCCCACAGGTAATCAGCAAGAGCAGCCCTCGCTTCGGCTGGCAGCGCCAAAGCTCTTTCAGAATTTCGCCAGCATCTTGACTCATGATGAAACTATAATGCAACTTTCCTCTGGAACGGTGCCTTCTTGTACGTCTTCCCCAGCCGCTCAAACACGGCGGCGCACATGATCGGCAAGCCAACCGTGGCGTCAATGAACACTTCGCCAAAACGGCCGCCGTCGGCCGGCGGAACAAACTTGCCCCACGAAATGGCTTCTGAATATGGCGAACCCGAAAGTCCGCCCCAATAGACCGGTTCCGGGCAGATGCGCACGCCATAGTGATAGCGCTTGAGCGGGACGTCTTCTCTGGCACGGCGCACGCGCAGTTCGCAATAAGGCCCAAACTGCTGTGCCCAGTTTCTAGGCACGCCGCCGCCAATGGTCAAAATTCCCAGTTTCTTCTGCTGTAAAAGTGTCTCGGCAAAATAATTCAGGTCCAGAAACGGATCGTAACGCAATTGCGGCTTGCCGTCGCGCGCGCGCATGCGGTTGTTGAGCGCCACGTCCAGCCCCATCTCTGAATCCGTAAATGCCGGCACAAACACCGGAACATTTTTCTGGTATGCCGATTTCAAAATTCCCCGCCCTTTGGCG
>DASXCL010000036.1:0-96177 GCA_036491195.1 Candidatus Angelobacter sp.
CGAGAAGGAAGGCGGACGGCTGTGGGATCGGTTCACCGTACATTACACGCCCAAGCACGCCAGTTGGTTGAATCAAGCTGAGATCGCCATCAGCCTATTTTCCCGGCAATGCTTGGGCCAACGACGGATTGGAGATCCAGAGACCTTGCGGAAAGAAGCTCGATCTTGGAACCGCCGCACCAATCGCAACCGAGTCACCATCCAGTGGGCCTTTACTCGGAAAAAGGCTCGACACAAGTTCGGCTACAAAATCACGCGGTCACGGTACTAGTCTAGCGAGACTGAATATCGATAGCCGATAAGGTATCGGAGCAGCTTCCTCCCTTCGGCATCGCTCGGGGTCGGAAGAATAAGTTCGATAGATACAGCAGATTCCTCGCTCCGCTCGGAATGACAAATTGTAAGGATTAGCGAGAGCAAAGACGTCATTCAACAGACGTAAGCAATCTGATGCTAGCGCCGATTGTCCGTCTGCGGCTCGGGGTGGATCAGTACCTTAAAGAGTTCCGGCGCCGCCTGTTTGAAACGAATTTCCAACTCCGTCGATACGTCATGCACGCGGGAGAGTGGCAGATCGTCGGACATGGTGCAGTGGCACGACATATAAATTTTGCCGCGCACATGCTTGATTTCCACATCGTGCATGTCCACGACTTCCGGAAATTCATGGACCACGGGCTTGAGCTTCTGTTCCAGCACCGCGTCCCGCACCACTGTGTTGCCGGACTCAATGGTTGAAGGCTCGCTTTCGATATGGGTGAGGATAGTGGAAATTTCCGGGACGTCACTGCGGATTTCGGATTCCAGAACGGTCACGACATCGTGCGCGTCCTTGAGGCTGAGATTTTCGTCCAGTTCCAGATGTTGTTCCACATGCAATCGGCCGCCAAGGTCCTGGACGCTCACGTCATGCACGCTGAAGTTATTGCGTGAAGCGACGGCGCGAATGCGGTCAAAAATGTTCTCATGCCCGGTTTCGCGGGGAATTGAGTGAATTACCACATCCGCATCGGGCAGAATTTCATGCACGGCGCGGGTGATTTCGCCCACCACCTGGCCGGAACGCTGGAAAGTGACGTTGCGGGCCAGGCCAACTGTAAGGTCGGCAAAGTAACGGTTGCCGGCGCGGCGGATGCGCGCGCGCTCCACTTCGATCACGCCATTGATTTTCAGTGCGGCGCTCACAATGCGGCCGCGATAGCCCGCAGGAGCGGCATCCAGCAGAGCGTCAATGGTGCGGCGCGCCAGGCGCGAACTCACATAGACGATTACAGCGGAGACCATCAATGCCGCCACGGCATCGGCTTTCGCCAACCATGCGACCTGCCAGTGCGAGCCGGCCCATACCAGCGCCAGCCCCAGCACGACGACGCCGCTGGAGACAATATCAGTGCTGAAATGGAGAGCGTCGGCCTCAAGCGCCTGGCTGTCATAGCGGTCGGCGATGACCTGAAGCTTGCGTGAGCGCCACCAATCCACCACCATGGAGAGAAACATCACAACAAAGGCGGCGAGTGAAGGCTCAATGTGCACGCTATGATGGCCGTTGAGACGCCGCACCGCCTCCCAGACGATCCAGACGCAGGTGAGCAGCAGCAATCCGGTTTCGATAAAAGCAGAAAAGTTTTCTACTTTGCCGTGCCCATACTGGTGCTCGGCATCGGCCGGCTTGTCTGAGACGCGCACGGAGAGCAGCGTGACCATGGCCGCCACCAGGTCCAGCCCGGAATGCGCCGCCTCAGAGAGAATTCCCAGGCTGCGCGTGGAGACGCCGACGATCAGCTTCAGGAAGGTGATCGCAATGGCAGCCAGCAATGAGGTAAGCGCAACCGTGCGCTTTTCTCTCTGCATGCTTTCCAGCACAGGGTTCAGCTCAGAGGAGGACACCACGCCATTGTCTCAAGTTTTGGTTCCAGTACACCAGTAACCATTCTTGTTTCCTGCATTTGGCGAAAAACCATTATGCTAGGATATTGCCGCTTGATTCCCCTGAAGAGCGAAAGGACTTGAACGATGACTCGCAGTTTGATCATTTGCATTTTTTTAGCCGTTACTTCGCTGGCCCAGAAACCGCAAACTCCCACTTCGAAGCAGGCGCCGGCTGCCCCGGCCGCAACGCCGGCAGCGACTCCAGCCGCGTCTCCAGCACCCCAGGCAACGCCTCCTTCGCTGCTGAAACACGACGAGAAGCCGGCCGAGATTCCGCCAACTCAGGCTGTTATCACTGTTCGCGGCCTCTGTCCCGCAACAACCAACCCGGCCACCAATAAAGTAGTACCTTCCACCAGCGAATGCACCACCACGGTGACCAGGGAGCAGTTTGACAAACTGATCAATGCATTCAACACAAAGAACCAGCAGCTATCCCCCGCTCAGCGACGCGATTTGGGCACAAAGTATGTGGAACTCCTGGTGTTTTCCGAAGCGGCCAAGGCGGCAAACGTGGAAAATACTCCCACATACCAGGAAGTGATGCGCGTGCTCCGATTGAAGACGCTCGGCGACATTTATCTCAACCAGCTCGCCGAGCAATACCGCAACCCGCCGGAACAGGAAATTGAGGCCTATTACCAAGCCAACCAGAATAAATACGAAGGCGCCAAGTTAAGCCGTCTTTATCTCCCCAAGAACAATCCTGACCCGCAAGCCACGCCGGCGCAAAAACAGGAATTCGAAAAAAAAGTGCAGCAGGTGGTGGAAGACATGCAGGCGCGAGCGGCCAAAGGCGAGGAGATGAGCAAGCTGCAAAAAGACGCCTACGTAGCGCTGGGCATCACCGCAGCGCCTCCGACGACCGAACTCAGCATGGCACGCCATGGCACTTTTCCGCCAAAATTGGACCAGGAGATTTTTTCGCACAAAGCGGGCGAGGTTTTTCGCTCCGATGACGCCAACGGCTACACGATCTATCGTGTGGACAACCGGCAAACGGCTCCGCTGGAGAGCGTGAAACAGGAAATCTCGCAACAAATCTTCCGCCAGAAGATGGAAGCGAAAACCAAGGAGCTTAACGCGCCCGTGCATGCTGACTATAACGAAAATTATTTTGGTCCGCCGGCGCCTGCTCCCATTGGTGCGCCGCTGCCGCCGAACCCATCCAGATAGATCCAAGGGCCAGGTGCGGCGGAAAGTAAAGGAAAGGAAAGCGGCTGGTAACGGCAGCTTACGAACCGCAGGTGCGAGCAGGAAAGCGCGAGCCACGAACCAGCAAACTTCAATGGCGCCCATGACACAAAAACCGACAGTGCTGATCACCGGTGTCGCAGGCAACCTGGGACTGCGCTTGGTCAAGCAGTTGCCGGACTACCAGATCATCGGCGCCGACATTCGCGATCCCCAGGACCCCACTTCGCTCGCTCGCTTTGAAAAAATCGATCTTGCGGAAGAACGCTCCTGCGATCGGTTGCTGGACCTGATGCGCTCCTGCCGGCCAGAGGCGGTGGTGCATCTGGCCTTTGTGCTGGACCCGCTGCGGACCGGCGTGATCGACAAAAAACGCATGTGGCAGATGAATGTTGCCGGAACCAGCCGCGTCACTGAGGCCATTGCCGAACACAACCGCATGCTGGGCGGTATCGATAAATTCGTTTTTCCCAGCAGCGCGCTGGTTTACGGACCAGATCTGACCAAGCCCGTGACGGAGGACGCGCCGTTAAACGCGCAGAGCCTGCCTTACGCGCTGCATCAACAGGAAGCCGATCGCACAGTCCAGTCCCGGGCCAAAGGCATGAAGTGCAAAGTGTACCTTTTGCGGCCACACGTTTATGCCGGAGCCACGGTGCAAAACTATCAGCTCGGCGTGCTGCGCGGCATCCCCGGAGGCAAAGGACGGCTGGCTGAGCGGCTCCGCCGCCAAAACAAGCGCCTGCCGTTGTGGCTGCCTTCCCGCGGCAATTACCTGGAACACAAGTTCCAGTTTGTCCACGTGGATGACGTTGCCCGGCTCATCGCCCACATCCTGCGGCGCAAGATGGCCGACCCGAAGTTGACAATCCTGAACGTGGCCGGCCGCGGCGATCCGCTGGAGCTGCGGCGGTGCATCGACATCGCGAAAATCGAAGTGCAGCGCGTGCCCGCAAGAACTATCTGCAGGCAGGCCCTGCGCGTTCTCTGGGACCTTGGCGTTTCCGATATTCCGCCGGAAGCTCTTCCCTACCTTCTGGGCTCCAGCACCATGGATACTGCGCGCCTGCGGGTTTTTCTGGGCGAGCATTATCGCTCGGTGATCGAACACACGTGCGAAGAAGCGCTGGCCGAGAGCTTCAGCGGCACGCCGGAGACCAGATCAGCGGCAAAGAACTAGAAAATCTCACCACTGATAAACACAGATGACACTGGTCAGGAAACGATCAGACAGGAAGTTATCCTTACAAATTGTGGTTAAAGCCCTTTTCCACCCACGGGGACCAATTGCGTGCGCTCGCCTCCGCCGGCGATCAGCGGGCGCGCCTTTCCAATCAGGGCACGCACTGTGTCCAGCTTTAGCGAAGCATCATGATCGGCTTCACTGCGCCAAACTTCATACACCCAGATGCTATCAGTATCCGTTGGCGAGACGCTGACGACGTAAAGTTCGCAACCTGGCAACACGCCTACAAGCCGTGAGGCACGCAAGAGATATTCCACCAGTTCATCGCGCTTGCCGGCCTCCGCCGTCATCTTTACCTGAAGACCGTACCGCGGTTGTTTTGCCTGCTCCTGGCTCATTGAATTTTCCTTTGCAAATGCGTCCTCTTGTGGAAGTATGCCGAGCGCCGCGACGCTGGTTAATCCATAAATAAATGTCCGTCGCGTAATCATTTGCCCATTCTATCCGCCGGAAACACGGCTCGCCGCCGGCCGCTGCTGCGGCGCGGGACAGCAGCCTGGTTCGCAATGCGCCAGCACCGCCGAGGTTTCGGCGTGCAACACCATATCACGCACCATGCTGATCAGCCGGGGATGTGCGCCTGCGGTCCCGGCGCGAACCATTTTCAATCCAATTTCATCGCACAGCGCGCGTGCTTCCGTATCCAGGTCATACAGGACTTCCATGTGGTCAGAGATGAAGCCAATGGGGCAGATGATGACGCTCCCGACGCCGGCGGCGCGCTGCGCGCGCAGATATTCGCAGATGTCCGGCGCGAGCCAGGGTTGCGACGGCGGGCCGCTGCGGCTCTGGTACACCAGATGCCAGTTGCTCATGCCGCAGGCGGCGGCAACGCACGCGCTGGCTTCCTTAAGCTGGCTCACGTAGGGCGATGTATCGGCCATGCTCACGGGAATACTGTGCGCGGTGAAGATAAGTTGCTCGGCTTTGGAATGGCCAGCTCCGCTATGCTCCGCCGGCGGCAACTGGTCCATCGCCGCTCGAACACGGTCGGCCATGGCGTCGATAAATTCCGGGCGGTCGCAGAAGTTCGGCAGTTTCTCGATCTCCAGATTTTGCGCTCCCGCCGCCTGCTGTTCCCGGGCAATGTCTTCACGATACTGCCTGCAACCTGAGTACGATCCAAACGCTGAAGTCGCCATCGCCGCGACACGGCGAACGCCATCCGCCTGCATCTGCTTCAGAGTGTCCGCCAGAAACGGATGCCAGTTGCGGTTTCCCCAATACACCGGCATCTTGACGCCGTGGCTTTTGAACTCCTGATAGAGAGCGGCGATGAACTCGCGGTTCTGCTCATTGATGGGGCTGCGGCCGTCGAAGTGATAATAGTGTTCGGCCACTTCCAGCATGCGTTCGCGCGGAACGTCCCTGCCGCGCAACACGTTCTCCAGAAACGGCAGGACATCCTCATGCTTCTCCGGTCCGCCGAAAGAAACCACCAAAAGTGCGTCGAATGAATTCATGTGAAGCACGATTTTAAATCATGGAGCGCGTCATTCAGTCACTGGCGGCTATAATCACCAGCCATGCGCACGCTGACTCTTTTCCCTCTCGCGATATTGCTTCTCTCTTCCGCCGCCAGCGCCCTGCAAGGCACAAACCCCGCCGCCGATCTTGACGCCGCGCAGCTTGACGCTATCGTCCAGCGCGTCATCGCGCAGGAACGTGTCGTTGGCGCGTCGGTGCTGGTAGCCAGAGGCGATCGCATTCTCCTGCACAAAGGCTATGGCTTCGCCGATCTCGGCCTGGAAACGCCGACCAAAGCTGAGACCGTCTACCACATCGTCGGCCCCATGCTGCCGTTTACCGGCATAGCGGTAATGCAGCAGGTGGAGCGCGGCAAACTCTCGCTCGACGACGACATCTCGAAGTTCATTCCGGAATTTCCGCTGCAAGGCCATCACGTCACCATCCGGCAATTGCTCAACCATACTTCCGGCATCGTCGATTACCACTACCTGGGCGATCCCATTGAAGCCACCAGCCGCCAGCCTAAAGCTCTGGATGAAGTCATGGCGCTATACGCTGGCAAAAACTGGGTCAACGATCCCGGCAAAAAGTGGGATTGGTCCATCTCCGGCTTCAACCTTCTGGTCACGATTGTTGAGCGCGTCACGGGCCAGAGCCTCCCCGATTATGTGCAGCAGAACATTTTCAAGCCGGCGGGCGTGAAGTCGACTACTTATTGTGACGATTTCACGCTTACGCGCGGGCTTTCGCACGCATATCGCAAAGTTGGCACGGGATACGTGCAGGCCAACGAAAACGACATGGCTTACAACACTGATTTGCGCTTCTGCTCCACCGTGGGCGATCTTCTCCAGCTGTGGCGCGCCATCAAAGACAAAAACCTGGTGCGTCCAGAAACGTTCAAGCAGATGACCACCGCCGAGGGTGCGGCGGCGCACATGTCCACGCAGGATCCCAAAGCGCAATATGGATTCGCCATGATCCTGAATCATGAAGAAGGTCTTCACCAAGAAGATCATCGGCGCATCGGCCAGCACGGATCGCTGATGGGCTACAGCGGCAGCCTCTATGACTTCCCCGAAGACCAGCTCACGATCGTTGTGCTGACCAACACTGAAGACCAGAACGCTTACGCCATCACCCGCGCTCTGGGCCGCGCGATTCTCGGACTGCCGCCGCTGCCCGATCCCAAGCCTGCCAGCGAACCTGCATTGGCGGACAAGCCAGTCTCTGAGGCCGAGCGCAAACAGCTTGCCGGAACGTTTGTGCTGAAGCTGGACCGCGTGTCGGCCAATCTGCATGATTCGTTTGCGCAATATCGCCGGACGTATCGCGTCTTCGACGAAAACGGACGGCTGATGATCCAGCCGCTGGGCGAAGGCCCGGAACGCCTGCTGAAACAGGATGACGGCAGCTTCGCCATGCGCTCATCGTCCACGACGCACGTTTCATTCGCGATGCAGAACGACCACGCCGCAATCATGAAGCTGGATTCATCCGGCTTTCCGCTGGCGGGAGAGCGCGTGGGGGAGGGCGATCCGGGGACCTTTCATAGGCAGTTGAAATAACTTGGAGCGCAGGCCTGGGCCCCATGCGAGCCCGGTTTTGGCTTGCATGGGTAGAGAAGCCTCGCCTGCGGTTACAGTAATTCCTAAACCGTACAGCTTTCCGATCACGACAACCACGCGATTCGGCGATCAAGCGATCTTTCTCGGTCTACACGTAAGAGAGCACGCCGGTTCTGGCGAGCGTCACGCTGAGGCGAACCCGCCGGAAACCGCGTTACCCGCGTAATCGAACCGCGCGCCCGCCATGATCTGCATAAAGCCTCTCCGCCTTAACCGCTCTCCCCTCCCGTCATTAGCCCGAAAGAAGCATATTTCCCATTTTGGGAATTCAATATGAATTTCTTGCGACAAACACGAACGCCATCGACATTCGAATTTTATAATCCCGGTTAAAGCAATGCTCTGCAAGGAATGTCACGAACCCGATCCTCAAAAGATTTGGGCGCTGATTGACGGAGGGGCCAATGGTTTCCGGGATCACGCCCGTCATGGGGAAAGAGGAGCGCATCCCCTTGGCTGGGCCCATCACACTTATTTTTGAAGATCACGCGCTCACCATTGCAGCCGAATTGAAAGACGTCAGTACGTCCGGGCTTCGCGTCGAACACCTTTGCCGCTGGCTGAAGCCGGGCGTTGTGGCGCGAGTCTGTCACGCCACGCTCGATAAGAAGGTCCGCGTGGTATGGGTGCGCAGCGTTGGCGACAGAATCCAATCGGGACTTCTGCACCAGGAAACTTATCTGATCTCTCGAACGCTCGCCGGAGATGAAACGGCATTCGCCGAACTGGTTGGCCCTTACCTCCACAGCTTGCAATTTGCTATCCAGGCAATCCTCCGCAATTGGGCTGACGCGGAAGAAGCCATGCAAGAGGCGCTGCTGAAAGTCGCGCTTCATCTTAACGAGTTCCGCCCCGGTTGCGACTTGAAGCCCTGGCTCTACCGGATCGCATCCAGAGAGGCGCTGAAACGCTTGCGCTGGAACCGCAGGCACACTCATGACCTGATCGAGAAATGCGAAGAAGACGATCCAACGTGGAATGCCCTCGAACAGATTGCCGATCCGGGCGGTTCACCTGCCGAAATCCTGGAGCGCAAGGAGTTTGCGGACGCAATTTCCGCCGCGCTGGAATCCCTGAGCAAAATCTATCGTGAGATTTTTGTGGCTTGCGACTTGCACCAGGCGCCGGTCAAGGAAACTGCATGCTTGCTGGGAATCAATATAGATACGGCAAACACGCGGCTGCACCGCGCCCGGCTCCAGATGCGGAAACTCCTTCTCCGCAATTAGCTGCGGCAGCCTCAGAGAGCCACAGCCTTCAATAGATGTTATTTTCGGGAATCATCAAGCAATTTCCCGATAAGTTTGCGAACAGACCTATGAGATCTTTCCGACCCTATGAGCTAAAGGTGTGGTGGCGGCTATTATTCAACCTCTATTGGTTTGCGACTTTTGTTGCGTTGCCATTGCTTGCCTGTTTTTCTTGCGCCGCGGTCTGCTCCTCAATGTAGCGGATGATATAGCCGGTATCCACGTTAGTCACGTAGGTATTGGGCATCCGCACGTTGTATTTTTTCAGCAGCGCCGTTGCCACCGGGTCCTTTTCTTCGAGCATCTGGTCGGGGTGCTGAATGATTTGCGTCAGCCATTGGCGGCTGCGGACGTGGATTACGCCCAGCAGGTCTGGCCCGACCTTGTCTCCATGTCCAATGGTGTGGCACGCGATACAATCCTTTCCGAACAGATACTTGCCTTTATCGAAGTTCTGCAGCGGGCTTCCGTCACCGGAACTCACGTGCTCGGCTGGGTTATCGTGCTTGAAATTATCCAGAAAATCACCAATCATCCTGGCTTGAAAACCGGGATTGTCCAGGGCGGAACTACGTACCCATTGGCCAATCGCATCATTGCCGATCAAGAGATGGGCAATATGGCCATCTGCGTTCACGGTAGGGGTGGTATATAGTCCCAGCCTCCTGCCTAGAAAAATAATGTCCTCTTTCTTGCCCGTCAGAAAGGTCCAGCCCGGCCCCACATGAAATTCTTTCATGTAATCCCTCAATACTTCTGGTGTGTCGTGGTCCGGATCAATGGTGATGGAATAAAAGAAGATATCTTTGCCTACTCGGTCACCCAGCTTCTTCTGCACCTGCGCCAGGCGTGCCGTTTCCAGAGGACATGAGTAGCGGCACGTGGTGTAAATGAGATCGATGGCGACGATCTTGCCTTTGATCAGATCGTCATAGAAATGGACCTTTTTCCCGTCCTGAGTGACGAGTTCGACGTTGGGGAAGTGGCTTGACCCGGCTTCTCCATTGGCAGCCACAGGCTTGGCCGCGATCACCAATGCAAAGATTGCAATCGTAATGAGCGAAATGAAAGCTGCGTTCTTCCAATTTTTTGATGACATGCTGTTGCTCCTTTGGCCCCGTATTACCATCGAAATTTTGGTCCCGGCGCGCGCCATTTCTGACGCGCGCCTGGAGTTGTGTCATGCGTTGGGAAGAATTTCGTCTGGCGTCTCGAAAGTGACGCCAGTCGGTTTTGAAATGGGTGTCGGCAAGGGGCTCAGGAACGGCGTTCCACTGTCCAGGTCCCACCGCAACAGCATGGCATTGTCTTCATGCATGGTGTTGTGGCAGTGCTCCATGAACATGCCGCCCCAATCCCGGAATTGCATCTTGAGGGTTACCGATCCATTGTCACGCAGACGGTAAACGTCCTTGCGGCCGCTTTCTGCCGGTGACGGCGCCTTACCGTTGCGGTTGAGTATCTGGCCTTCTTCAAAGTGGATGTGGATGGGATGGTCCCACCCGGATCCGCCTTGCAAGGTCCAGACTTCGGCTGTGGCAAATCCCGGTTGGGAGCTGATGCGGCCGAAGTCTGCCTGGAGTGATCCCCCTGTATCGCCGCTGCCGCCGTTCTGGGTCTCAATGCCCCAGGGACCAGTGCCCTGGCCGTTGTTCAGGTAGGTGGTAACGGGATCATTCTGGTTCTGATCGCCGTTGTCGTTAAATTCGAACGTGCGATGACGCGCTGTCGCCGGCAAGGTGGGATTCGGAATCAGCGTGGTGTGTGGGTTGGCAGTTAAATTGACGCTCTGGTCCGGCTGTGGCGGCGGGCCTATGACCTTGAAGCGCATGAATGCGCCCACGGCCGGGTCGCTGGTACCAGCGAGGGCCTGGGCCACGGTTACGATATTCGCGGGTTCGCGGCCGTCCCGGTGCACCTGCAAGTTGACCAGGTCCACGGTTTGCCCGGCACTGTAGCGGGAGAAATCAATGACGATGTCATACCGCTCTGCGATGCCAAGCTGGTCCGTCTGGGTCAGAGGAACGGTGACCGGCAGCAGGTTGCCGTCATTCGCTATCTGAACGAACTGAGAGCTATCGCTCAATGCCACCACAAAGAAGCGTGACACGCTGGCGTTCAGGATACGGAAGCGATACCTGCGCGCATACACGTTGAAGAATGGTTTCCAGGCGAAGTTGACAGTCATCTGGTCGGCCAGAAAACCATCAAAAGCGATATTGTCCATGTTGAGCTGTCCATTGGCGTCCCAGGCCTTGTCAGAGAGCAAAAGGTTGACGTCAAAGTCCAGGTTGCCCCAGCCCTTCCCATTGGAGGAGCCGCTGGGCAGCCGTAGGTTCACGCCGTCATTCACAGTTTCGTCGCCGCGATCAAGCGAACTGTAAATGTTGTTCATGCCGGCGTTGCATTTATAGACGTTCTGGTCCGTGAAGGTGAACATGTGATCGTGGAACCAGTGCGTGCTCATGGTCTCGCGCCAGTCGCCCGGGACTTTGTTGATGCCGCCAGCGTCGTTTGGAGCGCCGGCCCGTGGATCGGTAGCGCCAGTGTTAATGGTGGTAAACCCCGCCAGCACCCAGGGCCAGTGATAGTCGTAGAACTGATTAGGCCAGAAATAGGCCCCAGTGAAGCCATCGTTCTCCGCGCCGTGGTGAGCATTGTGTTCATGGGTGGTGAGCGTGAATCGTCCAAAGCCGCCGTTATTGGTGATGTCAGTAGTCAAGGCATTGTGATGGCGGACCAGGACCGGCTCGCCATAGCGGACCTGGGTCAGCTTGGGAGGAAAGGTGCCCTGGAAAGTCCATACCCGGTTTGCATTCTGAGTTGGAAAGTTGGGATGAAATTTTGCCGGGAAGGGTGTGGCCGGATTTATTCCCGAATTCAAGTCCGAGGTCACAGCCGGATTGTAGGTAGTATTCGTGGTCACCGGCTTGGTGGTAACCTCAATCGCTACCTGAGGAGAGAACTGCGCAAACCGCTGGTGCGCCCAGCCCGCTCCCGGGGGACGGCCCTCGATGGGTCCGGTAAGTCCGGTTCGCCCGCCGACTAAGGCGGGATCAACCGGCTGCTGCGTCTGGTTGGACAGCGCCTGTGGCGCAGGATTTAAGGTTGACACTGCGTTACGTTGCAGGACGTCGAAGCGCGGCATCGGCTGGGTAAACGGCTTTACGCCAAACGTTGGACTTGCTGGCAGTCCCGTAGGGATTCCCTGATTGTCAGGTTCGTCCGCAAGGATCGCGCTCCTCGATTTCACAGGTGCATTCTGGCCATACACAGGTCTGACAAATGGATTTAAACCACCGATCGGCAACATAATGCCGGCGCTGGTGAACAGGCCCCATTTGACCAGATCACGCCGTCTAATCTGACCGTGGGACAGAGCCTTAGTGATTTCCGCGCGGTTTTGTCGTGCATTTTCCGCGTCCCGGATTCGTCTTTTATCTGAATGTTCTGATAACCAAATACTGTCATCTCTATCTTTTCGGGACATGCTTGCTCTCCTATCTAGGGAATCGGTTGTTGTCCGGCTGTGATTCAAAGACGCAGTCTGGCAGGGCGACTGAAAAACCTTTTTCAAGCAGGTCACAGTTGAAACATTTGATTCCCGGATTGCGAATGCTGGTGATGATTTGGACTGTGGAGTCCCCTCGCGCGGTGAGGATGGAAGCGGGGGACTTCCACGGGCTGACGCTCGACTGATTGTTTGCCCTCCAGGAGGCTGGTGGGAGCGCTGGAGGAACCAGCCCCCTGAAGAACGCGGATTGTGCTGCTACTCTCTATCCCGCGCCGGGGCCGGAACTTTCAAATTCATTGATTATTTTTTGTAAAGAGCTTTCATCCAGAAATCCATAGCAGATTACACATCACCATACGATATATTTGCCCGGACAACCGCAATATCGTCCTACAAAAGCAGGTGGCCAATCGCCGCCTGCGTCCCATATGATTGGCGGGAGGCACACATGGTACTTCCCGCATACGTAGGCGCGCTTGATCGAAAGCGGCAGCGAGAGACAGCGCTGATCACCGGGGCTTCAAGTGGCATTGGACTGGATTTGGCACAGTTGATGGCGCCGAACTTTGATTTAATCATCACGGCTCGCAATCAGGCTGAATTAGAAAAGATTGCCCTAGAATTGCAAACGGCGCATGGAAACCATGTGCACGTGATTCCCGCGGACCTTACGCTGCCGGACGCACCGCAGCAGATATTCGCAGAGATCGCCCGACGCGGGCTGCCCGTAGACATTTTGATCAATAATGCAGGGTTTGGGGCCTACGGAGCGTTTGCGGAAAGCGATCTCAATGGCGACCGGGGGATGCTTGAGGTCAATATTGCCGCTCTGACGTCGCTAACCAAACTGGCCCTTCCGGCGATGCTTGAGCGCAAACGCGGAAGGATCATGAATGTGGCTTCTACAGCCGGCTTCCAGCCGGGCCCGTTGATGGCCGTCTATTATGCAACAAAGGCTCACGTGATCATGTTTTCTGAAGCGATTGCCAACGAACTGAAAGGCAGTGGTGTGACGGTCACGTGTCTTTGTCCCTGGGCGGCTGCGACCAAGTTTGCAGGCCGGGCGAACATGAAAGAATCTCGCCTTTTCAAAATGGGAGCAATGAAATCACAAGCCGTGGCAAAGGCCGCCTATAGAGGAATGATGGCGGGCAAAACCCTGATCATCCAGGCTTTCTCAACAAGACAATCGCAATGTCGGTAAGATTTAGCCCGCGCAAAATGGTGACGGCGATTTCCAGAAGTCTGCAGGAAAAAGCGAAATAGCGACCTGAAAGCCTGGCTGGGCATCCAATTGGATTGTTGCTGTAGATGCAGTTTTTTCAGGAGGTAATAATGGCAGTTTCATGGAACAAAGACATAGACGCTGCACTTAGCCAGGCCAAGACACAACATAAGCCCGTGCTGGTTGACTTCAGCGCCGCTCCGGCGTGAGGGGCATGTGCTCGGCTGGAAGCCGAATCATATGCTAACCCGCAACTCGCATCCTTCATTGATCAGAAATTCGTACCCATTGGGGTGCACATCAAGGAAAATCCTGCTGGATTCCACCGTTTTGATTCAGTCTGGACACCGACTGCCCTGGTGCTGGACGAAAACGGCAAAGAACGGCACCGCATTGAAGGCTATCTGCCCAGGGACGAATTTGCCGCGCAACTGATTCTGGGGCTGGCGCGCATTGCCTTTATTCAGAAGAAATGGTCGGACGCGGAAAAGCTGTACGACGAGATCCTTCTGAAATATCCCAGCAGCGACGCTGCGCCGGAATCGGTGTACTGGAAAGCCGTGAGTCATTACAAAGGGACAAATGATCACACGGTGCTGGGTGAGGTTCCAAAAACCCTTCAGGAGAAATATCCCAAAAGCGTGTGGGCCAAGAAGGCGATTCCCTGGGCCGCCTAACCTGCCTATGCAACGGCCTTGGAAGCGGCAGAGAGAATCTGCCGCTTTACGTTTTCCGCCTGCAACAGATGCCGCCGCTGGTGCGCCATCATCCACGGTATGGCGGCACAGAAACGCGCACGAAAAGGCAACGTGATCGCGCCGAATTTAATCTTCGCCTGATCCAGGCCTTGTGATTCTCGCATCAGGCGCTCCCATCCGTCCTGTGCTTTAAGAAAATCCGGCAACAATTTGAGCGGATCGCCGATCGCGGCTGGCGGCGCACGTTTTTAGGAGCACGAATCCTGAACTTCGGTGGCGGCTAGGCAATCCACACCAGCAGACGTCCTTTGACATCCGCAATTTTACTCCCATTCGATGGTTCCCGGCGGCTTCGAAGTAATGTCATACACCACGCGATTGATGCCGCGGACCTCATTCACGATGCGGTTGGAAATCGACTTGAGCACATCGTAAGGCAGCGGGACCCAATCAGCGGTCATGCCATCTTCAGAATGCACCGCGCGGATGGCGCAGGTGTAGGCGTAGGTCCGCTGGTCGCCCATCACGCCCACTGACATCACCGGCAGCAGCACCGCGAACGATTGCCAAATCTGGGTGTACAGCCCGGCCCGCCGGATTTCGTTCACCACAATGTCGTCGGCTTCTTGGAGCAACGCGATCCGTTCTGGCGTGACTTCTCCGAGAATGCGAACGGCCAAGCCCGGTCCGGGAAAGGGCTGCCGCTGCAGAATTTCTTCCGGCATCCCCATTTCGCGCCCGATGCGGCGGACTTCATCCTTAAACAAATCCTTTAAGGGTTCAATGAGTTTCAATTTCATTTTGTCCGGCAGACCGCCAACGTTGTGGTGCGTTTTGATGGTCTGTGATGGCCCGCGCACGCTGCGAGATTCAATCACATCTGGGTAAAGTGTTCCCTGCACCAGCCAGTCCACTTTGCCGATCTGCTGTTCCAGGCGGTGTGCCTCGCGGTCAAAGACTTCAATAAACTCATTGCCGATAATCTTGCGCTTCTTTTCGGGATCAGTAATGCCGGCAAGCTTGCGAATAAATATTTCGCCGGCATCAACCGCGACTACGTTCAGGCCAAGTTTCTCGCGCAGGCTGAGCTGCACCTTTTCAAACTCGTTCTTACGCAACACGCCGTTGTTGACGAACACCGAGATCAGGCGGCGGCCGATGGCTTTATCCACCAACGTCGCGGCCACGGCCGAATCCACTCCGCCGGAAAGCGCGCAGATCACTCTTCCCTGCTCACCCACCGTTTGCTGCACCTGGCGGATGGTTTCGTCAATAAAATGCTGCGGCGTCCAGTCACCCCGCGCGCCGCAGATATTGACCACGAAGTTGCGTAAAAGATCCACGCCGCGCTTGGTGTGATGGACCTCCGGGTGGAACTGCACCGCCCAGATTTTCTGCGTTTCATTTTCCATGGCCGCCAAGGCGTTGCTGCTTCTGGCCACCACGCTGAACCCGCTGGGAAGTTCCAGGGCCTCATCACCGTGGGACATCCATACATTGAGCGATGGCGGCAACCCTGCAAACAAACGGGATTGGCCTTTGACGGTGATTTCAGCGTGGCCGTATTCGCGCTTGGGTCCGGGGCGCACTTTGCCGCCCAGTTTGTGCGCTATGAAGTGCAAGCCATAACAGATGCCGAGCACGGGCAGGCCGAGGGCGAGGACACGATCGTCGGCTGGCGGAGCGTCATGATCGTAAACGGATGACGGGCCTCCGCTCAGAATGATGCCGGCAGGCCGATAACTTTTGATCTCGTCCAGGGAGGCCGTGCAGGGCAGGACAACGGAAAACACTTTAAGTTCGCGGATGCGGCGCGCAATGAGCTGGGTATATTGCGAACCGAAATCGAGAATGACGATGGATTGTTCTTCCACGAACAATTTTCTCTGATTCAAGACCGGGTGTAAAGGCAAATCCGGTGTAAAGGCTATCCTGGGGGTAAAGCAATTTAAAGAGACGACGACTCCGCAGGCAGCGTGGCGGAAGCCCCCACAAGTTTGGGTCCGCCGGACTGGACATGCGCCGCGGCCAGAGCCAGATACGCAGCCATTCTGGACATATACAGGAAGTACGACACAGCCAGGTAGCCCAGTAAGACCACCATCAACAGGGCGATATATGGCTGAGGCGATGACGCGATCATCCCAGACGTGAGGCCGCAGATGGCGATCACCACCAGCAAGACGACGATTCGAAGCAACAAGAAGACAAAACCAGTCCCGGCAAAATCAGAACGCTGCAAGGCCACCGTCTGGCGGGCTTGCCGCAGCGCGCCGCGAAAGCTTTGCCCTTCCCGCCCAAAAATCGCGGCCAGGGAAAGGTACCAGTTAAAAACCAGCCAGAAAATGCCAATCAGAAGAACGGAAGGCATCATCATCAGATAGTAAAGAAGCAGGTCGGGTCTGGGACCGCGGGTGGCGATCCGCGCTTCGCCAAACGTAGCTGCTATCAGCAATACGAGAGAAAGCCATGTAACAAAACCGCGCAAAATTTGCAGGGCGAGGATCCCAGAAAAATGGAGCGACGTGAAGCCTGTGCGCAGACGACGGACCGTGACAAGGCGGCCCAGCGCGGAGAGGACGCTCCAGAGCAGTGCTATCGCCAGTGGTACCGCGATGGCGGCAACCAGGATGACCTTGACTCCCAAGAGCAACAGCACCGCCAGCACCAACTGACCGATTTTCTGGGGATCACGGCTTTGCCATGCCATGTCCCACGCTCTGCCAACGTGCAATGGCCCGAGTAGCATGGCCCAGGCAGAAAAAATCAGCATGCAAGCCAGAATGGTGAACGACCAGCGCCAAAGAATTTCTACCAGAAAAATCACAGGGTCGCACAGAACGGCGCGAAGGCCCTGGGTGATCGGGTTGGGCGGCTTGGTCTCAGGCTTCCTGGAACTCTCTAAAGTCAACGGACCACCACGTTTACGAGTTTTCCCGCCACAACAATCACCTTCACCACCTGCTTGCCTTCCATGGCCGCACGAACTTTTTCGTCGGCAAGCACACGTTCGCGCACAACGTCTTCAGCGCTGTCCGCGGGAAAGACAACATGGCTGCGAAGCTTGCCATTTATCTGGACGGCGTAGGTGATCTCATTTTCCCGCGCGAGCGCAGGCTCGTACACGGGCCACGGATAGCGAAGCAGGTTCTCTTTTTGACCTAGCACTTCCCACAACTCGGCGGCGAGATACGGCGCGAACGGAGCAAGCAACAATACAAGCCTGCGCTGGACGTCGGCCAGCAAAACCGGCGGAAACTTGCCCGAGCTAATTTCGTCTTCCGCACCATAAAGCTGATTGACGAACTCCATGATCGCCGCGACAGAAGTGTTGAAGTGCCAGCGTCCCTGAAAGTCTTCTGAGATCCGTTTGATGGTCTGGTGAAGCTTGCGCTCAATCTGCCGGGCCTTCGGTGACATCTCCCCGGCCGCGACGGCGCCCGATCCGTTGCCGGATGGGGTCTTGCCAGTTGCTCCAGCGTGGCGCATCACGAAGCGATAAGCCCTGCCAAGAAAGCGATGCACGCCTTCCACGCCCGCTTCCTGCCAGTCGAGCTCGCGGTCTGGCGAAGTGGCAAAGAGGGAGTACATGCGTGTGGAATCGGCGCCAAACTTCGCCACCATCTCGTCCGGCGAAACCACGTTGCCCTTGCTCTTGGACATCTTGGCGCCATCTTTAATGACCATCCCCTGGGTGAACAGACGGGTAGCCGGCTCGTCATTGCGAACAATGCCGAGGTCGCGCATGAACTTGGTCCAGAAGCGCGAATAGATCAAATGAAGGATGGCATGTTCCACGCCGCCAATGTACTGGTCGATGGGGAACCAGTAATCGACTGTAGAAGTATCAAGCGGACGGTCCGCGAGTTGTGCGTTGGTATAGCGGTAGAAATACCACGAGGAATCGACGAACGTATCCATCGTGTCCGTCTCGCGGCGAGCGCTTCCGCCACATTTGGGGCAAGTAGCATTCACAAACTCCGGCACACGGCCAAGCGGAGATCCGCCCTGCAACGTGATGTCGACATTCTCCGGCAGCAAGACGGGAAGGTCCTTTTCCGGGACCGGCGTCACGCCGCATTTTTCGCAATAAAGCATGGGAATGGGCGTGCCCCAGTAACGCTGGCGGGAAATACCCCAGTCCTTCAAGCGATACGTGATGGTTCGCTTGCCAAAACCGTTCTTTTCCGCGAGTGCCGTCATTTTTTCGATAGCTTCCTGATTGGAAAGCTCGCTGAACTCTCCCGAATTGATCAGCAAGCTGTCTTTCGCGGTATAAGGAAGGACAGGCGGCTCGGGCTCGCCCGGAGCAGGCGGCTGCCCGATCCTGCGGGGAAGAATGACGATTCGAATTTCCAGATTGTACTTCTGGGCAAATTCGTAGTCGCGTTCGTCGTGCGCCGGAACAGACATGATTGCGCCCGTTCCGTAGTCCATCAGGATGTAATTGGCCACCCAGATCGGCACTTTTTCCTGATTAAAAGGATTGATGGCGTATCGTTCCGTAAATACGCCGTGCTTCTCAATGGCGCCCACGTCGCCGGCTTCCCTGGCCCGCGCCTGCTCGCGTATGAGATCTTCTACCTTGGAATGCAAATAAGGATCGTTGCCCACGAGTTCGGCGACGACCGGATGCTCCGGCGCAAGCTGGATTGAAGTAGCGCCAAAGATGGTGTCTATGCGCGTGGTGAAGACCGTGATCTTGTCGCTGGCGGAGACGGCAGAATCAATCTTGAAATCGACGAGCGCACCTTCGCTGCGGCCGATCCAGTTGCGCTGCATGGTGCGCACTTTTTCCGGCCAGCCCTCAAGATTGTTGAGACCGGCGAGCAATTCTTCGGAATAATTGGTGGTGCGGACGAACCACTGCTCCAGGTCACGCGTCTCTACCTGCGTTTCCTCATGACGCCAGCAGCAGCCATCAACTACTTGCTCATTGGCCAGCACGGTGGCGCACTCCGGACACCAGTTGACCTTGCTCTTTTTCCGATAGGCCAAACCTTTCTCGTAAAGCTTTAAGAAAAACCACTGGTTCCATTTGTAGTATTCGGGCAAGCAGGTTGCGATTTCGCGCGACCAATCGTAAGCGAAGCCGAGCCGCTTCATCTGCACCTTCATGTGCGCGATGTTGCGGAGCGTCCACTCCCGCGGCGGGACGTTGTTTTTTATAGCGGCATTTTCCGCGGGAAGCCCGAACGCGTCCCATCCCATAGGATGGAGAACGTTGTAGCCGCTCATCCACATATACCGGGCCAGAGCGTCACCGATCGCGTAATTGCGCACGTGTCCCATATGCAGCGCGCCCGAAGGATACGGCAACATCTCCAGCACATAATATTTCTTGCGCTTGCTGGTATGCGGCTCAGCGGCGTAGAGCGTGGGATCGGATTCCCAGCGCGCGTGCCACGTTTCTTCAATGCGCTGCGGTTCGTAGCGAAGCTCGCGCTGTTCGGGTTCGCTTTCCGTCATGTTGATTTTCGTATCGGGCATTTCTTTTACGCTCTCTTCCGCTTTGCCGGCGCCTCTCCTATTTCAACCAATCCCTTCAATGTCTCTATGTTGCGCAAATCATCGCCGGGTTCCTCTATCGGCGTTTCCGCGATGAATGCCGCGTGCTCCATGCGCGGATCGTTCAGCAACCGGCGAAACGCATCCAAACCAATCGCGCCCTGGCCCACGTGCTCATGGCGATCGCGCCGCGAACCGCGCGCGTCTTTTGCATCATTACAATGCCAGACCTTTACGTTTTTCAAACCTACCGTCTCATCCAGCTTCTGCATCGTCTCGTGCCAGCCAGCCTCAGTAACAATGTCATAACCCGAGACGTGCGTGTGGCATGTGTCAATGCATGCGCCCACCGGACAGACCGGCCTCAGGTACTCCAACAGATGCGCTACCTGATCAAACGATCCACCCAGCGAAAATTCCGAGCCGCCGGTGTTCTCAATCAGCACGCGAAGGTTCGACTTTTCGAGCTGCAGTCCCTCCGCGGCTTCGGCAATCGAGCGCGCCACCTGTTCCAAGCCTTCTTCACGACTGCGCCCACGAAACGATCCTGGATGTAAAACTAAATACTCCGCACAAAGCGCCAGGGCGCGCTGCAGCTCGCCGCGAAAGGCCACCACGGACTTGCGATGAAACTCCGGCGTGGCACTGGCCAGGTTCACCAGATAACTGCTGTGGACCGCCATGGGGCCGATGCCATATTTGTCACGCAAACCGCGCAGGGCGTCGCACTGCACCTGCCCCAGAGAGTACGGCCTCCACTGCCGCGGACTGGAAGAAAAAATCTGAAACGTGTTGGCTCCCAGCCGGTATGCGCGTTCGGCGGCCATCTCTACGCCGCCGGCAGTCGAGGTATGAATACCGATGCGTCTCGGACCGGGTCTGGGCGGCTCGCCTTCAGACCACAGCAGCACGTCTTTCATGTTTAGCCGCCTGCGTTCCCGATCGCCCACCAATTTCTGCTTAGGTGTGGCTAGACGGTTACGCTCTGAATCTCCTGAAGGCATGTGCTAAATGATTGATTTTAACATGGTAATGATCGGTCGCGAACCCAGGCGGGCGCTAGCTTTTCATTGCTACCGATAGCAAAATCACAGTAAACTGGAGCTTCAGTGAGGGCCAAAGCAATATGTTAGTGGTGATGAAGGCGCAAGCCACGGAGGAGCAGGTTCGCGCCGTTTGTGAACGGATCGAGTCACTCGGTTATCGAGCGCACGCCATCCCCGGCGCGCAGCGGACGGCCATTGGCGTTACGGGCAACAAGGCGGCCATGGACCCCGGCGCCTTGGAAGAGATGTCCGGCGTTCAGGAAGTGATCCAGGTCAGCAAGCCGTATAAGCTTGTGAGCCGCGATGCCAAAGAAGAAGACACTGTCATCAATTTCGCCGGCAGTGACGGAAGTTTTGGCGGGCGCGACCTGGGCGTGGTGGCCGGCCCGTGTTCTATCGAATCCCGCGAGCAGGCTTTTGCAATTGCTGAGCGCGTGGCCAGGGGCGGCGCGCGGTTTTTTCGCGGCGGCGCTTACAAGCCCCGCACCTCACCCTATGCCTTTCAGGGCATGGGCGAAGATGGCTTGAAGATCATGGCGGAGATCCGCGAGCGCTTTGGGCTGCGAATCATCACGGAAGCGCTGGATGAGGAATCGCTGGCGTTGGTTGCCGAGTATGCCGATGTAATCCAGATCGGCGCCCGCAACATGCAGAACTTCTCGTTGTTGAAGAAGGTGGGCCGGCTGCGCAAACCGGTGATGTTGAAACGAGGCATGTCGGCCACGCTGGAAGAATTCCTGATGGCGGCGGAGTACATCCTGAGCGAAGGCAACTATGAGGTCATTCTGTGCGAACGCGGCGTGCGCACGTTTGCCGACCATACGCGCAACACGCTGGACCTGAGCATTGTCCCGGCTGTGCAGCGGTTGAGCCACCTCCCAATCATCGTGGACCCAAGCCACGGAACGGGAAAACGCAACAAGGTACTGCCGCTATCGCGGGCAGCTGTCGCGGTGGGAGCAGACGGGCTGATGGTGGAAGTGCACCATGATCCGGACCACGCCCTTTCTGACGGCATGCAATCCATCTTCCCCGATCAATTTGACGAGATGATGCACGAGATACGGCAGATTGCGGCAATCTTGCACCGCAATGTTCAGGAGCCGCGGACGCAGCCGGCAATCGCCAAGGCCGGCCGGTAACTTGCGCGCGATCGTCTTAGCGGCTTGTCTGGCGCCTGCCCTGCTCTCCGGCTGCAAAGACGCCCCGGAACCCAGCCTCAATTATCGGGAGTACGCGTACGTCTCCAATGGCGGCAGCAACAGCGTGACGGTGATCGATCTTCGCGCTCTCTCCATTCTTACGACGGTTTCCGTGGGACGCAGTCCGACGGGGCTTGCGGTGAATCCCCGCAAGAACGAAATTTACGTCGCCAACACGGAATCCAACAACATTAGCGTGATCGATGCGGAGACCAGCCGGGTGGTCTCAACCATAGGCGTGCATCGTGCTCCTTTTTTCATCGATGTTTCACGGGACGGCAAGCGGGCTTACGTGGCCAACTCCGGCTCGGCAAATCTGTCAGTGATCGACCTGGACCAGCGCAAGGTCCTCAAGTACATCGCAACCGGAAACGGCAGCAACCTGGCCCGACTGACGCCCGATGGCAAGCTTGCGATCGTGGCACTGCACGACGAAGATTCCATTGCCATTGTGGATACCGATAAGCTGGCAGTCCGCAGCAAAGTGAAGGTCTGCGCCAGGCCTGTGGAAATGGCGATTGTGCCGGACTCAAGCAAAGTCTTTGTGGCGTGCAGTGAATCCAGGCAGGTTGGCGTGGTGGATCTAAAGACAGACCGGCTATTGACGCTGCTGGACGTGGGGAAAACGCCGGTAGATCTTGTGGTGAAGCCGGATGGCGGTGAAGTGTTTGTGAGCGACTTCGATGCCAGCTCGATCTCTGAAATCGTGACCGCCACGAACGAAGTCAACAACACGTTTCAGATTGGCGACCATCCGGTACGCAGTCTGGTGTCGCCGGACAACGCGCTGCTCTATGTCGCGAACTTTGGCTCGGACTCGGTGGCGGTGTACAGCATTGACAACGGCAAGCGGACTGCCTCCGTTACAGTTGGCAGCCATCCTGATCCAATAGCGCTTTCGCCGAACCAGCTGCTATTGCTGGTGGTGAATACCGGAAGCGGGGATATGACGGTGCTTTCGTTGATCGACAGCAAAGGTAAATCACAACCGGAGTTGCCAATACTGGAAACGATGATTCCGCTGGGAAAAGACCCACGGGCGATCGTGGTGAAAGCGTTTGTCAGCCAAAAATAGTCAGCCAAGACCAAGGCCGCCATCGACGGTGAGTATCTGTCCGGTGATGAAGTGCGGGGCGGTGGCAAAGTACATCACGGCGCTGACAACGTCCTGAGGCGTTCCGTTCTTTTTTTGCGGAGTACGCTCGGCCAGGCGTTGCAACAGGGCCGGATCCTTTTCTCCTCCGCCGGCGTCGATCATGCCCGGCGCAACGCAGTTTACGGCAATCTCCGGCGCCAGCGCCTTAGCCATGACCTGAGTCAGCATATGCAGCGCGGCTTTGGACGCGCAGTAATGGGCGTGAGTCACCCAGGGATTCTCTCCACCGAGCGATCCCATATTAATGATGCGCCCCTTGGAGCTACGCAACGCCGGGATACAGCTTTGAGACATCAGGAATGGAGCGCGTACGTTCACCGCGAACACTTCGTCCCATTGTGCGGCCGTAATGTGATCGATGTCAGCGGTTTCAAAGACGCCGGCATTATTGACCAGAAGATCGATTTGCCCAAAGCGGTTCAGAACGTTCTTTACCGACTTTTCGGCGCTGTTGGGTTCGCGCAGGTCGCATTCGAGCGCCATGCCCTGAACACCGGCGGCCTTGATCTCCTTAAGCGTCTGTCCCGCTTCGCTTGCGGAAGAGCGGAAAGTAAAGGCGACGTTCGCTCCAGCATGGGCCATGGCAAGAGCGATGGCCCTGCCGAGACGTCGCGCGCCGCCGGTGATGAAAACGGTCTTGCCATGAAGATCATTCACGAAGGCATTGTAAATTGGGCATCGCCTTGGCGGACGGCTACCAGCGGAGGGTGGTGAATCCTTTGCCCCGGCCGTTCTATCCAATGGACGGTATGAGCAGCAAACCTTATTTAATCTCTTTTCCGGCCCCCGAAGTTCAACCCGCATCCGCTGGCGCGACCGAAGCCGAGGCAATGGACGCTTATTCCCGAGTTGTAACCACGGTGGCTGAGTCCGTAAGCCCGGCGGTGGTCCGTATACAGGTTGAAAGTAAACAAGGCCGGGGCGGCGGCGGTTCCGGGTTCATTTTTACCCCGGATGGATTCATTTTGACCAACAGCCACGTTGTCCATGGTGGCGAGAAAATTACCGTATGGACACCCGACGCCGGCGACTTTAAGGCGCAACTGATTGGCGAGGACCCTGACACTGACCTGGCGCTGTTGCGGATCGATGCACCGATTTTACACAGCGTTAAGCTGGGTGACTCACGGCGGATCCGCGTCGGTCAGCTGGTAGTTGCCATCGGCAATCCTTACGGCTTCCAGTACACGGTGACCGCCGGAGTGGTGAGCGCGTTGGGACGGAGCCTGCGCTCGCAGTCAGGACGTCTGATTGAAGACGTAATCCAGACCGATGCGGCGTTGAATCCCGGCAACTCCGGCGGACCCCTGGTGAATTCCCAGGGCGAAGTCGTGGGCGTGAATACCGCAACCATTCTACCGGCGCAGGGTCTGTGCTTTGCCATCTCCGTTAACACGGCGCAGTTCATCGCCAGCAGACTGATCCGCTACGGGCGGGTGCGGCGAAGCTACATTGGTGTCCAGGCACAGACCGCTGCTTTAAACCGAATCATTGCGCGGCACTATGAGCTTGAGACTTCCACCGGCGCGTTGGTTCTTTCCGCGGAACCCGGAAGCCCGGCGCAAAAATCTGGTTTGCAGGAAGGCGACGTGATCATTTCATTAGCAGGCCAGCCGGTAGAGGGCGTTGACGTTCTGCACCGTCTGCTGGGAGAAGACAGAATTGGAATCGCAACGCGGCTGATTGTATTGCGCGGCTCCCGCAGGCTGGAATTTTCGCTGACTCCCGAGATCCGGCCAAGTTAAGTACAATTCGGAGATGCTTTTTCGACTGTGTGCCTTTCTGCTCACATGTGCCATGGCTGCCGCCCACGGCCAGACTAAACTGGACCCTTCCTCAATCAGCCAGATCAACAACAAGATCTCTGAGTTCATGTCGAAAACCGGTGCGCCTGGCGTTTCGATCGCGGTCGTGCGAGATGGTGCGCTGGTCTGGACATCCGGTTATGGGCTAGCCGACCTGGAGAATAATGTCCCCGCGACGGATGAGACCATGTACCGACTGGCGTCGGTTTCAAAGGCCGTTTCGGCTACCGGGGCCATGTGGCTGGCAGAGCATGGCAAACTCGAACTGGATGCTCCTGTCCAGAAGTACTGTCCTGCTTTCCCGGTGAAACCTTTTCCAATTACCACGCGGGAAGTACTGGCACACAGAGCCGGCATCCGGCATTACAAGAGTGAATCGCCGGACGATCCGGAAGTAAGCAGCACAAGACATTTTGAGTCGATGGAAGACGCGCTTAAGCTTTTTGCGAATGATCCGCTGGTCGACGAGCCGGGAAAACAATTTCATTATTCTACGTTCGGCTACACCCTGCTAGGCTGCGTAATGGAAGGCGCTTCAGGGCAGAAGTATGCCGACTTTATGAAGCAGGCCATCTTCGTTCCGGCAGGAATGCTGCATACGCAGGTGGACGATGTTCACCGCATCATTCCGCACCGCGCGCAGGGTTACCAGAAGATGAAGAGCGGCGAAACCGCCAACTCCGATCTGGCCGATACGAGCTATAAGGTCCCTGGCGGCGGGCTGATCTCAGATGCCCAGGACATGGCACGATTGGAAGTAGCGTTGCTAAATGACAAGCTGCTGAAATCGGCAACACGGCAGCAGATGTGGACCAAACAGACGGCCGGCCCAACAGCGCAGGATTCAACCCGGGGTTATGCTTTGGGGTGGGGCTTCAGCACATGGTTCGGCTTTGCAACAATTGGCCATGGCGGAGGACAACAACGGGTGAGCACCGTGATCCTCATGCAACCGGAGCGCAGAGCCGGAGCAGTAGTCCTTTGCAATATGGAAAATGTAGACGTATTCCCCCTGGCGGCGGATTTGCTGCGGATTGCTTTGGGGTCAAATTCCTCGCATTAGACTGCCACGTAAAAGCGGACGGCGCCCATCGATTCAACCGAACAGCTTACAGGCCAAAAAGTTCCCTGAGCCGTTTCGTCTGGGCGCGGCTGACGGGAATTTCCGTCTGCTTGCGGTCGTCCATGCGAAGCTGATAAGAGCTTTTGAACCAGGGCACCACTTCTTTGATCCGGTTGATATTCACGACAAAAGACCGGTGCGCGCGCCAGAATGTTTCCGGGTCAAGCCCTTCAAGTAGCTCTTCAAGAGTGCGACAGTTGGACTGGCCTTCAAGATTGGTGGCAACTACACTGATAATTCCATCTTCAATTGAAGCAAAGCAGAGGTCTTTTTGATCGACCAGCAGAAGACGGCCGGCGCTCCGCAATAGGACTTTGGAATTCTGCGGACGCTGGGATTCGAGCAACTTCATCAGCGTGTCCAGCTTTTCTGTGCCGGTGGAAACGCCTTGAAGTTTTTTGCGGGCTTTCTCCACGGCCAGGACCACGCGTTTCTTATCAAAAGGTTTAAGAATATAGTCTACCGCATTGACTTCAAAAGCCTTAACTGCGTACTGATCAAACGCGGTTGCAAACACAATCTGCGGGATGGAAAGCTTTCTGTCCAGCAGTTTTTTAAGAACGCCGAAACCGTCAAGCCCCGGCATTTGCACGTCCAGAAACAATAAATCTGGAGAAAACTCTTTGATAAGGTTCACGGCCTCAAGACCGTTGTGTCCCTGGGCCACCACGTTGACGTCGCCTACCGATTTGAGCAGGTAGCTGAGTTCGTCACGAGCGAGTTGTTCGTCATCCACGATTACAACGGAAAGAGCCACGCCTTAGTCCCCTTGTCCCTATCAGTATAGAGGCTGCCCCCGGCCTACCTCAATACGTGACTGGCAATTTGCCCCCACGCGGCGTGGCGGGAAAACCTGATTCGGGATGTCGATTTCGGCCAGGCCATGCGTCGTTACGGTGAGCAGGACGAGCGACGTTCCTGCCGGCGATCTTAACGAGGAGGAAGTTATGAGCAAAATTCGAACCATTTCACTCTGGATGGTTGGCGTAATGGCGGCAACAATATTCTGGCTCGGCCTGGCCACGAGCGTGGCGCGAGCGACAGACAAACCGGAAACCAATGCGGCGGCGGCTTTCAATAAACTAAAAACTCTCGCCGGAACCTGGGAAGCGACCAGCGAACGCGGCAAAGTGACCAGTTCCTACGAAGTGATTTCGAACGGCAACGCCCTGGCGGAACGGGTCAGCGTCCCGGGCGAAGGCGAGATGTTGACTGTGTACCATCTTGACGGCAACCGCCTGGTGCTGACGCATTACTGCACCGCCGGCAACCAGCCGCATATGCAGGCCGAAGCCTATGATCCCGCAAGCAACCTGATCCAATTTGACTTTGCCGGAGGCGGCAATCTGGCCAACCCAAATGCAGGACACATGCATAACGTCGCTTTCAAATTCGCGAGCGCCGACCAGTTCACCGCCAACTGGACTTTCCAGGAAAACGGCAAGCCCAAGTTTGTAGAGAACATCGAATATCGCCGAGTAAAATGAAAGCTGAGAGAACGCGAGGCGCGCCCTGGTCCAATCCGAGCGCGCTTCCTTCACCGATTCGAAACGGAGATCTTATGCGTTACATGCTTTTGATTTATACCCAGGAAGACGCGGTCGCGCGCAGCTCACAGGAAGAGATGCAGCAGGTAATCAACGGTCATCGCGCGGTGATGCAGGCAGCGGGCGCAAAAGGTGTGCTGGAAGGGGCAGAGCCGCTGGCAAATACCACCACCGCGACCACTGTAAGGATGCAGAATGGCACGCCGGTGATTACTGACGGGCCTTTTGCAGAGACCAAGGAACAGTTGGCCGGCTACTACATCCTGGATTGCAAGGACGTCGATGAGGCGATTGCATGGGCCGCACAAATCCCCACGGCCTGTGGCGGAATTCAGGGCTGCGTGGAAATTCGCCCATTTCGAGAAGTCCTGGCCAGCACCAGGGAAACGCAAATGGCGCAAAGTTCAGCTTCCAGCAATGGATGAACTAGGACGCACGATCGAATCTGTCTTCCGCCAGGAATCGGGCCGCATTCTGGCGACGCTGATCCGCATTTCCGGATCATTTGACAAGGCAGAAGAGGCAATGCAGGAAGCTTTTGCCACCGCGGTGGCGTACTGGCCGGCGAAAGGCGTGCCGGATAATCCTGGGGCATGGATCACATCGGTGGCCCACCGCAAGCTGGTGGATCAGAGCCGGCAAGAACGCGTGCGGCGTGAGAAACAAGATCCGTTGCTGTATGAGACACCAACCGCGTATGAGCAGGACATGACCATGCTTGAAGCCGAGCCGATTACGTTCCCCGACGATCGATTGCGGCTCATCTTCACCTGTTCCCATCCGGCGCTGCATCAGGAAGCGCAAGTAGCGCTGACGCTGCGTACTCTGGGCGGGCTGACCACGCCGGAAATCGCCCGCGCGTTCCTGCTGCCGGAGCCAACGCTGGCGCAGCGGCTGGTACGCGCCAAACGCAAGATCGCCGAGGCCCGCATTCCCTATGAAGTCCCTCCCCGGGCGCAGCTCCCGGAGCGGCTCAACTCGGTACAGTCGGTGATTTACCTGGTGTTCAATGAAGGATATTCGGCCACTGCGGGGGACTCGCTGGTCCGCCGCAAACTGTGCGCTGAGGCTATCCGGCTGTGCCGGACGCTGTGCGAACTTCTGCCGGACGAACCAGAAAACCTTGGCCTGCTCGCACTCATGTTGCTGCACGATTCACGCCGCGACGCGCGCATGAATCAGCAAGGCAAGCTCGTCACTCTGGAAGAGCAGGACCGGTCGCTGTGGGACAAGGAACGTATTCGCGAAGGCATTGCGTTGTTGAACCGGGCTTTGCGGATGCGTAAGGCTGGCCCTTATCAGTTGCAGGCGGCGATCTCGGCAATCCACGCGGAAGCGAGTTCTCCCAGTGAGACGGACTGGCACGAGATCGCAGCGATCTATCAGGAACTGATGCGCCTTACGCCATCGCCGATCGTCGCGTTGAACCACGCTGTGGCGGTGGCGATGAGTGAGGGCCTGGAGCGCGGTCTGGCGCAGATCGATCAGGTAGGCGCGTCGGGACGGCTGGAGGACTATCATTTGTTTCATGCGGCGCGGGCGGACATTCTGCGACGGCTGGGACGGAAGTCGGAGTCGGCCGAGGCATACGCAGCTGCGCTGAAGCTGGTGACCAACAAAGTGGAACAGGAATATCTACGGGATCGAATGAAACAGGTGGCGCAATAGGTTTAGCTGTTTCTCTCCACGATAAAATCCGGGATCGACAAAAGAGCGCGCTTGATATCGGAGGCTGGAAAGGTACAGATGGCTTTGCGCGCTGTCTCAGCGTGTTTGGCAGCGGCGTCGTATGCGTAAGGGATGGAACCATAGCGGTCCAGCATTTCCAGAATCTGCTCGTGCTTCACGCTGACGAATGCGCGCTCTTCCAGCACCGTCTCCACCAGTTTGCGCTCCGCCGGCGTGCATTGCTGCAGGGCATGGATTACTGACATGGTGACTTTGCCTTCACGCAGGTCGCTGGCTACGGGCTTGCCCAGCACCTCTTCGGAAGCAGTCAAGTCAAGTACGTCATCCACGATCTGGAAAGCCAGGCCGAGGTTGCGGCCGTATTCGCCCAAACGGCCTTCCTGTTCTTCGCTTGCATTGCCGATGAGCGCGCCCAGCCGTGTTGACACCGAAAACAGGCAGGCTGTCTTGCGGAAGATCAGGTCAAAATGTTCTTCCAGCGAGATGCATTTGCCCAGTTTCTCCATTTGCAGCAGCTCGCCCTCGACCATTTGCTGCGTCAAGTCGATCAGCACGTCCAGCACGCGGAAGTTGCGCTCCTGCACGGCGATCTTGAAGGCCTGCATGTAAAGCCAGTCGCCCGCGAGCACGCATTTTGAGTTGCCCCACTTGGTATTGGCCGCGGGACGGCCGCGCCGCGTCTTGGCTTCGTCAATGATGTCATCATGCACCAGCGTGGCCGTATGCAGCATTTCCACGACGGCCCCCAGCTTGATGGCGCTTTTTTCTTCATGCGAAAAGAGCTTGGCTGAGAGCAGCAGAAGCACCGGCCGTATGCGCTTCCCGCCTCCCGCGCGCAGGTGCTCGCCGATATCGGTGATGGCACGGACGCTGGAAACGGTATCGCGGCCGAACTCGCGCTCAATAGCGGCAAGATCGTCGCGCAACAGCTCGAAAACTTCCTTGGCAGTGGTTGTCGCCGGTGAACTCAAAATGTCCTTTTTAGTTCCTGTAATTCGTGAACTGCATATCGATGCCGAAGTCATGCCCCTTCAGGAGCGCAATCACTTCCTGGAGCGCGTCGCGGTCTTTGCCGCTCACGCGCACCGTGTCGCCCTGGATGGAAGCCTGCACTTTCTTCTTTGAGTCCTTGATCAGCTTCACAATCTCGCGCGCTTTCTCAATCGGGATGCCCTGCTGCATGGTGATCTTCTGGCGCACGCTGGAACCGGCCGCGGGTTCTACCACGCCATAGCTGAGAGCCTTGATGGGCACGCCGCGCTTTACCAGCTTGCTCTGGAGAATGTCCGTCACCGCCTTCAGCTTGTACTCATCGGCCGACGACAGAACCATCGCCTCTTTGCCTTCCAGTTGAATGTCAGATTTTGAATCTTTCAGGTCAAACCGCGTGTGGATCTCCTTGAGCGCGTTCTGGATCGCGTTGGAGACTTCCTGCAAGTCCACTTTGCTTACGATGTCAAATGAGTTGTCCGCTGCCATGTCTCTAATAGATTACTAAGAGTTACGATTCCATGCACGTTTTTCGCGTTGAATCCCACAGAAGCGAATGCGCGGAACAATGAGTGCGACTCTGGCTAAGATGAACGCAGCTGAGCACTTTCGTTGGCTTTCACTCCGTCTATTGCTGATAGACAGTGCCTGGGCATGGGGTTTTTCCATCAGTCTGGATTGCTCTTGTTTTGCTGCGGCCGCTCCGGTGCAGGTTATCCCCGGGCCAGTTGCTCCATCTGCTTTTCGTCGATCACCTGCACGCCTAATTCGCGCGCTTTATCCAGCTTGGAGCCAGGCTCTTCGCCGGCGATCACATAATCCGTCTTCCTGCTGACGGACCCTGAGACCTTGCCACCGGCATCTTCTACCAGCTTTTTGGCTGCCTCGCGAGAGTAATTGGCAAGCGTTCCCGTGATAACAAACGTCTTGCCGGCCAGCGTAGTACCGCGCTGTCTCTTTTCGCCTTTGAACGTCAGATACTTGCCCAGGCGTTTTACCAGATCGCGATTGCGTGGCTCGGCGAAAAACTCCTGGATGCTGGTGGCAATGCGCGGGCCCACTTCGTCCACTTCCTGCAACTCGTCGACAGAGGCGGCCATAAGAGCGTCCATGGAACCGAAATGTTCGGCCAGAAACTTCGCGGTTCGCTCGCCCACAAAACGAATCCCCAAGCCGTAAATTACGCGCTCCAGCGGCAGTCGCCGTGATTGTTCAATTTCGCGCAACACGTTCGCCGCGGATTTTTCTCCTACGCGTTCCAGCGTGAGCAGCTTTTCTTTGTTCAACTCGTAAATATCGGCAAGGTCCTTGATCAAGCCGCGGCTGGAAAGCTGATTGACCAGCGACTCTCCCATGCCTTCTATGTTCATCACGGAACGCGCCGCGAAATGCAGAATACTTTCGCGCAGCTTTGCCGGACACGCCGTGTTCACGCAGCGGTGGTCGGCTTCGCCTTCGATGCGGACAATGTGGCCGCCGCACTCAGGACAGCGCTCCGGCATGTGAAACGTTTTGTGGCCACGCGGATGCTCTTTATCCTCGATTACTTTTACGACTTTGGGAATCACGTCGCCGCCGCGCTCGATCATCACCCAATCGCCAATCTTCACGCCCAAGCGGTCAATCTCATCCTGATTGTGAAGCGTGGCGCGGGTGACCGTCGTGCCGCCGATGAGAACTGGCTTGAGTGCGGCCACAGGAGTGAGCTTGCCGGTGCGCCCAACCTGAACCAGAATGTCTTCAATCCGGCTGGTACCGTTGCGCGCGGCGTATTTATAGGCAATAGCCCAGCGCGGCGCTTTTCCGGTAAACCCAAGCCGTTGCTGCGTCCGCGTGGAATTTATCTTGATGACAACGCCGTCAATTTCGTAACCCAGGGTGTCACGCATCTGCTCGCATTTGGCGATGAACTTCAGAATCTGGTCAATATCGCGGACCAATGCGTGGTTCGGATTGACCTTGAAACCCAGAGCATGCAGCGCCTCCAGGGAATCGCTATGGCGCTCGGGATAGAACTTGCCATCTACAAGTAGGAAATACGCATAAAAATCCAGCCGTCGCTGGGCCACGATGTTGGGTTCCAGAACACGGATGGTGCCGGCAGCGGCATTGCGCGGGTTGGCGAACTTACTCAGTTCGTGGCGCTCACGATCTTCATTGATCCGCTCGAATGCAACCAGGGGGATGACCACCTCGCCGCGAACTTCAAAGTCGGCGGGAACACCGGCCTTCTTGAGCGTTGTGACCTGCACCGAAAGAGGAACGGAGCGCATGGTGCGGACATTCGAAGTCACGTCTTCGCCAATCGTGCCATCGCCGCGTGTCGCGCCCCTGAACAATCTGCCCTGCTGATAAGTAAGCGCCATCGACATGCCGTCCAGCTTGAGTTCGCAAACATATTCGATCTTTTCGTTGCCTGCCATCTCGCGGACACGGCGGTCCCAGTCGCGTAGTTCTTGTTCGTTGTAAGCGTTGTCGAGCGAAAGCATGGGCCGCGAATGTACGACCTTGAGAAAGCCCTCCAATGGCTTGCCCCCGACACGCTGCGTGGGCGAGTCGGCGGTGATCAGCTCAGGGTGCGCAGCCTCCAGGCGCTTGAGCTCCTGCATCAGGCGATCAAATTCGGCATCTGGGAGTTCGGGTGCGTCCAGAACGTAATACAGATGTTCATGGTGGCGGATGGTTTCGCGCAACTCGTCGATCTGGCGCTCCACGGCTGGATTCCTGGCCCGATCGTTTACCCGATCTTTCACCCGATCCTTGGCGGCAGTTGTCATGGTTTGATTATATTTCGGGAGCGCAAAGCCGCAATTGGCCTTTCGATGCCGAAAGCAATCGCCGTTACAAACCCAGATATGCAGCACGGACCATTTCATTGCTGAGCAGATTCTTGGCCGCGTCGGCCAGCAGCACAGCGCCGTTCTGCACAACGTAGCCACGGTCTGAGATGCTCAGGGCGCTGACCACGTTCTGCTCCACAATCAGCATGGTAATGCCGGTGCGGCGAACTTCCTGAATCTTCTCAAAAACTTCTTCAACGATTTTTGGCGCAAGGCCGAGAGAAGGTTCGTCGAGAAGAAGAAGTTTCGGCTGGGCCATGAGACCGCGAGCGATGGCGACCATCTGCTGCTCGCCGCCGGAAAGCGTACCGGCCAACTGGTCCATTCTTTCCGCGAGCCTGGGAAACAACGCGAGTTGTTCTTCCATCAGGCGCTTTATATTGCCACGCGCACGCGGAGTATACGCCCCGAGCGACAGATTTTCTTTTACCGTCATGAAGGGGAAAACCTGGCGTCCTTCAGGCACGTGGCTTACGCCGCGAGCTACCATCTCATGCGCCGGCACGCGAGAGACGTCATGCCCTTCAAAGCGCACGGAGCCGCTGGCCGGCGGCTTCATGCCGGAGATGACGCGCAGGATCGTTGTCTTCCCTGCTCCATTCGCGCCGATGAGCGTTACGATCTCGCCGGCGTTCACTTGCAGCGAAATATCGAAGAGCGCCTGCAAATCGCCGTAATAAGCGGTTAGGCTGCCAACTTCCAGCAAGGGTGCGCCCGCAGTTGGATGAAGCGAACTGGCCGGCGCATTCACTGGGTCAGCTCCTTATACTTTGGCCCGAGGTAGGCTTCAATGACCTCAGGCTGCTTCACCACTTCCGCTGGAGTGCCTTCGGCGATCTTGGCGCCGTAGTCGAGAACAATAACACGATGCGCGATCTTCATGACCACCTGCATCACATGCTCCACGCCGCCGACCACGCTGACGCCCCATTCCGGCAGACGCTTCACCAGCTCCGCCAGGGCCAGCGCTTCACTGGTGGTGAGCCCAGAGACGACTTCGTCGAGAAGAATCAGTTTGGGCTTGGTAGCCAGAGCACGGGCAATCTCCAGGCGCTTAAGCGCCGCCAGAGGCAAACCGCGCGCGGAGAATTTGCTGAGGTGCGACATCTGAAGAAAGTCGAGAATCTTTGCCGCCTCTTGTGCAGCATGGCCCAGGCTGCGCGTGTGCATGAAAGCACCCAGCATCACGTTTTGCAGCACAGTCAAACTGGGGATGGGCTTGACGATCTGAAACGTGCGCCCGATGCCCAGGCGGGCAGCGCGGTCCGGCAACATTTTGGAAATGTCCTTGCCCTGAAAACGAATGACGCCTTCGTTGGGATGAAGAAATCCGCTGATCAGGTTGAATACCGTAGTCTTGCCCGCGCCGTTGGGACCGATGATAAAAAGTATCTCGCCCTCGTTCATAGCCAGTGAAACGCCTTTCACGGCCCTGAGACCGCCGAAGCGTTTGGTGACATTCTGCATTTCGAGAATAGGCGTCATCGGGATGCTTCCCTGAGCGCTGGTTGCAGTTTGGCATCTTTCGGCGGCTTGAGCCGCTTGCGGAAGCGGTGTTGCAACCCGCCGACAATACCTTCCGGCAGGAAGAGCACTACCAGAACGATTAAGACGCCGTAAATCAGAAGGTGGCTCTCCTGGAACTGGTTCTTGAAAGCCTCTGACGCGGTCAGTAGCAGTACCGCGCCCACGATCGGCCCCAGCAATGTTCCTGCGCCCCCCAGCATGGTGATGATGGCGATCTGAATGGAAATGTCGATGGTGAGAATGCTATCGGGAACGATGAACTGGAACGCGCTGCCATAAAGAGCGCCGGCCAGCGCGGTGAGAAACGCGCTTATCAGCAGCGCATACAATTTGCAGCGCGCAGTGTTGATGCCCACGGCGCTGGCTGTATCTTCATCTTCACGAATGGCCATGAGGTAATAGCCAAAGCGTGAGCGCGAGGCCCAATAGTTCGTTAGGAATGAGATTACGGCCAACACTACAGCGGCGAGATAAAACGACCGCCAGAAGGTCCGGCCGACAAAGAGCGCGGGCATGGTCAAGCCAATGGCACCTCCGGTGATATTCAAATTGGTCGCGGCAAGGCGTAAGACCTCCGCAAACGCAATGGTGGCAAGCGCGAAATAAGGACCACGAAGGCGGAAGGCAATCGCGCCAATCACAGCTGCGACTGCGGTTGCGACGATGGCGGCGAGAATCGCCGAGATCCACACGGGCACGCCAAGGTCAGTGAAGATGGCCAGCCCGTAAGCGCCCATGCCAAAGAACGCGACGTGGCCGAGGGAAAGCTGTCCTGCATAGCCGCCCACAAGATTCCAGGCAAGCCCGAGCGCGGCGAACAGAGTGATGCGAAAGAGCACCTGCAACTGATAATTGTTGCGGATAAACCATGGCATCCGCGCCCAAATCAGCAAGACAATCAGCGATACCCAGAATTTCCAACTCTTCAAGAGGCTCATGCGCGCTGCCTCCCAAAGATGCCGGCGGGTTTGAATGAGAGCACCAAGAGAAACAGAACAAAGTCGACGATCAAGGCCCACTGATTGCCGAGATACAGACTGGTGAGGCTTTCTGACAAGCCCAGCACCAGCCCGCCCAACGCCGCCCCTTCAATCGATCCCATGCCGCCAAGCACAACCATGACGAATGCCTTGGTGGTGTAATCTTCGCCCACACCGGGAAAAAGATAGAGTCGAGGGAGGAGAAGGCCGCCCGCGATGCCTGCGAGAGCGGTACCCAGGGCAAAGCTAATGCCTTGGATGCGAACAAGATTGATGCCCATGAGCGGCGCAATTTCAGCATTTTGAGAAATTGCGCGCAAAGCCTGGCCGGTACGGCTTCTAACGACGAACGCGCGCAGGCCTACGACAAAAGCGATGGCAATGGCAAACGAAAGAACCTCAGCGGCGTTCGCTCCAAACGGCCCAAGATGCACGCTACGGTTGATCAGCGCGATGTTCGTCTGGCGATAGTCGGCCTTGAAGATGAGTTGCGCAGCGTCGGTAAGAATCAGGCCGATCCCCATCGTCATGAGGATCTGCATGAAGTGGGAGCGGTCACGAATGGGCCGTATCAGAACTAGATATACGAGGTAGCCAAAAATGAACAGTATGAGACCAGCCGGAAGAAATCCGATGTACGGATTGAGCTTGAAATAATCGAACAATACGTAGGTGGCGTACATGCCCACCATGAGAAACGCGCCATGAGCAAAGTTGACGATGCGCATGACGCCAAAAATCAAGGCCAGGCCCATTCCGATCACGGCGTAGAGCGCCCCGGTCAAAAGACCATCAGCACAGGCTTGTAAGAAGCGAACCAACGGTCTTCAAGACCTCCTGCCCGCAAGCGGTAGTATCGCGCCGTGCCGCTGACTATCTCTTGGACCACACCGGCGCGGGAATGATTGGCTTGACTTCCGCAGCGTCTGCCGGGAAGACCACGCGATATTGTCCCTTCTGCACCTGCGTAATCAGGACCGGATGCTGATTTTGTCCGTTCTCAAATTTGATGGGGCCAAAAGGAGTGGAAGACATGTTGATGTTCTTGATTGCATCGCGAATCTTGAGGGGCTCCAGCGACTTGGCATTGTTGATGGCCTGGGCAGCCACGCGTAATGCGGCATACGCCTGGATGGCGTGATAAGCAGGATGGCTCTTAAACCGCTTGAAATACTCCGCGTCAAATTCTTTTGAGCCTGCCCACTTTGCTTCCGGCAGCCACTGGGAAACGGAGAAAGTATATTCGGCGTTTTTGCCCGCGCCTTTTTCCGTGGGAAATTCAGCAGCGGCAAATCCTGTTCCGGCTGAAGTGTAATACTTGGGATTCAAGTCCACTTCCCGGGCCTGACGCATCAGAGTGGTAGCGTCAAGGAGATACGAGCAGAGATAGATTACGTCGGGATTTGCCTGCTTCACGCGTTGCAGGACGGCCTTGTAATCGGGCGATTTGGCTTCATAGGACTCAACGGCCACCAGTTCAATGCCGGCTTCCTTGGCCGCGGCGGTCATGGCCTTCATGTTCGACTGGCCAAAGTTGGTGTTCTCATACACGATCGCCATCTTCTTGGGCGCGCCATTGGCCTTTAAGAATGCGATGGTCTCTTTGGCGTAATCATTGGCTCCGGCGCAGACGCGGAAAATCCATGGCGATTTGGAGTCCATCACGTTGTCGGCGGTGGCAGTGGGGATGATGAGAGGAGTCTCGCGCTGCGAAACCGCCGGCACAATGGCCTTGGTGCTCTCGCTGGAATAGGACCCGAGCAGAACGGGGACCTGGTCCTGGTCGATCAGCTTGGAGACGCCCTGAACGGCCTGATCGGGCTTGCTCTGGTCGTCGTAAAAATCGAGCTCTATCTTTTTGCCGAGCACGCCGCCCTTGGCGTTGATTTCGTCCAGGGCGATGGCATAGCCATTCTTGTGCGCCTCACCGAAAGCCGCCAGGCTGCCGGTTAAAGAGGTGATCACGCCGATTTTGGTCGTGGCTTGTCCCCAGGCCGGAACGATGGACGCGAAAAGAGACAGAATGGCAAACGCAGCGATTGCTTTTAAACGCATAAACCCCCACAGTTTTTACTGATGATCGCCGAGCGCGAGAATTATACAACCTGGATGAACGTGGCTAGCTGCCTGTCGATTTGCCTCAAGGGCTGAAGCCGGACTTATTTTGGAAGCAATTACGGCACAACCACAAGCTAATACCTTGATACGAACCGGTTTAGGAAGTGGTGAGGGGGTTTGTTGCAACCCTATCGATGACGTTTCGCGATGTACTCTCTTTCCAGACAACAAAACCCGCCTCGCGGCGGGTCGGTTAGGGGTTTGACGGTTCACTCATTTGGCGGCTGTGAAAATTTCTCGCGGTCGCGCTCTTCGATGCGGCGCATGGCCCCGAGCAGATGGTAATTCGCGCCTGCCCGAAGCTGCTCAGACTGGCGGTTAAGGGTCTGCATCATGAGTGGGTCGAAAATGCCGACCTGTTCCAATGCTTCCATATTGCGATGAACGCGGGCGAATGATGCGTTGAGACGGTGGAGGAGATCGTAGACGTGCGGTTTCGGCACACTGCTAGAATCTGTGTCAGCCATGGGTCGCCTTTCTTTGGAAGGTGATTTGTGGTTAGGGCTGCGTTCGGTGTTCGTGCACCGGCGTAGCCCGTCTCTAGTCTTATAATCGCGCGGCGAAAGTGGGCGCAACAAAATAGCGAAGCGTTTTGAAGAAACGCACAAAGTTAAGCGGCGGGCGAAGATTGTTAAGCGGGGTACTTTGGCAATTGGCAATTGGTCTTTGTGTTTTAACTGCGAACATCCTCCCAAATTCGGTCAGGGCATTTTCAGAAAAAGCGCACAGTCGCAGGCGAGGGCTTTCTCTACCCATTCAAGCCAAAAGCGGGCTTGCCATGCCCAGCGCAACACGGCATCGCGTCATCTCAGCTCCGCATCAAAAGGCCGACAATCGAAGCCGACATGAGATTGGCCATGGTGCCGGCAATCATGGCACGGAAGCCGAGCCTGGCGAGCTGATCACGTTTGTTCGGCGCCAGAGCACCAATGCCGCCGATCTGTATGCCGATGGAACTGAAGTTGGCAAAGCCGCACAGCGCAAAGGTGGCGATGGTGAAAGAACGCGGGTCGAGCACGGCCTTCTGCGCGCCCAGCAGCGTGTACGCATACAGCTCATTGATGACCATGCGCGAGCCCAGCAGGTTGCCGATGGCGCTGCAGTCGTGTTTGGGAACGCCAATCAGCCACGCCACCGGCGCAAAAATAAAACCCAGTACCTGCTGAATGCTTGCGGGAAACCAGTGCATGTGGGCTTGATTATGCGTCCAGCCCATGATGCCGTTTAGCAAGGCAATGAGCGCCAGGAAAGAAATAAGCATGATGGCGACATTAAAAGCGAGCTGTCCGCCATCGATGGTGCCGCGGGCAATCGCGCCAAGAACGTTGGCGTCTTTATGCATTTCCTCTTTTGAGATCTGCACGGTGCCGGCGGTTTTCGGCTGTTCGGTTTCCGGCACCAGCATCTTGGCCATCAGGATGGTGCCGGGCGCCGTCATGATCACGGCGGCAAGCAAGTGCCGAGCCTCGATTCCATAAAGGATATAAGCACCCATGATGCCGCCGGAGACATGGGCCATGCCCGCGGTCATGATCGTCATCAATTCAGACTTGGTGCATTCGGGAAGCAATGGGCGAATCGTGAGCGGGGCTTCGGTTTGGCCCATGAAGATGGAAGCAGCCACGTCCAGCGACTCTGCGCCGCTGACGCCCATGAAGCGGTTCATGGCCCACGCCATTGCTTTGATAATCACCTGCATCACGCCCAGGTGATAGAGCAGCGCAAAAAATGCGGAGATGAAGATGATGGTTGGCAATACCTGAAAAGCAAAGAAAAAACCCAGGTGAGACGCGTTGGATCCGAGATCGCCAAAAACAAAGCTGGAGCCGGAAAACGAATACGCCAGCAGTGTCTTTACCTTGTCTCCGACTTTTGCCATCACGATCTGGCCCCATGAGTAACGGACCACGATCCAGGCAAACAGGAACTGCAGCCCCAGTCCCCAGAGCACCGTCTTCAGCCGGATAGCGCGGCGGTTGGTGGAGAACAGATATGCGATCGACAAAAAGACGATGATGCCCAGCAAACCCGCGTATCGCGACATTGGGTCCTTCTAAGCTGAAAAATGAGATTGCCCTGGAAAAATCCCGTCCATTGTAGCTGGAGTGTCAAGGAAATCGCCGTCATCGCGCGTGATCGCCGTCATCGCGCGCGATCGGGAAGAACAAAATCTACCATGGAGGCACAGAGGCATAGAGATTCTAGAACCGACTTTCAAAATCGGAGAAGGCTTCTTCCAGCTTCCATTGTGTTTGCGCTTTTTCGCTGGAAGCAAGAAAAGCGGCGCAGCTTGCTGAAGGCTTTGCCGCGTCCGGTTTGTCCGTTACGCATGCAGCGGCGCGAGCGCCGGTTGCGGCGTTTTTCCAGATGCTCTCACCGGGCAAAAAGCTGAAGGTAAGGCTGTTGCGCGCAAACTTTTTGAGTTCGCGATAGCTGAGATGGTAGGTCGCCGAGGCGCGTTCATATTCCTGTGTGATATCTCCGCGTGAGACTCCCGGATCGTCCGTGGCCAGCGCAACAGGCACGCCGTATTTCAGATAGATCGGCAGCGGATGATGGTCGCCGGTAACGTTAAGGATCACGTCATTGCTGGTCAGGCAGATTTCGACCAGAACTTTCTGCTGCGCCATCATCCGGAGAAGTCCTTCGGGATCGGGTTCCTGCATTACGTCCACGCCATGGCCAATGCGCTCGGCATGGCCGCTCTCAATCGACGCGCGGACGTGAAACAGCTCTTCCGGCGGAACAAGGTTTTGCGTCAGCTCTCCCGCGTGCAGCGTGATGTGGACTTTGGGATAGAGGCGGTGCAGAAAGTCGAGCATACGCATGTGCAGATTGAAATCGTGGATTGGCAGGTAGGCGTCTTCAGGCATCACCAGATTGAGCCCGACGACGCGGGAGTCTTTTTGCGCCAGCTCAAAGCCGGCGAGAATCTGGGCGAATACCATTTCCTTCGGCAAGCCGCGAGCCACCTGATAAAGATAGCGGGCCTGCACGTTGCAGCCGGGGTCAGGATGGGGCTGGCCGCAGCGCAGTTCTTCCTGTTCTTTCTTTTCGGTATCGTCAAGAAATTTCGTGGCATCGGCTACGATCTTCGGAAGTCCTCCGGACAACAACTGCTCGCGCAATTTGCCCAAGTCGTCGTTCCATCCGAGAGATGCGCCGAGCCGGAGGGAAGCGCCTCCGTCCGGGTTGAACATGGTTTCCATATATTGAAGATGTCCGGCAGCGGCGCGGGACCGCGCTTCCGCCAGCATTTCAGCGGTGTGGCCGTTGGTGGCGGGGCCAAACTTGCCGAAAGTGGCAAAAAAATGATCGTGGCCGGATTCAGGGCCGGCAACAAACTGGCGCATGGAAAACGCGTCCAGCAGATGGCCGTAAAGCGTGCTGTCCTGCAAGGCCACGCTGGCAGGAGGCTTGGCGCCGGTCTTGGGATCGCAGGGCGGCTGTGCCAGCGCAAGAGCTGCGCGATCAATGCATAAACCGTCCTGCGCGGCGTATCGAATAAAGCTTTCCGCATAGACCGCGCCGGAAAGATGGTTGTGAAGATCGCCTCCCTTGGGCATCTGCTGCAGGAAGGCATGAAGAAGCAAAGGCTGATTACGCACTGACTCAAAATAGCGGGCGGCCTTCTGCTCCGATCCGGCCGCCGGCGCTGGCTTTTTCTGCGACCAGACAGATGTGACGCCAATCGCCACGAAAACAGCCAGTAAACAGATGCGGAAGGCTTGCAACGAGCGCGAGACTAACATGGATCGAACTATAGCATTACAATTTGGGTGCCGCACAGCGCCGATCTGCGCTTGCGATGGAAAGGCTTCGCCAGACAAAGCATGAGCATCAGCGACGATTTTACGCAGGCGGAATTCGCAGCTAAACATATTGCCTCAAAGAGCCCGATCAAGCCGGCGGTGGCGATCGTGCTGGGATCGGGGCTGGGCGGATTTGCCGACGAGATGACGGAAGCCGTCCGCATCAGCTACAACGATATCCCGCATTTCGCCCGCGCCACCGCCGTAGGACACGCAGGCCAGCTGGTGATGGGCAACATCGGAGACTGCCCTGTGGTGGTGATGCAGGGACGCTTCCATCTTTATGAAGGCTATTCCGCGCGCACCGTGGTGTTTCCCATGCGAGTGTTTTCGCGCATGGGCGTGCGCGCCGCAATCCTGACCAACGCCGCGGGCGGCATCAATCTGGATTACGGACAAGGAAGGCTGGTGGTGATCAAAGACCACATCAATCTGCAAGGGCAGAACCCGCTGGTGGGACTGGATGATCCAAACCTGGGCTTGCGTTTCATTGACATGACCGAAGCGTACTCGAAGAATTACCGGCAGATGGCGCTGGAGGCGGGAAAGCGGCTGGGCATTCAACTCGGCGAAGGCGTTTACGCCGCAGTCCTTGGTCCAAGCTATGAAACACCCGCGGAAATACGCTTCCTGCGGACGATCGGCGCGGACCTGGTGGGAATGTCCACCGTCGTGGAAGTGATTGCGGCGCGGCAAATGGGAATGAAGGTGCTGGCAATTTCCTGCGTCACCAACATGGCGGCGGGCACAACCGACGCTCCCATCAACCACGAAGAAGTGCTGGAGATCGGCCGGAAAATTTCCGGACAGTTCAAAGCGCTGCTGCGCGACGTGGCGCCGCTGATCGCGCAGGACGCGGCCCGGGGCTGACGGGCTACTCATCATCCCCAATGACGCGATGGACCAGCGGCCTTGCCTGCGGCGGCGCGGTTTCTGCAATTGTGTAGCTCTTTTCAATGAGCGGTGCGGCGCTGGCCAGGCGCTCAGCTGAGTTGTAATACACGGTGCAGAGCGCCTCGCCGGCTGTAACGCTGTCGCCAACTTTTTTGTGGACCATGATCCCCACGGCGGGATCCACGGAGTCTTCCTTCCGCGTGCGGCCGCCGCCCAGAAGAACTCCCGCAGTCCCAATCTGCTCGCACATGATGGCCGTGACAAAGCCGGAAGCCGGGCTTTTGACATCAGCTTTTTCTTTGGCCTGCGGCAGCAGGCCGGGATCATCGATCACACCGGGGTTACCGCCTTGCAGGCGAATGATCTCGCGGAATTTTTCGCGCGCTTTGCCGCTGGAGATCATCTGCGCGGCCAGTTCCCTGCCTTCGGCGACGCTGCGAACGCGATTGCCCAGTAGAAACATTGAGGCGGAAAGAACCAGGCTCAGTTCGCGCAGATCATCCGGGCCCTGGCCGTTCAGAACGTCGATACATTCCGCCACTTCGTTGGCGTTGCCCACGGCGCGGCCCAGCGGCTGGTCCATGTCCGTGATCAAGGCCGTAACCCGCTTGCCCAGGCGCTGCCCTGTTTCAACCATCAGCTGGGCCAGAAAGACCGCGTCTTTCTCTGATTTCATGAACGCTCCGCTGCCGGTCTTTACGTCGAGCACCAGGGTATCAATGCCTTCGGCCAGCTTCTTGCTCATGATCGACGCGCAAATCAAATATGGACTTTCGACCGTGCCGGTGACGTCGCGCAGCGCGTAAAGTTTCTTGTCGGCGGGCGCAATCTCAGCGGTCTGCCCAATCAGTCCTGCGCCGCATTCCGTCAGCACTCGGCGGAAGTCGGTCACAGAAAGATTCACGTTGAAGCCGGGAATGGATTCCAGCTTATCGAGCGTGCCGCCAGTATGGCCCAGCCCGCGTCCGCTAATCATTGGCACATATAAACCGCCGGCCGCAACAATCGGCGCGACGATCAACGATGTCTTGTCGCCGACGCCTCCGGTCGAATGCTTATCGGTCTTGGGAGCCGGCAGTTCGGAAAAGTCGAGGACCTGTCCTGAGTGGAGCATAGTCTCAGTCAGCGCTGCGAGTTCGGCGCGGGCCATACCGCGCAGCAGCACGGCCATCAGCCACGCGGAAATCTGGTAGTCGGGTATCTCATCGCGGGTGTAGCCGTTGACAAGAAACTCGATTTCGCTGCGCTGAAGTTCGGCGCCATCGCGCTTGCGGCGGATCAGGTCTGTAACTAGCATTTTTTTCAGGGGCTAAAGCCCCAAATCTTTTTAAGCCTTATGGCACGGATAAATCCGTGCCCTGACACTTGTGTCGTGTGAAGGAGATATTTGTCCACCCGTCAAAGCGTGCCCTGACACTTGTATTGAGTGAGGAAACATTTTCTGCGTCCGTGAAATCGTGCCCTGATGCTTACAGAGGCTCGAGCCGACGTCGGGAAAACTCTTCCGCAAACTGTAAGGCGCAAAAAATAAATCTCAGGTCAGGCGGAACGTTTCCGGCAGCAGGTCCGCGATGTTCATCTCTATATAGTCTTTCTGGCCGCGAAAGACGACGGCGGTGTTTGCCCCGAATTCGGCTATCACCTGGCGGCACGCGCCGCAGGGAGAACATGGCATGTCATTCTCGTTCACCACGGCAATGCCCTTAAGCTTCAGCTTGCCCTGGACCTGGTGCACGGCGTTAAAGATGGCTGCGCGCTCGGCGCAAATGGTGAGGCCATACGAGGCGTTTTCCACGTTGGATCCGGTATAGAGATGGCCGTCGTCGGTTATCACAGTGGCTCCGACGCGAAACTTGGAATACGGCGCATAAGCGTGTTGCATCGCCGCCGTGGCCATCCCCAGCATCATGGCGCGCTCTTTATCGGTAAGTGCGATTGGTGGCATCAGTCAGCTCCTCAATGAGAACAGATACAGTAACATTTTGCGGTGGATGGAGTATCTTAGCGCAGTTCGATGAGCGAAGCAATAGCGAATCACTCGTTAACTCCGGGCCGTCACACGCTCTTACTGATGATTCGGCTTTAAGCCGGTGCAAGCGTCCCACGTTCCAGACCAATCGCAGCTGACGGTTTCAGTTTGCAGTTTTCAAAGATCTAAACTTCCCTGCCGCCTGGGCGGCCCTTTCTCCGATCCATTCACACCAGCGTGAATCTGTCCTGGTTTACCCGTGGATCAGGTGGGTAAAGATCAGGTGGGTAAAGATTTCGTTTCCCAATCCACCCGATCGAGTAAGTAGCGCGGCGCAAAACCGGGGCACCCCGGCGAGCCCGGTTTTTTGGCTTGGTGGGGTGGAATTTCGCCGCGCCTCAAACCGTCATCGTTTTTGCCGCAGGCCGAAGGCCGGAGCCCTGAGCGCAGTCGAAGGGGACCGGCGACGCCGGGAGTCGAACGATCTAAAATGGCGAAGCCCATCGCTACCCCCCTCCCTTGGTGTCCCACCGCATCCCATGTCATCCATGTCATCCCAGAATGGCGTGCACTTCAGCGCGTTCTTCTGGTGCGATGACCGCCTGTATCGGCCTTTGCTCGCCGCTGCTCCCTGGCTTGATCTTCATCCCAAAGTTCGCCTCGTAAGCTTCCATCCCTTCCCGCGTGTCCATTCTGTACATGTCCGGCGTAGGCTTCCACTCCACAGGACGGCTCCCGACTTTCAATCCGCGTTCATCCGCGTCCATCCGCGGTAGATTTTGGTTTTTAGATGTCCCGATGTCCCGATCTCCCAATGACCCGATCTCCTTTGCGTCCTCGGCGTCCTTTGCGGTGAAAAGCTCTTGCTTCAGACTGATTGCTGAGTGCTGACTGCTGACTGCTTCTTCGCTGAGTGCTTCCTCTTCATCCACCGTCTCCCGCACCAACTCCTCGTCTTTCGCCTGCCCAAACGTCGTCTGGCCCACGTTCGTTAGCGCCAGCTGCATGGAATACAACAGCAGCCCGGCTTTCTTCGTTGAGATCGTGTCCTCAATCATCGCCTTCTGTATCCGCATCAGCCCCACCTGGATCGCGTTGGCGTCTTCCGGCGGCGGCAGCATCAGCAACAGCGTCCTGGCTTCCGCCATCTGCTTGTGCGCAAAACAATAGATGTGCTGCTTCATCTGCGGTGACCGGCAGCTTGTTCCGTCCTGCCTCACCCACCGGCAGCGCGGAGCCATCTCCGCCAGCTTCAACCTATGTTTCAGCTTCTGGTAAACCTTGTCTTCCTTGGCCTCGCCCTCCGTGATCTGCCGCTTCATCCCCGGATTCCGCTCCAGCAGCCTCGTCAGCTCTTCATAGGTCTGCGCCAGCTTTAATGCAAGAGCCTCCGCCTGCTTCTTCATTTGTTCTTGTTCATCGGCGTTCACCTGTCCCATCTTGCCGTGGATAAGCGGCACGGTTTTGCCTTCCTCCATGTCCGGAGCCATCAGCGAGCCCGGTTTTGACTCCTTCGGGTGGGTGCTCTCTGTATCCTCTGTCGTAAAAGGCCTTTGGTTTTGGTGTTGATTTCGTTTACTTTCCTTTGCGTCCTCTGCGTCCTTTGCGGTGAAAAGCTCTTGGTTTTCGACAGTCATGGCTCCGGTCCTCTTTCCCGCCTTTTCATCAGACGCTAGCCACTGCTTCAAATCTGAATCAGGCGAAAGTGATCGAGTTTAGTAAAATTTTGCTGCACGAATCAATAGCGAAATAGGCCATTGGCCATGTCCGATAACAATTTACCACTGTAAAATGAGGTAAGCAGCAGAGCTGCAAAGACTTACAAGCATGCCATCGGCAATTTTGCAATCGGCTGAGTGCAGCTCAAATGCGTATTATCAGTCCTGGCGAAAATCGCCGCGATCTTGGACATGTACCGCAACTTTTCGCCCTGCTCGTGTGGCACAGGAATTTCTGCCTATGCGGATGTGAAAAGAACGTGCCGTCGCCGGGTGCAGATCATGTGGAAATCGTGGATCAATTCGATGGCCGCAAACCGGATAACGCTTTAAGTGTTGAACGTAAACCAATGAATTAAAAATAAGTTGTACGCTATACCATCTAAATGCTGTTTATGTACAACCCGCGGTATAAATATATTGACACGCACAATATACAGGGTGTATGTTTCCATCTCAGCGGTTTGATCGTGCCTTTTCGGGCGGTCCAGCTCCAAACCGGCGTACTAGAAGTACCTCCCAGTTTTCAGCGAACACCCCAAGGACAATTCAGCCGAAAACATTCTCGGAGAGTCGAATGGAGGCGTTTATGGCGAAATCAAAATCTACATTTGTCGTACCAGGAATAGTGCTGTCACTTGTCGCTATGTGGCTGCTGTCAGACCCTAAATGTAATCGTGGTTGCCAAACAGTCGCCGAACACTTACTTGAACATGGAATTCGAGACATCATTTTGGGAGTGTAAGAGCTTGGGCAAAATTCCATTTAGCGTCTATGACTTTTTCGCCTATTTGCCCTCAGGTATTGTGTTAATTGCGATCGGTGATTATGTAATGCATTTAGGATTAGCGGGGCGCGAGAAGGTTGGATCGCTCATGGTAATCGGGCTCTTAGTCATAGCATATGTACTGGGCCAAGTTGTTGCCCATCTGTCATCCTTCATTTTTGAGGAGACTTTAATTGCTCGACTTTTGAAAAAACCTTCTCTGATCTTATTGGGAGACGGCGGGTACCCGAACACTCCTGTAGATTATGCTGGTGTGGAGCTAACGACGTTTTGGAACAGCTACCCTGAGTTCACGGATACCAACAATCTGAGTGTTGTCTCATTTCTGCAATATGGCGGCTCATCTATCTGTGTGACAGGTGACTTGGAGCGCGCGGGATGGGAAAGCCTTTTGCTCAGATCTGATTTTCGTGAGCATCTGCACTCGGTGAATATTTTCATCGCTTCTCACCACGGGCGTATCAGCGGATATTGCGAGAGGGTTTTTGATTACTGCAATCCAGCGATCATTCTCATTTCTGATAAGGAAATGGTGTATGAAAGTCAGAAATGCGACTACGCTAAGCACGCTTCTGGAATCACCTGGAATGGAAGCAACGGAAAAACGATATGTGCTTACGACAAGATGCGACGGACATATGCTGATTACTAAAGAGGCGAACAGCGGGTTCTATATTCAAGCAGGGGTCGAAATAGGTCTTCCGGCAGCTCGATCTGCGTCATCGTTTTAGCAACGCGCGCACCCTGCTTCGGCGGGTGCCGGATGCCCCATCCGTTGTTTGCGAAAGGGTGGAATTTCATCAGGAATTTGCAAATAAAATTGTTAGGAGAGAAAAGAAATTATGGCGAACGTATACATAGAAGCTCGTCCCAAGGGCCGTCATGAAGGGTCGCCCATTGATGATTATGTGGTCGAAGACCATGCGGACCACGTGCTCGGCACTTTCACAACTCAGAAAGCAGCAATCGATTGGGCGAAGGCGAATGGTCACCATTCTCTTGTCGCTCGCGTCCGGCACCTGAATGACAAGAAGATTCCTGACCATTGGCGGGCAGCTTAAGGCCGACCAGACAGTATTTTCAGCGCCAAGTGCCCACATCCTTTGCGGAAAAGCCCGCCTCTCTTCTTTTTGCCTTGGAGCAAAGAGTGAATTCAGTGGCCCACGGGGTGGAGCAGGCCTTTAGGCCTGCGGTAAAGCCGACAGAGAAACCGGCTTTAGCCGCTGAGGTACCGGATCCAGGCTGCCTCGAAATGAAAGATGCGCCGAGCTGTATGGATACTCCTCCGCCGTCCGGACCAGGCCCCGCTTGACCGGATTCTGCCAGATGTAGTCTTTGTACTTGGCATACTCAAGTGAGTCTCTTACTCGACGATCAGCGAAGCTGGGCTGCCAGATGTCCCTCTTGGCTTTCAGGTTCTTGTTCAGTTGAAAAGAGAAGCCGCCTTTCACCAACCCCATTGACTTCTCCAGAGTGATTCCGGTGGGCGTCAGGATCAGGTGAAAGTGGTCCGGCATCACAACAAACTCATGCAGCAGATACTTCTTCTGCCCCCGGTAACCGAGCATGACTTCGATGAACCGTCGCGCAATTTTCTCAACCTGGAACAGGTCTCTCCTCGGTTCCACATTTGCGGTGACAAAGTATGTGGACTCACTGGTTGTCCCTCGATGAGGAATTGTCAAAAGTTGCACCTCGGCGGCTGAAGCCGTCCAAGTACCTGATCTTACCGCAGGCCTAAAGGCCTGCTCCACCCCGCGAATCTGCACAAAACTGACCCGTTTCCGGCGGGTGGCCCTCGATAAGAAAGGGCCTGTCAAGCAAAAACTATCCCCAAAATGCTCAATCCAGATAGTTGTTCCATCCAGCAACTAAGAATTGTCTCACTGCATGTAAGGGAAAGGAAAACTGTGGCTGCACAATCGACATCGGTGGCTTCCATGTCCCCGGCAATGGTCCAGGGCCATGCCGCGGGAGTGGCGGCAGGGAGGCGGCTCCATTGAATCAGCGGATCAATCGTTGCATAATTACTTCGAACAGTTCACATCGCTTTACGCCAATAGGATCTGCTTGGATGCTGACCCCTTCTATTCTGGTAGCAACGTGGGACAACGGGCTATTCAGTGTCACTGGCAAAATGGTCCATCAAGAACTCGCCCATCAATCGGTTCGCAGTTTGGTGGCCGACGGACGTGGAAGAGTGCTCGCAATTGTTGGCGGGCATTCGCTCTGCCGGCGGTCCACTGATGGCCAATGGACTGAGATAGCAAAAAGCGAATTCGATCTTTCATGCTGCGTACCAATTGGCGACGTTGTTTTTGTTGGAACCGACGACGCGCATATCCTGCGCGTTGGTCCTGACGGCGCGCAGCAACGCTTGACGGGTTTTGATACCGTAGCGGGCCGCGATAGCTGGTACGCAGGGTCGGCGATCATCGACGGCAAGCGGGTGGGGCCGCCGCTTGGAATTCGTTCCATGGCCGCGACATGCGATGGCGCAGTGCTTCTGGCCAACGTCCACGTTGGCGGAATTCCGCGATCAACCGACGCTGGTTTAACCTGGCGGCCCACTATCGATATCGATAGCGATGTTCATCAGGTCTGTGCCCATCCATCCCGGCCCGGCATTGTGATAGCAGCGGCAGCCGTGGGCCTTTGCGTCAGTCGCGATGCTGGAACCACATGGACGATCGAACAGCAAGGCCTTCACGCCCTTCATTGCTCTGCCGTTGCTTTTGGGAGAAACGACATTTTCGTGTCGGCATCCACTGACCCTTTTGCGGCCCAGGGTGCAGTTTATCGGCGTCCGATTGACGGCAATGGTCCGCTGCAGCCTTTGGGCGGAGGCATGCCGCAGTGGATTGAGGGCAAGGCCGATACCGACTGCATCGCGACCCGGGATTCAATGGCCGCCGTGATCGACCGCTCGGGATGCCTTTACGTGTCGCATGATGATGGCGCTACCTGGTCGTGCCCATTGGACCGTCTAGCTGTTCCAAGCGGGCTTCACATCTGTTGACCTCGTAACGTCACCGCAAGCAGTTGAACGCTCTTGGAGAGGGCCGGAAGAAGCCGGGAGAATGGCGGTCGCTTACCGGACCAGCAACTCCAGGACTTCATGCACGGCAGGAAGAAGCGCATGGATGCAGGCAAGATACACGGCAAGACTGATCAGCATCGGCAGAAAAAGGTTCATGCGTTTTACGCCACGCGCCGGCGCCGCATCTCTGCCCTCCAGCATGTCCGTAAGACGCGTGACGCGGCTCTCCAGAGCTCCACTGCACGCCGAAGGAACAAGATGCGAAGCAACGGGGTCGCGACCAGCCAGCGGCCGTTTCAAACGTCCAACCTTGATCAGCGCCGACGACAAGTCCAGCACCGAAGCGCCTTCCGCCAGCGCGGCGCGATCAGCCGCAATCTCTGAAGTGTTCGTCCATTCCGCGTCAGCCTGATGAAGTACCTTCAGCCAGCGCGGCGCGCGCGTACTTTTCAGCAAGAACTGCTTCAGGTTGTCAAACGACGAAACGTGGGCCATCTCATGTGCCAATGCGGCATGAAGTTCGTCAGGGGAAAGCGCTTCGGCAATTTCGCTCCCCACAAAAATCTTCGGCCGCAAAATACCCGTCACAGCCAGCAAGGACGCGCCGTTTTCCACGCGATACACCGGCGCCCTTAAAGTGGCGACGTTCATCCGTTCCGACCGCTCACGCCATCCTCGTTGTGCCTGACTGGTGGCGTGCAAAATACTTACGCCACGTGCCAGCATGCCCAGAAGCAGCAATGCGCCAAGGATAGCCAGCGCCATCAGCCGGAATCCCATGCCTTCTTTGGTGGAGGAAGGTTCAAACTCCAGGAAGGAAGGCAGAGCCAGCCCGAAGGTTACAACGCAACCCAGGGCCAGAGGCATCAGCCGCAACACAAACAGCAGATTCGCCTTTGTGCCCGGCGTAATGGACCCCATGCGGCGCAGCAACAGCCGCGAAGCGGCCGTAGATAGCACTGAAGCCCCGGTCAGCACCAGAAACATCACGGCCAGGCACAGAGCAATGGCCAACATGGTAAACATTTGCGTTTACTCCGGCCGGCGCAAAGCGCGCCGTTTGGCTTTTACCAGCTGATCCAGACGCTCCAGTAACTTCTCGTCCGTGTCGCTGACAGCATCCACGAAATTTGAGAGCACAGCGCTGCTGTTCTTGCCGTCGTGCAGGACCATCCCAAACAGATGGTGCGTCAGTTGTTCCCGGTATTGCTGTTCCGTAAGCGCGGCAACATAAAAGAACGCGTGCCCTACTTTACGGCGCCGCAGCAATCCCTTCTTGTAGAGCCGGTCCATGGTTGTCATCACGGTGGTGTAAGCCAGGCGCTGGGCGAATTCCGCATGCACGTCGCGCACGCTGATCTCGCCGCTGCGCCATATCCGCTCCATCATCTCGGACTCCAGCGCGCCCAGCTGTCCCAGGGCGTTTTTGCTTTCGCCAAATTGTTTCTTAAGCCACATAAGATAGCCGCCAGTTTACCGCATGCTCGCGGATCGCCCCAAATCCTGTATCATCCCTCTTTAGCCAAAGCCAAGGGAGAAACCATGCCGCAAAAAGCCACCCTGATTCTTTTACTCGCCCTGTCGATTGCCCTGCTTGCTCAAACCAAACAGCCCGCAAAAGGCCCAGCCAAAACCCCCGACGGTCCAACCAAGGTTTCCGGCAAGCCCGTCACAACTTCCAGCGGACTCGAGTATTGGGAGATCAAGAAAGGCGCCGGCGCGCTGGCGCAGAAGGGAAAAAATGTGAGCGTGCATTACACCGGATGGCTCACCGACGGCAAGGAATTTGATAGCTCACGCGACTCCGGCGAGCCTATTTCCTTCCAACTGGGCACGGGCCAGGTCATTAAAGGGTGGGACGAAGGAATTGCCGGCATGAAGGTCGGCGGCAAGCGGCAGCTGCGCATTCCTCCGGCGCTCGGCTACGGGCAGCGCGGTTTTGGCTCTTCCATCCCGCCCAATGCCACCCTGGTCTTTGACGTGGAACTGATGGGGGTGAAATGAGAAAAGATTGCCGGAATTGCCAAGATCGCCGGAATTGCCAGGCTGTGCGGGCAACTTGGACCTAAGTGCTCGCTAAAGCTACTTCATCAAAAACCAGAAGAACAGCAGGTTCGATAGGAACATGCCGGTCACGGCGCAGCCGAGCCAGAAGTTTTCAAAGCGGCTGTTGGTGGTGCGCATGATTTTGGAATTGTTCGAGAGCAGCAGAATGTAGGCAAAGATCGGCACCAGCACCACTCCGGCCAGCGCCTGCGACCAGTACAGCACGTGCACCGTATTCACGCCGAAGAAATCGATTACCACGGCCAGGAAGACTGTTGCCGAGATCATTACAAAGAACAGCCTCGCATTCCACGGTTCCATGGAAAGGCCGGAGCGCCAGCCAGCGGCCTCAGCCACGCTGAAACACAGTGACGCCACCAGGATGGGCAGCGCAATCATGCCGGAAGCAATAATGCCCAGCGCAAACAGCACCGTCCCCAGGAAGCCGAAAGAGCCCAGCGCTTCTGACGCGGTACGGGTTGTCATGTTGGATGGATCGGCCACATGCATGTGCGAAGCCGCCACCATGGCGGAAAGCGAAATCAGGCACGCAACAAAAGTTCCTGCATGCGATTCCGTCACATGCGCTTTCACCAGTCCTTCCGGCAACCCGCGTTTGGAACTGGTCTGCCATACGATCACGTCCGGCGTCAGAAGTGACCCAAACACAGCGACCACGCCCATCATGTATCCGGCGTTTACCTGCATCCTGGGCAATAATACGTCTTTGGCCAGCGCGGTAAAGGAATCGGTAACGCGATACGCCGCCACGACATAAGCGATCAGGATCAGCGTGAGTCCGCCCAGGATTTTGGTGGTTTTCTGGTAGTCGCCGATGATCAGCACGTACCAGACCGTAAACCCGACAATCGCCAGGAAAAACAGCCGGGGAGACATAGTGAGAAGCGAGCAACTGTCGCTTACCGCCACAATGTCGCCCACAATCATCGCCAGGTTGACCGCGACAATCAGTAACGCAATGAGTAGGGCGATTTTGCGGCCATATTCTTCGCGGACCAGCTCAACCAGGCCTTTTTTGGTTTCCTGCCCAATGCGTGAGGAAACGGCAAATACGCTGAACAGCACCGGCACGCAGAGCACCACCACCCAGCCCAATGATGTGCCAAAGCTGGCCCCCGCCACCGTCGCCGTCAGCACCGCTGCGGGGTCAAGATCGGCTGCGCCCGCAATGATTCCGGGCATAGTGCGCGCGGCTTTATGGAAGAGCGAAGACTTCGGGTTTTCAGGAGCAGTTTTCTGCGCCAGGTGAAGGGCTTCCATTTTGGATCCATTCACTTAGAAGCAGATGCAGCTCTGCTAGTTGGTCTGTCTTAGTAAAGTAAGGTTACGCAAAAAAACCTTATTTCCGGCAGTTTGACCAGGGGCACATTTCGATTTTTCCGGGTTCAACGCCTGATGACCCTTCAGATGGGTCGCCACTCCTGGCATTCTTCCGCTGTTGGTGGTGTCGTCACCAATCCGTAATGGGACCTCACCACCGCGTCAGAGACCGAACAGTAGCTATGCGATCCCGTGTTGGTAAGAATCGGTGTTGCAGCGACCACAAAGTCCGCGCAGGCAGTTTCATCTCCTTGTTCCTGTCCCGCCGGGGCGGGCGCCGCGCAATTTGAGCTGATGGTGTATCTGTAAGGCCCTTTTTGGCACCACACGCCGGACGTGCAGCGGACTCCGCCCAGAGTGTTATCGAGCAGGCAAGCGTGCTCTGCCGTACCTCCGCCACTACAGTCATTCCCGCCGGAACCCAGCGTCGCCAGATCGCGCGCATATCCCTGCTTGGGATAAGTGGTTGAGTATGTGACCTGCGATGTATTGATCGTGCGCACGGTGCTCATGGCCGCTGATTCATTGGCTGAGATTCTTGCCCGCAACAGGTTAGGAATAGCAATGGCCGCGATAATCAGAATAAACGGCAGGCTGATGTAGCCCAGGATCAGTCCCGCCAGGGCCATCCCCTCGCCTTTCAGCCGTCCCATACTTTTTTTGATTTTCGATAGCGAAATGTGTCCCAGGATGATGGCCGGAATTCCTGTAATGAATGACAGGCACAAAACGAAGGACGCAATTCCCAGAACCATGCTGGCGATCGCGCCGCCGTCGGTCTGCGCCTGATATTGTTCGCGATACGGCTGAGCTTGCGGCGGATACTGCTGCTGGGGTGGATTTTGCGTCTGTGCTGGAGGAACATTCAGCCACGCCGATTTCGAAGGCGGATTGGGCGTTCCCGCCGGTGGCGCTGGTGATGGCGGCGGCTGGACGGTCTGCACTGGAGTTGCGCACTGCGGACAGACGGTTGCGTCGTCGGGCATGGAAGCCCCGCATTTGAAACAAAACATTCGTACCTCACTCGGCTTCGCCGTGGTTCTCGGAGTACCCTGACTTGGCGTCCGGCAGGTCGAAAAGTACTTCATTCAAATTAAAAAGGCAATCATAACCATGGATTGGAGAACCACGTGTGCCATCAGATGTGCGCCCAAAGAAGTTCAACGAAACCTCTTCAGCGCGGCTTCAGCGGCAAAATATCCGCACATGCCATGAACGCCCGCCGCAGGCGGAGTGGAAGAAGAACATAGGAAGACCCCATCCAGCGGCGTGCGGTACAGGCTGGCTGTCGGGCGCAAGAACATTTGGCTCAGGAAGGACGCGCCGCCGACGATGTCGCCGCCAATCAGATTGGGGTTGTGGCGCTCCATGTCCGCTGGCCCCATGACCGAGCGCGCGGCAATGCAATCCCGAAAACCGGGAGCGAACCGTTCCACCTGCTTTTCAATCGCCTCGGTCACGTTGCCCGTGAAGCCGTTGGGTACATGGCAGTAGCCCCAGGCCGTATGTTTTCCCGCAGGCGCGCGCGCTGGGTCAAACAGACTGGCCTGCGTGAACAAAACGTATGGACGGTCTGAAACCTTTCCCCGCCAGGGCTGCCGCTCCGAATCGCAGATCTCCTCCAGCGTCCCGCCCAGATGCACCGTTCCAGCCTGCGCGCACTCTTTCGCGCGCCAAGGAACGGGGTGATGCAATGCCCAATCAAGTTTGTAAACGCCAGGACCGTATTTGAAGTGTTCCAGACTTCGCCGGTACGAGCCGGGTAATTTCGCGCCGGCCATGCGGATCAGTTGCCGTGGCGTCACGTCGAGCAGCACCGCCCGCGCCGGCGGGAGCTGCTCCAGCGATTCCACGTAAGAATCCGTAATTACCTGGCCGCCCAGCGATTCCAGGTATTTCACCATCGCAGACGTGAGCTGCTGCGAACCTCCGCGTGCGAATGGCCATCCCGCAGCGTGGCCTACTACCGCTAGCACCAGCGCCACAGCCGATGTAGTCAGCTTTTCCAGCGGCAAAATGGAATGTGCTCCCAGTCCGGCAAATAGCGCGCGACCGCGTTCGGTCTTAAAATAAGATCGCGCCAGCGATGCTACCGGCCGGATAGCCCGAAGACCAAACCTCGCAAAAAAAAATGGATGTTTCGGAATTCCCGGAGGAGCAAACGCATCCTGCAAAAGGTCCTGCCAGCGCGCCACAAGATCGCCCATCAGTTTGCGATAGCACTCGCCATCAGTTCCCAGGGATCGCACTGTATCCTCGAGCGATTGGTGCAGCATCACTGCCGAGCCGTCGTCCAATGGATGGGCAAGCGGCGCGGGCGGAAACACCCAGTCCAATCCGTGCTGGTTGAGCGGCAACTCGCGCAGAAACGGCGAGCACGCAACCATGGCATAGACCGTAGAGCAAATGTCGTGAACAAAACCTGGGAGCGTCAGCTCCGCCGACCGCACTCCTCCGCCGGGGGTAGCTGCTGACTCCAGCACCACAACAGACTTGCCCGCCTGCGCCAGGCGGATTGCCGCTGCCAACCCGTTAGGGCCTGAGCCAACTATGATGGCATCGCACTGCGGCAGTTCCAGCTTCACTGGTTTGTCTGGCACGATGCTAAGGATAAATCATTACTTCGGCCAAAATCGCCGTGATGGGAACGAGGTAAACACAGCAGCCCACTGATAAAGACATGGTTTCGATTTTTCGCGACCTACCGCTTGACGCGGAATTTCCGCGTCACGGATTTTCCTTCGTGTGTGGCCTGCACCATCACCGCTCCCCGATTCAAGACGTCTTCCGTCAAAGCGATTGAAAGTCCCACAGAGCCTGAAGGGTCGGCGACACCGCGCGCCAGTTCCAGTCCGTCCGCTGCAATCACGCCGCGCACCACCACTTCCGCGCCGGGCGCTGGCTTGCCTGCGTCCAGCACCTGAAAGCTCACGGGAAGCTCTGGGGCATCGCCCGCAGACGACGGCGCTTTCCACTGCAATGAGAGCCCTGTGCCGCCAGCATCTTGCACGTCCGCTCCGCTGCCCAGGACCGAATCCAAATGGCCTTGCTGAATCGCGTCCAGCACCGCCTTGTGCTGCGTCTTCAGCAATTCATGCATCGCTTCGGTCGAGAAGCCCGGATGCGAAATCTCATGAGCATAAGAAGTGGCTCTTTTGCCCACGCACTGGCCTTTCACAAACACCAGCGTCTGCAGCAGCAGGTCATTCTGCCGCGCTTCGCTTTGCACGTGATACACCACGTCAGCAAGTTTTACGTCGGTATTAAATCCGAAAATCGTCATAGGGATGAATGCAGGGTCTCTCACAAACGGCGGCGACCGGCCAGCCACAATTGCAGTCTGTTATCTGCCGATTAAAAATCATTAACTCCGTTCAAAGTCAAGGGCTTGACACTCCCGCGAATGGAAATTACATTCGAATGTTTAGCAGATTGCGGTTGCTTCTTTCTGTACAGGCCATTCATGCCGGAGAACAGCTACTTCGCACATTATATTCCGTTGCTCTTCCAGGTGATCGTTGCCATCGCATTGGCAGTGGTCATGGTTACTCTTTCGCATTTGCTGGGCAAACACAAGTGGTCACGCGCCAAGAACACCGCCTATGAATGCGGCATTGTTCCTACGGGCGATGCGCAGCAGCGCTTCAGCGTTAAGTTTTACCTGGTCGGCATGCTCTTCATCCTGTTTGACGTGGAAGCCGTCTTCCTCTACCCATGGGCCATTATCGCCCGCGAACTCAAGATGTTTGGCTTCTGGGAAATGATGATTTACATCGGACTGGTGCTCGTCGGCTTCTTCTATATATGGAAAAAGGGCATCCTCGACTGGAACTCGTCCGAGAGGAGTGGGGCCTGATGCCACTCGCGCCCGCCGTTACCGACATCGAACAACTCAAAAACCGTCCCATCCTGGCGGATTTGCTGGCCTGGCGTGCTGACGCCGTTGAAAGCGCGCGCTTTGACCGCGATGAGTTGACGATTTTTATCGTCCGGGAAGCTATTCGCGAAGCCTGCTCCCGGCTGAAAGCCCAGGGGCTGACCGATTTCATGTCAGACCTTACTTGCGCTGATTTCTACCCGCGCGAACCACGCTTTGAAGTTGCCTACCACCTGCTCTCCATGAAGCGCAAAGAGCGTGTGCGGCTGAAAGTCCGCTTGTCCGGCGACGACCCCTCACTGGAATCGATTATCTCCGTATGGCCGTCGGTAAATTTCTTTGAACGCGAGATCTTCGATCTCTTCGGCATTCGTTTCCTCGGGCATCCGTACCTGCGCCGCATCATGATGCCGGAAGACTGGGAAGGCCATCCTCTTCGCAAGGACTATCCGGTGGAGGGCTATCGTTAAATGGGCCACTTGAACGCCAACCCGGTGCTGGACGCGACTGAAGATAGAACAATGATCCTCAACATGGGTCCGCAGCACCCGTCCACCCACGGCGTGTTGCGTCTGCTGCTGGAGATTGACGGCGAAACCATTGTCCGCATGATGCCGGACATCGGCTACCTCCACACCGGAATTGAAAAGACCTGCGAAGCCAAGTTTTACCAGCAGATCGTTCCGCTCACTGACCGTATTGACTATCTCTGCCCCATGGTTAATAACCTGTGCTACGTGATGGCCGTGGAGAAGCTGCTGGATCTCGACATTCCGCCGCGCGCGCAGTGGATGCGCGTGATGCTGGCCGAACTCCAGCGCATCAGTTCGCACCTGGTTTGGCTGGGCACGCACGCCATGGACATCGGCGCCATGTCGGTTTTCCTCTATTGCTTCCGCGAACGTGAAGACCTGCTGCGCATTTATGAGATGGTCAGCGGCCAGCGCATGATGACCTCGTACTTCCGCATTGGCGGACTGGCGCTCGACCCACCGCTCGGATTTTTCGAAAAGGTGAAGAAGTTTCTCGATCGCTTTCCCGAGAAAGTCGACGAGTACGAAAACCTCCTCACAGGAAACAGGATCTTCATCGATCGCTTGAAGGATGTGGCAACAATCACGGGTGAGGATGCTCTTGCAATTGGTTTGACCGGCCCGTCTCTTCGTGCCAGCGGCGTAGACTTCGATCTCCGCCGCGACATGCCCTACTGCGGCTATGAGAACTTCAAATTCAAGGTTCCGGTCCGCCAGGATGGCGATGTCTGGGCCCGGTATGTATGTCGCGTAGAAGAACTTCGGCAGTCGTGCGAGATTGCCAAGCAGGCGCTTGAAGGCATGCCTTCCGGATCTACGAAAGCTGACGCTCCGAAGATCGTTCTTCCCGACCGCGAGAAGATGAAGACGCAGATGGAAGCCCTCATCTATCACTTTAAGATTGTTACTGAAGGCTTTGCTGTACCGGCGGGTGAGGTTTATCAGGCCATTGAGTCTCCGCGCGGTGAAATGGGCTATTACATCGTTAGCGACGGCACTGCCAAACCTTTGCGTGTCCACATGCGGTCGCCCTCGTATGCCAACCTTCAAGCTTTACCTCAGATGTGCGAAGGCCGCTTGATCGCGGACGTGGTGGCGGCGATTGGAAGCATTGATATTGTGCTCGGAGAGATAGACCGGTAGGAAATTGGTAATTTGTGATTTGTGATTTGCCTGACATTGGTGAGCAATGGCGAGTACGACACCAGAACAGCTTCGCGACAGAACTAAGGAGTTTGCGTTAAGGATTGTGCGATTATTCCGCGCGCTGCCGCGTTCGCCAGAAGCTCAGGTTATGGGTAAGCAGCTTTTGCGGTCTGGCACATCAGTAGGCGCGAATTACAGAGCGGTTTGCCGTTCACGTTCCAGGGCTGAGTTTGTCGCGAAGCTGGGTGTGGTGGTTGAGGAAGCCGACGAGAGCGCATTTTGGCTGGAACTGTTGATCGAATCCGGCACGTTCAGAAGAGAGAAGTTGGAGGCTTTGTTAAATGAGGCGCGCGAATTGACGGCGTTGTTTAATGCATCAAGGACGACGACGAGAAGAAGTTAAATCACAATTCGCAAATCGCAAATCTGAAATTATGGTGATTTCCGACAAGCTCGATAAATTCTTCGACGAGAAGATGAAGGAGTACCCGACGAAGCGCGGTTTCCTGGTTCCCATGCTCCTTTATACGCAGGATGAGTTGGGCTACCTGAGCGCTGAGGCGATTGCGCATCTGGCAAAGAAAACTGAGCTGACGGAACTCGAAGTCCGCAACGTGATCAGTTATTACTCGCTGCTGCATACCAGGCCGATGGGCAAATACCACGTACAGGTCTGCACCAACATCAGTTGCATGCTGCGCGGCGGCGAAGAGATTCTGGACCATTGCAAGAGCAAGCTGGGCATCGGCCACAAGCAGACTACCGTTGACGGGATGTTTTCTCTGGAAGAGGTCGAATGCATCGGCGCCTGCAGTTGGGCTCCGGCCGTCCAGGTTAACTATGATTTTCACGAGAACCTGACGAACGACAAGATGGACAAAGTTTTGGAGCAGTACAAGAGCAAGGCAAAGCAATAGCGGCGAGGCAATAACAGTTGAAGCAACCTCGCGGCCAGAATGCTTCAGGACTAGTGACCAAAAAACTTCAGGATTCGGAGAAATGCCGCGTTGTGAAGTTTCAGCGCCGTGAGGCGCGACGCGAGGTTAGCCCACCCTGAGGCGAGCGTAGCGAAGACGGAAGGGTGGGTAGGCAACAAAAACGAATTGAGCCCCGTAGGGGCGACACGCGCAAAGGCTAAAGAGCTAATGGCTGATTTGGTATCACATCCCGACGAGATCAAGATCGTTTCGAAACGGTTTGGTAAAAACGCGGCTGACATTAACCGTTACTTGGAACTCGACGGCTACAAAGCCGTGCAAAAAGCCCTGACCATGTCCTCCGACGACATCATCAATGAGGTCAAGGCTTCCAACCTGCGCGGACGCGGCGGCGCAGGCTTCCCCACCGGCATGAAGTGGAGTTTTGTCCCCAAGGACACAACCAAAGCCAAATACATCTTGGTCAATGGCGACGAAAGCGAGCCCGGTACCTGCAAAGACCGTCCCATCCTGGAACACGACCCGCACGCCGTGATAGAAGGCGTCATCATCGCCGGCTTGGCCGTTGGGGCGAAGATCGGATTTGTTTATATTCGCGGCGAATACCGCTACCTTGTCGACATCATGCGCAAGGCCTTGGCAGACGCCTACGCCAAGGGCTTTCTGGGAAAGAACATCTTCGGCAGCGGCAAGCAATTTGATTGCTACTGGCATACGGGCGCAGGCGCCTATGAAGTGGGTGAAGAATCCGCCCTGATGGAATCGCTGGAAGGCAAGCGCGGCATCCCGCGAATCCGTCCACCCTTCCCTGCCGTGGTGGGACTCTGGGGCGGCCCCACGGTCATTAATAATGTGGAGACCCTCGCTTCCGTCCCGCACATTATTCTTATGGGCGGCCAGAAGTTTGCCGACTTTGGCCCACCCAAGAACGGCGGCACGCGTCTCTTCTGCCTGAGCGGGCACATCAATAAACCCGGTGTCTACGAACTGCCACTCGGCTATCCACTGAAGAAGATGATCTATGACGTTGGCGGCGGCATTCCCAACGGGCGCAAGCTCAAGGCCGTGGTTCCCGGCGGGTCGTCCACGTTTGTCCTGACCGCCGAGGAAGCCGAGCAAATGAATATGGATTTCGATTCCTTCGGCAAACGCGGCGAATTCCTGGGCTCCGGCGGCGTCGTCATCCTGGACGATCAGACCTGCATGGTCAAATTTGCGCTGCGCGTGATGAAGTTCTACCAGCATGAAAGCTGCGGCTGGTGTATTCCCTGCCGTGAAGGCACGGACTGGCTCAAGAAGACGCTTACGCGCTTCCACAACGGCGGCGGCTTGCGTAAGGACATCGACAACATCAAGTACCTGGCGCAAGGCATACTGGGCAGGAGCTTCTGCCCGCTGGGTGACGCCGCGGCCATCCCCACGATATCTATCGTGGACAAGTGGCGCGATGAGTTTGAAATGCACCTTGAAGGGCGTCCCTGCCCATTTGATCCGGCAGCAAAGATCACCGAGCTTCCGGTAGTGGGAGCGCACTAACCATGAACGCGATGCAGAATGCGGCTGGCTTGAACCCTGACAAGGAATTCCTGATCTCGCTTCTCCGCGAGAGCCGGGAGAGATTTCTGAACAGCTTCGCGGGTGTCTCAGACGAGCTAAGCCGTCTGCGTCCTGCACCGGATTGCTGGTGTGTGCTGGAGACCGTCGAACATTTGACTTCGGCTGAGGGCATCATGCTCAAGCTGGTAACTGCCGCGCGCAGACCACGACCGGCGAATGCTCCCAACCGTGAGCAGGCGTTCCTGACAATGGTCGCCGACCGCTCCCGGAAAATGCAGTCTCCGGAAGGTGGCCGCCCCTGCGGACGTTTCGCTAACCTGGCTGAAGCAGCCTCCCAGTTCAAGGCTTCACGTGAAGAAACCATCCGTTTTGTTGAGCATAATACGGAAGACCTGCGCGCCACCGAGGTCACGCACCCGCATCCGGCTGCAGGCACCGTAAGCACGTATGAAATGTTGATTATCATGGCCAAGCACGCGGAACGGCACGCGGCGCAGATTCACGAGACAAGGCATACGTTATCCCTGAATACGACCGCAAAAGGGCAAAGTTGAACGTCGAGAGAATTGAACGGATCGGAAGCCAGCCGGTTTTCAATTTGGCATTTTTGGCAATGCTGGCAATTTTGGCAATTCAGAGATTTCATGGCTGAAGTAAAAGAAGTTAAGAACGTAACTATCACCGTCGACGGCAAAAAAGTCACTGCACCGGCAGGCACCCTGCTGATTGAGGCCTGCAAGGCCGTGGGTATTGAAGTTCCCTCGTTCTGCTATTACCCGGGACTCTCGCTGCAGGCCGCCTGCCGCATGTGCCTGGTGCGCATTGAGAAGATGCCCAAGCTCCAGACAGCCTGCACGGTGCCGATCACTGACGGCATGGTCGTGGCCACAGACACCGATGAAGTGCGCCAGGCGCGCAAGTCGATGATCGAGCTTCTGCTCGGCAACCATCCGCTGGACTGCCCCGTCTGCGATGCCGGCGGCGAATGCGAATTGCAGGACATGACGTTCAAGTATGGCGCGGCGGAGTCGCGCTATATGGAAGGCAAGCTGCACAAGGAAGAACAGCAGTGGTCGCCCGTGGTCTTCTTTGATCGTCCGCGCTGCATCCTCTGCTACCGTTGCGTGCGCGTCTGTGGCGAAGGCATGGACGTTTCCGCTCTGGGTGTTCAGCTCCGCGGTTCCAGCTCCGTGATTGCCCCGAATGAAGGCGACCATTTGGACTGCGAAGAATGCGGCATGTGCATCGATATCTGCCCTGTCGGCGCATTGACTTCTGGCGCTTATCGTTACAAAACACGTCCGTGGGAGATGAAGCACGTTGGCACCATCTGCACGCACTGCGGCGATGGCTGCAAGACCACGCTCGGCGTCCGCCGCTCTGACACCGGCATGGATATTGTGCGCGGCGACAATCGCGACAAGAGCGGCATCAACGGCGACTTCCTGTGCATCAAGGGCCGCTACGCCTTCGATTATTTCGATCACAAAGATCGCCTGCATCAGCCGCTGGTGCGCAAAGATGGCAAACTCACGCCCACCACCTGGGAAGAGGCCATAGAACATGTGGGCAAGCGCCTGCGTGAAATCCGCGACAGTAAAGGCGGGCAGTCGATTGGAGTAATCGGCTCCAATCGCACGACGAACGAAGAAAACTACCTCTTGCAGAAATTCGCGCGCACCGTGCTGGGCACCAATAATATTGATCACCACCGCACCGCCGATTTCGCCGGCTTTGCCCGCGCCATCGCTGGAAAAGAAAATGCAACGGCCACTATGCGTGACGTCGCCAGCGCGGCGGCCATCCTGCTGATTGGCAATGATCCCACAGAGCGCCATCCACTGCTGGCATGGAATATCCGCACCAACGCCCGTCTGAACCAGGCAAAACTTTTCGTGGTGAATTCGCAGCCAATCAAGCTGCGTCGACAGGCCACCCGCTTTGTGCAGGTTCCTGCCGGTCGCGAAGGCAAGCTGGTTGCCTTCCTCAACGGCGACGATGCTGCCGCAGGCACGCTCACAGGCGCCAGTGGCTCGAACGATTCGCTAAAGCAGCTACGCGACGAACTGAAAGCGCAGAGAGATCTCGTCATTATCTTTGGGTCCGAGCTGCAAGGGGCTGACATTGCTGCGTTGGTCAAGTTTGGCGCAGGTTTAAACGCAAAATTCATCTGCCTGGGCGACTATGCCAACTCACGCGGCGCGGCGGACATGGGACTCTACCCCGACCTACTGCCTGGATACGTGGCCATCGACGGGCCGCACAAATACAACGAAGAGTGGGGCGCACTGTCGAAGACCAAAGGCTTGTCCCTGCAGGAGATGATGCAGGCAGCCAAGAGCGGCAAACTGGCAGCGCTTTATATTGTCGGATCCAACCCGGTGGTTGACTACAACTTTGATCCCGCGGCGCTGCAAAATACATTCGTAGTCGTGCAGGAATTATTTCTCACGGAAACCGCCATGCTCGCGGAAGTTGTCCTGCCGGCGGCTTCAGCTTACGAAAAAGGCGGCACCTTCACCAACACCTGCGGCGATCTGCAACTGCTGAAGAAAGCCGGCGACATCAGCGGCATTAAGAGCGATTTTGAAATCATTGTGCGCGTGGCTGAACGGACCGGTACGGAAGTCCGCAAGCTGGTGCCTTTCGGCAGCGGCGTCCGCGCTGATATGGGGCAGACCCGCGGAGCGCAATCCGGTGAGGCTGACCGCCACTCCGTGTGGCTCGCGGCCAACAATCTTGAGTCGCGGCTCAGCCCGTTCGACCCTTATGCCATGCTGGACGAGATTCAGAGATTGGTTCCCGGATATGAATTTTCGCGGCTGAGTTTGCTGGCCGGCAACGATCAGCACATGCTGGCCGCCGAACGCAGCAATGCCGGCGCAGGCAACGGATTGGTCCAGATTGTCTCAGCCAACGACACGCTGTTTACCTCGGGAACGCTGGGACGCTATTCGAAGATATTGAACAACGTGATTGAAAACCGCCGCGCACCTTCAAACAAAGAAATGATGGCAGATTAAGCAATTAGCATCTGGCAATTAGCAATTAGCCGCCGCGCAGGCGGCCTTGTATAAGCACCGTGGATATAAAAACTTTCATTATCGCCGCAGTAATTAAGATCGCGCTCGTGGTCTTCATCATGCTCACGGGTGTGGCCTATACCACATGGCTGGAGCGCAAGCTGATTGGCCGCATCCAGAACCGTTGGGGACCGACGCGTGTGGGCCCGTTCGGCCTCTTGCAACCGCTAGCCGACGGCGTGAAATTCATCCTCAAAGAAGACCTGCTGCCGGATTACGTTCACAAGGGCCTGTTCATTCTAGCGCCCATGCTGGCGCTGGTGATGTCATTGATTTCCATCGCCGTGATTCCCTTTGGCGAGACCATCACCATTGCAGGTCACACCACCGCGCTCCAGATCAGCGGGATCACGCATGCCGGCGGCGGCATTACCGACATCAATATCGGGCTGCTCATTATTCTTGGCGTGACCTCCATCGGCGTTTACGGTGTGGCTCTCGCCGGGTGGTCATCCAATAGCAAGTATTCCCTGCTCGGTTCGTTACGTGCAAGTGCGCAGATGATTAGCTACGAGCTTTCGCTCGGACTTTCACTCGTCGGCATTCTGCTGCTCTCCGGAAGCCTGAGCTTGCGCCAGATCGTATTCAGCCAGAGCGGCCACTGGATTGTGGCCGGACATGACACGCACGTCCCGCACTGGTTCATCTTTCCGCAGATCGTCGGCTTCTTCATTTATCTGCTGGCGGCCTACGCTGAAACCAACCGCATTCCGTTTGATATGCCGGAAGCCGAAACCGAACTCGTAGCCGGGTACCACACTGAATACAGCTCAATGAAATTCGCCATGTTCTTTATGGCGGAATACGTGAACATGTTTACCGTCGCGTGCCTGGCGACGCTGCTGTTCTTTGGCGGATGGCACGGTCCGCACCTCGGATTCCTGCCGCCCCTCGCGCAGTCACTGCTACCTGTCGTCTATTTCGCGGCCAAAGTTTTCTTTTTCATTTTTCTCTATATCTGGATTCGCGGTACGCTGCCACGCTTCCGCTATGACCAACTTATGGCCTTCGGATGGAAATTTCTGCTGCCGCTGGCCATCGCCAACATCATTGTCACCAGCCTGATTGTGGCGTGGGGGGCATAACCGGATGACCCATCAGGTTCTATTCATCGTTTTTGGCTTGATCTGTGTGGCCGGCGCCATCAACCTGCTGGTGCAGCGGCACCCCATCAGTAGCGCTCTTTCTCTGGTGGTGGTGATGGCTTCGCTGGCTTTGATCTACCTGCTGCTGGGCGCGGAATTTGTCGCCGCCATCCAGGTGATTGTTTATGCGGGGGCCATCATGGTCCTGTTCGTCTTCGTGATCATGTTGCTCAACGCCGGGGCAGAGGAACGAACGCGCGGCAGCAGGACTGCGCTCTTTGTCGGCGTGCCGGGCGTCATTATTCTGGCCGGAACCGTAGGCTGGATGCTGGTGAGCGGCAGCGGACGACTGGGCGGCGTGGCTATCAGTTCCAGCAGCTTCGGCGAAACTCATGCCATCGCCCGGCTGCTGTTCAAGGAATTCCTGCTACCTTTTGAAATCACATCAGTACTGATCCTGATCGCCATTATGGGCGCGGTGGTGCTGGGAAAGAGGGAGGACTAAATGGTCCCACTTTCCTGGTATCTGATCCTGAGCGGCATCTTGTTCGCGCTTGGCGTGCTTGGTTTTCTGCTCAAGCGCAACATCATCACCATTTTCATGTCCATTGAGCTGATGCTGAATGCCGTGAACCTGAGCTTTGTCGCCTTCGCCAATTACTGGCACAACCATCCGTCCCTGGACAAAAGCATCGTACCGCTGAGCGGACAGGTATTTGTCTTCTTCGTAATGGTCGTCGCAGCGGCTGAGGCAGCGGTTGGTCTGGCCATCATTATTTCTGTTTACCGTACCCGTGAGACCCTGAACGTCGATCGCGTGAACCTGCTGAAATTATGACCAAGAACCTAAATCTCTGGGTAATTCCGCTGCTTCCGCTGATTGGCGCAGCGATCAACGGCCTGCTTGGGCGTCGCTTCAAGAACGCGATGGTCAGCGCCGTTGCCCTGCTCTTTACCGCAGCGTCATTCGGCTGGGCGGCGTGGGCGGTCTGGACCGTGTGGCCGGGTGGAACAAAGCCTTACATCGAGACACTTGCCACCTGGATTACCGCTGGCACGTTCTCCGCACCTTTCGGTTTCCAACTCGACCAACTTTCCATGATCATGGTGCTGGTTGTCACGGGAGTCGGGTTCCTGATTCACATCTATTCCGTCGGCTACATGGCGCATGAAGGCGGCTACTATCGATTTTTTGCCTACCTGAATTTGTTCATGTTCTTCATGCTCACGCTGGTGCTGGCCAATAACTATCTGTTGATGTTCGTGGGCTGGGAGGGCGTGGGACTCGCGTCGTACCTGCTGATCGGCTTTTTCTTTCTTAAGGATTCCGCGGCGGACGCGGGCAAGAAAGCATTCATCGTTAACCGCATTGGCGACTTCGCTTTCCTGATCGGGATGTTCCTGATCATTCAGCATTTCGGCTCGCTGAACTATGACACGGTTTTCGGCAAAATCGCACAAGGCCACTTCACTCCTGAAGCAGGCTGGGGTGTCTTTACCGCTATCGCGCTCTGCCTGATGTTTGGCGCCACCGGCAAGTCCGCGCAGGTCCCACTTTATGTCTGGCTGCCAGACGCCATGGAAGGCCCCACGCCAGTCTCAGCGCTGATTCATGCCGCCACCATGGTCACCGCCGGCATTTACATGATTGCCCGCTCGCACGCGATCTTTAATCTTGCGCCGCATGCGCTTCAGATTGTAGCCGTCATCGGCTGCATCACAGCAATTTTTGCCGCGACCATGGGCCTGGCCCAGACCGACATCAAGCGCGTCCTGGCCTACTCCACGGTCTCTCAGTTGGGCTACATGTTCCTGGCTTGCGGCGTCGCAGCATACTCCGCGGGAATTTTCCACTTGATGACACATGCGTTTTTCAAAGCGCTGCTCTTTCTGGGTGCGGGCTCGGTGATTCACGCCATTGGTGGCGAGCAGGATATGCGCCGCATGGGCGGCCTGCGGACGAAAATCCCAATTACCTTCTGGGTGATGACCATCGCCACCATCGCTATTGCCGGAATTCCGCCGTTCGCCGGCTTCTTCAGCAAAGACGAAATCCTTGGCGCGGTGTTTCATAGTCCCTACGGCGGGCGGGTGATATGGGCCATCGGCGTTCTCACTGCCGGGCTCACTTCGTTTTACATGTTCCGCCTTTGGTTCATGACATTCTTCGGTGAACTCAAGCTGGGTTCGGTCGATATCGGTGAAGAGGCCCATTCGGGGCACGCGCCGGCACAGGCTGCGCATGGAACGGCTTCGCACTCTCACGGCCACGCGGACGATCATTCTCACGGACATGGCGGCGTACACGAGTCGCCGTGGGTGATGCTGGCTCCGCTGGTAATTTTGGCGGTCGGGTCATTCGTTGGCGGGTGGGTCGGCGTTCCCCAGTTCATGCACGGCCACAACGAGATTGAGCATTTCCTGTCACCGGTAATACAATCCGGGCCAGCGGTTGCAGGAGAAGCGTTCGCTGACCGTGACGCCACCACTTCCCATGCGGGTGAAGCGGCTCCGGAAAATACCGGTGAAGAGTGGCTTCTCGCCGGCACTTCGATCGCCGTGGCCTTGATCGGTCTTTTCTTCGCGTACCTGCTTTATTACAAGCGTCCCGAGCTGCCGGACCGTATTACCTCAAAAATGCACGGCATCTACATGATGGTCCTGCATAAGTACTATGTCGATGAAGGCTACGGCGCGATCTTCGTCAAGCCGCTGCTCGCGCTTTCCACTGTGGTTTTGTGGCGCGGCGTGGACCAGGGCGTAATTGACGGCCTGGTGAACAACGCCGGCACGTCGTCCAAAGGCATTGGCAATGAACTGCGTCGTATGCAGTCCGGCAACATACGCTCTTATGCCGCGTGGGTGGCCATTGGCGCAGCGGCCCTTGTTGGCTACATGATCTGGCTGGGGGTGACACGATGAACGAGTCCATCCTCACGCTGGTCACGTTCCTTCCTGCCATTGGCGCTCTGCTGCTGATGCTGATGCCGCGTAACGACCGCGCTCTGCGCTGGGCTGCGCTCGTCGTATCCATCGCCACCTTCGGAATTTCTCTGCTGCTGCCTTTGCGGTTCGACTTTACCCATCACGGCTTCCAGTTCCAGGTCAATACCGTCTGGATCTCCGCCGCGAATATCCATTACCACATGGGGGCCGACGGCATCTCTATGTGGCTGGTGCTGCTTACCACGTTGCTTGTTCCCGTGAGCGTGCTGGTTTCGTGGAAGTCGATCCATGACCGCGTCAAGGAATTCTTCGTGCTCCTCCTGCTGCTGGAGATGGCGATGATCGGCGTCTTCCTCTCGCTGGACATGTTTCTCTTTTACGTTTTCTGGGAAGCCACGCTGATTCCCATGGCCTTGCTGATCGGCATGTACGGGCACGAGCGCCGGGTGTATGCGGCGGTAAAGTTTTTCCTGTACACCATGGTCGCTTCGGTCTTCATGCTGGTGGCGATCATCTGGCTCTATACTCATAACCCGCAGCACAATTTTGAGTACGCCGCATTCCGGGATCTCATCGCGAGCCACACAGTCTCATCCACTGCGTTGCAATGGCTCTTCCTCGGCTTTTTTATCGCTTTCGCTGTAAAAGTCCCATTGTTCCCGCTGCACACATGGCTGCCGGACGCGCACGTTGAAGCTCCCACGGCAGGCTCCGTCCTGCTGGCCGGCGTATTGCTTAAGATGGGCACCTATGGCTTGCTGCGGTTCAGCGTCGGCATGTTCCCCGATCAGGCCGCCTACAACTCATCCTGGATCAATGTTCTGGCGGTCATCGGAATCATCTACGGCGCTCTGGTAGCTCTTGTCCAGCCGAACCTGAAAAAGCTGATTGCCTATTCCTCTGTCAGCCACCTTGGGTTTGTGGTGCTGGGCATTTTCAGCCTGACGACGATAGGCACGGATGGCGCGGTTTACCAGATGCTGAACCACGGTATCTCCACCGGCGCCCTGTTTATGCTGGCCGGCATGCTGTATGAACGCAAGCATACCTACGAATTCAAAGAGTACGGCGGACTCGCCACGCCCATGCCGGTTTACGCGACGTTCTTCCTGCTCGCCGTTCTTTCTTCTGTCGGCCTGCCGCTGCTGAACGGCTTTGTGGGCGAATTCCTGGTCTTGAGCGGAACATTCCAGAGCGCTGTTCCGCATGCCATGCTGTTCGCCATTCTGGGATCAAGCGGTGTGATCTGGGGCGCGTGCTACCTGTTGTGGATGTACCAGAAAGTTTTCTATGGCCAGATTCACCTTGAGGGAAACAAGTCCCTGCGCGATATCGACCGCCGGGAACGCATCTCACTGGTTCCGCTGGTTGTGATGGCGGTGATTATGGGCGTGGCTTCGCCGTACTGGATGAAGTCCATTGAACCCGCCGTGACCAGCACGTTGTCGCAGGCAAATGCCGGCACAAAAGCGCAGGCGGAAAAGCGCGGCCTTGCCATTCCTGACCCAGGCAAACATGGCTCTGCGATGGCAACGCCAAACTCGACCGCCGGTACGATCCAAAACGATTCCGCCACGGGTGGGCAGAAATAGATGAACCCGATCCACACAGTCGATTACATTCGCATCCTGCCTGAGCTGGTACTTACTGCCTTTGGCATCATTGTCATGATGGCAGATCCGCTGCTCAAACCCGGCGCCAGCCGCAAGGGCCTGGGGCTGATTGCTCTGGGCGGCGCCATCGCCGCCATTGCCGCCACATTCTGCCAGATCGCCTGGACAGCGCGCGATGCCACCTTCGCAAATCCAGGCTGGTTCGGCATGGTCCGCGTTGACAGCTTCGCCATCTTCTTTCATCTGTTGATTCCGGCGATCTCGGGTGTCTGCATTCTGGCTTCGCTCGAATACCTTGACGCGCAAAACATTCGCAGCGGGGAATACTACGCTCTGATCCTTTTCGGCACCGTGGGCATGGTGCTCATGTCATCGGCCGTAGAGCTGGTGCTGATCTTCATCGCCCTGGAAATTTCGTCGATCTCCACATACATTCTTGCGGGTTATCGCCGCCGCAACGCCGGGAGCGCCGAATCTGCCATCAAGTATTTCCTGCTGGGTTCATTCGCCACGGCATTTTTCTTGTACGGCGTTGCGCTCATGTTCGGCGCCACAGGGTCGACCAGCATATTGAAAATCGGTCCAGCCCTCGGCAACAATCCCGGGCTTCTGGCGATTGCCGCCACGGCGCTGATGATCGTGGGCCTTGGGTTCAAAGTGGCTGCCGCGCCGTTCCACATCTGGACGCCCGACGTTTACGAAGGCGCGCCCGCTCCCATCGTCGCGCTAATGTCCACCGGCCCCAAGGCGGCTGCGTTTGCGGTGTTGCTGCGCGTGCTGTTTGCCACCACATCGTCTGATTGGCTGCCGCTGATCTGGATATGTGCCGCGCTCTCCATGACGCTGGGGAACTTTGGCGCGCTGATGCAGAACAACGTGAAGCGCATGCTGGCCTATTCATCCATCGCGCATGCCGGATATCTTCTGGTGGCTTTTGCAGCCAGCAATGAAATTGGCATCTCTGCCGCCATCTTCTATACCGCCTCCTATGCCGCAATGAATGTGGGCGCTTTTGCCGTGGTCAGCCATTTTGGCGCCGGCGGCGAGCGTTACGTTTCCATCGATGACTACTCCGGGCTTGGCCGCCGCTCTCCCCTGCTCGCTTTTACCCTAACGATCTTTATGCTGTCGCTGATCGGCATACCGGCGACGGCCGGCTTCCTGGCAAAGTATTACGTGTTCAGCGCCGCGCTTACGGCCAACGCCCATCCGACCGCGCTCGTATGGCTGACCGTGATCGGCCTGGTCAACAGTGCCGTGGCTTCCTATTACTACCTGCGCTTGATTGTGGTGATGTATATGCGCGAGCCCATTGTCGAAGAAGCTCCCGCGCGCGCATCCGGCGCAATGCGGGTGGCACTGGTGCTGGCGGCCATCGCCACAATTTATCTGGGCGTGATGCCTGGCCGCGTTCTCACCTATTCTGAAGCCGGCGCTAGAGATATCTTCCCTGCCGCAACAGCAGGCCGAACACCTGGCAGCGCAACCTTTCCCGGTCCGGTCGCTACTACTCCGGAGAAATAGTCACGTCCCGGCGAGCAAAGACGAACGCCGCGGCAGCCCAGAATAGGATCGCCTGACCTGCTGCGCTGAGCATGAGTGTGCTCACGTCGCGTCCCACCGGTTCAAAGTGAAAGGCGGTCCAGAGCATGCGAAACAGGGCGGCAACCGGAAAGAATGGCCAAGCTGGCGTCCACCCGCGCTGAACGAATAGCAGAGGCAAAGCGAGGACCATGGAAGTCCCTGCCATGGCCAGCAGCGGATGAAGAAACGCAGCAAAGAACAATGCTGTAGCGGCAGAAGCAACGCAGCAGCAAAACAGCAATAACGTGATTGCAGCCAAACCATCGGTCCGAAATCCGCCTTGCTGTCCCAGCCATGCGGCGGTCCCGCCGATCAGCAGACAAAACAATGCCGAAATCATGGCGCATCCGCACAGGATCCCGCCCAGATACTGCCAGCGATGGATTCCCTTGGAAAGAACAGCCAGGATGCGCCGGGTTTTGCGCTCGGCTTGCAGGGCCGGGATGGCGATCATGGTGGAAAAAAAGATGGCGTAGCCGGCATGCCAGCGCAGGAAGAAGAGTATTTCGTCACGCTGTGTGTGCACTCGATACACGCCCGCGATTCCAAGCACGTACGCGGACATTACCGCCAGTGCGATCCACTGCGTGCGAACGAAATTTATACCGATGAGAAATATGGCGCGCATCAATGCTTCGCCGCAAATAATGTCAACGCCGTGCCATCCACCACGGCCAGGTCTCCGCGCGCGGAAATGGCGTAGTAGATGTTGCTGCTATGGAGCGCGACGGACAGCAGCGGTTTGACGTTTCTCAGCTCGTAGAGATCCAGTCGCAGCGGCTGGGCCATGGCAATGGGGATGTTTGCGGAGGTATCATGCCGTATGAACCGGCGTTCCCACTCGACAACCAGATAATTGCCGCCTCCCTGCACGGAGCCGACAAACTCCTTCGATCCGGTCTTCAGCGCAAAAAGCTTCTCGCCGGTACGCGAAAATACAGAAAGATTGCCGCAACCGAATGCCGCAAACAGTTGGTGCTCCAGCGCCGCGGCTTGATACGTGCACGGATGTTCTGTTGAACTCCAGTCGGGCTTGAGGGGTGACCACTGTCCATCCAATGCCAGCAGCCCGAATGTGGCAGCGGCGGCCCAGGCTGTGGGACTGGGACTCAACAGCGCATGGTCGGCGGCATACCAGACAGGTAAGAACACGGGCAAGCTAAAGCTCTTGATCGATTGTAGGTTGTCAGCGCTCAGGACCTCAATGTCCGCTTCCGCTTTTTCTATTCTTGAAGTCGGAGAGATCGCGTCGCGCTTAAATATCTGCTGATGGACCAGGTCCACTTCATCGCCCGAGGGCGAGACGCCAATCTGCCATCCCTCTTCCTGTATCTGGCGCTGCAAAGGAAGTGCCCGCGAAGCAAGGCGCTCGAAGTTTGCCGAATAGAGATAAACGATGTCCCCGGTGCGGACAATGAACCGGCCATCGCGCGTGGCAATGACCTTGGAAAACTCGGCGTTCGTGGGAAGGTCGAGCGACTTGATATCTTTGCCGTCCTCTGCGTTCAGCACTTTGATTTCAAGGATGAAGTTTCCGGAGCCGCCGCTTGCGTCACGAGGAGCGAGCCTGGCCGGCCCGCGCAAACGGTTCACCTGGTAGACAAGCAGCCGCTCCGGTGAAAGGAAGATCACGTCCTGATGCAGGGTCCAGCGAAAGTTGATGGTGCGGTCAAAAGCCTGGAACTCATACCGTTGGCGGAGATCGACCTTCCATTTCGGTTCGGCACCCTGCACACTGCCCAGAGCCGGCCAGCACAGACAAGCCAGCGCGAGCGCCTTCATCCACGCCTTCATTGCGACTCCCTGGCGTCGTCGTGCTCGCGATGACCGCCGCCATTTTGGTTGGCCAGCTCTACGAAAAGGTCTTCCAGAGTCCGGCGGATCGGGTTGACTGCAATCACTTCACCGCCGGCCAGCCATACCTTCTCAATCATGCGTCGCTGGTTGAGCGCCGGCACAGTGATCTTGATGAAGCCGTTCTGCGGCGTGCCTTCAAACATCAGTGCGTCAATTCCTTTCGCTGTGATCACGAACCGGTCTTGCGCTTCCAGCAGTTCCGCCAGCGTTCCTACGCGGGCCACGCGGCCTTTGATCACGATGGCCAGGCGATCGCAAATCTGCTCAACTTCCGAGAGCAGATGCGAACTCAGGAACACGGTCTTGCCTGTCTCACGGGCGCGCAGCAGGATTTCACGCACGCGGAGGCGGCCCAGGGGATCAAGCGCCGAGGCCGGTTCGTCAAGGATAAGCAGTTCCGGATCATTCACCAGCGCCTGCGCCAGCCCTACGCGCTGCAACATGCCGCGGGAAAACTTGCCGACATTGCGCCCGGCCGCTTCGGTCAGTTCCAGTTCCTGGAGCATCGCCGATGTGCGCTGTCGAAGCAGCGGATCTTTCATGCCGTTCAAAGCTCCATAAAAGCGCACCAGCTTTGCGGCCGAGCGATGGTAGAGCGCCACATTCTCCGCCAGAAAGCCGACGCGCCGGCGCGTGGGAGCGTGTCCAAACCGGTGTCCCAGCATTTCGCCGTGCCCGGTGCTGGGAAACATGAGGCCAATCGCCAGATGCATTGCCGTGGTCTTACCTGCGCCGTTGGGCCCGAGAAAGCCGAATATCTCGCCGGTTTCCACGCGCAAAGAGAAATCGCGCAAGGCGGTGACCCACTGGCTGCGGAAAAAGCCGCGATACTGTTTGCTGACGTTATCAAACTCCAGGGCCGGAAGGCTGGGCATGCGTGGCTAAGGATAACCGAAAACATGCGTTCAAAGAAAAAAGCCCGGCCTCGACCGGGCTTTGAACAAACGAAGAGTTACTTCATCTTGCCGATGAGCTGGAAGGCAATAACTAGAGCATACAACGCCAGCGACTCGATGAGCGCCAGGCCCAGCAGTAGGAAGATAAAGATTCCCGGACGCGCTCCAGGATTACGGGCCATTGCTTCCACTGCGGAAGCTGTTGCCTTGCCCTGTCCCAGCCCGCAAAGGCCCCCGGCAATGCCGATGGCCGCGCCTGCGCCCAGTGGAATCGCCCAGTAGAATGAGGTGCTCGCGGCTTGTCCGCCTTGAGCGTATGCCGGCATAGCCACGAAAAGGACGACCATTGCCAGTAAGATGAACGCTGTTTTTTTGCTCATGTTGACTCCCTCCTATGAAGTTTGTTTCCAGTGGGTGGTTGACTTCCGCCCTGGGGGACGGGCCCTCACGCTCGAAACGCTTTGGTTCTGTTTAGTGCTCCTCCGCCACCACGCCCGAAAGATAGATCGTGGTCAGCAGAACAAAAATGTATGCCTGTAAGAACGACACGCCCACGTGCAACCCCAGGAAAATCACGGGGAGGCCGATGGGAAGTAAAGTAAAAAATGCGGCGATAACCATGTCGCCCGCAAAAATATTGGCGTAAAGACGGATGGTGAGCGACATCACGCGGGCCAGCGTGCTGATGATTTCAATGGGAAAGATGATCCAGGCCATCCACCAGACAGGTCCAGCAAAATGCAGCAGGAACTTGATGGGCCCCTGCTTTCTAATCCCATGGAGATTGTAATAAAGGAACGCTACGATCGCGCAGCCAAACGGTACCGCCGGCGTTGCGGTAGGCGACTCAAAGCCTGGAATGACGCCGATCAGGTTCATCAGCAGAATGAATAGAAAGAGAGAAGCCAGGAAGGGCGTGAACTTCTCACTGTGATGTCCGATGATTTCTTCACTCTGGTTGGTAATGAACTCATGCAGGGTCTCCGCCAGATGCTGGCTACCACCCGGCTTCTCCACCGAGAGCCGTGAGCGCACCCAGAGAAAAATCAGGAGCAAAATAACGATCACCAGAATTTCCACCGCAACGGCGTTGTTAATGGGGGCCGACGGATCAGCGGGGTGAAAAATCGGAGGTAGCGTCTGAAGAATGGCGTTCACCGAGCCACCGAAGAACCGGTTCAGGAGCGCAGTAATCCAGAGTTGTTCCATTCGTTTCAGTTATCCTGTATTAGCAAAACCTGGAAATTAAAATCCCCGTCGAAGCACGCCGTAGATTGCGTAAGCAGCTTCAATCAGGACCGCCCCCACCGGCAGTGAAAGGCCCGCACAAAGGCCATACATGCTCATTGCAGAACTTCTGAATATAGCATATGCCGCCACGGCGATCAAAACGTAACGCAGCACGAAACGCAGAACAATTCCGGCGGAAGATCGCTTCCTTCCCCGCACAGCTACCGCCTCGACCAGCGCCGCCAGCGTGCGCTTGAGCCAGTAGAAATTGACCAGAGAAATTCCGCCGCCAAGGACGAAGCTTAATGCCATGCCATGCCCATACTTCGCCCATAACAACGGAGGCCCCGCAACCAGCAGAACAATCATGGAGACGAAAACACGCCGAAGCGTGTTCGCCGAAGAATCTTCGGCCTCGCGATCGTCGACCACCCGTGGCGTAGTCAATCTTTGAAATCCTCGGACATGGCTGTCCGCACGAAATAGACGAAACCGGCTATCGTGCCGACGATCAGGCCTCCCAGGGAAAACGAATTCTTGCCTAGCCAGCGGTCCAACATTGCGCCAATCAACCAGCCGACAAACGTAGCGGCGGGTATCGTGAAACCGAGTTGAAGGTACTTCTCGGCGGCTATCCACTGCTTTTTGGGACTGCGGGGTTCATCCGCCATCCGACTATTGTGTCGCGGGGGGAGCGAGTTTGCAATGAGGTGTCTAAGGGGGATTTCAGGCGACCACGCGCGTCCTCATGCCGACCTTGGCTATAATCAAATATTGGACATTGAACTATGTCGCAGACTGCTCTCCAGCCATGGTTGTCGGCCCCTGAAACCCGTATCGGCGCATATAACGGCGCGGAGACGGCGCTCAGCTTTAGCGATCCCGCCACGGAACTGGCGGCGCTACGCTCCGGCTGCGGCCTTTTTGCCCTGACCTGGCGTGCACGGATCAATGTTGCAGGCAAAGACCGCGTGCGCTGGCTGCACAACATGGTCACGAACAATGTGCGGGACCTGCCGGTAAATCGCGGAAACTACAATTTTGTGCTCAACGCCCAGGGCCGCATTCTTGGGGATCTCTATATCTATAACCGGGGCGAATCGCTGGTGATGGATACCGACGCTGGGCAGGTCGAAACCCTGATCACCGCCATGAAACGCTTCATTATCATGGATAAGGTTGAGTTGGCCCGCGCCGATGAGAGTTTGATGGCACTGGGTATTTGCGGCGCTAAAGCAGAAACCGTTCTCGCCTCTGCCGGAATCAATGCCGGGGGCATGCAGCCGCTGGAAATACGCGACGTGAGCGTTGGTCCTGTTGCTGCCACGCTCTTGCGCGGCCCCGAACAAAGGCCGGGATGGTTTGAACTCTGGCTCGACTCGGGCAAAGCACAGGACCTCTGGAATAGCTTGATGAAGGCGGGAGCGCAACCCGTAGGCGCTGAAGCCCTGGAGGTGTGGCGGGTTTTGCGCGGCATTCCCAACTACGGCCAGGACATACGCGATCGTGATCTGCCGCAGGAAACGGAACAGCCGCAGGCCCTCAACTTTACCAAAGGCTGTTACATTGGCCAGGAGATCGTGGAACGCATCCGTTCGCGCGGGCAGGTGCACCGTAAGTTTACGGGCTTTGTCTTTGGAGATCGTGCGCCGCAGATTGGAAAATACGATTCTGAAGGGCGTGCGCTGGCGGAGATCACCAGCACAACCCGGGTTCCGACAACCGAAGGTCCCAGAAATATTGGGCTGGGCTACGTGCGGCGCGAAGCAGTTGCAGCGGGACCAAAAATTGCATTGGACGGCATTGAAGCCACAGCAGTGGACCTGCCGTTTGAAATCTAAAATTGCGTTTGAATCCAAGAACACTGAGGAACTGAATGGCTGAGAAAAAGTCAGAGTTTGTTGTTACGGACCGCCGCAGATTTGGCACGGAAGGCGAACCGCGGCCAGATGCGCAAGTGGTGGAAGAAGAAAAGCCGGTAACGCCGCCCAAGGCAACGCAAACCGCGCCTCCGCCGACAAACGCCCCTGCGCCACCATCATCGGCAGGGCATGCGGAGCAAGCCGCACAAGGCCTAACGGGCGAAGCGCCGGCAACCGAGCAGGAAGAAGAGATGGCTCCGCCTCCGACAGCGGAAGAGCAGCATGAACAGAGCGAGGCTTACAAGGCGTCCGGCAAGAAAATTGATGAGATGATTTCCGCCGCCGGTAAAATGCCCCAGAGCGGCCCCCTGGAGATGAACTTTGAGCGAGTGATTGAATCGCTCTACATGAGCGCTCTGATCCAGATGGGCGCGATCCGGCAGGACAACGAACAGCCCCGCGTGGACATCATCGGCGCGCGGCAGACGATTGATTCGCTCACAGTGCTGCAGGACAAGACAAAGGGCAACCTCACGGACCGGGAAAAGACGCTGCTCCAGAACGTACTGTTTGAGTTGCGGATGGCTTTCGTTGAAATCACCAATGCGGTTGCCACTTCCGCCACCAGGCCTGGAGCTGTACCACCTGGGGCCATGCCGCCGGGAGCCGTGCCGCCCGGCGTTAAGAAGTAGAAGCCAAGAAATGAAGGCCACTCTCACGGTGCTGGGCAGCGGCACGTCGATGGGCGTTCCCACCATCGGCTGCAACTGCCGTGTGTGCACGTCAGACGATCCGCATGACAGGCGTCTCCGTCCGTCTGTTCTAGTGGAATATGGCGGGCACACGGTGCTGATCGACACCACTCCGGATTTCCGCCAGCAGGCCATCCGGGCAAAGATCACAAGGCTGGACGCAGTCCTTTATACGCACGCGCACGCCGATCACATTCTTGGCCTGGACGACGTGCGCCCGCTCAGCTTCAGGCGCGAAGGAAAAATTCCGTTGTACGCGCACGATTCCGCGGCGGACAGCCTGGAAAGCATCTTTCGCTATATTTTTAAATCGGATTACAAGTTTGGAGGAATTGCACGAGTGGAGATGAACCGCTTTAACGGCTCAGTGGAGCTGTTCGGCGCGCGCTTTGAGCCCGTGCGAATCGTACATGGAGAAGCTATGATCCACGGCTTCCGATTCGGCTCCGCCGCCTATCTCACAGACTTCAGCGAAATTCCCGCAGAATCGAAAGAGCAGCTGCGCGGGCTCGACATTCTTTTTCTTGACGCCCTGCGCCATCGCCCGCACCCCACGCACTCCACAGTGGCGAATTCGCTGAGCCTGGTGGAAGAACTCAAGCCACGGCGCGCTTTTTTTACTCACATCTCGCACGATCTGCCACATCGGGAGACGAACCAGGATTTGCCGGAACACGTGCGCCTGGCGTATGACGGCCTGAAGCTGGAGTTCGACATCGCATGAGGGTATTCCGCTCGCTGGAGGAAGTGCCGGCAGACCTGGGGCCGACGATTGTCACGGTCGGCAATTTTGACGGCATCCATCGCGGACACCAGCATGTCCTGCAGGAAGTGGTGAGCCGCGCCCGCCAGAACCACAGCAAAGCCGTGGCCGTGACCTTTGAGCCGCATCCATTCCGCATTTTGCGTCCGGACGTTACGCCGCGCCTGATTACGCCGCTGGCAAAAAAAGAAGAGTTGCTGGCCCAGACCGGACTGGACGCGCTGCTGGAAATTCCCTTTACGCGCGATTTCTCCATGACCACGGCGGAAGAGTTTGCCCGCGATATTCTTGCCGGCAGGCTGCACGCAAAGGAAGTACACGAGGGCGATAATTTCCATTTCGGGCACAAAGCCCAGGGCACCACGGCAAGCCTGAAAGAACTGGGGCTCAAGTTTGGTTTTGACGTGCGTGTTTACCCGGTGATGATGGTGCGCGGCATCCCGGTTTCCAGCAGCCAGGTGCGCGCGCTTTTGGTTTCCGGCAAGGTCAGCATGGCCCGGCGTTTGCTGGGACGCGTCTTCAGCATTACCGGTGCTCCGGGACGCGGACGCGGCTATGGCCACAAATACACCGTTCCTACCATCAATCTGAGCCGCTATGACGATCTGGTTCCCGGCGACGGCGTGTATTTCACACGCACCCGCGTGGACAATGAGACTTTTGATTCCGTCACCAATGTCGGCCTGCGACCCACGTTTGGCGACGAGTCTTTCGCCATTGAAACCCATCTGCTGGATTTTCATCCACTGGATGTAACGGCGCAGACCGAAGTGGAGATTTCGTTTCTGCAATGGCGGCGCCCGGAAATCAAGTTCCCGTCGATTGAGGCATTGAAGGCGCAGATTGGTGAAGATGTAAGAAGGGCGCGGAGGTATTTTGGGTTGCTGGAAAGAACCAGTCTCACCGCGGAGGCGCGGAGACGCGGAGAATCTTGAGTTCGGAAAAACCGCATACCACGGAGGCACGGAGACACGGAGAAGGGCGGGTTATCTAAAACCCAGAAGGAGCGAGGGGTCCTATGGTTACGGTGATTATTGGGCCAAAAGCGGATATTGTGTTGTTAAGCGAAAGAGGGATTTGTACGTGCTCTGAGTTTTTAAAGTGAATAGGGTTCCCTGGTACTGGGATAATTCAGTGACTCCATAAAGGGATGATTTCCTATGTCCAATACGCGGCGGCCTAACAAAGACCAAGAAGATGCGCTCAGAAAACTGATTGATAAACTTGACACAGAACGCGGAATTAAGAACCCTCCATACAAAACAAAAATCAATCCGGTGAAGTTGCAGGTGTTCTTCGACTTGCAAGGTTTCCCGGAAATTGACATCGGCAACGGAGGCGGATTTGATATGCCGCACATTAGGTCATACGCGCAATCGGGAACACGAGATACCTTGCTAGCTCCGCCTCAAGGCAAAACAGCCTTTGACGCTTGCCTGTTCGGCGATGAACATGTCAAATTGCAGGGCGACGGCGCGTGGAAAGATGCTTGGTTTGTACCGTGCATTTAGTTGACATTTTCCGCCATATCCCGCGATATCCCGTCAGCCAACACAGAATTAGGAGAGTACCGGCTCTCTCGCTCCGCTCGAGATTTCAGAAAGAGCTCTTCTCCGTGCCTCTGTGTCTCCGTGGTGGATTCTCAGTCGCAAGCTGATAGAATCCCGACTGTCCAATGGCCGCCACCACACTCCCGACGATCGCTCAAACCACGCCGGCGCAGAAACGCACGCTGATTGCCGCGGCGCTGGGCTGGGGGCTCGACGGATTTGACGTCCTGCTCTACAGCAACGTGCAGGTCCACGTGATGACAGCGCTGGGCATCCATTCCAAGGCGATTGCCGGATTGCCGAACGCTTTCATGCTGCTGGCTTCAGGGATTGGCGGCATTTTGTTCGGATTCATTGCGGATCGAATTGGCCGCACCAAGGCGCTGATCCTGAGCATCTTGACGTATTCATTGTGCTCGCTTGGATCGGGATTTTCGACTTCCATCTTCGTGCTCATCGCCTTTCGCTTCGTTCTGGGACTGGGCATGGGCGGCGAGTGGAACACCGGCGCTACTCTAGTGGCGGAAACATGGCCCACACATCTGCGCGCCAGAGCCATTGCGATTGTGCAAAGCGCATGGGCCTGGGGCCTGGCCGCGGCTGCGTTGGTGGCGTGGGTTGTGCTTGATCGGCTGCATATGGACTGGCGCTTTGTTTTCTTTGTCGGCGTGCTGCCGGCGCTGGTGACGCTCTGGATCAGACGAAGCGTGCCTGAATCGGAGATGTGGAAGCAGCACCGCGATCAGGCAAAGGGCAAAGCGCCTTTCTCGGAAATTTTCACACCGGTATTTCGCAAGCAGACGATCTTTCTTCTGCTGCTGAATATCTTTGGATTGTTTGCGTGGTGGGGATTATTCAGTTGGATGCCGCCTTATTTGACCTTGCCTGTCGACAAAGGCGGCCGCGGGCTGAGCATGATGAATACCACTACCCTGCTGGTGACGCTGAACCTGGTCGGCATGTTTCCCGGCTATCTTTGTTATGGCTGGTTCGCGGACAAACTGGGCCGCAAACGATCTTTGATCTTATATACGCTCTGCGCCGCCGGGTTGATTCCGCTGTATGCAGCAGCGCGAACGCCGTGGATCATCCTGGTCCTGGGAGCGCTGGTTGGATTCTTTGGCACAGGTTTTTTTGCCGGATCAGGAATCATCGGCAGCGAGCTGTTCCCTACTCGCGTACGCGCCCGCGCGCTTGGGTTTACCTACAACGGCGCTCGTGCGTTAAGCTGCGTCGCTCCTTACACGATTGGTTGGGTGGGCGACAAAAAGGGCCTGAGCGCAGCGTTTTTGTTATGCGCCATTGCTTTTATGCTGACCGCGCTAATGGCAACGCAACTGCCGGAGACGAAGGGGAAAAATCTTGAGTAGCCTTCTCTGAAATCGAGCGCAACGAGGGAACCCTATTGCCACAATATATCTCAGTTATTAAAGCTGTATTAGATTTACCCGCGAACACTCGAAAGAAACCTCAGCGGCTGAAGCCGAGCAATTTATGGCCGAGTACCGCAGGCATAAATGCCTGCTCCACCCCGTCATGATCTACATTTATGCTGAAAATGCCATAGCCGATCAAGGCTTAACTCGTTGGCCGAGTCTTTTCTTGTCGATCATGTCCTCAGAAACCATCGAGTAGATAGGGATCCCTCGCTGCGCTCGGGACTAGGTAAGGACATCCGCCGGTTGTGCCGCATTCTTCTTCGGCCGCCGGTTCGCCTGCAGGATTTTCTTGCGCAACCGCAGAGATTTTGGCGTGACTTCAACCAGTTCGTCGTCGGCCACAAACTCAATTGCCTGCTCCAGCGTAAGGTTCTTGAAAGGGACCAGGCGGATGGCTTCGTCGGCGGTCGAAGCGCGCATGTTCGTCAACTTCTTTTCGCGAACGGCGTTTACGTCGAGATCGACTTCGCGAGCATTTTCGCCCACGATCATGCCTTCATACAGTTCCACGCCGGCGCCAACAAACAGAACGCCGCGTTCCTGCAGGCTCCACAGGGCGTATGCCGTCGAGGGGCCATTGCGGTCGGAAACCAGCGCACCGGTCATGCGATGCGGTATTTCTCCCAGCCATTCAGTGTAGCCATCGAATAAGGAATTCAGGATCACGGTGCCGCGCGTATCGGTAAGCAGCTCTGAGCGCAGGCCGATCATGCCGCGGCTGGGGATGGTGAATTCCAAACGCACGCGCCCAGAACCGTGATTGTGCATCTTGAGCATCTGCCCTTTGCGCGCGCCCAGTTTTTCAATGACCACGCCGATGAACGCTTCCGGAATGTCAACCATCAGCTTTTCCTGCGGCTCCATCAGCTTGCCGTCAATGCGCTTGGTTACGATCTCCGGCTTGCCTACGGCCAGCTCAAAACCTTCACGGCGCATGGTTTCAATCAGAATGGAAAGTTGCAACTCTCCGCGGCCCAGGACCTTGAACGAATCTGTGGCGCCGTTATCTTCAACCCGAAGAGAAACGTTGGTGAGCAGCTCTTTATGCAGCCGGTCACGCAGGTTGCGGGAGGTGACGTATGTGCCTTCGCGTCCGGAAAATGGCGAGGTGTTCACCGAAAACTGCATGGCAATGGTCGGCTCGTCGATGACAATATGCGGCAGCGGAGCGGGATTTTCAACGTTGGTGATGGTCTCGCCAATTCCGATTCCCTCTACGCCGGCTATGGCGACGATGTCGCCCAGATCGGTCTGCTCTATGTCCACACGCTTGAGCCCGCTGAAAGAAAACAGCTTGGTGATCTTCACCTTCTGGAACGAGCCGTCGAGCTTGGCGATGGCGACTTCTTCGCCGTTGTGCAGCTGCCCGCTGAATACGCGGGCAATGGCCAGGCGGCCGAGATAGTCGCTGTAATCAAGATTTGCGACGAGGATCTGCAGTGCGTTTGCAGCGTCGCCCGCGGGAGGCGGAGTGCTGGCCAGGATGGCGTCGAACAATGGCCGCAGGTTTTCTCCCGGGACATCAGCGCTGGCGGAAGCCGTTCCCGCCCTGGCATTGGTGTACAGCACCGGGAAATCAAGCTGGTCTTCGCGCGCATCCAGGTCGATGAAGAGATCGTAAAGCTCGTTCAGAACTTCCTGTGCCCGCGCGTCCGGACGGTCAATCTTGTTGATCACCACCACCGGCGGCAATCCGGCTTCAAGAGCTTTGCTTAGGACGTAACGCGTCTGGGGCAAAGGGCCTTCGCTGGCGTCAACCAGCAGCATTACGCCGTCGACCATTTTCAGGGCGCGTTCCACTTCTCCGCCAAAGTCGCTGTGGCCGGGCGTATCGACAATATTGATCTTAACGTCGTGATAAATAATGGCCGTGTTCTTGGCCAGGATGGTGATGCCGCGCTCGCGCTCCAGATCGTTGGAGTCCATGACGCGATCGACCACAGCTTCATTGGCGCGAAAAGCGCCGCTCTGGCGCAGCATGGCGTCCACCAGCGTGGTCTTTCCGTGGTCTACGTGCGCGATAATTGCGATATTGCGAATTCTGGAATTCAAATCTGTCTCTGGCTCTCTGCTCTAAAGAATGGGTTACTTCCATTCTATCTGGAAAAGCGTCCTGATGCGGGCAAGCAGCACACGACAAAAAGCGGACGGCACAATTGGCCGTCCGTCATCCGTCTGACTTTGCAACAACCTTTTCTTTCAAGATTCCTTAATGGACGAGTGGCCGGTCTATCTTGATCCGGTCTTCAACGCCGACGATGGCGTTTTCGTGGACAGGCTGATAACCGTCTTTCTGGATCGTAATGTCGTAGTTGCCGGCTTCTATCTGGATTTCCAGCGGCGTGGTCTTTTGCAGAGGCGTACCGTTGATGATCACCTGCGCGCCTTTGGGCTCGGACTTGATCTCAATCCGCGCCATGCCGGAGGCGTTGCCATTGCCGCCGAATAGCTTGCCTACACTGCCGCCGCCCACGAGGCGAATGTTGTCGGTGCGTCCGGCCACCATCAGGCTGGGCGCGTAGTTAACGGACTGTCCCGCAACCAGCTTGACGTCGGTGTTGGCGTCAAGATAGCCGGACTTGCGGACCACAACGGTTTGCGTTCCAGGTTCGACTAAAAATTCGATCGGCGTGACTTTTCCGGTATCTTTGCCGTTGATCAAAACCTGTGCGCCGGAAGGTTTGCCGGTCACGGTCAAAAATCCTTTGACGGCGGTCATACGGACGTCGAGCGGAGTGCGCGCGCCGGGAGCCACCTGTACGCTGCGCGTCTCGGGAGCATAGCCCGGCATGCTGAACGTGACTTTATAGGTTCCCGGAGCCAGCGCAGGAACTGTCTGCGGGGCTTTCCAGGATTGGCCGGCGCGTCCTTCAATCTCAACGGTTGCGCCCATCGGCATGGAAGAGACGATCAGCTGTCCTTCTTTGGCCGTAGGCGGAGCCACGGGCGCCGCGGCAGGCGTGTTGCGGGCCGCCCGGCGCGAAGAAGTTGTGCGCGTTCTGCCTTGTGCTTCCTGTGCTTCTTGTACTTCCTGTCCTTCAGGCGCTGCCGGGTTTTCCTGCGTTGCCTGGCGATTGAACGGAGCAGCCGCGTTCGCAGCCGGCTTGGTCGCGGTCGGGGCGGCTTCGTCAGGAAGTTCGGGAGTGCGGTGGAAGAACAACGTTACCGCGACAACTAAGCAAAGCACACCTACAACAGCCGCGACCACCTTCCAGTGGTTCGCCGTGCTTATAGGCCCGCGAGCTGCGGTTTTCTGCGGACTAACGTAGGTCGTCCCCTGAGCAGGTGTTTTGATGACCTGGCTCGCATTGGTCGATTGCACGGCTTTGAAAGTCTGGCTGGCTGAAGGCCCTGGCGCCACCCGGATCGACTGGCTGGCATTCGGACCGGGACCGCCCTGATACGCGGGCATTGATCCTGTGGAATTGGGGCGCACGTCCTGATACGCGGGCATCGATCCCGTGGAATTGGCGCGCGGGACCGGCGCTGCTTTGGCGGCTTCTTCCAGCTCGGTAAAAAATTGCTGGCCACTGCTGTAACGGTCTGCCGGATTCTTGGAAAGCGCCTTCAGAACCACCCTGGAAATCTGCTCCGGGACACGCGGATGCGCCATCTGCATCGGGTGCGGATTCACGTCGGTAATGTTGCGGTCCACTTCGCCCAGATGCGGTCCATGGAACGGGCTGCGCGCCGTATAAAGCTGATAGACCAGTGTCCCGACATTGAAAATATTTCCCGCGCGATCGGCCGGCTTGTGTTTCACCTGTTCAGGTGAAGAATACGGAGCGTTCTCCAGCTTCTTGCTGGGCGATTGCGTCAGCAGGTTCTTATCGCGGAGCAAACCAAAATCCAGAATTTTGAGCGTGCCGTCGGGCAGGACCTTGATGTTGTACGGGTTCAGAAAGTTGTGAAAGACGCCTTTGCCGTGCGCGTAATCCATGGCGGCGCAAAGCTGCTTCGCCATTTGCAGGACTTCGGCCATTTCCGGCTGGCGCTTGGCCATAAGCTCTTTCAGGGTCTGCCCCTCAACGAACTCCGACGTCATGAATACGGTACAGTCTTTGTAGCCGCAGGTATGCAGCTTCGCGATGTTGGGATGGTCGAGCGCGCTGGCGGCCTTGGCCTCGGCCAGGATCTTCTGCAGAAGATCGTTTATATCGTCCAGCCATTCCGGCACTTCAAACTTGCGCAGCGCCACGGAACGGTTTTGTTGCGGATTTCTGGCCTGATGGACGATACCCACGCTTCCTCGCGGCAATTCCTTGACCAGTTCAAGACGGTCAGTGCGCGGAGCTACGGCAGGAGCGGTGGCGGTGGCGGTGCCTGTGGCGGATTCCGGGTTTTCTTGCATCTTGGGGTTCCTGTGCAAGCCTTGGGAGGAGGACACCCGAATCGTACCCCAAAGGCCCACCAAACCTGACCATAAGAACAGTGCCCCGGGGTTACCGAGGTAATTGTGGAGGGCCAAGGTGGGAAAGGCAGGATTTGCCTTTCAATTTCGGCGATGTTTGGCAATCTTGGCATTTCTGGCAATTGTTTATCCCGCCATGCTACTTCCCGCTCACAAATGCCTTCCTGCCCAAACCACCCACCGCCTCCACTTCCCTAATCTCGCCCCCCTCTTTCATGCGTTTCAGGGTATTGTGAATCGGCGGCATCACATGCTTGTACTTCCCCAGGTCGTATCCCATCTCTGCCATGCGGTCCCTTACCTGGGTCGGCGTGAGCGGCAGCAACAACGGCTGCCGGAACACCCACCGGATCGCCTCCGTCAGCCCCATCTCCTGCCCGGCCCCTTGAGCCGAGGCCTCATTCTGCTTTAACTCATTGATTCTGCTGGCAATATCGGAATCGACCGTTTCACCCGTCAATCGGGCCAACTGTTCTACAATCGGCCCCCAATGTGTAATCTGCTCTTTTGTCTCAGTTTCCTGCCGCAGCAGCGCTTTGAGCCTATCCCTCGCCGATTCATACATTTTAAGTGCGGTTTCGTCTGGCATAACGTACTTATACAACATAGTTCACTTAATGTCAATATATCTATTTCATTCATATTCACATTATTTTACCCCTTGTCATCCCGACCGAAAACCGAACGACCCGTAGGGAGGTGAGGTTGAGTGGAGGGATCCCGAGAGTTTTTCCCGCGCCCATGCCGCAGGCATCGAGCGCCGAGCGTTAGCGGAGCGCGCAAAAACAATTTTGGAGATGGCGTTTATATCTTTATCTCTTTGCTGCAATGGGACGAGGCGTTCACGGCTTCTTGATTACTTTACGGTAGCGGCAATTTAGAGTTAAAATCTCCGCTTCAAGTTGAGTATTCATGATTTCGAAGTGGACATTATCAAGATTCAAGTCAGCTTACGACGAGATAACATTGGAGATGTCTCCGCTGGTCGTATTCGCCGGAACAAACAATTCCGGAAAGAGTACAGTTCTGCAAAGTATTCTTCTTACAGCTCAATCTCTACAAAGTCCTGTGTTCAATCGCCCAATTACCCTCAACGGCCATTTGGCACGCCTCGGCACATTCGATGACATCTTGTCGACTGGCTCATCAAAAACAATCAACTTGGGATTTACGTTATCTGATCTAGTCTCACAAACACCGCGCTTTTCCACCGCTTTTGAACCCGTAACTATTGGTCCAATTTATTGGGGAAGATCGTCGGAAAAGATTGAAACTATTGATTGTCAATTTCAGTTCAGCCCGACGGGGCTGGGCGAGCGTGCTGAGATTCTGCAGTTGCAACCATCGGTAGACTCGTGTCGCGTTGACGTGGAATATCGTGACCAAACAGGTAACGAGACCAAACATGATGTGGTGGAGATTGTCCGTTCAACGGAGAATGTTAAAACTAGACTCGAGGGTTTGCGGCTCAAGCAAATCCGATCCGAGGACCTTCGCGCATTGGAGTACCTTGTAAAGACTCCTTCTCAGCCTCCACAGCGATCATTTCGATCTTCGAGTGAAGTAGTCGGTGCAGTGATGTATCATTTCCTTCCAAGAGCACTGTTAGCACGTTATGACGAAGTCGAGGAGACAGTTAAACAGGCCATTTCATTTTTTACGAGCCCATTTGAATATGCCTACTATCCCAGCGGCGATGACATAGCCATACGAGTGCCCGAAGGCTTTAAGAAGAGGATAATCGCTATTTGCCATGGAGTGCTCGGATCAGAAAAAGGTGTGCGCCAATTTGTGATGCGGAATGCCTCAAAATCACTAGCCAACCTAGAGGAAAATTTTTCAACTCAGGCATACCTGCAATTTGTATCGGTGCTGCCCCCTTCAGAACGTACTGACGTGATCAAAAAGATAACTGAAGAGGTCACGATGTTGGAGCAGATGGTTCGTGCTGGAAGGGCCGCAGACTATCGAACCCGGGTCGTTCCTCTTTCGCAGGAATCGACCTATGCTCATTCATATCTAGTCGAGTACTTCCAGCGGTACTTGAAATACTTGGCCCCGCTTAGAGATGAACCAAAGCCGGTATATCCATTAGCGGGAATGAGTGATCCGAATGATGTTGGCTTTAAGGGCCAACACACTGCTGCCGTTCTCGAAACTAATAAGCTGCGACAGATCGAATATATATCTCCCGAGGCATTTTCAAAGCCATTAGGCGCTATAAGTGCAAAAACAGAGACCCTGCAAAATGCAGTGCTTTCTTGGATGCGCTACATGGGCGTTGTTACAGGAGTTAGCTCCTCGGACCGAGGAAAACTGGGACACGAGCTTCGCGTTTCTACCAATGGGGAGAGCCACCTAAGAGATTTAACACATGTCGGGGTCGGTGTGAGCCAAGTGCTCCCAATCGTTGTACTTGCTTTATTAGCTCCAGCTGGGTCAACGCTGATATTTGAACAACCTGAACTTCATCTACACCCGCGTGTTCAAACCAGATTGGCTGACTTTTTTTTGTCAATGACTTTCCTTTCCAAACAATGCATCGTTGAAACACACAGCGAACACATCATTAGCAGATTACGTCAAAGAGTGGCGAACGCCGCTAGTGAGCAGGTTGCGGACTCCATAACGATTTATTTCGTCGAAGCGTTAGACGGAAAATCCTATTACAAGAAAATTCGGATCAACAACTATGGCTCAATAAGCGAATGGCCGAAGGGCTTCTTCGATGAGGGAGAGGAACTTGCTGCAGCAATTTTAAAGGCGAGCCTCGAAAAGCGTTCTGTGAAATAGCTGAATACGATGGATTCCGCCTTTCTAGATACATATCTTCTTGCGTTTCCTCCTGCAGATTGTGAACTGGCGGAGCTCGACTCATATGTCAAGAATCTGCTTGCATGGCGCAATTTGATCAAGTCAGAAGCATTTCCAGCCTACATCTCTTCTTTTGCACCCACCACCCTCGGAGAGCTTGGAGGATTTCCCCCGTGGGAGGCGGTGCTCAAGAATATACAGAGATTAAGACCTGAAGAGTATTATCCTGGCGACGTGTTTGCGATTATTCAATACTTTTTGGACCGGCTACCAAAAATTGAAGACGACTTGGGTATTCGCGACATTCTGTTGGATGAAGCCGTGTGCGACCCGTCCGTTGCGGCAACTCGGCCCGCCCCGTGGGGCCAAGTTCTAGAGCGCCTCCTAGGTCTGATTTGCTTGTTCGTTCAACGAAACGGGCAAACTGGAAACCATTACGTGCTGACTCGCGGGATATTGCCCTGCCCAACTACTGTGAATTTCGGTGCGAAGCTGGTAGACGTCGAATGGCAACCAGCTTGGAATTCCTCAGATGCAGAAATACCCGCGGATCTGCAAGGATCATTCAGAACATTCTCCTGCGCAAAGAATTGGCGCATCGCTATTGATCCGGAGCGGCTATGGTTAAACACAATGTCAAATGAGACTTGCAATCTCGCCATTGAACTCGCGGTGCAACGGATGCAGCGCCAAACCGGGCAGCTAAATGCACGAAAGTGGCGTGTTGGGGGTTCATTTGTTGCCAGTGTTTCTAGTTTGAATTTAGGCACTGAAGAGAGGGGCAGATCGATTCTCCGAGCTATTGCTGAAACTCTCCTAGATCAAAATATGAGAGCCACCCATCACATTAGAACTGATCAAGGGGCAAACAGCCTTCAGCTAACTCGAGGTAAGGATGGCGCATGGCGTCGCGACATTGATCACGAATATCACCTGCATTATTGGGTTGGTGAGCAGATCGAACTTGCGGCAATCGTAGCACATAACAATTTTCATATTCCCGCCTAACATCCGGCCCGATCCTTTCGCAGATGCTGGCTCTTGTTTTTCAGCTTCTGCGTGAGGGTGGGATTCGATTCCCTATCCCTCACGCGCTTCGATCCACGGCACAGGTGTCAGGGCACGACTTTACCGGGGCCCCCGGCAAGCCCGCTTTTGGCTTGCTGGGGTGGCTTGTGCGTTTAGCCCGTAGCGAGCGCAGCGAACGAGGGCTGCGAAGTCGTGCCGTACAGGCTGCCGCCAGAACAATTCCTTGCGCCGTAGGCCCGGGGTCCCCGACGAGCCCGTTTTTGGCTCGGTGGGGTGGAGATTCGCGCGCAGCTGCTCACAGCACGCCCGGGGTCCCCAGCACGCGCGGTTTTCGCGTGTTGGGGTGGAAGCCCGGTTTTGGCTTGCTGGGACGCAATGCAGCGGAGCGCGCAAAAAAGGAAAATCTTCGTCCTTCGTGCTAAATTGTTTCTCCATGTCCCTGCTCCACCAAATCGCCGACGGCCGCACCGACCTGGTGTTCGAATACCTGGCCGAGGGCCATCCCGCAACTTCGGCCGACGAAAACGGCGTTTCCCTGATTAAATGGTGCGCCTATTACGGCGACGTGAGCGCCATGAAGCATCTGCTGGCCAACGGAGAATCGCTCCAATCGCTGGGTGAAAACTTCAGCATCAATACCGCGTGCTTCCACGGGCATTGGAGGCTGTGTCAATTCCTGCTCGAGCGCGGCGCGGACGTGAATCGCCCGCACCCCGATACCGGTGAAACGCCTTTGCACGCGGCGCTCTGCAAAGACTGGCCTGAATGTACTTTAGTGGTGAAGGTCCTGCTGGCTCATGGCGCCAATCCCAACGCGGTTACGAAACCTTCGGTTGAGACCGGCGCTTTCATGCGCGACTGCCGCACCCGGGCCGAGACCCCGCTTCATCGCGCTGCCGCCTTCGCCGAGGAAGAAGCCATCCGACTGCTGCTGGATGCCGGCGCAGCCCGTGACGCCCGCGACCTGAATGGAGATTCTCCGCTCTCATGGGCGAGCTGGCATTTGCGTCCAACGCGGATTCTCAAGATGCTCTGCTACGGAAACTTCCGCATCAACCCTGAGCACGCCGATATGAAAACCTATCTTCGCGGCAAGCCGCAACTCTAGACGCCGTCGGCCCGCGCGTAGCGCAGCGGAGCGCGATCACTCACGTTCGGCAGTTGTCCGCGATTTACCCAACAAATAGAGCGCCGCAATTGCCGCCAGGTTCAGTCCGAAAGTAAACCCTTCTATCTCAGATGAGATCGCAATCTTCATGGCCGATCCCAACTCAAACTGAAAACCCATCAGGACACTGGGCATCGTATTCAATGAAAGATAAAGGGTAAATCCGGTATAGAAATAGTATGCGAAGCCGGCAAAGCTGATATTGGGGATCTGCGCTATCAACAGAATTTGGGCCCACCTGTATGCCGCAGGCTTTTTCCGCCACAGTTCCACACCGGTCCAGGTGCATGCGCCAAAAATGAGCGCAAAAGCGTCCATAAGGGCTGCCGCGCGATTGGCCGCGGCCTGCGTTTGCAGAAACTGGAGCTCGCTCCACAACGCAATCGCCACGCCGGCGATTCCGCCTACGATCAACAAGAGTGAAACAAGCTTACGATTCAGCTCCGGGCGCGGCTGCCGCATTACCTTCCGCCCTGCAATTTCCTGTCAAAGAACTCCGCCGCCGCCCTATATCCGCGCACCCAGGTCCGCCACAGCAGAAAGTCGTGGATCTCGTCGGGGAAAATGATCTGTTCGATCTCGACGTTCTGGCGGCGCAGGCGCTGCACCAGGTCAGTAGTCTGGGAAAAAGGCACGTTACGGTCGTCGTCGCCATGCATGAACAGCACCGGAGACTTCCACGCCGCGGCGGACGCCACGGGCGACGAATCAAACGCCAGCTTCTCCGCTTCTTTCAGGTCCGGCGCCTGTGTTGCCCCGCCTTCCCAGCGAGAGAGAAACGCCGACCAGTCATGCACGCCGTGAAAATCCACGCCGGCGGCAAAGATATCTGAGTTGCGCGCGAGCGCCAGCGCCGTAAGCAGCCCACCGTAAGAGCCTCCCCAGATGCCGATGCGCTTGCGGTCGACATACGGCAGCCCTTGCAGATATTTCGCTCCAGCCAGAACGTCCTTGTACTCAGACGATCCGCGCCATCCGGCATTGGCGGGCTCACGGAATGCGCGTCCATACATGACGCCGAGGCGATAATTCACGGACAGCACCACGTAACCCCGGCTGGCCAGATATTGATTTTCCGCGTATGCGTTGTGGTAGTAGTACATGTAGTGGAAGCCGGGCATCATCTGTCGCGGAGGTCCGCCATGAACAAAGATCAGCCCCGGAGCCGACGCAGCATGATTGCGCGGAACAAAAAGCTGGCCGTGGATTTCCAGTCCGTCTTCGCTTTTGAACGTGACAGTCTGCGGCTCAACCAGTTGGTCCGATGGAAAATCCTTGGGCAGAGCGCTGGCGGCAATCATCTCGCGGCCTTTGTCGGTCAGGTGATAAGGCATTGCCGGTGAGGTTGCAGTCGAGCCGAAACAGACGATGGTTTTTCCATCCGCCAGCATCAACGGATGCCACTCAATGGTTTTGCCTGATGTGATGTTGAAATGCGTAGTCACCATCCCAGGCTTAGGCACGGGATCAAACCAAGACAGCATGATCTTGAAGATGTGACGCCGCTCTACATCGTCCGCGTTCGACGTATAGAACAACGAAGTATGGTCGGGAGCGAGTTCAACATCTTCCACGTCAAAATCGCCGGTAGTAAGCAAGGTCGCTTTGCCGCTGTCAGCATAAAGAATGTAGAGGTGATTGCGGCCGTCCTGCTCAGAGCAGAAAACAATGCGTCCGCCTTCCCCAAACTTCAATGATTCACTGGCAAACGGCGGCAGCGAATCATTCATCTCTTTGCCGCTGTGCCACAGCTCGCGCGCCTCTATGTGCAAGACGGGCCCGGCTGCGCGCAGGCTTGCAACGTGAGGCGGCAGAGTGGTTTCAACCGTGGCCAGCCAGATGGCCCAGGGCTGCGGACGCCGCGGAATCAGCGGCAGATGGTTCTCTGCGCCGGAAACGCGGAGAAACACAATTTGCTTCCCGTCGGGCGACCAGCGCGGAGCAAAATCGCGATCGACACTGGGCGCAACATAGCGCACGCGCTGCTCGGCCATATCAAAGATGGCAATGAAAGCATGGTCTTTGCGGCCTGAAGTGAAGGCAATATGCTTTCCGTCCGGCGACCATTGCGGTTCGCTTTCTTCGCCGCGCAGCTCAGTCAGTTGGCGCGCAGGCTTGTCACCGGCAACATTGGCGATCCACAGATGATGCTTTGCGCCAACCCAAACAGCGGTCTGGCCGTCAGGAGAAAGTTGAATGTCCTCGCAATCTTCTTCGGCGCAGCCCATCTCGCCGAGCAGCTGCGGCTTCCCTGTTTCCACGTCGGCGGCCCATACCTGCTGCTTTGGCTCTTTGATATCGGTCGCCGGATTCGCGACATGGCCTTCGCTGCTCACCTCTGAACCGCGGGCATAGACGACGGTCTTGCCGTCCGGCGTGAGCTTGACGGCGAAAATATCCTGCCCATCGTCACCCTGGTAATGGGTGACCTGGCGGCCGGCAAAATCAGGGGCGTCAGCGATCCAGACATTGCGTTCGCCGCGGCTATCAAAGACCCAGGCAATGCGGTTGGCCTTGGCGGCCGCAGTGAGCGCCGTGGGAAATGGCGAGCTCATCACCTGTTCCAGGGTGAAGCCGGGCTTTTGTGCGAGCGAGGCGGCGGCAAGAAGCAGAAGGAGCAGAGAAAGTCTGAAGAGTTTCATCAGGCCGACAATCATAGCAGTCCGCTTAAGGCACTTCGGCCAATTTTTAAGGACTCAGTGCGGCTTTTCCAGATAGCCGCTCACCAGGGCCGCGCAGGCTTCCGCAAACTGCTGTTCTTCAAACGTGAAGGTGTTGACAAAATAGCTGTTGATGTCGAATGCGCCATAGAGCGCGTTGTGGAGAAGAACGGGAACCACCATTTCCGCCTTCACCAGCCCGGAACCGGACTTATAGCGCGCATCTCCGGCCGTATTGTTTACGACGACGGTTTTCCTGGTGGAAGCCGCCTCGCCGCACAGGCCTTTATCCAGGGAAATATTCTCATGCGGCTCAAAGCTGCCCACATGCGGGCCCAGCACCAGGCTCCCGGGACGCGTTTTATCCACGAGATAAAATCCCGCCCAGTTGTAACGGGTCATGGTGTCATGCAGACGCTGGACGATCGCCTCCATCAGCGCGTCCACGGTGCGCGCGGATTGGGCGACATACCCAAAATCTTTGAGCAATTCCTTGTGCTTTGACATGGTCAGTTGCACGGGACCCTGGCCTTGCCTCCTGAGAGTATTCCAAGTGCCTTTATACCGTTCCCGGACAGGCTGCGGCAATGGCATTGTGGGTTCATGCGGGCGGGGGCGGAAGCCAGTAGTACCTTGGCCTAAAGGAGGCAGGGGTTCGGCCTAAGGTTTCTTTTCCATATACTTGCCGACGAGCAGGGCAATTTCTTCAGCAAAAGTCTGCTCAGCACGGGTAAAGGTCTGGGTGAAATAACTTTCGATATCCAGTTCAGCCACAAGCTCATTGCGGGCCATGATCGGCACCACCATATTGGCCTTCACGATTTCAGATCCGGAAAGATAGCGGGGATCGCTGGCCACGTCATTGACGACAACCGTCTGGCGGGTGGTGGCAGCGGCGCCGCACAATCCTTTATTGATGGGAATGCGAACATTGGGGCTGAAGCTGCCGACGTAAGGCCCCACCACCAACATTCCCGGATCGGCCTTGTCCACCAGATAAAAACCGACCCAGTTATAGCGGGCCAGCTGATCATGCAGACGCTGAGAAATGCGGGTCATCAGCGCCTCCACCGTAGGAGCGCTCTCAGCAAGAAGGCGGAACTCCTGCAGCAGTTCCTGATGTTTTGACATGTTTCGCTGGTCCTGGACGAACCTGTAAAATTGCTTTTGTTATAACCGTAACGCCACACAGGAGCAACGTTATTTTTTTGAGCGAACAAAAGATTGCAACCGCTCAAAAACGCTGAAGACGGGAGTGTGTTCAATTCTCCTGCTGAATTTCAAGTCAGTCATACATTCCCTGCATGAACCACGCCCGCCGACTGCACGTCAGCGAAAAGACGTTACAGACTGTTACCTGCCGCCTCATCTCTGCCAGATTGTGCCAGTGCATCAACAACTACCGGAGATCGCGTTGCTGCTGGCTCGGTATTCATAACCGGGGACCGTCCCTCCAGCATGAACCGTAACAGCAGTTCGGCATCTCGCCGCCAATCTTGTGCTTGCGCACCGCTGTGGCGCGGATAACGTTACCATGCGTTCCATCTGCTCCCCGTTTCTGTGTCGACCGTGGCAATCTGTTGGAACCTCAGATGGAAATCACAACCTATAATCTTCATTGCTGCTCCTTATTGCTGCTCCTTTCGCTCCGATCGCTCCGAGTCTTGAGCTTTCGCAAAATCAAGTTTACGCGGTACTCGTTGGGAGGCGTCGTTGTTATCTAGTCCAGTAGAAATTAACTTAATAACAAGTGCCAGCCCCAAACTGCCTCTGCCGAATGTCCAACTCAAATACAGGACTTTCATAAATGCAGGATTTTCATTAATACGGAATAAGGAACATTTGGGCGCAGAACGGATTTATGTAATGAAACTGGCGCGCACCTTACTTTTCGATAGCGAGTAACAATGGCGTGGCGAGCCCGGCAGGATTTGAACCTGGGACCCCTCTGCTTATACCATTTTAGCATTTACTGTACCGATATCCGCAATGGTGCAGCCAGCCCACGGCGTCCTGAGAAGTGATCGCTGTAATGGCCTCGGTGATAGCCGGATCCAGGGCTTCAGCCGTGCGTGCCTTCAAAGTTCGCAGG
>DASXCL010000037.1:0-7387 GCA_036491195.1 Candidatus Angelobacter sp.
GTTTACACGCGCGATGACGACACATTTATTCCGTTGGAGACGCGGACGGCCATCGCCAACAAAGAACAGGCTGATCTGTTTATTTCCATTCACGCCAACTCGTCAGACGATCCTTCAGCCCGCGGCGTGGAAACCTATTACCTGAATTTCACCAGCCGTGCCGACGCATTGGAAGTGGCGGCGCGTGAAAACGCCGTGTCTGAGCAGTCCATCCATGAGTTGCAAGACTTAGTGAAGAAGATTGCACTGAAAGAAAAGATTGGCGAATCCCGCGAGTTTGCCACGGACGTGCAGCATTCGCTCTATACCGGCCTCAGCGCCAAGAGCCCAAACCTGCGCAATCGCGGGGTAAAGAAAGCGCCGTTCGTCGTGCTGATTGGCGCCAATATGCCTTCGATCCTGGCGGAGATTTCTTTCGTCAGCAACCCTGACGACGCCAGGAAGCTGAAGACTGGTGACTATCGCCAGCGCATTGCTGACTCGCTTTATAAAGGCGTGGCCAAATATGTAAACAGCCTGAGCGGCGTAAAGGTGGCTTCCAAAAATACTGGTACTCCTATGAATGGCGGGACTACTACTTCAGTCGCGGCGAAGTAACTTCCCTCTGACTTTGTCGCAACTTCCTCGATCTTCGTTCATATCTGATTGATCTTATTCACCATAAAAAACTTTTCCATGGGATGCTTCAATCAACGCTTCTCTGCCTTCGTATTCAACATGCTTGGGAAACCGCAGTATTCTGCAACGATAAAACTGAAAGTCTTTCACCGGATATTGTGAGAAGTCAAAGTAATCAAGAAACATCAGCTGGATATCGCTTTCACTTATTCTCGTACCCATTTTCCTGATCCCAATATCCGCTAGCGCTGTCATTTGATCTGTTAATTAAAATTGGCACTGAGGTAGCGCTGGGAAACACTTTCAGTACCGGTGGAGGCACCGTGTCAGGCGCACAACCCTCTTTGTACAGATCAAGCTCGTATACGACAAGTGCCTCAAAAAGCAATTTTCTTATGTTTTCATATTCGTCATGGAGATCCCAGGTGAATTCCCGCGTGGAGAAATAAGCATTCCACAAATTTCTTGAACATTCGCGGTATGTGTTCATTAAATTCGTGATATCTGTCATTGTGACCTTCCGCCAGTTTATCGTAAATCCGGCGTTAGCCATTTCTCTTTTGCTTCTTTTGAATTGATCCGTTCGCGGCTGTAATACTCAAACGCTAAATTCTTGTCGTTCAATTGCTCATGTATTTGCCACACTGATTCCCGTAGACACAATCCGCGATCCAACCTCTGCTCAACCTGTTGCAGCCAGAAACGAGTCAGCGTCTCATGGTAAAGACCGCTCACGTGATGATGTCCCGCGAACCTTTTCAGCGTGGCTCGCATGCGGTCAATGGCAGTTTCCAAATCAGCTGCGTACAGATACACCACCACCACGGTCAGGTGATCGCGATGGTGAAACTCTTCTTTCGGCAACAAGCAGCGCTCAAGGCGGTCCACCAGGGTAATGATTTCGGCGTCAGTCATCTTTTTGGCTCAATCATTTCTTTTGGCTCAATCATTTTTGGCTCTCCTCATTTTATGACGCAAATAAAAACGCCCGCCAGCCAAAAGGCTGACGGGCGTGATCTCTTGTTCTCTTTTGAGAGTAGCTGAGAACCCTGGGCAAATCAAGCCTTTGTGTTGGTTGCATCTGTGCCGATTGAATCCAGGCTGGCGATGATCTCCGCGGGAATTTGCAGCGTTGCCGCTTTGAGATTTTCACGCAGATGTTCGGCGGAAGACGTGCCGGGAATCAGCACAATATTGGGCGAGCGCTGTAGAAGCCACGCCAGCGCCACCTGCATGGGAGTTGCCTGCAGCGCCGCTGCCGCTTCATTCAACTCCGACGACTGCAAAGGCGTGAAGCCACCAAGCGGGAAGAAAGGCACATACGCAATGCCTTGCGCGGCCAGATTTTTGATGAAGGCGTCATCTGCCCTATTGGCGAGGTTGTAGAGATTCTGCACGCAGACAATCGGCGTAACTTTCTGGGCTTCTGCCAGTTGCTCTGGGCTCACATTGCTCAGGCCGAGATGGCGGATTAATCCCTGGCGCTTGAGATCAACCAGCACGCTTAGCGGTTCGGCGATCGATCCTTTCATTGGCCCCAGCACACCACCAACCCGGAGATTCACTACGTCAAGCGCGTCCAGTCCCAGATTTTTGAGATTGTCATGGACGCCTGCTGTTAGTTCCTGCCGCGTGAGCGCGGGAAGCCATGACTTGTCATCGCCGCGGCGCGCACCCAATTTCGTGACGATCACCAAGCCATCCGGATAAGGATGCAACGCCTGCTTGATAATTTGATTGGTCACGTGCGGGCCATAAAAATCGCTGGTGTCAATGTGATTCACGCCGGAAGCAACGGCCTCACGCAGAACAGCAAGAGCGACGTCGCGGTCGCGTGGTGGTCCCCACACCTGCGGGCCGGCCAACTGCATGGCGCCATAGCCCATGCGGTTCACGGTAAAAGAAGTGCTGGGGAAGGTGAAGCTGCCGCCGAGGTTCTCACCACGATTCGGCTTCGCACCAGGATTCGTTTGAATCGTCATTCGTTTCTCCTCAAGTCGGTTTGGTTAGATTGTATTCAATGTGTTGACTATGATTAGATGAAGAAAGCTTCAGGTTAGGAGTTCGCATTTGGCGCAGCGTTCACAAATTGTTTTAGAGCCGCGTAAATCGCCCGTGCAGGCCCGTTCCACCGCCAGCGTGGATGCGATTCTTGAAGCCACCATTCAGATTTTGCTCAAAGTGGGAAAAGAGCGGCTGACCACCACCAGAGTGGCGCTGCGGGCCGGCGTGTCTGTGGGAACTCTGTACCAATATTTTCCGAACAAGAGCGCGCTGTTGCGGGCGGTGTTAAGACGTCATCTGTCTGAGGTGACAGAAGCCGTGGAGCACACCTGCGAAGCACAGCAGGGCAAACCGCTGCGGCAGATGGTGACCGCACTCATCACTGCGTTTCTTGCAGCCAAGATGAAGGATGCCAAAACGAGTGTTGCTCTCTACTCCGTGAGCTCTGACGTGGACGGGATGAAGATCGTGCAGCAGTCGGGCGCGCGATCCAACAAAGCGATTGTTGCAATGCTGGCGACCGCTAACGAACGGCTGACTCCTGACCCGGAGCTTGTGGCTTCCATGCTGCAAGGCGCGATGTTCGGAGTGAGCCGGCGCTTGCTGGAATCGAGCGCTCCGGAAAAGCAGCTGGATACTCTGCGGCAGGAGCTTATCTTCTTTGCTTGCGCGTATGTGGATGCGCGATGTGAGCGAACCTAGGCCGTGGCTATTTCAAATCCCTTTGCGGCTGCGCTGCTGATCCTATTCTGCCCGCAGAAAGTCAAGAGAGAAACGCTTCAACAGGCCGATACGCAGTGAGCCAGCAAAAAGTGCAGCATGCGTGATTGGCATCATCTTCAGAGCAGCGGAGCATGCGACAAAAGCAAGAAATACACGGGTTGCGCCCTCAACCAGCATTTTCAGCAGATGCAGCGCGCTTCAGGTAAAAGGCCACAATATCTCCCTGCGATTCACGGTTATGCATTTCCGTGGTACGAGAAAACTCTTTTATTTCCCGTTTTGTGAACCGGTCAGAACCACCTTGCGCCAGTGGGATATCCCGCTTGTACAGCTCGCTTCCCCAGATAGTAAGCGCTGAGGACTCATGGACAATGTCACAAATTTCCATGCCTGCCTGGCGAGCAGCAAGATCAATACTTTTTTGACTGTGAACAATCAGGTGCCGGGGCGGATCAAGATGAATCCAGTCGGTCCCATAATTGTGCCAGGCCCATCCGACAACCGGAATATGAGTAATACATACCCCGTTCGGTGTAAGGCGGTCAGCAATGGTCCGCAGCAATCCGAGATGATCGGGCATGTGTTCCATTGAATAATTGAAAATGATAATGTCCCACTTGCCCTGGACCTGGTCCAGTGTCGCTCTGCGAACATGCGGCGTTTCTTCAGGAAGAAATGCGTCAATGCCAGTAGCATCAAACCCCAGCTTGCGAAGTACTTCAACAAGGTATCCGGCGCCGCAGCCAACATCAAGAATAGTTGTACCCCGGCGAGGCTTGAGCCGGATGATTGCTTCCATCTCTCGCCGGCAAGCCCAGACATGAGACATCAGGCCAGGGGCCAACAGGTGAGCGCGGTAAAAAGCCAGCCTTGTCCAGTGAGGAGCCTGGGTGTGAAAGCTGTAATAGTTGTCAGGATAGTAAGCTCCAAGGTCCTCGGGCGAATTCGCCAGATGAATCGATTCGCATCCACTGCATTGCCAGTAGTCAAAGCGAGTCCTCAAACCGAACATCATTTCCCGTGCTTCATGGATTTCTCCCCTGGAAGAACCACAGAAGGGGCATGTCATGGTGGGCGGCATATGTGAACGAATAACTATTCTCTCATACTTGCCTGTTCACTTCTGATTGAGAACAATTTGAATATGGTGGATTGAATTATCAAGTGCGACCGATGCTGGTCGAGGGAAAGAACCCGGCCCGCCGTGAAAAGCAGAGTTTCCGAATGACGGCAACCCCAAGCCATTCCCCTTCGCAAATCCGCCCGGAGGAGTTAGAAACGCTGGAGTGACACGTATCTCTTGCGATACGATCGGTCTTTCGTGCATTCTGGCTGAAAGACAGGAGACAAAGTGGGGATGCTGATTTGGGACTTACGTTACGGGCTCAGGATGTTGCGCAAATCCCCCGGCTTCACTGCCGTAGCTGTCCTCACTCTCGCTCTGGGCATTGGGGCGACCACGGCGGTTTTCACGCTGATACAGCAGGTGATGCTGCGGTCGCTGCCGGTGGCGCGGGCTGACCAGCTCTGGCTGATCGGCGGTTCTGACGCCTGCTGCTTCTCGAACGGATATACACAGGGAAATGGCGACGACCTGTCGCCGAACAGCTGGAATTTCTTCTCGTGGGAGGCGTACAAGCACTTACGAGCCAACACTCCCGCATTTGAGAAACTGGCGGCATTCCAGGTGGGTGAAGCTAATGCCTACCTGGCGGTACGGAGCACCGGTTCCTCGACGCCGGTTGAGACGCGCAATGGCGAGTATGTCTCCGGAAATTTCTTTGAGACGCTGGGCATTTCGGCCTGGCGTGGGCGGCTCTTCACCGATGCCGATGACCGGGAAGGCGCACCGCCGGTCGCCGTAATGAGTTTCCGAATCTGGCGGGAGAAGTACGGATCCAATCCTTCGGTGGCGGGAGGAACTTATGAGATCAATGGCCAGCAATTCACAGTTGTCGGAGTGGCTCCGCCGGGCTTTTTCGGGGCGAAAATCGACAGCGAAGATATGCCCGACTTCTGGCTGCCGCTGGCAACCGAGCCGCTGATAGCCGGCGCGACTTCGCGCCTCAAAAATCCCCGGCTCGCATGGCTCGATTTGATTGGCCGCGTTCGTTCGGGCACGAATCCGAAAATTCTGGAGACGCAGCTCCAGGTAGAGCTGCAGCAATGGCTCGCGAGCCATCTGCCAGATATGACCTCACCGGAAAAGACGCTTCTGCAAAGGCAGACTTTGCGGCTGACACCGGGAGGCGCCGGCGTTTCCCGGATGCGCGATAAATACAAAGATGGCTTGCTGCTTCTGTTGCTGGCCGCGGCCTGTGTTCTGCTGGTGGCCTGCGCCAACGTCGCCAATCTGCTATTGGCGCGCGACCTCAAACACCGGCAACAGACGGCGATATGTATAACGCTGGGCGCGCCGCGCAGCCGTCTGGTTCGGAAGGCGCTTATTGAAAGCCTTGGGCTGGCTGTAATCGGCGGCGCTGCCGGGATTGCTGTCGCATACGCGGGAGCCGGCCTGATCCTCCGCCTTGCTTTCGCACGGGCAGACGCATGGGTCCCCGTGGATGCCACTCCGTCCAGCCCCGTGCTGCTCTTTGCGCTGGCAATTTCCGTGATCACCGGACTCATCTTCGGTGTTGCGCCGGCATGGATGACCTCGCACGCGGACCCAATGGAAGCGATGCGCGGAGCCAGCCGCACGGTGGGATTCAATCGCGGCATTCTTGGAAGCGCCGGAGCGCAGAAGATGCTGGTGATCGTGCAGGCAGCGGCATCTCTGGTGCTGCTGAGTGCGGCGGCGATGCTCGGCCAGAGCCTGCGCAACCTGGAGCATCAGAATTTTGGATTCGATACCAGCGGACGCTACCTTCTCACGATCGTTCCGAGGATTTCCAACTACAGCAGGAGCAGTTGTTGCCGCTCATTCGCGAAATTGAGGACCAACTGCGGCTTATCCCCGGCGTGCATGCGGTTGGCTCTGTGATCGCGGCGCCTCAGAACGGCTGGGTTTGGCCCCATGACATTCAGGTTGAGGGCCAACCCGAGCCGGGGCCGCAGGATGATGTCTCATCCGTTTGGACCCGTGCGACGCCGGGATTTTTTGAGGCTCTTGGAGACAGGATCGCCCTGGGGCGGCCGATCACCGACGAGGACAACGCCACGCGGCCGGTAGCCGTAATCAACGAAACGTTCGCAAAGAAGTTCTTTGGCAGCGAAAACCCGCTTGGGCAACACTTCGGCCCTGCTCCGGGAAAAAACGCGGGAATGTATGAGATTATCGGCGTTGCAGCCGACATTAACTTTGGGGATGAGCTGCAGCCTATGTATTTCCTTCCAGAGGCGCAGAGCACACACTTTCTTGATGGAGAGGCGGAAGAGCGCGAGATCCTGTCGCATTACCTCTCCAACGTGGTGATATGGGTGCCGGGAAATCCGCCCAACATCGAACAGCAAGTGAGGAAGACACTTGCGAATACCGCGCCGAACCTGGTGGTAAACGGCATTCAGCCCTACTCCGAAGTGATTGAGGCTGATTTTGCGCAGCAGAATATGATCGCAAGCCTGACGTGGCTTTTTGGGGCCGTCGGGCTGGTGCTGGCTGCCGTGGGCCTCTACGGTGTAACAGCCTATGGCGTGGAACAGAGAACGAACGAGATTGGCGTGCGCATGGCGCTGGGAGCAGACCGCGGTTCGGTGGTGCTCATGGTGCTGCGAGAAGCATTCTGGCAGGTAGGCATAGGGCTGGCGCTGGGAATTCCAGGGGCCATCGGCGCAGGGCGTCTCATTGCCAGCCACCTTTTCGGAGTAAGTCCGTGGGATCCGCTGATGCTGTCACTCGCCACACTATTGCTTGGCGCAGCCGCACTCATAGCAGCAGCCATTCCCGCGCGCCGTGCGACCCGCGTGGAGCCCATGGTCGCGCTACGTTATGAATAGTATTTTTCGAATAACGCCAAAATTTCTCTCGCATGAAACTTGCAGCTATCTTGTAAAGCCCGTTTCTGGATCGTGTGCGTAAGCTGACTTCCCGCACAGGGCAACG
>DASXCL010000038.1:0-4722 GCA_036491195.1 Candidatus Angelobacter sp.
CAGCTGCATTAAAAATCGCAGTCACGCTCAAGCCGACCACCGGCGGCCAGCAGGCTCTGGCTCGCGCGTGGCTTTCGCTGGCGCAGGTAACCGAAGAAAGCCAGCCGCAAGATTCACTCGCCGCATATCAAAAAGCCGCTGAAGTCGATCCCGCAAATTCCGACGCCCAGCTTGGCGCCGCCCGCATGACGGAACGCGCCGGCAACGCCGCCGCGGCCGAGCAACAGTATCTCAAGCTCGCCGAAGCCGGAAACAATGACAGCATCGAGCGCCTCATCGGCCTCTACCTCAAGCAAAAGCGCTATGCCGACGCCGAATCATGGCTTCGCAAATACATGGCTGCCAATCCGCAGAACACGGCAGCGCAACTTCAGTTAGGCAAGCTGCTGGCCGCCGAAGGAAAGTTTCCGGAAGCGATCGCCATCCTGGAACCCATTTACAAAGCAGCTCCAGACCCAAAGATCGCCGGCGCGCTGGCAAATCTTTATCTGGAAACCAAACAGTACCCTGTCGCCGCCGATCTTCTCCGCGCTTTGATCGCGCAAAACTCCACAGATCCCCAGCTTCATCTGGACTACGGCACCGCTCTCATGCATCAGCTCAAATATCCTGAAGCGCAGGCGGTGTTGCTCAAAGCGGTCCAACTCAACCCCAATCTTGTCGAAGCCTATTCCGATCTGGCCTATGCCGCGGAGCAAAACAAGAATTACGAACTAACCATCCGCGTGCTTGATGCGCGAGCCAAGCTCCAGCCGGAAACTCCGGCCACGCTCTTTCTTCGCGCCACCGCTTACGATAATTTAAGGATGTACAAACCTGCGGCGGAAAATTATAAGTTGTTCCTGGCGGCCGCGGGCGGCAAGTTTCCTGACCAGGAGTTCCAGGCCCGGCACCGTCTCAAGGCGATTTTACCGAACTAATTTTACTGGAGAACAATGCGAAAGTTTTTCCCCATCTTGATCATGCTCGCGCTGGCGCTGGCTGCGGTGTCCCCAGCTGTTTCGGCAGATGAAAAAACCGTCGAGCAGCTTAAGGCTGAAGCCGAGCACGCGGAACCCGGCCAGCAGGGACGGCTCTACGCTGAGCTCGCCGATCGCCTTGTCGCCGTTGCCGACAAGCAGTTTACTGACGGTGAATCCGTCGATGGCCATGCCACGGTGCAGCAGGTACTGCAATACGCCACCAAGGCGCGCGATCTGGCGATTGAAACCCGTAAGAAAATGAAAGAAACCGAAAAGTCTCTGCGCCAGTGCCGCTACCGTCTTGAAAATATGCGGCGAACTCTGGCTGCGGAAGACCGTCCCTCGGTTGAGGCGGTGGAGAAACAACTGGAGAAACTCACGGAAGATGTTCTCGAATCCATGTTCGCTCCGCCCAATTCGAAGAAAGACAAAAAATGAAAACCGCTGCCAAAATCATAGCCCTCTTAATGCTCTTGAGCTTGGCCGCCACGGCAAAACGGCGCGACCCACTCACCGAAGCCGAAGTCGATCAGCTTCGCGAAGTGGCCATGGATCCCTACAATCGCATCAAGCTAATGGCCAAGTTTGCTGAGGTCCGGCTGGTGGCCATCGACCAGGTCCGCGTCGATCCCAAGCTGGGCGCCGAACGCGGAAAACAGATCCACGATTTGCTGGAGGATTTCACTGCTATCATCGACGAAATCAATGACAATCTTGACCAATATGAAGGCCGCCCGCTCGACAAAGACACGGTCAAGCAGTATCACAAAGGGCTGAAAGAACTGATTGAAGCCGACGAACGATTTGACCTGAGACTTCGAACGCTCAAATCAGCCGCTGAAACCGATCCGATCACCAAAAAAGAAGCACCCGACTTCCGCTTTGTCCTGCAGGACGCGCAGGACGCCCTCAAGTCCAACGCTGACATGGCACGGGAATACATGGAAACCACGCACGAACAGAAGAAAAAATAAGCTTTATATCGCAAATGGAGCCAGCGATCGGTACCACAACTACAATACGATCTGAATGAAGCCATCTATCTGCAGATTCGCGACCATGCGCGTTCATTCGCGGCCATTTTACTGAAATGACTTCCAACCTCTCCCATCTTTTTGAGCAGGCATACAGTGATCTGCGTCCGCGCACGCCGCTGCCGGAATTTGAAGTCCGTTTTTATCGATTCGCCAACATCAACGCCACCATCCGCCTGCGCCAGGGACGCATTTTTGTCCGCCTCTCTGACCTTCTGGAAGGCGCGCCCCAGCCGGTGCTTTACGCCATTCTTCACATCCTCATCGCCAAGCTCCACCGCAAGCCGATTGACGCCGCCCATGCCGCCCGTTACCGCAAATTTACCGGCAGCCCGGCTATGGCGCAGAAGTCTCAGCTCATACGCCAGCTCCGCGGACGCAAGCGCATTGAAGGCCCCAGAGGCCGCCACTACGATCTCGATCAGATTTTTGACGGCCTGAATCTACGTTTTTTCCACGGATTGATGGCCCGCCCGCAGATGACCTGGAGCGGCAACAAGTCTCTGCGCAGCCTCGGCCATTACGATCCAGCGCACAACACCATCGTTGTCAGCCGTGTTTTCGATGGGCCGCGTGTCCCGCTCTATGCTATCGAGTATCTGGTCTATCATGAGATGCTGCACCTGCGGCATCCGGTAAAGCTCCGCGGCAGCCGGCGACTTGTGCATCCGGCCGCCTTCCGCGAAGAAGAGAAGCTCTTTCCCCAGTTAAAGGAAGCGCAGGAGTTTTTGAAATGTCTGGGGACCCTGGATTAGTGCCGTCGAAAGGGACACGGAATGGAGCAGGCATATGCTTGCGTGTCAGGCAACTTCAAATGCTCAGGCTTAAGTCATTAGCGACGGGCTGAGCTGGGGCAGAGCGCAATTCTTCTCTGCTACTATTATTCCGAGTGAAATCCACAGGTTCCAACGTAGTGCGCATTGAAGCGGAAGCGCTGCGCGAACTGGCCGAGCGCATCGACGGGCCAATGGCGCAGGATTTTGAGCGTGCCGTGGAATGCCTCGATTCCTGCGGCGGCCGCGTGGTGGTCACGGGCATGGGCAAGAGCGGGCTCATCGGACGCAAGATTGCCGCTACACTCAGTTCCACGGGCACACCGGCGCTTTATCTTCATCCAGCAGAGGCCGTGCACGGCGATCTGGGAATGCTGGTGCGCGGAGACGTGGTGCTGGCGCTGTCTTCGAGCGGCGAGACGGAAGAGATCCTGCAATTGCTGGTCACAATCCGGCGGATCGGCAGCAAGCTGATCACGATTACCGGCGACAAGCTCTACCCCCCAAATTCACACAAACCTTCCACTCTGGCCCAGGCGGCCGACGTGGCGCTGGACTGCTCCATCGATCAAGAAGCCTGTTCGCTGGGACTGGCGCCCACGGCTTCAACCACAGCAATGCTGGCGCTGGGCGATGCGCTGGCGGTGGCGCTCTCAGAAAAACGTGGGTTCAAGGAAGAAGACTTCGCGCATCTGCATCCGGGGGGTAAGCTGGGCAAGAAGCTGGCCCGGGTTTCCCAGTTGATGCACAGTGGAGACTCGGTGCCGCGTGTTTCGCGGGTGACAAAGATGGCGGACGTGATTTATGAAATGTCGCGCAAGGGGCTGGGCATCACAACCGTGGTGGAAAAGGACAAATTGCTGGGAGTGATCAGCGATGGTGATCTGCGCCGGCTGCTGGAAAAGCGCAAAGACGTGCTTAGCATGACGGCCGGAGACTGCGTGACGGCAAATCCAAAGACGATCCGGCCGGAAGAATTCGCCATGACGGCATTGAACATCATGGAGCAGAAAAAAATCACGTCGCTGGTAGTGACGCGCGCGGACGGCACGGTAGAAGGGATCATTCATCTGCATGACCTGTGGGGGACGCAGATGGTGTGAGGCAGCCATTAGCTATTAGCTCTTGGCCTTTAGCTTTGTATGAACAACTTTAACAACACGGACCAAAGGCAATCTTCTAACAAGTTTTATGTGCTCTGGCTAAAGGCCAAGGGCTAAGTGTTAAAGGCTTATGTCCCTCGATCGCGCAAAGAAAATCAAAGTTGTTCTCTTCGACGTGGATGGCGTTCTTACCGACGGCTCCATATGGCTCTTCCCTGCACCGGCATCGGGGCCGCGCAGCACGGACGCGCATGCGCAGAAGTACGCAGACCTGCCCGGGTTCGGCATCATCAGCCAGAACATGATTGAGGCCAAAGGCTTCAATGCCCACGACGGTACAGGGATCTCGCTGGCGCGCCTGGGCGGGCTGAAGACCGGGATGGTCACGAAGCGCATTTCAGAAACGGTCGCTTTGCGGGCGCGCGATTTGAAGATCGACTATTTGCACCAGGGCGCACAAAACAAATCAGACATTCTGGACAAGATCCTGGCCGAAAGCGGCTTCCGTGAAGAACAAATCGCCTATGTGGGCGACGATGTCATAGATCTCCCGATCATGCGGCGCTGCGGGCTCGCGATTGCGGTGGCCAATGCACGTCCGCAGGTAAAGGCGATGGCGCACTATGCAACGGCTTCCGTGGGCGGCCACGGCGCGGCGCGGGATGCTGTGGAGTACATTCTTGAGGCGCAAGGGACACTGGAGAAGGTAATTGACGCGTATATTCATGCCAGGACGTCGATTAAAGAACGGTGAGGCTTCTTGATCTCCGTGAGTCGCAGGTAATCGGAAAGGTAAATGCTTACGACTGATGAACAGGGATAACACTGATCAGGAACTGCCAATGGCGCC
>DASXCL010000039.1:0-12506 GCA_036491195.1 Candidatus Angelobacter sp.
CTCTTGAAGGTGTTGAGCGTCCGCAGATGGAATCGGACATAACCATTGTTGGCGGCGGGCCGGCCGGCCTGGCCTGCGCGTTGCGTCTTTCCCAACTCATCGACCGCCACAACCGCCGCCATCCTGAAGCGCCGTTGAGCAAGGAAAACATCAACGTCCTGGAAAAGGCCCGCGAACTCGGCCAGCACTCGCTTTCCGGCGCGTTGCTCGATCCTCGCTCCATGGATGAACTTATTCCCGGCTGGCGGGCGGAAGCGCCGCTTGATGCTGAAGTCACGCATGAAGACGTTTACTTCCTCACGGAGAAAGGCGAGCACCGCCTGCCTTTGACTCCGCCGCCTCTGCAGGACCATGGCAACTACATTATTTCCATCAACCGCTTTGTGAAATGGCTGGGAGAAAAAGTCGAGCAGGCCGGAATTACCGTCTTTACCGGATTTGCCGGCTCAGAGCTGCTGACCGAAGGCGATCACGTCACCGGCATCCGTACCGATGATAAAGGTGTGGACAAGAATGGCCAGAAGAAATCCAATTTCGAGCCCGGCTATGACGTGAAGTCGAAGGTCACCGTGCTGGCAGAAGGCCCGCGCGGATCGCTGACCAAGCAGCTCATTGACAAATACGATTTGCAAAAAGGGCTCAACCCGCAGGTCTATGGCATTGGCGTGAAAGAGCTTTGGGAAGTTCCTTCCGGCGCGATCAAAAAAGGCCAGGTAATTTATGCCATGGGCTGGCCGCTCACGACAAAAGAATACGGCGGCGGCTGGATTTACGGATCCAAAAACAACATCGTCTCGCTCGGCTACGTGACCAGCCTTGACTACCAGGACCCGCGCCTTGATCCCCAGCGCGTGCTCCAGGATTTCAAACAGCATCCACTGATTGCCGGCCTGCTGCGCGGCGGCAAGATGATCCGCTATGGCGCAAAAACATTTCCCTATGGTGGATGGTTCTCCATGCCGCCCCTTGCCGGCAATGGCTGGATGATCGTCGGCGACTCTGCCAGCTTCCTGAATTCCCAGCGCCTCAAAGGTATTCACCTGGCCATCAAGAGCGGCATGCTCGCCGCGGAAACCGCATTCGGCGCCCTGCTCGAAAACAATTTCCGCGCAGCCAAGCTCAAGCAATACAAAGAAAGTGTTGACGCCAGCTGGATCAAGGACGAACTCTGGGAAGTGCGCAACTTCCATCAAGGCTTTGAGAACGGGCTGGTTTCCGGCCTGGTGCACACGGCTCTGCAGCAGATCACCGGCGGCCGCGGACTGCATGAGATGTATCCCGCGCATGCCGGCCACACCCGCATGAAGCATCTTGACGAATTGCCCGTCGATGGCGGCAAGCGGGCGCACCTGCTCGGCAAAGCCAAAGGCGATGGCAAACTCACCTTTGACAAGCTGACCGATCTCTACCATTCCGGCACCAAGCACGAGGAGGACCAGCCTTCGCACCTCATTATTCATGACACCAACATCTGCAACACGCGCTGCGTCACGGAGTTTGGCAATCCCTGCCAGAATTTCTGCCCGGCCAACGTCTATGAGATGGAAGAGGACGCCTCAGCGCCCAAAGGCAAAGTAATCCACTTGAATCCTTCGAACTGCGTGCATTGCAAGACCTGCGACATCATGGATCCCTACGAAATCATTACGTGGGTCCCGCCCGAAGGTGGCGGCGGCCCGAATTACGACGGCATGTAAGACATCAGCACTCAGTATCAGCATTCAGCCAAAGAACTTCACCGCAACGGACGCAAAGGCCGCAAAGGGAATTGGAATTTTAGAAACCCTTCCCTGCTTTGCGTCCTTCGCGCACTTTGCGGTAAAAAGAATCGGTTGTTTGCCTATCGTTTCTGACCGCCACCATGGACATCCGCCTGCTTACCGCCGATGATGCTGAAGCTTTCTGGCATTTGCGCCTGGAGGCCTTGCGCAATGACTCACCCGCCTTTGCTGATTCCGCCGAAGAGCATCTGAGCACCACCGTCGAAATGGCCCGTGAGAAGCTGGCGGCGGCCGACCCCGAGCGCGACTTCATTGTCGGAATGTTTGAAGATGGAAATCTGATTGGCACAGCCGGCTTTTTCCGCCGCGCGAACAACAAAGAGCGCCACAAAGGTCACATTTGGGGTGTCTATGTGCGGCCTGAATCACGTGGCAAGGGCGTCGCCAGCGCCCTCATGCAGGAAATTGTCCGCCGAGCGCGAGCGCTTGCAGGTCTGGAGCAGATCACGCTGGTGGCTTCGGCGAATCTGCCGGCCCAGCGTCTGTATAAGTCTCTGGGCTTTGAAAGTTATGGTGTCGAGCCGCACTCGTTAAAGATCGGCAACGCTTACGTCGACGACGTGCTGATGGTGCTGTGGCTGCAAGGCCCAACGCAGAGGTAGAGACCTAGCATGCTACGTTTCCACGTGAAGGTCGCTATTTGTCCAGGGAAATTCACCAATTCCGCCGAAAAACATTTAGGGTGCGCACGCCCTCCCTGGTCTCTATAATAAGGAGATAGGTTCCGACCACATCCGGCCTCGGGAATACCTGGCCCATGTGGCGGCTCTTTGCTGAGAATGCAAGGACGAGGGTCTGGAGCGGAAACGCCTGGGCCTCCCGTATTGGAAAGGAACCGAAACACGCTTCGGCGTCTTTCCCTCTCCTCGCAAATCGATCAGCAACAACACTAATGCCAGCGACGAAGCATATGCGGCTTCAGGACAAACACGGGCGCTTTATCACTGACCTGCGGGTCAGCATCACCGACCGCTGCAATTACAAGTGCGTTTATTGCCGGACGGGAAACGAAGGCGCGCAGTACTCTGAGCTGCCTTTTGCCGACTACCTGCGTCTGGTGCGGATCTTCGTGAACTCTGGTATCGAAAAAGTCAGGCTCACCGGCGGCGAGCCTCTGCTGCGCAACGGCCTGGTAGATTTTGTTCGCGATCTGGCCGCGCTTCGCACGCTCAATGGCGAAAAGCTCGATCTGGCGATTACCACCAATGGTCATTTGTTGGCCGAGCTAGTCCGGCCGCTGAAAGATGCTGGCTTGCGTCGCGCCACCATCAGTATGGATGCCGTAGACCGAGAAAAGTTCGCGCGCATCACCCGCGTTCCCAACGGCTATGACAGTGTGCTTGCGGGAATTCGCGCCGCCAAGCGGGCCGGGCTGGAGCCGGTCAAGGTCAACTGCGTTCTTTTGCGCGGATTCAATGAAGATCAGATCGTGGAGTTTGCCCGCTTCTCGCGGGAAGAAGACGTGATCGTGCGTTTCATTGAATTCATGCCGCTGGAAGAAGATCGCGTCTGGTCGCTGGACGTGGTCGTTCCTATGGATGAAATCCTGGAAAAACTCAATGAGTTTCGTCCCGTGCGCCAGCTTCCAAATGAACTCAGCGAGACCGCGCGGCGTTACACCTTCGACGACGGCAAAGGCGAGATCGGCATCATCGCGCCGGTGTCGCATCCCTTCTGTGGGCACTGCTCGCGCGTTCGCCTTACTTCCGACGGCAAGATCCGCACTTGCCTGTTTTCCCTGCTGGATCATGACATGGCCGGACGAATGTATCGCGGCGCCAGTGACGGGGAATTAACTGATTACGTTCGGTCAGTGGTCGACCAGAAAGAAGCCCGCCATCATATTGGTGAAGCTGGATTTATCAAGCCTTCGCGCAGTATGGTCCACATTGGCGGCTGATCCGTCTGCGGCGGTAACTTGCCAATGCATAAACAAGGTTTGTAAAATTCGCTGCAACTCCCCATGAAGTGAAGGCGCGAATCTCCTCCAGCACTATTGAATTCCCCCACAGATGGCTTTGAAAACGGGATAATGATTTCGAACGGGATAAAAACAAGCACTTTGGCGTTTCAGACACCGGACCCACATATGGCGCTTGCGCTGGAAGTTGCCGGCAAAACCGACCTCGGGTGTGTGCGCGCGAACAACGAAGATAACTTCGGTTACGATTCGCGCTACGGCATCTTTGTGGTTTGTGATGGCATGGGCGGACAGGCCGCCGGCGAGGTTGCCAGCAAAATGGGTGTGGATATCCTTTTGGATTATTTCCGCAATCTGGCTTCCGCTCCGGATGGTCCGCCGGTCAGCGGGCAAACTCCGTGGGCCACTAGCCTGGCCAGTGCGATCCAACTGGCAAACAGTACCATTTTCAAGGCCGGGCAAGAGCAGAATGGGCGCAACGGCATGGGCTCCACCATCGTTGCGGCGTTGGTGCGAGGAAATTCACTGGCCATCGGGCATGTGGGTGACAGCAGGATTTATATGGTCCGTCAGGGCTCGATCCAGCAACTCACCCAGGACCATTCCCTGGTCATGGAGCAGGTGCGGCGAGGCTATATCACGCTGGAGCAGGCGCAGAAATCTGAGATGCAGAACATCATTCTGCGCGCGCTGGGTTCGGAAGAAGCGGTTGAGGCTGACATTGAAGACTTGGTGGCCATGCCGGGCGATGTTTTATTGATGACCTCTGACGGGCTGACGCGCCATGTCCAGGATGAAGAGATTTTGGAAATCGTTCAGGGTTCGTCTGGCCTGGAACAGGCCTGCGGCGCACTGGTGATGGCGGCCAGGGAACGCGGTGGCGATGACAATATTACCTGCCTGCTGGTGCGGATCGTCAGCCGCCCGTGGTATCAAAGCATATTGAAGAAGCTGTTTTCTGGAGGGCCGCAATGGCAAAACTCTATCTGAGATTTGAACAGAATGACCAGGTGTTGAAAGAGGTCGCGCTCACACAGGCGGCGACCACCATCGGACGCCTGCCCGATAACAGCGTTCAAATCGACAATCTTGCCGTCTCCGGCCACCACGCAAAAATCTCGTGGGACACCGACCACTATGTCGTGGAAGACCTGGGCTCGCTGAACGGGACTTATGTCAACAATGAGCGAGTAGGCAAAGCTACGTTGAAGCACGGCGACCACGTAAAGATCGGCAAACACCGCGTGGAGTTCAAGAATGAGGGTGCGGTGCCTAACGTTTCCGCTGCGGTCAAGACGGGGCCGGCTGCGCCGAAACTTGAAGCCACCATGGTACTCGACACCAAACAGGCGCGGGAGCAGATGGCCGAGAAAGCCGCTCCTCCTGCCAATGCCGGTTCCGGCCCGCTGGGAATTTCTCGTCCATCGTGGATGTCTGAGCCCTTTGCGGCTGCTGCCAAGGACCGCGTCGGAATGCTCAATGTATTGGAGGGGAAGACAGACCAGCAAAGATATATGCTTACCGGCAAGATGACCATGATCGGCAAATCGAGCATGGCGTCCATCAGGCTGAAAGGCTTTTTCGCGCCCACCACTGCCGCCCTGATCAGCAAGCGCGACAACAAATATTTCATCTCTCCTTCTGAGAGCAAGGCCAGGGTTAAGATCAACGGCGAAGATGTGGTGGGCCAGCGCGAACTCACTGCCGGCGACGTGATTGAAGTGGGAAAGGTAAAAGCTGCGTTCAGTTTCCAGGATTAAGCTGGATAAACGGCCGCTATTGAATTCTCTCCAGCACCACGATCGTTCTATCGTCCTGCGCTTCGTTATTGCCGCCGAACGTCTGTACCGCGTCCATGATTCTTCGTACCGGCTCTTCCGCGGACAGAAAATTTGCGATCCCGCTTGTCCCGAATTCCGCTCCTTCGGCGTTCTCCGTCTCGCTGATGCCGTCGGTCAGGATGCAAAGGCGTGAACCGGCAGCAAGTTCGCGCTCGATCACATGAAACTCCGCTTCGGCAATCAGCCCCACTGGCATGTCGCCGTCATCGATGTGGGTCACAGCTCCCGCCTGCGCAATAATGGCCGGGACGTGTCCGCAGTTAACGATTCCAAGCGTTCCGTCGCGATTGAGTTGGGCCGCCAGCAGAGTGGCGTATTTCTGCCCGGCGACGCGTGAGCACAGGAAACGGTTGATGGATGCAATCGCATCCACCAGCCGGGAACCGCTCGACATCTGCGCATAAAACATTCCGTGAAGCACTGAGGCCAGCAGGGCGGCGGAAATTCCCTTGCCGGAAACATCTGCCACAATCACCGTTACCGAGTCAGGCGCCACGTGGAAATCGAAAAAGTCGCCCCCAACTTCGCGGCAGGGAATGCTGCTGGCATTGATGCGGACGAAGTCGTTTTCCATCGTTGAGGCGGAGATCAGGCTGCGCTGGATGGAAGCCGCAATTTCCATTTCCTTCCGATATTGTTGCGCCGCCTGTTCTGCTGCCACCAGCTTGGCGCTTTCCAGCACGGCCGCACATTCACTGGCCAGGGCGCGCAATACTTCATGGCTCACGCCGGAAAGGTTGTGGGAAACCGAGCGGCTGTCAAGATACAGCACTCCGTCCACGTCGGGCGACATGCCGCGCTGCCGCGTCCGCAATGGAATGGCAATCACGGTCCTGAGCTCGTTGAGCACAATGCTCTGGCGGGCAGCCAGGGCCTGTTGCTTGAGCGCGTCGCCCGTGATGAACTCCGCGGCGGAGGTCAGCGCTTCGCGGACCACCGAATGCGAAACTTTCGCGTCATTCGTAAGGCTGGCCCCGGAGCTGTCCAACCCGCAAGCCAATACCGGCGCACCGCCTTTTTCACTGTCTTTCAGATAGACAAACCCACGCTCGGCCCGGGTGATCTTTAAAGCGTAGTCAAGCATATTGCGAAGTACGTCTTTGACTACCACGCCGCCTGTGAGGCTGCGCGCCGCTTCCAGGAAAAGCCGCAGTTTCTCCAGATCGGTGCTGTCTCTGGAAACCAGCCGCGTCAGGAGCGCGCTGGTGGGATTGATGGCGGCACTCTCGCGCTGGAAAAGGATCTTCACGCCGGCTGCGCCAAAAGTTATTTCGTCGTTGTGCCTGAGCTTGGCGCGGCCGTAGCGCGACCCGTTCACAAAAGTTCCATGCCGGCTATCGCTATCCACGATGAAGTATTCACCGTCCTCGATGACCAGTCTTGCCTGCTGGCGCGAAACTTTCAGGTCGGCAATGGTGGCGTCACATTCTTCCGCGCGCCCGATTGTCAAAGGCGACTTGCTGATGGCGATCCTGCGCTGCTGGCCTCCCGCTTCGATCAGAAGTAGCGCTTCGCCGGGTTGTACTGTTGCTGCTGCGGCCATAATAAGTGTCCTGTTGTTTTTGAAGCGAATTATAACCCGTCCGCGGGCAGGAGTTTGCACGCCGCAGCTTAAAACACTCCGATCAATCTGCGCCTTGGTTACGTTTATGCAAGAGTTTGCACCTTTAGTGGTGGACGGTTCCAGCGGCTTGAGTGTGTCCATCGCGATATGCTTAAGTAGTCGAGCAGCAATTTCCCGGAGCCTGCCGCTATCACCACGTTGAGCCAATTCCGAGCCGGCAGCGCACAGAAAGTACCGCAGAAGACTGACCAGAGCGCCATGGCGATGGTTTCAACGCTGTTTTTCGCCTGGGGCTTCCTTACCTGCCTGAATGACATCCTGATCCCGCATCTGAAAAATATTTTCGACCTGAATTACACGGAAGTGATGCTGGTGCAGTTTGCCTTCTTTTCGTCTTATTTCCTGTTTTCCATGCCATCTGGAAAGATTGTGGAATGGATCGGCTACAAACGGGCCATGGTGACCGGCCTGCTGACAATGGCCACCGGCGCACTTTTGTTTGTTCCGGCCGCATCGTTTCCATCTTTTCCGTTGTTTCTGACCGCGCTGATTGTGCTGGCCGCTGGAATGACAGTTTTGCAAACTTCCGCGAATCCCTATGTGGCGATCCTGGGGCCGCCACGGACCGCCTCCAGCCGTTTGAACCTCACACAGGCCTTCAATTCACTGGGCACAACGCTGGCGCCAAAGTTTGGTAGCTGGCTTATTCTGGGCGCCGCGCTTGCGCCCATTACCATTGAAGCCATCAGGGCGATGGGCTCCGGCCAGCTTCAAGCGTACCGGATTCAACAGGCTGCATCGGTAAAGATGCCGTATATCGGACTCTCCATTGCATTGCTTCTGCTGGCAATTACGGTGGGATTGTTCAAACTGCCGGTAATCGAATATGCCGAAGCGCACGGCCATGCCGCGGGAAGTATCTGGCAGCATCGCCGCCTGGTGCTGGGCGCGGTAGCGATTTTTGTTTACGTTGGCGCAGAAGTTGCGATCGGCAGCCTGATGACAAATTATTTCAACCAGAAAGATATCGGCAACCTCTCATTGAAAGATGCCGCAGCCTATCTGCAATATTACTGGGGCGGCGCCATGGTCGGGCGATTTGTGGGATCGGCTCTGCTGCAAAGGCTGCGCACGCAGAACCTGCTTGCGTTCAATGCCATTGCGGCCGCCGTGTTGGTTACAACCTCAATGCTCTCGTTCGGATATTTCGCCATGTGGAGTCTTATTCTGGTGGGCCTGTTCAACTCCATCATGTTTCCCAGCATTTTTACGCTGGCAATTGAGGGACTGGGCCCCTTGACCGGCAAGGGATCAGGCTTGCTGGTGGCGGCAATTGTCGGGGGCGCCGTGGTTCCGGAATTGCAGGGCATGCTGGCCGATAGCATTGGCGTCCATCATGCATTTATTCTGCCCATGCTTTGTTATGCTTACATTACTTTTTATGCCCTGCGCGGCGCACCGGCCGAGCCGTCTTGAAACAGAACACGGGTTCCCGCATTTGGTTATGATGGATCGAGCACGTACCGGCAGGCATGCTGCCTGCGAGGAGTGTTGATGTATTTTGAGCAGTTCTACCTGGGATGCCTGGCGCATGCTTCCTATATGCTGGGCTCCGAAGGCGAAGCGGCCGTCGTGGACCCGCAACGCGACGTGGAAATTTATCTGAAAGCCGCCGCCGAGCATGGGCTGAAAATCAAACATATCTTTGAAACCCACCTCCATGCCGATTTCGTCTCCGGGCATATGGAACTTGCGGCCCGCACTGGCGCCCGGATCTACATTGGCGCTGAGGCCGGCGCCACGTTTCCGCACGTGGCCTTGTGTGACGGGTCGGAGATACGCATCGGCAAAGTGCGTATGACCGCGCTGGAGACGCCCGGCCATACCCCTGAAGGCATATGCCTGGTCGTTACCGATGAGGAGAAATCTTCAGCCCCGTGGGCGGTTTTGACTGGAGACACCTTGTTCATCGGCGATGTAGGCAGGCCCGATCTTTCCCGGGCTTTCACGCCGCAGCAGCTTGCGGGCATGCTTTATGACAGCCTGCACGGGAAATTGCTCATGCTCGGCGATCAGGTGTTGGTCTATCCGGCACATGGCGCAGGGTCTTTGTGCGGACGTAACATGCGAGCCGAGCGATCTTCGACGATCGGTACCGAACGGCTGACTAACTACGCATTACAGATTAAGTCCCGCGATGAATTCATTCGGCAGTTGACTGAGAACCTGCCCACACGTCCGGAATATTTTCTTCAGGATGCACAGATCAACCGCGCAGGCGCACCCGCGCTTGCAACCCTGCCGGAACTGCCTCCGATCAGTGCGCCGGAACTGAAGAAACTACTGGAAGAAGGCGTTTTTGTGCTCGACGTTCGCCCCAACGCCGACTTTGCCACGGCGCACGTGCCGGGTTCCGTCAACATTGCATTGTCAGGCCAGTTTGCGTCGTGGGCTGGCGCTCTCATGGGATTGGGCGCTCGCCCCGTCTTGATTGCGGACACCGTGGAACAATACGCTGAAGCGCGCCTGCGCCTTGCCAGAGTTGGCATTGAGGACCCGCGTGGTTTTCTTCAAGGCGGCGTTGCGACCTGGAAGCAAGCCGGATTCCCTCTTGCCGAAATTCCCCAGATGACAGCGCAAGAGGTTTCTCTCCGGTTCCCCGGTGAGCGTCTCCAGGTGCTCGATGTTCGCCGCGAAGGCGAGTGGCTGGGAGGTCATATTGACGGGGCGCAATGGTTTCCCTTGGATAGTTTCAAGATTTCCGCGCCGGAAATTGACCCGTCTCTGCCGCTGGCAGTGCATTGCCAGGGCGGCTATCGCAGCATGATCGCTTGCAGCCTGCTTCTCCGTGCTGGAGTCGCGGACGTGATCAACGTGGCCGGCGGTTTTGATGCCTGGCGCAATGCCGGACTTCCGGTGGAAACCGAACTGGCAAAGAGCGGCTGAGCTGTTAGTCACAGTTTCGTGTCGATGATCGCGCAGTAGGATTTCTCTTCCCTTGGTCTGTAACGATCATCCCGCTCAGCCGTCCAAATAGTGTTCCAATTCCTGTACACTAACCCCGATTCATGAGGGACCATCCGATGAGCTTTTGTAGACTTCTATCCACCGCAGTTTTGTTTCCCGCCCTTGTAATGCTTCCCGGTTTCGCGCAGAACCAACCTGCTCAAAAGCCCGAGAAGCCAGGTGTTGCCAATCCTGTGCTTGTGGTGGATGACAAGCCGGTCACCGCTCTGCCCTACACGCCCAGCCTGGATCTGCCGTCGATGGATAAGTCGGCAGACCCATGCGTAGACTTTTATCAGTACACCTGCGGCGGCTGGATGAAGAACAATCCTATTCCCGCCGACCAGGCAAGTTGGAGCGTCTACGGCAAGCTCACGGTCGATAACCAGCGTTTTCTCTGGGGAATTCTTGATGAACTTGCAAAAAAGACCGCTGGCCGCAATGCGACCCAGCAAAAGATCGGCGACTATTTTTCCGCCTGCATGAATGAGGCGGAAGTGGAGAAGCTTGGCGCCGCTCCGCTAAAGCCGGCGCTTGACCAGATCGCCGCACTCAAGAACAAGAAAGACCTGGCCGTTCTGCTGGGCCGTGAACACCTGGCAAATGCTACGCAGGATTTGTTCTTCGGCTTTGGCTCAGATCAGGATTTTTCCGATTCCAGCCAGATCATCGCCTTTGCCACGGCTGGCGGTTTAGGCCTGCCGGATCGCGACTACTACACGAAGACCGAAGCGAAATCAGAAGAGATTCGCCAGAAATATCTCATCCATGTCCAGAAGGTGCTCCAGTTGCTGGGCGATGCGCCGGATGCCGCCAAACGTGAAGCTGCCACGATCATGCAGATTGAAACCGCGCTGGCCAAGGCTTCGCTTACCCGGGTTGAGCAGCGCGATCCCCATAACCTGTTTCATAAGATGGACCGCAAACAGCTTCAGGCGCTCACTCCGAACTTTGACTGGAATACCTATCTCAAAACGGCTGGCATTGACCAGGTGAGCACGTTCAACGTAACCGAGCCCAAGTTCTACCAGGAACTGGACCGCCAGATCCAAAGCAACAGCCTTAACGATCTGAAGACCTATCTGCGGTGGCATATCGCCAGCGCCAACGCAGCTTTTCTTTCTTCGAAGTTTGTGCAGCAGAATTTTGACTTTTACTCCCATACGTTGCGCGGTGTGGAGCAGATCGCTCCGCGCTGGAAGCGCTGCGTGCGCCTGGTGGACGGCCAATTGGGAGAAGCACTGGGCCAGGAATTCGTAAACCGCGCGTTCAGCCAGGAAACGAAACAAAGCACGCTGCGGATGACCAAGCTGATTGAGCAGGCGATGGAAGACGACATCAAGCAGCTCACGTGGATGGGGTCGGAAACAAAAAAGCAGGCGTTGGAGAAGCTCCACTCCGTGGTGAACAAGATCGGCTACCCTGACAAATGGCGCGATTACAGCTCGGTGGATATCAAGCGTGACGATTTTGTCGGCAACGTGCATCGGGCGACTGTGTTTGAGGCCAAGCGCCAGTTGGCGAAGATCGGCAAGCCCCTGGATCGCGGTGAATGGGGTATGACGCCACCTACCGTAAATGCTTATTACAATCCGCAAATGAATGACATTAACTTTCCCGCTGGCGTGCTGCAGCCTCCGCTTTACGATCCCAAGCTGGACGACGCCCCCAATTACGGCAATACCGGAGGCACGATTGGCCACGAGCTGACACACGGCTTTGACGATCAGGGCCGCCAGTTTGACGCCAAAGGCAATCTGCGCGATTGGTGGACCAAGGAAGATAGCAAGCAGTTTGAAAAGCGCGCGCAATGCATTGTGGACCAGTATGCCGGATACACCATCGTGGACGATATCAAGATCAACAGCAAACTCACGGAAGGTGAAGACGTGGCCGATCTGGGAGGATTGATCCTGGCTTACCTGGCCTGGAAAGCCGATACGCAAGGCAAGCAACTTGAAAATCGCGACGGCTTCACGCCCGACCAGCGTTTTTTTGTTGGCTATGCCCAATGGGCCTGTGAGAACCAGCGTCCGGAGAACCTGCGTGCCAGCGCCATTACCAATGAGCACTCACCCGGCAAGGATCGTGTGAATGGCCTAGTTCTGTGGCCGCATGGAAAAAGGAATCTTGAGTGGTACTTGGCGGGCAAGGAAGAAGAGAGTAATAGAGGGATTGGCGACCTCTGCGCAAAATTCCGAGATGCATCTTTCCACAGAAGACCGGGAGCAGTTGGAAAAGTTGTTGAGTGGCGGCATACAGCCGGTACGAACGGTGCGGCGTGCTTTGGTGCTGCTGCAATTGGGAGGAGGAAAAAGCTCTCCCCAAGTGGCGGCCAGTGTGGGGGTGGTAGTGAACACGGTGTGGGAGATAGGCAAGCGCTATGAACAGGG
>DASXCL010000040.1:0-4676 GCA_036491195.1 Candidatus Angelobacter sp.
ATGGCACTAATAGCCGACGATGACACGATCAGTACAGGTGCCGGCGGTGGCAACGTCATTCTTCTCAAAGAACGAGACGGCGAGTTGTGGAAGCCGGACGGCAGGGCCAAGCGTGCCGCTGGTAACGGTGGGAGCAAGTTCATCCGCGAGGAAGGCCTGCTGCGAGCCTGCCTGCATAGCTGTGGCGATGGTGTAGCTGTTGTAAAGAGTGAACGTGGGGCTGGATTGAGACTGGTCGTCTGCGGTGTAGACGTTCATGACCAGATCAAAATTCTGTGAGCAGGCGGCGAAGATGGTCATCTTAGTGGCGTTGCCAACGCGGATGAGGCTGGTATTGGTAGTAGCGCCTCCGATGGAAGCAGGCAGCGTGACACCGCTGTGCGATAGATCTGCCGACGAGTAAACGACGTGCGGCATGGGCCGGGGCAGGATGGGCTTGCCGTTTTTATCGAGCTCAGGAAACTGGCTGGAGGTTTGAGACAACATAACGAGCGTGGTGGTTACGCAGAGAGTGGCGATGATGAAGAGCAAACTTTTTCTGGTCATGAGATGTTCTCCTTGGGTTTTCCGGGGCTAAAGCCCCTGTCAATTGCTTCCTAACGCGGCCCTAAAGGGCCGCTCTTCCACCGGTGCTGCTTCCACTGGCATAGCTTGCGCCGACATGGCTTGTACCGATTGGTTTGTACGGGCCATTTCTGATCGAAGCTACGGCTTTCCCTGACACCGCGACTTAGGCCGTGGCTCCGGACACTAAGTGGTCAGCGCTGGCTGTGGGAAGGTCGGCGCGCGGTCGGCTGTTACGTTTCTTTCTTTCCCTGCTGCGGCGGTTGTCGCCGGGAAAAGGATTGAGTACGAGCTGGCACTCAAGGCAGAAGAAGTGCATGGAAGCTGAGGTCAGGCGATGTTCGTCTGACGAGAGCGGGGCGTTGCATTCCTCACAACGCGGCGGCGCGACACGAAGAATAGGATCGTGTGTCATGGAAACACCTCTTCGCCAGGGCGCAGACCGGTCAACAGATGGACTCTGGCGATGACGGAAAATATTTTGTTGAGTAGACGGTTTTTGGGAATCGGCATCCAGGACGTGTGAAGTGAGCGCAGAGACTGCGAGACTTCTACTCCCAATACGGTGCGCGGCAGGCCTGTGGAAACAGGGTGCAGCAACGCACGTACGAGGCGTCCTAGATGGTTTCTCCACCGGGCACAGTTGCGGGCCAAGCGAAAGAAAGGTTGCAGGCCTTTGGGTGCCGGCGCCGCTCCCGGCTGCAAGACTTACTGCTGTCTTGCATAGACATCTTATACGACAAATTTGATTCAGAAGTCAATAGATAAAATCAAAAGGCAGCGATTTTCTTTTTAAGCTCTACAGAATATCGATTTAGACCATTGACTCGTACTTAGACATATTTTAGACTTTAGACACTTATGACGCGACCTGCATACAGCCAGGCTTATGAGACAGCGAAGCTCGATCTGCTGAAACAGCTGCAGAAGAGAGACCAGATCGATAAACAGATACTGAAACTCAAACAGACAGTCAAGGCGCTGGGCGACCTGTGCGGCGCGCCGCCGGATGAGGTGGAAAAGCTGTTACTGATCGAGGGCTTTGCCATCAATTCAACCATGGGATTTACAGAGGCTATCCGGCGGCTGTTCCGCATGCACCAAAAAGCGTTGAACCCGGTTGAGATCCGCGATGACTTGTTGAAGATCGGCATTGGCCGGGAGCAGGTGAACCTGCTTTCTTCTATTCATACGGTCCTGCGCCGCATGGTGGAGGCCGGCGAGATTGAGAAGACGGGCGATGCGAAGTTTCAACTGACTGCTTAAGCCAGTGGGTTACGTCTACGGCCCTGCGTCTTTCTTCATTCCTGCTCGCTTCATTCCTGCTCGCTCATCCCTACTCTCGCTTTGTCCCCTTTTGATAGCATGTTCGCGTGCGCGCTGTGGAGATAAATCAATGAAACGATTTGTCCTTATCTGCCACTACATCTGGTAGTTGGCGATTTTACGGCGCTGCGGGCTGAACGTTCAGTTGAAAGCGAGAAAACAGCATGTCACAAGGCCTGGATAAACTGAAACACATTGTCGTGCTGATGATGGAGAACCGCTCCTTTGACCACATGCTGGGAGCGATGAAGAAGACAAATCCAAAGATCAACGGCCTGAACGGGGATGAATGGAATCCCGATGACACTGGCGCAAAAATACTGGTGCAGCCTAAGGCCGCGTTCCAGGGGCAGTTTGGGCACGATCCTGACCACCATTTTGCGGGCGTTGATCTGCAAATATTTGGCGGGAACATGACGCCGGACCGTGTGGCGAACATGCAGGGTTTTATCAGCAGCTATAAAACACAGGACACGAACACCGCGCAGTCGCACGCGATCATGTATTACTTCCCGCCGCAGCAGCTGCCCATTCTCACGAACCTGGCAACGGAGTATGCGCTGTTCAATGGGTGGTTTGCGTCGATTCCGGGGCCCACGCTTTGCAATCGGGCGTTTGCTCACTATGGGACTTCATTCGGCAATGTGGACATGAACATTTTCTATATTACCGATCCGATCCTCAGCATTTATGACCGGATGAACAAGGCAAGCCACTCATCGAAGCTTTACTACTACGACATGCAGAGCTCCAGCCTGGAGGTTCCGAACCTGCTGCAGAACCAGCCGGAGCTGTTTGGCGTTTACAGTGATTTTGTTAAAGACGCGGCGGCGGGCAAGCTGCCGGAATATTGTTTTATTGAGCCGAATTACTCCGACCATCCGGGGCCAGGAGGCGGGCAGATTCTGGCCACCGACCAGCATCCGGACCACAACATGAAGGCCGGAGAGCGGTTTATTGCGCAGGTTTACAACGTGATCCGCACGAATCCCGATCTATGGGAAAGCACTTTGTTGATGGTGGTGTATGACGAGCACGGAGGCATGTACGACCATGTGATCCCGCCGAACTGCAAAGGCGTGGATGGACTGGCGGGAAAGCCTCCGTATTCCGCCAAGCCCGCGCAGACGGGCACGGGGCAGCCATTTAACTTTGACCGGCTGGGCGTACGGGTTCCGGCGATTGCCATTTCCCCGTGGATTCCAAAAGGAACGATTGTGCCGGGGACGGAAGACCCGACGAATCAGCGCATCTTTGAGCACGCGTGCATTCCTAACACGGTGACGAACCATTTTCTTGGCGACTATGACGCGCGGACCGACCGCGAGAAAAAGTCTGAAACATTTCTTGATTTGCTGAGTGACACGATGCGTCCTGATGACGATTGCATTGCTTTTAAATTGTGAGGCGCTTTAAAGTGAGGAAAGACCGATGAGAATAATCGATGTTCCCGAGGTGGAAAAAGCGGCTTACAATCCGGACCGGCCGATTTCCGGGCTGATCCAGATGCAGCTCATACACCTGAGCACGGCCGAGCAGACGCTGCTGCCAGGGCAGCGCACCGGCATCAACATCTCAACGCTACATAGCGAAGGCCAGGCTGCCGAGTACATTCAAAAAGTTACGGCCATGCTGCACAAGGCAGGCAAGGCCAAGAAGAAAGCTACGAAGAAGAAGAGCGGCGGCAAATCGGGCATGGCTGGTAAATCAGGCAAAGCCAGCAAATCGAGTAAGGCCGCGAAGAAGCCGGCGGCGAAATCTAGCAAAGACCGCAAGACCGCGAAAGCGCGCAAATAAAGAGGAAAAGCCGGTGCGAAAGTTTGTATATGTTTTGTTTTTTTGTATTGCAGCCGCTGCCATGGGGCAGAGCACGCCAACGCCTACACCGACGCCTTCACCTACGCCACCCGATGTGAAAGCGTTTGATCCGGGCGATGAAATTGGCCAGTTGAAAAAGAGCTGTCCGTTTCACAGCGTTATCGGATGCCTGCAAACATTGTTTACCGGACAGCCGGTGCATATCGCGGTGGGCAGCATTGCTCCGCAAAATGGCTTTGCCGCGGGCCTTGCATTCGTTGACGGGCATAACAACTTGAGCGGCAACTGGCGCAACACATGGAACGCAGACGCAGCGGTTTCACCGAATCTTTCATGGCGCACGGGCGTTTACCTGAAGTTTGTGGATTCACGCGTAAAAGATGTGGTGATCCAGAAGGGCACCAAGGGCATCGACGCGAACAATCCGACGGCGGCTGACGAACAGATGGTGATTAATGTTTATGCGCAGGCCATTACGCTGAACAAGCTTATGTTCTTTGGTGAAGGTCCGAGCAGCACGCTGAGTGGGCGTTCGTTCTTTGGCATGCAGGAGACCGTTGCCGGTGGCAGCGTGGTGAAGCCGCTGAACGATCACAAGGTCAATGCCGGATTTTATGCCGAAGTGAACGGACGCTGGGTGGACATCCGCACGCCGGGTGACAGCAGTTCCCTGCCTACGACACAGACCCTATACACAGAAGCCACTGCGCCCGGACTGACGACGCAGCCGTTTTTCCTGCAATTAGGCGTGGGCGCTACAATGCGGCCTGACTTCAAACGCCTGCACCTGAATTACAACGTGGCGTTCCGCGCTTATTTTGCCGCAACCGATTCGCGCTATACCTTTGGCCGCTTCACGGCCGACTTGCAGCATGAATTTCAACTCTATGGCAGAGGCTTTCCGATCAGCAGCGAAACCAACGGGCCTGATGACTGCTCTGGCGCACAACCGGCGGCAGATCCGATCA
>DASXCL010000041.1:0-25683 GCA_036491195.1 Candidatus Angelobacter sp.
CCGGCGGACACGGATCTGGCAACCTATCTCAAGCGCATTACGCCAACGGCCTCAAAGCCCAAAGAGTGGGAATCGTTCAACTATTGGTCCAACACACCCAAGTTTGCCGTCTCTTTCCTTAAGGCGATGTATGGAGACGCCGCCAAGAAAGAGAACGATTTCGCGTTCCACTATCTGCCCAAGATTGACCGCAAGTTTTCTTTCGTGGAGCAGTGGGACAATATGTACAGGGGCAAGGTCAAGGGCTTGCTCACCTTCGGCATGAACGGCGTCGCCATCGGCCCCAATTCCCAGAAGAACATTGATGCTCTGAAAAAGGCGGATTGGCTCGTCGTGGGCGAGATTTATCCTGACGAAACCAGCAGCTTCTGGGAATCGCCGGGCATTTCCGACGACGACAAGAAGAAGATTCAGACTGAAGTCTATCGGCTGCCATGCGCCGGCTTTGCGGAAAAAGACGGTACCTTCGTTAACTCCGCGCGCTGGTTGCAGTGGAAATGGGCCGCCGTGCCGCCTCCAGGCGAGGCCAAGCTGGACCAGGAAATCCTGGCCCGGATCTTCCTGGGAGTACGCGCCCTCTATCAGAAGGAAGGCGGAAAGTTCCCGGATGCCATTCTGAATGCTTCCTGGGCTTACACCAATCCAAATAACCCGTCACTGACTGAAGTGGCCAAGGAGATCAACGGCAAGGCGCTGGCTGATCTGCACGATGAAAAACAGACTCCCTCAGAATGGAAGGCCGGTCAGCAGCTTCCCGGCTTTGCCTGGCTGAAAGATGACGGAACCACGTCGTCTGGCAACTGGCTCTATTGCGGTTCATGGCCGGATGCCGGTTCCAACAGCCAAAGACGCAATCCCGACGATCCCTCCGGGCTCGGTATCCATCCGGGCTGGGGTTGGTCATGGCCGATGAATCGGCGTGTGCTTTACAATCGGGCCTCTTGCGATGTTGAGGGAAAGCCGTGGGACCCCAGCCGCAAGCAGGTATGGTTCAATCAGGCCACCGGCAAGTGGGCTGGCAATGATGTTCCTGACTTCAAGCCCGACTCAAACCCGAAAGATCACATGGGCCCGTTCATCATGACGCCGGAAGGCCTGGGCCGTCTGTTTGTCCCCCTGGCCGGAATGGCGGATGGGCCCTTCTCGGAGCACTACGAACCCATTGAGAGTCCAGTGGCCAATGCGCTGCATCCCAAGCAGTCCAATAGCCCGGTGGTCAAGAAGTACAGCACGCCTCTGGATAAGTACGGTACCCCGGAACAGGGCTATGACATCATCTGCACCACGTACCGCCTCACGGAGCACTACCACTACTGGACCAAGAACAACAAGATGAACATGGAGCTTGTTCCTGAGCCTTTCGTGGAAATTCCAAAGGAACTGGCGGAGAAACTGCAGATCAAGGGTGGTGACAAGCTCAAGATCAGCAGCGCTCGCAGTACCTATTACGCCAAAGCCATGGTTACGGGGCGCATCAAGGGGATGCAATTGGCGGGCAAGAGCGAAAAGACGTACCAGATCGGAATTCCGATTCACTGGGGCTATCGCGGAATCAATGACGGCCGGCCGGAAAACGAGCGCACTCTGGCCAACAACCTTTCGCCCACGGTGATTGACCCCAACGCTTACACACCAGAGTTCAAAGGCTTCCTGGTGAAAGTCGAGAAGGCCTAAGGAGATACGCCATGAGCAATGGAACATTGGAAATCAAAGCGATCTCCGGACACAGCGGCAAATCGCCGGGTAACGGAGTCTCTCGCGATTATGACGTGTGCAAGCTGATCGACACCACAACGTGCATTGGCTGCAAGGCCTGCGAGGTGGCTTGCGTGGAGTGGAACGGTTATGAGTTCCGCGAAACTACCTTCGATAACACTTACCAGACCATGCCGGAGACGGCCTGGAATTTCTGGAACCTGATCAAGTTTAACGAAGTTGAAACAGACAACGGCTTGCAATGGCTCATGCGCAAAGACCAGTGCATGCACTGCGAAGAGCCAGGCTGCCTGATCGCGTGCCCTGCCGATGGCGCCATTGTGCAGTACACCAACGGCATCGTCGACTTCAACCAGGCAAATTGCATCGGCTGCCAGTATTGCGTTACCGGCTGCCCGTTCAACATTCCCAAATTTAACGAAGCCACCAAGAAAGTCTACAAGTGCACGCTCTGCTCTGACCGCGTTGGCGCTGGTCTGGAGCCTGCCTGCATCAAGTCCTGTCCCACCGGCTGCCTGCATTTCGGCAGCAAGGAAGACATGAAGTTTGAGGCGGTCAAGCGGGTCGCGCAACTGCATGCAAACGGCCACGCCAATGCGGGTATTTACAATCCTGGCGATCCTGATGAGACAACCAGTGCTGACGGCATCAAGTCAACCAGCCCCGGCAGCATCGGCGGTACGCACGTAATTTACGTGCTTGGTGACGCACGTGATCCCGAGAAATACGGTGGCTTGCCCGCAGCCCCCAGCGTCCCATTGTTCGTGAAGCTATGGAAAGGGCCGCTCAAGTGGCTTGGTGGTATTGGCATGGTGGCCGGTGTGCTCGGCGTCTTTATGCACTATGTCCGGTTCGGTCCCAAAGAAGTTGACAAGGCAGAGGAGGTGAAGCGATGAGCGGCGGAATTATTGCGCGTCCAACCACGGCAATAACGGAAGATGAGGTCCAGCGCTATAACTTTGCTGAGCGCGCTTATCACTGGATCAACGCCATTGCTTACACCTATCTCATGCTCACGGGCCTGGCTATCTTCACCCCGCTGGCTTACTGGCTGGCTTACGTGCTGGGAGGTCCAGCAACCATTCGCTACTGGCATCCGTGGATTGGGCTGGTCTATCTGGCCACCATTTTCTGGATGCATCGCATGTGGAAGCGCGACATGCAAAAGATCCCTGAGGACGAGCGGTGGAGCAAGAATATCCGCGCCTATGCTGAGAACCGTGATGAGCTAATGCCTCCGCAGGGGCGCTTCAACGCCGGACAGAAGCAGTTTTGGTGGGTGATGCTGTATTGCACGTTCATTCTTCTCATTACGGGAATCATTATGTGGATTCCCGAGAAAATGCCGCGTGAACTCCACTGGGTGCTTCCGATTACCGTTTTCATTCACTCGGCCACGGCGCTGATCACGATTGCCGCTTTTATCATCCACGTTTACATGAGCGTGTGGGTGACTCCGGGCAGCATGAAAGCCATGGTTGAAGGGCACGTCTCCACCAGGTGGGCACGGACGCATCACCGCCTCTGGTATGAGAAGATTACCGGCCGCAGGAATTAAAGGAATTTGATGTCTGGGTTTTCCTGGGACTGTCGTATTGCGCGGGCGGGTGAGCTGTTACAAAGCCAGTCGTCGGTGGCTGAACTGCTTAAGTTCTATCAGCGGCTCGTTCGCTTTCAAAAGGGCGTCTATGAATCGGTGGCTTCTGCCCCCGCACACGACGTTTCTGCGCTCCTGCCTCACTTTGCCGGGCTGCTCACGCTGATCAAGGACGCTGGCTCTCCGGACCTGAAAACTGCGGCCGCGAACCTGGAACAATCGTCACCAGAAGACCGCCTGGAGGTATTGACCTCGGTGTGGCAGCACGAACCCGATAGTCACGACCTTCCCGCCGAATATAAATTCTTTGCCAATGCACTGCTTCAACCCCTGGCGGAATATCTGGCGGAGAGAAATAATTCGTCCACTGAGGCTTCGCCCCCGCTCTGCCCGTTTTGCGGTTCAAGGCCGCAATTGGCGGTGCTGCGGCCGGAAGGCGACGGCGCCAAGCGGTTTCTCCTGTGCTCGTTGTGTGGGACAGAATGGTTCTTCCGCCGTGTCCTGTGCCCGAACTGCGCCGAGGAAAACAAGGAACACCTGCCGGTTTTCGTCGCCCAGGAGTTCGATTACGTGCGGATAGATGCCTGCGACACCTGCCACACCTACATCAAGTCCATTGATCTTTCCAAGAACGGCAATGCCGTCCCGGTGGTGGACGAATTGGCCACCGTCTCGCTCAATCTCTGGGCGCAGGAAAACAACTACAAGAAGGCCCAGCCGAATTTGTTTGGAGTGTAACCTGACCATTCAGTCGATGTGCTGGGCGTGACACAGGTGCAGCGCATTGAAATAGTGGTTTCGCGGTGCGACAGTCAGAGGTGAGTGCTTTCGATCTTCAGGAATTTCACTCTTCGGAGCTTTCCTGCACTGTCAAAATCAAATCCAAAGATGGCATTGCCTACGGGAGCACACGCGGCGCAAGGTTCCTGGAGCGAATAGGGGACCAGGAACATTTCGCTGCCTCCGCCCAGAGGTTCGACCTGCGGCGACGATTCTGCTCTGCGTTGATCGTCGTTGACCGCCAGTTGTAGTTGCGGGTGGTTCCTGTGCAGAGTTGCGAATTGGGCATCTTTTTCCATGTCGGACTTTGGCAGCAGCGAGATGTCATCCACGTTGACCACGGAAGGGATGCCATTCAACAGAACCCAACCCCGACTCGACTTCGCGCTTCCGGGATAGAGTACATATCCCAGGTCTACCATTCCCGATTCCTTCATGCCGGCAAGATATCCGAGACGTTGCGGCTTCTGCGAAACCATCATCTGTGTGAAAGCTACCGCCTCAGATGAGGCGTATCCACCCATCTGTTCAATGAAACAAGCCGTGTAGCCCGGCGCCGCTGGATCCTTGCAAGCCTGGCTGATCGTAGTCAGATCGCCTTCCGAAGCATTCCAAACCGCTTCCTCGCTGATCTGATCGTCGGTTTCGTGGTTGGCCTCAACCTGCAGAAAAGTCACAAGTGAAGCCACGACAATCACTGCAAACGCCGCCGCAAGTCTGTGTTTCACAAAACTCATGGTCGTTACCCCGGGGCCTGCCATCGCGCCGGCCAAGCGCGTGGCCACAAAACAGGAACACCGCTGCGAGGCAAATGTTGCGTCGAAGACGGCACGTTACCGATCCACTTTGTCATTTCGCATCGGGAAGAAATGGACCGCACATCACCCGCTCACATCACATGCACACCATCATACGACTGAACGCAAAAGGTCGGCACACCCTTTACTTTTCTTAGCGCAAATCGGTTAAATCGAGCCAGTCAACAATCGAAGTATTGAAGACCAGTGTTTGCATTGCCTTGAGACCCCAGAGAAAAAAGCCATGTGCGACACGGGTTTAAATCCTGCCCTCACCGTCGAAAGGTACATGTCCTGATTTTCTGCTTGCATGCACCCTTAGCGTGCTTACAGTTTTTTACAATTCAGATGTTCTAAATCTTCCGGTAATGATTAAAAATCCTAAAGAGTAGGCAGCGTGGAATCATCAAAGCCAAAGCACCTCTTAGGCGCAAGATGGGCATTCCCCGTGTCAGCTTAAAGCACTACAAATGGAAGTTGCGTAAGATGTAAGGGGATGACAAAATTTCTCCGGTGAAGGAATTCGCGGAAGACCAGGGCCTTGTACCTGTCGAGGTCCATGCCCCCTCACGAATGCTGCGCCCCCATGCTCACTATGAAATTGCTCTGGTAATTGTTGCGGTCACGGTGTTCTTTGGCTGCATCATCTCTCCCCCGGGATTGATGGATGATGTGGACGCCGTGCACGGACAGATCGCGCGCAATATGGTACAGTCGGGCGACTGGGTCATTGCCCATCTGAACGGTATCCCGTATATCGAAAAGGCGCCCTTGCCTTATTGGCTGATTGCGATCTGTTACCTGGTGATGGGAGTGCATGACTGGGTGGCGCGTATTCCCACGGCGCTGGCGGCGGTGCTTCTTTGCTTTGTCACTGCGCGTTATGGCGCGTGGGCTTTCGGTCGCCGTGCCGGTTTTTATGCCGGACTGGTGCTGGCAACCTCGGTAGGACTCTTTCTCTTTACGCGCATTCTTATTCCCGATGTGATGCTTACCCTCATGGTCACTCTTTGCTTCATGGCGTTTCAACGGGCCATGAATGAAGACGGGGAAGAACTCCACTCGCGTCGATGGGTGGCTCTTCTCGGCGTGGCTCTAGGTATGGGTGTGCTCCTGAAAGGGCTTCTCGCGCTGGTGGTGCCAGTTGGTGGGATGCTGCTCTATCTGCTGTTGACCCGCCAGCTTTTCGTGCGCGATACATGGCGGCGCCTGCGCCCGCTCAGCGTGTTCCTGATTTTTCTGCTTGTCGCCGCGCCCTGGCATGTTCTGGCCACGCTGCGCATGCCTCCTTACTTCAATTTCAGCATGCACAGCGGCCCCGGTGAATATCACGGTTTCTTCTGGTTCTATTTCATTAATGAACATTTGCTTAGGTTTTTGAATCTCCGTTACCCGCGCGACTACAATACGGTGCCGCGGCTGGCATTCTGGATGTTGAACCTGCTCTGGCTGTTTCCCTGGAGCGCGTATCTGCCTGCCGCAGCAAGGCTCAACTACAAGCCGGTGGATCGCGCCAGCCGTACGCGCCTGCTCGCGCTGTGCTGGGCCGGATTTCTTATGCTCTTCTTCAGCTTCTCCACCACGCAGGAATACTATTCCATGCCGATATATCCAGCACTGGCGCTCTTGCTGGGATGTGCCATGGACCATGAAGGAAAACTCATCACCGCCGGAAGCAGAACGCTGGCGGTTGTTTCCACCGCCGCCGCAGCTCTGATCGGTGCTGTCTTGTTCGCAGTGCGCCATGTCCCCGCGACTGGCGACATTTCCCGCGCACTTCAACAACACCCTGAGTCCTACACGCTCTCTTTGGGACATCTGGGCGATCTGACGCTGCAATCGTTCGCGTATCTGCGTGCTCCGTTGATCCTGGCCGGTGTGGCCTTCCTGATTGGAGCTTCAGGAGCGTGGCTGCGTGGCCGCCGGGCTTATATCGCTCTGGCGGCAATGATGGTGTTGTTCCTGCACGCCAGCCGGATGGCGTTGGTTGTTTTTGATCCTTATCTGTCTTCGCGGCCGCTGGCGGAAGCCCTGCTCCACGCGCCTGACGGTCAATTGATTGTGGACGGCGCTTACTACCCATTTTCGTCTGTGTTGTTCTATTCCAACCGAAATGCCCTGCTGCTGAACGGCCGGGTGAACAACCTGGAGTACGGTTCTTATGCCCCAGGCGCTGCCCATGTTTTTATCGATGACGCTGAATTTATAAGGGTCTGGTCAGGTACAATTCGCTATTACCTGGTGGCCGACCGTAGCGCACTCGCTCGTTTTAGCACATTGGTCGGTCCCGCCCGTTTACACCAGGTGGCTGAGAGCGGCGGCAAATTTCTTTTTACCAACGGCCTTTCCGGCGCGACTGCGGAGGGCTCCCACATGGAGAATAAACCCGCGTTATGGTAATCCTGACAACGGTATTGGCGGTCCTGCTCACCGGTTCGGTCGTCTATTGCGTGCTTATTGTCTTAGCGACACGGCGTTTCCTCTCCGCCTCGCTGCCCATGCCGGGGACCAAACCAGCCGTAAGCATTCTCAAGCCTTTGTGCGGACATGACGAAGGCCTGGAAGAAAACCTGCGCAGCTTTTTCGTGCAGGACTATCCGGAATACGAAGTGCTTTTCGGCGTTCATGGGCTGGATGATCCCGCGGTGCCGGTCGCCGAGAAAATCATGGCTGAGTTCAGCGGCAGGATCAGCTCGAAATTAATCGTCATCGGCGAATCTCCCATTCCCAATGCCAAGGCCTTCAGCCTGAACCGCATGGTGCGTGAAGCGAGCCATGACGTGCTGGTGATGAGCGATAGTGACGTGCGCGTTACCCCCGATCTGCTGTCTCATCTGGCGCAGGAATTTCAGGACCAGCACATTGGATTGATCAGCTGTCCGTATCTGGCGGTGCCCGGAAAAAGCTTGTGGTCGCGACTGGAAGCCATTGGTATGAACACCGAATTGCTGGGCGGCGTTCTGGTCGCGCGCATGATGGAAGGCATGCGGTTTGCGCTGGGCTGCACTGTGGCCGTTCGCCGCAGCGTCCTGGAGAACATGGGCGGGTTTGGCTATCTGCAGGAGTTTCTGGCGGAAGATTTTGTCATCGGACAGCGCGCCGCCGACCTTGGGCATGGTGTCTTGCTCTCTTCTTACATCATCGAACATCGCATAGGCAGCCAGGGTATGTTGCGCAATATGGGCCATCGGCTGCGCTGGGCGCGCAGTACACGCCGCTCGCGTCCCGCCGGTTATTGGGGACAGATCTTTACCTATCCGCTGCCCTGGGCCCTGCTCCTTTGCGCCGCATATCCCAGCGCGTGGCCCGCGATTGTGGTGACCTTTGCCGTGCGCAGCGCGGCGGCAGTGGCTACCGCCCGTTACGTGGTGCACGATCCGGTCACGCAAAAGCAGTGGTGGTTGCTGCCTTTTCAGGATGTCATCGGTTTCCTGGTGTGGATCAGCGGGTTCGTGGGTGACACTATCGTGTGGCGCGACCGAAAATGCACAGTCTTGCGCGATGGCCGGCTCCACGTAAATCCCTAGAGCAATCATTCCGTTTTCGACACAAAAAGAAACCCCCGCGCCTCGTGCGCCGGGGGTCGATTTAGTTGCGAGTTTTCCTGCTTATTTGCTGGTTGAGCAGGTGCTCGAAATCATCTTTACTTTCTTTACCGTGAACGTTGATTGAGATGCGGCTGAAGAGCCCGCTCCGCTTGCGCTGCTCGGGCTGGCGGCGCCGCCCGTGCTGGAAGCCGATCCGCTGTTGTCGGTCCCCATGATGCGTACCTGATGACCCACATGGTCGCTCAGTTTTGACGTATCGCCGGCTAATTGCCAGGTTTTGCCGGACTGATCAGTCAACGTCCAGTTTCCCGCTGATCCGCTCAGGCAGCCTTCAATCGAAGTACCGCTGTCGCTGGAGGTCTGCGAGGTCTGGGTGGTCGTGGTTTGTGTCGTCGTGCTGTTGTCGGGAGTCGCAGGTTGCTGGCTGGGCGAGGTGGACGATGGCGATGTGGACTGTTGCGAACTTGTGTCCGGTGCCGTCGATGGCGGCGTGCTGGGTGAGGTTTGCGCCACGGCCCAAACCGCCGACAGCAACAGAATTGCTGCGATCAAATAGGTTTTTCTCATTACGTTCCTCCTGGTACTTCCGGCCTTCTGGCCTCGAGAAGAGTGGAAGCAGCGCTAAGGACTTAGATAACGTGGCTGCTCGGCGGTTTGCCTTAATTAGCGCTCTGAACGGAAGAAAGGAGAGCTGCGGAACCGGGCAAGGGGGAGTTGAGAGTCTCTGCTGCTCTGAGCAATAGGACGGCAGTATGGGGCTTAGCTCGAAGGAGCTAAGTGAGTGCCTCCAACACTTTCCTGTAAAACGCCTCTATAACGGTAAAACGCACGCGGCAGCGGGTCAGGCTGGTTGCAGAGCTGACGGTATATAACTTGCAACCGGGGGATCTTCCGCAAACATATTTCCGGTCACCGCATACGCCCGGGCTCGTGATTCTGTTTCCGGTGCCACGATGAGCAACACGCGGCCAAAGGACGGGAAGACCATTACGCAGGATTGCAGTGCTTGCCACAACATTCTGGCATTGGAAGAAGAACCCGAAGATCCTTAACGAAGTGGGTCTTATCCCCACTCCTCCAGCTATGGACAAGTAACTAATCTTTGCCCTGTATCCTGGTTTCGCCCGGCTGGTTTTCAGCGGAGACCGCCTGTTCTCCTTTTTCCAGCAACTCGTACGCCTGAGAGATGGTCAGGTTGTCGCTGACCCGGTGAAAGTCAGAAATTCGCTCCACCTGTCGTACATTGATGCTTTTGAAAATGACGGCGTGCCCAATCATCTTGACGTCGAGGGAGACATAAACCCAATGGTCGTCTCCCACGCGGCTTTGCGTTACGGAAAATGTGCCGCCCTTGTTCAACCGTCCCAGCAGACCCCAGCCAAAGGTGACATCTTCAAACAAGGAGCCATCCATCCGAGCCAGGCGGCCTTCAGCACGGTAAATCCACATCTTGCCGCTCATGGAGCGAAAAACCTGCAATTCCCGGGTCGGGGCCGTGTAGTGAGGATTGGGGAAAAAGGAAAGGATGACCTGTCCGTTCTCCGCGCCCTCATATGTGAAAATAAATGCCTCAGGGATGGCCTTGAGCATCTGGGTGCCCTTGTCATCATCATCTTTCGCGCGTTTGTCGCGTTTAGCACGTTCAGACGGGTCCGATACCAGCTTCTTCATGCGGGCTTCATCAGCGGTGCGCTGCTCAGGCGTTAGCGGCTGTCCATTTAGAAGCACGGTGCGGGCGAGCTGTCCTTCTTTAGTATCGATAACATCGCGGTCCTGCGAGCCTTTGTCGTCTTCGCGATGGATGCGGTAACGCCAATGCGTGTGATCGGCAGCCTCGGCTTCCAATTGATGCTTAATCGTGTCTTTCACGTAGTGAGTAGCGTCTTTGGGAAGAGGAGGCAACGTTTCCGTGGAAGGATTTGTCTGGCCATGGGCCAGGGGAAAACCCGCTACTGACAAAAATAGCAGCATCGCCACGCGCGCCGGTAACTTGGGATAACTCATAATGTTTTTAAAAGCGGATAACAGTTTAGACGCGGAAAACCAGCAGCTTGTTGCATTTTACCCTGAGATGACAGCTCGCTCGAAAGCAGGCTTAATCGAAACGAAAATTAAAAGGGGCGGCATATGCAGCCACCCCTCGCATTCATCGACCCTCTCGGAAAGGCAGTCCCATTGGCTCGATAGCCGCGGACATTCGGGCCGGAACCGCTGTTCCCCTGGTTTTCGGTTCCACCCGCGGCCGCGACATTCCGTTCGGTCGACGCTTTACTTAAAAGCAAACCTACAGCCAAACGGGCCGGAATTCCTGGATTTTAATATCAGCGTAAGTCACTGAAAAATAAGGCCCCTATGCTTCAGTTAAAGGCAGTAACGAAAGAGTTAATGTTTACTTTATTGTAACTAAGTAAAATTGGGCAATGAAGTGCCGCGTATGAGCATGGGATTACCTTTCCGGCGCACACCTACAGTAACTATTTCATTTTGAAATACAGCAGTAAACTAGCGGTCAACTCCTGATTAATCTGCGACAGGCATTCCAGAATCACGAGCCAAGATTTTCCAATTTTCTGAAGAGAGCAAAATCGAAAGCAAAGGTGTCGAAATGTGGAAACCACGTACTGAGGATAGTAAACCCATGAGCATGAATCCTAGCCAGCCTGCGCAGCCTGCCCCCCAGCCAGCTGCCGCCGCACCCAGTATCCCAGCACCTCACAAAGAAACCCCGAAAGCCAGCGATCCGTACCGCGCGGACGTGGGGCACATCGGCAAGTCAGTACAAATCAGAGGCGAACTTACCGGCAGTGAGGACCTTTATCTGGATGGCTCGATTGAAGGCACAGTTGATCTGCGCGACCACAGCCTGATCATCGGCCCCAACGGAAAGATCAAGGCCGCCATCATCGCGCGCGATCTGGTCGTGCACGGCCGGGTTGAAGGCAATGTAACCGCCACCGGACGCGTGGAACTGCGCAAGTCCTGCACGCTGATTGGCGACGTGAGCACGCAACGCATCGTGATTGAAGACGGTGCATTTTTTAAGGGCGCCATCGACATCAAAGAAAAAGACGCCAGGGTGGAAGCCCGCAAGCCGCTGGCAGCCGCTGCCGGCGCTGGCATGAGCAGCGGAGGTTCTGCCGGATCGAGTTCGGGCGCCGCCAGTTACAGCGCCAAATCCGATACGCAGAGTTCCTTTTTGGATAACAAATAAGGTACAGTTAGAGGAGCGTGAGCTCCTCCGGCAACAATTTAATGCGATGGTTCCGTGGGGCAGACAGTTCTCAGTCCAAGTCTCAAGAGGGCGCTAAAACTGCGCCACGGACCAAACGCACCTGCATCGGCTTGGGCGAATTCATGCGCAACCTGAGCGGGGGCGGTGACGTGAAGATGTGCGTCCTCGATCTCGGTCCCACTTCTCCGACCAATATCACCCTCTTGACCGAACTTGGCGCCCGCGTCTTTAACCAAGACATTCTGCGCGAATCCCAAGATGCCACCTATTCCGTCAAACAGGAAGATGGCTCGTTTCAGATTGATCCGGCAAAATTCTTTGCGGAAAATCTGGATTACCCCGCCGGACAGTTTGACGCCATCTTATTCTGGGATGTAGCGGACTACCTGCCCGAACCGCTGGTAAAGCCCTTGGTGGAGCGGCTGCAGGCGATGCTGAAGCCCAAGGGACATCTTTTGGCCTTCTTTCATACCAAGGATGCGGGGGCGGAATCACTCTACTCTCGCCATCATATCGTGCAAAAAGACACCCTGGAACTGGAGCCGATCGAAGGTTTTAAACTGCAACGGATTTTTAATAACCGTCATATTGAAAATCTGTTCAAGGATTTTGCCTCGCGCAAGTTTTTTTTAGGACGAGACAACATGCGTGAAGTGTTGATGGTCCGTTGATTCGCTCGACTCCCCGTCTATCGATGGTAATTTTTACCTGGATATCCCAAAGGTAATCGGTAGCACGATGGAAATAAGTGGTATCGTGATACCCATAAACTATATCAAGCCTCGATTCAGGCCCTAACCCTTGCCTCTGTGGATTACGTGCCATACTCGCCAAATACAGTTTTCACCTTAAGAATCAATAACTTAATTTCCGTTGCAAAACTTGACTTGGTTCCGCGTTCTTTGGGCAACTCGATTGCTCTAGTCAGAGGGTTCGATTGACTGACGGTAATCAAAAAGGGACCCTCCAGCGGGCCGAAAAAGAGGTAGGTTAAATGTCTAGCAACGTGAGTATTATCAGCAATCTGGGAATGCTCGTTTCCTCAGTTGAAAACCGCACAGCCAAGTACGATGAGATTTACGGTCAGCACTGTCACAGAATCTATTCCTTGGCATTTTGGATGACGGACAACGAGTTGACTGCGGAGCAGCTATCCAGCAACACGTTCCTCCGCGCCTTCGCGTCATCCGCCGAGCCCAAAACCGAACAGATTGACCAGGCGCTTCTAGCGGAAATCCGTGAGATCACGACAATCGGCACGCTCACTTTGAACAGCAGTGTTTGCGCTGAAACGAAGAGCGTGCATGGCAACGTGAAGCGCATTCATCTGGAACGCGCTATCGTCGAACTTCCAGCCACCGAAAAACTTATTTTCCTCCTGCATGACGTGGAAGGCTACGGCCACGAAAGGATTGCCCATCTTCTCGGCATGAGTATGCAGGAGTCGCAATTTGGTCTTCACCAGGCTCGCGTGCAAATGCGGGAATTGATATCACGCATGTCGTAAAGCGGTTTGTATCTCCTCTCTTCTCTCCTTACTCTCCAGCCCCTCGCTTCGGCGAGGGGTTTTTTCGGCTATAACAATGTGTTGGCTGAAGATATTAACTTCGGGATATTTAGTTATGTTAATTTCGACCAAAGATGAAACTTTTTTGTCGTTCCTACGTCTATTCTAGTAACAACATACGCAGTACCCCCACGTGGGCGTCGCCCCTATACCGGCGCCCACTTTCTTTTTTTGCGCGAGCCCGCGCTAAAAACTTCCGCCACTCGAACTCTCAGTGAGTAATCTCTTTCAAGCGAATATCTCGCCTAATCGAACACTCTCACAGCGAAGTGATTTTGCCGTGGGAAAGACGAATCGCGTTCTGCGAGCTGGGCTGAAATCATGGAGCGAGATCCTGCGGGGACAACAGAAATGCGCAAATACGGCTCTAATCAATAGGCTAGAGCAAACGTTAATGACTTCCACGGGCGACAAAAATCATTTAGAGTTTCAGCCACGGCACACAATTCAGGAGGGCGGGAATATGGATTGGAAGAAGACGCTGATGATCGGGTCTTTTGCGGCAGGGGCAATACTGTTCCTTACAGGCCGCAGGCCGGCGGGACTGGCTGTTGCCGGAATCGGCGTGGCCACATTCGCCGCGGAGCATCCCGAGAAGTTTGAAGAGCTGTGGCATCGCATGCCTGAGTACATTGAGAAGGGCAGCAAGTTCGTGGATATGGCTTCAGCGTTCCTGGAGCGTCTTGGCGAAGAAAAGGGCGGCTATCGCAACATGCCGGTCGCAGGTGGTTCCCGCTTCTAGCACACCGAATCTGGCTTTATGGGATGGTCGGAAGTCGTGAGATTTGTCCCCCAAATGCTAAATCTATTCTAAGAATAGCCGGTAACCGGCCCTTTACATCTTTTGCGCGACTGGTTGCTCCCTATCGTTCCGTTGTCCCACGGTATCTTTCATCGTATCAACCGAGATGCGTTGCCGTTCTGCTTTGTCAATCCTGAAGGCGAAGGTAACGAAGGCCGGATAGCTTTCCGGAGTGACCACCTGCACTGGAATGCGAAAGTCACGGTGAATATCGATCTGGTGCGGCAACCGCACAAATCGCAACGCATATTCCCCGAACTCAGTCTTCTCGGCAAAGTCAGCGGGCAATGCCTGTATATCCATTCCGGCGGGCAGATGTAGATGAAAAACCGTGCTTTCGAAAAACAATGATTCAATATAAAGCGGGAATTTGCGCGACGGCGTCCTGGCGTAAAGGCTGGCCAAACCCAGGGCCGGAGCGAGTTGATTGATTTCCGATCGCCCGCCCTGCCGGTTGATGAATTGAGGAGCAGTGCAATGCACCGAAAGCTTTAGAGGCTGCTCCGGATCATTCTCGTGAGCGACACTGCCGGTAACCAAGGTAGCGCCCGGAAAAATACGCATGGCAAGCTGCTCAAAAAAGGCTTGGCGCTCGCGTTCTCCGGAGTTCCGAAGCATGCTTCTCACTTCCTGCGCGCGGACCGCCCCGAGTTGGACCTCGATGTTGGCCACCAAATCGGCATCGTGGAATGTCAGGTCGGCTTCGGCGATGCTCTTTTCATCGGAGAGCCGCGATATCAGGGACACTGTTTCAGGTTTTTTCTCATCTTCGGCCAGCAGAGGGATGAAATGCGCTTCGCGAGCATCGAGCGATGGCGGTATGTCGCCAAAGGGGAGATCGTCGGATTCGGCGTCAACGTCGACCGGTTCTCCGTTCGCCAGCCAGAACCGCACCAGTGGCTCGGTATAACAGGCGAAGTCACTTTCTTTGCCGCAACTCTGGCCGATCCTTCTTGCAAGCAACAAGCTTGCTTTAAGTCCGGCGAACCGCGCCAGAGCGAGCAGAGCCATAGTGCGGCTGCCTTGCCCGTTGGCCAGAGTATCTTCAGCCGGGCTGCCGGCCCAATCCGGACCCGTAGAATCGATTTTGCTCGTCACAAATCGGTAAAGCCGTTTTGCCTTTTCAGCCTCGCTTGCATTTTGCGACAGATGAAGTTCGGCCGCAATTTCATTCACGTGAAGGCCGATGCGCGAAGCGTCCATTAGTTGGTCTCGCAGTTGGGCACTGATTTTTTCGGATGATACGATCGTAATCGTGGGCAGCAGGTTGACGGCCGGAAGAAATGATTCTTCAATCGTCTGCTGAATGTTGTCGCGCTCCCAGATGCGGACGACCAGGCCACTATTTTCTCCCACCAGCGGCTGGGGCGGGTTGGCATGTTCGCGTATTCGGAGGCCCGCGTCCGGCGGACTGAGCAGCACCAGCCGCGAATGAAGGATTGGAGCCGCGAATGAGCCGAAGGTGTGCGATCCCGCGCTCTCAGGCATCTGGTCGAGTTCGGGATAGTGCGTTACGTATTCTTCTTCAATGGCGTCACCCGGTTCGAGGGCGGGCATGGAGATCGTGGGCTTTTGCTGGGCAAGTTCGGGTTCAATGATTTCGCCGTCGGTTTTGATCGTCCGCAATTCCAGAAGATCGGCGCCACGGGGCAATGTGATCTCTCCATAGCGGCTGATTCCTTCTTTGTTGATTGGCCGTGTGATCCGATGCACGTAAATGGAAACCGCTCCGTCATGGTGAAAGAGGACCGCTTTATCGGACAAGAGGATTACCGCTGCGCCGCCGGAAAAACTTCGCTGCGCCGATTTGCGGACCATATCCACGCCATCGCGGCGATAGGGAACATAAAACTCTGAGCCGCTCACGAACCCCTCTGCCCGTTGGCTGTGGCCGTCCTGGGCCACAGCTGGGACGTCCGCCAGATGAGAATAAGCATGAGCGTTGAGCGCAATTTCTTGTAATTGCCTGGCTTGAAGTTTTGCGGCACTCACTTGATTGTCCAGCAGCAGCTGCTCGATAAGGAAGCGTCTGGCAGCGCGATGCAGCGGGTTTCTGGAAATGAGCTGTTGCAGGTATGCAGCGGCGGCGCTGTGGCGTCCGGATTCCGCCAGAAGCCTGGCGTAGCTCAGTGACTCCGGTGCGCAAAAGGCCAATTGCTGCTCGATTTTGCGGGCTGTGTCCTGCTCGGCGGTTGAGTTATAGAATTTCACCGCTTCAGCCAGCCGCGCGCAAGAAGGATGCAGTTCCAGCAAACGGCTGAGCAGCGCCGGCGCTTCCGCCTGATTGCGCCGTGAAAGATTAAAAGCCAGTTGCAACGCCGTCTCCGACTGCGGACGCTCGGCAAGAATAGTCATGACGTCCGGGCGTGCAGCCTCGTTCTGGCCGCGCTCCGCTGCACTCTCTGCCGATCGCAGACGCGCCAGCAAGGCGGATGGCTGCGCCGTGGCCAGGGCTTTCCACGCGGCATCTGCCCGCGGAGAATGGTCCTCGGCAGCGGAATAGAGCAGGGCGCGCAGATATTGTGCGTATCCGGAGTTGCGCGCAGAGTCGTTTCGTATGGCCTTTTCCATACCAGTAAAATCGCTGCGGAAATAGGCCTCCAGTGCCTGGACATATCCGGTGATAGAGGAGGGCAGGGAAGAGTTTGTCCGGGCGGCAATATCAAACCGCGGATGGACCGCGACGCTCAATGGAAGGGCATCCGCCGTGAACTTGAGCAAAACGCGATGATGGCCCGCGACCAGTTGCAGTGAGGTGGAATCACGGTTCGGGCCGGAGGAATAGCGAGCGTCGTGCAGCAGGGCCGCCTTTCCATCCACGAAGATTTCATAAGTGGCAGAACTAAGGACATCAATGCATGAGCGACCGGCAGCAGCAACTTCAATGTCGCCGGCGGCGTAATACACGCCAGCTGAGGCAAAATATTCCGGCAATGCGACCATACCATCCCGGAACCAGAAACGCTCTGGCGCGGTTACGTGGGAAAGGCCGGCGGCGTTCCCTGTTTTGGATTTGTTTGCGTTTCTGACCGGTCCGGACGGCCGTTCGGTCGGGTAGTATGCCTGAAAGGACGCCGAGGATTCCGGCGGCCATTCCCGCTCAAAGTCGACGTTGTTATATTTCCCGAAAGGGCCCACGATGCGCCAGCGCGTTAGGAGTCCGGTGGAGTGCGCGGCCTGATCAAGGTCAAGGTTTGCACCATCGGTGGCGGCGGCGACCAGCGCGAGCCGCAAATTGAAAGTACAATCGTTGTTGACTGATGCCGCTGACTTTATTCTGCGTAGAACTGAGTTGAAAGCCCAGGTGTTGCCTGCATGCTGAAGCACCCGATTGGAGGCTAGTTCGAGCAATTCAGGCGTGGCACGAAGGTCGCAAAGCCGCAGGGCGGAGTCCAGGACCACGTCAGGCCGCTCTTGAATTTCGGCCGTCTCCATGCGCACGAAAAGCGCCATTACGTCATGCGGCGCGCGCCGCAACCGAAGATCGGCGCTTTCGGCGGCGGCGGGAAGGTTGAACCCAGAAAACAAAGCCTGCAAGGTGGAATCGGCGCTCTTGTCAGGCAGTGAAGGCCGCACAGTTTGTGAGAATCCCGCACTGGCGCTGCAATAGAAAAGCAGCAAGGTCAAAGCGCGGATCGGTAATCTCATTGGGGAAGGCTCAGAGTGATTTCACCACGAAAGCTGCGTTCGGTCTGGGCGCAGAACTGGCGGAACGCCGGATAGTCCTGCGCGCTGACCCGCGCCTTTTCAAACTGCACATGGCTTTCCACCACGATTTCTCCGGCGGACTTTTTATAATGCAGATGGAGTGAGCCGAAGCTGCTGCTGATATTCTGGTCACGCGGCAGCGAGATCACCTCAGCGCCCTGGGGCAGCGCGATATGGATTTCTTCTTCGGTCGTCCAGGGAGAAGGGAGTACCAGGTCTTGTGTGCGCGTGCTGGCACCGGCCAGCGCCGCAACATACGAACGCGGCATCCAGGAAGAGCTGAGAGAAACCACGCGCTTGTATTGCAATGAGTTCAAAATGCCCTGGAAGTCCACGCTTACGCCGCTGGAAAGCACTTCCGCGCCATGCACGGCTACGCTATCGACCTGCACGCTGGGAAAGACTTCCGCCAGTTCCCGGCGGAACATATCCAGCTGCTGCTCCCGGACGGCAAGATCATGGCGCAATCCGGGCGCATCTTCGCCGCGCGTTGTGGTTGAACCGCTGAACTGGATCACGCCCTGCGCCGAAAGCTCGCCACGGATGACGTGCCGGGTGTAATTGTCCGCGGCACGGCTCATGGGGACGTGACGAATCTGAGCGGCGCCACTCAGGCTCACGGTAAGCGTCAGCGCGCCCTGGTCTTCCAAAGGCAACTCGCGTCCGGCGTACTCCGCCGTTCCGTCGAGCCAGAGTTCATATTTCGGCACGTAAACAATTGCATGGTTGAACAGAGCGATAGAAGCCGGCTCGGCCACTACGTCGCCCAGGGAGCGGGTGCGCACCAGCGCGATTTCAGCTTCAACCCCGGCCGCGCGCAGCAGCGCAATCATCAGGCTGGCTTTGTCTTTGCAGTCGCCAAAGCGGCGGGCATAGATCTGCGTTACCGGATACGGCTTGTAGCTGTAAACGCCAAACTCCAGAGCGACATAGTGGGTGCTGCGCAGCACAAATTCCTGTATGGCAGAAATCTTTTCCTTGTCAGTATGCAGCCCCTTGATCAAGCGCGCCAGTTCGGTTTCGAGCGACTTGTCCAGGACAAACTGCGGCCGGACAAGATCGGCGTACCAGGAGCCAAGCTCTTTCCAGTCACCCAGCGTTGAAACGTGGACATAAGGGGAAATCTCAGTGACGCCCGGGCTGTGCGGTTCGCGCGGCAGCGCCGGCACCGAGCGGGCTTCCCAAACGAAGATCTGAGAACCATTTTTAGCGCTAACGTTTGCCGGAGCGATCTTATCCGCATGGACAAAGATTTTCTGGGCCGCCGGCGCGATCAGGACGTAGCGCTTAAGCTGCGCCGGCCCGCGGCCGGCGAACAACACCAGTTCGCCGAAATATCCGTTGTAAGGAGCGGAACGCCGCTTCGGGGTGAGTGAGTACTCCAGTTCGACCACGTCACCCTTTTCCAGCCCAGCGAAGCGCAGTTGATGTAGCCGCATGTCGTAATACATGGAAACCAGCGTATCGGCATCTTCACGGTCGCCCAATTCCTGCGCGTCCAGCACGGAGCCATCGGGCTTCCATGCGCGCGCATGAATCACCTGCAAGTCCTCTCGGGATGGCGAATAGCGAATCGTGCTGACGCGGTGCGTATCGAGCGCGGATTCTGAACCGACAAAATACAGTTGCTGGACGTGCACACGGTCCAGGCCGCTGGCTAGAAGCTCCTGCACCCGGATATCCGCAAGCGCTGTGTCGGCTGGGGCGGGCGGCTCCGCGAAGGCAGTCTTTACCAGGAGGCCAGGGTCAGAAAGATATCCGGCGTCATTCGCCAGGATGTCAGGACGTGACGCGCTCGCGGCAAGGGCAAGTTCCTGCTGGGCCTCACGGTCCAAGCGCAGGTTTTCATAGACATGCGCCAGCCGCCGATGAGCGTCAGCATTCTCTTCGTCCAGAGCAACCATGCGCATCAAGGATTTTTTTGCGCCTTCGGCGTCTCCGCAATCCATCTGGACCTGCGCCAGTCGAGACCATATGTCGGGCAGGTTCGGTTCCAGGCGCGATAAGGCAATGTAGTCCGCCTGCAAGTCATACTTCATGTGCCGGCGTTCATGGAAGCGGGCCAGCAGCTCAAGCTGTTCGCGATCGTCGCTCTTTTCCGCCACAACGGAAGCAGCCAGCCGGGCGGCATCATCCAGCAAACCCATTTGTTCGTAATCCAGAGCCAAACGGGCCTGCAGCCAAAGCGGAGCGGGCCACTGGTTTTCCAGGCGGCGGAGCTCGGGCAGCACCGCAGAACGTAGGCCGAGGTTCAGAAAAAGACTGGCTTTGCGTTCACGAATGACAAAATCATCGGGCGCGGCATCTGCCGCCGCAGCCAGCACGTCTCGCGCTTTCTCAAGTTGCTGGCGGCCGACGTAATATGTTGCGAGTTCGACATTGAGTCGACGATTGGACGGCTCCAAAGCAAGGCCGTTGCGAAGGGCAGAGAACTTGAGCAAGGGCTCATCGACGAGCTGGGCCGCGCGCAGCCAGCGCGTTGCGGTTGGTTCCAGACGGGCCGATTCCAGCATGTGGTCGGAAGCTTCAGGAGCACCTGAGAGATGTTCCAATTCGGCCAGGGTCGCGTAATCGGAGGCCTTCTGCGCGCCGCTGCTGGCTTCGGAAAGAATGCGCTGCCGCGGTTCAGTCGTTGCATACCAATGCTGCGCCCGCGGCTGTAACGGCACTTTGAAAGCGCGAAGATCGTCAAGATAGGCGGCAGCCTCGTTGCGAACCAAGGCATTTTCCGCCGTGGATTGACGGACGTATTCCAGAAACACTTGTACCTGGGTGCGATCGTCGGTGAAGTCGCGCAAGCCGCAGACCTGGTCCAACAGAGCCAGTTTTTCCAGCCTGTTGGCGGAGGTCCATTGGGATCTGAGATTTTGGAGTTCAATGTCGTAGGGATTGCGAGGCTGCGCGCCCAGAGCCAGTGCCGGCACCAGCAGACAAACCAGCGGCATGTAACGCAGCAGGTTTCGCATAACATTTCCGGAATCTCCAGAACCCTTGGGGGGAGTACGAATGCCCCAGGCGGCTGTTTGACCGCCCAGGGAAAATCGCAAATCAATCTGAGTTGTGCTCCCTCCCTCTGGCTCCGTTTCCCCCAGGTTTTTAATCTGCCGTAGCCGGAGAGGTCAGCTCAACCCGCCATGATTGGGGTTAAGGTGAGATAAGTATCCAGCTACATACGATTTACGGCCATTCATCGAAAAACCTAGGAGGTATCCAAATAGACCTTAGGCCACAGTAAGGAGCGTGACATCCCCCGGTTACGTAGGTTCATCTGACTGAACGAATCTGGAGGTCGAATGGGTCCCACGGCGCGCCTGCTGCTTAGCTGTTGTCTGGCTGCCGGGTTTACCGCCGTGGCGATTGGGCAGGACGTTCATTTAACTGAGTCCGGCTCAGCGGTGGTGTTATCGCGCTCCGCCTTCGCGCATGGCTACAGGCATGGGTATGAAGAGGGCTACCACGTTGGCAACGCGGACGCGAGCCTGGGTACGGCAGCTCGCTCCAAAATCAAAGACATCCATGGACTCAAGCTTGGCTATTCGCCACAATTCGGCCCCCGCCGGGTATTTGAGGAAGGGTTCCAGGCCGGCTTAAGGGCCGGTTATGGCGATGGCTATTTTGGACGGCTCTTTCGCGCGGTGGATTCGCTTCGGGCTGTAGCTGCTTCTCTGGAGGAATCGCGCTCTCCGGCCGATCCTAAATTTGTTTACTTCGACAAAGGTTTTTTTTCCGGTTACAACGAGGGTTTTGATCGCGGCGGCGCCGACCAGTCTTCCAGCGCCCAGATCGATTTCCATTTTGTCGGCTGCTCCAATTTCCGTCCCGCAAAACAACGCGACCTGCCTGCCCAGGGAAGTTACTGCGAAGGCTACCGTCGGGGTTTTGCCCTGGGACATGCCGATGGTTTTATTCTCCGTCCTGACGCTGCCCGGCTGGAAGCCAGCCGGTAACCTTAGTCGCTACTCTCCATCCTTGCGCTTCAACATTAGTACATGTACCCTGCTTAGTAATGGGCTTGGGCTGAGGTTCATGATACTTTCAGGTCGCGCGCTCCATTTTTTGCTTACAATGCACTCATTCACGCCACGGTCTTGGGAGGAGTATTGATGAAAGCAGGCGCATCGAAGAGAACGATTCGCATAGCTGTGGTAGAGAGCGATCCGCTGCGGTTTATCGGACTGAAGTCGCTGTTCGATACCGAAACAGACCTGGAACTTGTGTCTTGCAGTCTGGCGGAGCTGGGTCCCCGAAAAGATATCGACCTTGTGCTGCTCGGTACGCGAGCAGGACAGAACCTGTTTGACGTAATGGCAGGACTCAAGGCCGCGCGTCCTGATCTGCGCATCATCGTCACCGGCAGCGGCGCCGACGATGAAACCATTTTGAAAGCGCTTGCCGCAGGCGCAAAAGGCTATGTCGATGAAGCCGCGTCCCCAGCGGAGTTCATCCAGGCCATGCGGATCGTCCATGCCGGTTCCGTATGGGCGCCGCGCCGCGTGCTCTCGATTTTCATCGAACGCGTGACCTCGTCTCCGGGACGCATTTTCCCCGCGGGCCGTGTGACATTTACCGATCGCGAGAAGGAAGTGCTTGAGCTGCTCGTGGTAGGCCGATCCAACAAGGAGATCGGATCTGTGCTGGGCATCGAAGAGCGCACGGTGAAAGCCCACGTGGCCAAACTCATGCGCAAAGTTGGCGTGCAGAACCGGATCGCGCTTTCCGTGCACGCAATAACACATTCGCTGGTCACTTCGTCCAAGTAACCGCACGACAAATCCAGGCCCGGCAGGCAGTTTGCCGGGTCTTTTGTTTTGCTGGAAGGCAGGAGTGCTGTTGCCGACTTTGGTATCACCCTAAGGACATGTCCGAAACGGCATTGCCGAAGGAACCCCGGTTACTTGCCGGGAAAACAGCATCGATGGATACTCTACTCACCTACCACAGAACCTGGGAGACGGGGTTGGAGACGGTCACGAGGGTCACCGTATCCAACCCTTTATTATTTTTCCGCATCTTCTTACCTGCTCCCAGCGACTAAAATCATTTTGAGGAAAATATGAAAACACTGCTTCGTGTTTTGCTGTTTGCCGTCACGCTCTCCAGCGCAGCTTTTGCTGCGGAAGCCGCGTCCAGCCGCTTAGAATCAGCCGCGACTGTATTGAACGAAATCATGTCCACGCCCGATAAAAGCATTCCTACTGACATTCTTAGCTCGGCGAAGTGCATTGCAGTTGTGCCCAATCTGATCAAAGGCGGATTCGTGCTCGGCGGCGCGCATGGCCGCGGGATGGCCACTTGCCGCACACCTACCGGCTGGAGCGCTCCCGCGCCTCTGACCACGACGGGCGGAAGCGTTGGCCTGCAGATCGGCGGACAGGCCGTGGACCTGATCATGGTGGTGATGAATGATCGCGGCATGCAGGCGCTGCTTACTAACAAGTTCAAGCTGGGCGCAGACGCCTCCGTCGCCGCCGGCCCCGTGGGCCGCCACACCGAAGGCGCAACCGATTGGAAGCTTCGAGCGGAAGTGCTCACATATTCCAGAGCGCGCGGTTTGTTTGCCGGCATAAGTTTCAATGGCGCCGTGATCAAACAGGATGAGGATGCCACCGGCGAACTTTATGGCCGCCAGATTGACTTCAAGACCATTCTGACGGGCTCGGTTCCACCGCCGCAGTCGGCTGAAAAATTTCTTGCCGCGGTGAAGCAGGCGGCAGGAACAGATGTCGCTCCATCGAGCAATCCAGTACCCCCAACCCCGCCGCCCAGTTCGCGACCCTCGGCTCCGGTAAATCCTCCGGTTGCCACGCCGACGCCTACCCCTGAACCAACTCCGGCCACTGAGCCTGCTCCGGCGACGGAAACCACGCCGACGCCGACTCCAACGCCGCCGCCGCTGTAACCGGCAACACTTTCTATCTGAAAAACGGGAGCTATTCGGCTCCCGTATCCTGCCTACGCGAGAAAATGCTCAGTGCTTGTGCGGCTTTGCGTCGTGGTCGTGAGCGGCCGCGCCCTTCATGTGCTCATGTTCTTCGGCTTCTTCCTTAAAGACTTCGGGCTGGCCCAGGCTACCCTTGGCAGGAAGATGGCGAATGTAATGGACGATGTTCCACATTTCCTCGTCTTCCAGAATTCCTTTCCAGCCGGGCATGCCGGAAGGCTTGATGCCATTTTCGATGATCCATTTCAATTGGCCGTCGGTGTAATCCTGCACGTCTTTTACGGAAAGATCAGCTACGGGCGGGTCCATTTTGGCGGCAAAAGGAACGCCGGTGTTCTGGCCGTCGAGTCCGTGGCAGATCTGGCAGTGGTGCTGAAAATGCTCGCCGCCTTCTTTGGCAGCGTCGGGCGTGTATGCGATCGGGTTCTTTACGTCCTTGCCGCCGATGGTGACCTCGTGCTTCACTTCGTTGACTACCGTATTCTCCGCCTTATTGGGAGTGCCGGCCTTGCAGCCGCCAATCGCGACAAATGTGGCAAGAGCGGCTACTGCATAGGGAAACTTCATCATTTTCTCCTTCCTGTGGTCCCGACTATCTTAACGGCTGCGTCGTTCGGAGCGAACCGGCATGCGCCGGAAACACATATCAACAATCAGTAGTGTCCAAAGAAACTCTGGACGGATGTTCCTAACTGATTGATCCTGGGCCTCAAAGCCACTGTCCCAGGGTTTTTCGATTTCAATTTATCTAGCGGTTTTAACCCAACTTGCCTCGTATTCTTGACTTCCGCCCTTGCTGGAGGCACAAGATGAATGCTGGCCGAACTGTCTTTTCCCAACTCATGGAATTTGTCTCGCCCTACGAATTCCAGCTCTGCGTTGCTCGCTATCATGGCAATCGTTACGTCAAGGACTTTTCCTGCTGGGATCAGTTCCTGTGCATGGCGTTCGCTCAGCTCACCTTTCGCAACAGCTTGCGCGATATCGAAGCTTGCCTGCGAGCGCAACAACCCAAGCTCTACCACATGGGATTCCGTGGTCCCATCTCGCGTGCGACTTTGGCCCACGCCAACCGCGAACGCGATTGGCGCATTTACGCCGATTTTGCCCAGGCACTGATCCGTCAAGCTCGCGAATCTCTATCACAACGAACCTTTCGGAATTGAACTCTCCAACAGTGTGTATGCCTTTGACTCCACCACCATTGACCTGTGCTTGTCCCTGTTCCCTTGGGCCCAGTTTCGCCGGCACAAGAGCGCAGTGAAAATTCATACTCTCTTGGATCTTCGCGGCTCGATTCCGATCAATGTTTACGTGACTGGCGGCCAAGTCCACGATGTCAACCTGCTCGACCAAGTGGTGCCCGAAAGCGGTGCCATTTACTTGTTCGATCGCGGCTACCTGGACTTTGCTCGCCTTTTCGTCTTCGCCCAGGCTGGCGCTTTCTTCATAACTCGCAGTAAGCAACATGCCCAGTACTATCGTCGTCAGTCCCACCCCATCGACAAATCCAGCGGGGTGAGATCCGACCAAACCATCCTATTCACCGGACCAAAAACAGCGCTCCGCTATCCTGATCCTCTACGGCGCATCCACTACTACGATGTCGAGAAAAATTTGCGCCTTGTTTTCCTCACCAATAAATTTCTGCTCCCCGCCGTTACCATCGCCCAGTTGTATCGCGCCCGCTGGCAGGTGGAATTATTCTTTCGCTGGATCAAGCAGCATCTGCAGATCAAGCGCTTCTATGGAACCTCTGTCAATGCCGTCAAAACTCAGATCTGGATTGCCATCTCCATCTACGTGCTGGTGGCCATCATCCGCAAGCGACTTGGCCTCCAGCTTAGCCTTTACCAAATCCTCCAAATTTTGAGCACCACGATCTTCGGGAAAACCCCGATTTTACAGGCCCTGCTTGATGCCCAGCGCCAATTTCAACTACCCTATGTCGATAACCAATTGAATCTATTCAGCTTTTAATTGGACAGTACTGAT
>DASXCL010000042.1:0-96919 GCA_036491195.1 Candidatus Angelobacter sp.
ACCATGCTCAAGGAACGGGCTTTCCAGCACCAATGCGAAGGCGGCCTCTTTCCCGATCCCTCGGCGCCTCCATCATAACCAGATCTCGGCGTTTGTTCATTCCCGCCTTATCCCGCAGCACGCGGGTCGGGTGCTCAGGATGACAGAACGTAAGAAGTAACGAATCCACAAACCCGTTTTCCGGGACATTTCCAACTTTATTTTTGTGTCCGATAACACTCGGACCCTATCAACCTGGCCCCTTATTGAATGTTCTTTATGCAGCGCCGTAGGCGCGAAATGAGTTAGCCCAGTGCGTTCCCGAGGCGCGCTTACGCGCTGAGGGGTAAGTGCTGGGTAACGGATGAAGAAATTCCTTCCTCGCTGCCGCAGGCCGTCGCGGAGCGCAGCGTAGCGTGTTTCGCAAAGAACCGGTGTCGCTCAAATACAATAGCTCCATGAACGACGATTCAACCTACATCATCAAGTCCCGAGACCTTGCTGAGATAATCAAAAACCCTGATAAAAATGCAATTGCGGAGCTTCTTGAAGATCCCGGTGCCGTGATCGCAGCTGCCTTGACAGATCTCCTCACTTCAGGCCCCGTTGCTTTCTTCGCTCCTGGCATACGGATCGCGCAAGCCGCATTCAAGGGCGAAACATTCAGACAGCTGGGAGCAGAAGTTAAGTTACTGAGGGCGAAAGGAATACTCACTCAAGATTTCGAAAGAAACAAATCAGGTTATCAAACCTGGGTCGAATTGCTAACGATCATTGACGAGGATACTCCCGACGAAGGACGCCTCGAAGCGCTAAAAGCGATGTTCCTCGCATCAAACAAAATCAACGCTACAGACGGTGAGCTTGTGCTAGGTTATCAACTTTTTCAAATTGCCAAGCGTTTAAGCTCCAATGAGTTACTTGTGCTAAAGGCTGCTTTTGAATTACAAGAGAGCAATGAGATCACAATTTCACCAATGTCCCAAAGGGAATGGGTAAATACAGTCGCTAAGCGGCTTGGCCATAACCTCACCGCCTTGGTAAGACATGCGGAAAAAATTCTTGTGGACGCTGAGTTAATCGATCAAGCGAATAATTATACGGTCCAGGGTCACAGGCTTACCGATCTTGGCATGACATTCTGTAAGAACATCAAAACCTATCGGGTTGAGATCGACCGTGCAAAAATAAAGAGCTCAGCCTAGATACACCCAATGCATTATCCCGGCTTCGATCATTTGAGACTCGACATTGATTGTAGGACCTCTTTCGAAGGTCCCGCCATATAATGAGTTGAGGCCCGGGAATCCTTAATTCAAGCCCATCGCTAAGAAGAGTGCAGGATCGTGCCACTGACTAAAGAACAACTCCTGTTTGAGATAGAGGATCTGCTCAGGACCATGCCATCTAAATACACTCTGCGTGAGGGCAACACTGAAAACCTCGCTTGGTTAGGCCGAGCGTCAGCCCTCATTGATCGCTGGAATTCCACGAGATCCCCTTTTGCGCTGGTTTATTCGCTTGACATCCGAAGCCGGGATCCGATACGTGCAGCTGAAGGTGTGAACAAGATCATAATACTGCTCAACGAGGCGCGTCATGACTTGCGAATGGAAACGTTAGGTCCTCTCAGCATAGCTGTTTCGCATGGAATGACTTTTGACTACTTCGACGAAATCAGAAAGATAATTGAAGTGGCCAAAGAAGACCTGATTTTTGTTGATCCTTATTTAGACGCGGAGTTTGTGTCACGTTACTTGGGCCACATTGCGACAGGAGTAACGATACGCTTACTTACACGATACAAAATGCAAACTTTACTGCCTGCGGTAGATGCCTTCTGCCAACAATCGAAATCAAAAATAGAGGTTCGTTCATCACAGAAGCTTCACGACCGGTATGTATTTGTTGATCGACTTGCTTGTTATCAATCTGGCGCATCCTTTAAGGATGGTGCCAAGTCTGCTCCAACGACTCTCACCCAGGTTACTGATGCCTTCACGGCAATGTTGCAAACGTATGAAGCTCAATGGGCGCAAGCTAAAATCGAGCGCTAATTCCCCTCCGCCCCCTCTTAAAACTAATCTTCATCCCCTTCCCCGGAATCTCCACAAAGATCAGCTCCAATTTCTCCTCATCTGGCTTCGGCGTCGCCTGTTGAGTCCGCCGGGCAGGGTCGGCCTTTCCCGATGACAGCACCGCCTTCAGCGATTCTTTATGGCGATCAAACCGCTTCCACGCTGCCTGGAGAAGCTTGCGGTCTTCTTCGGAATAGCAAGCGGCCAGGGCCGCCTCGCGCGCGAATCCAATCCGTTGCAGCTCCACCACGATGCGCTCGCCGGCATCCATGCCCGCCAGTTGGCTCACTCGGTCCCAATCCACTTCAAGGTTTTCGTCCAGGACGGACCCCTGCAGCCGGTTGCCGATATAGTCCTCTTCGTAAATCGCTCCGTATCCCCCACCCTCGCCCAGGCCCATTCGTTCGTCGTAGCGGTGCAGCGCCGTCCCCAGCCGGTCATCGTGGGCAAGCGGTTCGCCGTCCGCGTCGTTATCTTGCAGAGCGGAAGCCAGCACCTCGCGGCTCTGGCTCGGCTTCCTGTCCACGATGCCCATCCGGGCGGCGCACAGCATTGCGCTCTTCCGGACGTACGCCATGGGATTGGGCTGCTTTTTCCAGCGGCCTTCTTTGATCACGGCCTGGATAACCGGGATATACGCCGCTCCCAGATGCATGGAGTGGAGAAGTTCTTTCCACCTCGATTCGCAGGCGGCGTAGGGCTGGGTGGCGAGGGCGTTTAACAGTTCGATCTCAGGCCCCATAATAATGAAAGATGATGAGCGAATTATTGACGAAAGTCAATAGATTTGTCTTATATTTGTTTTGCCCGGTCACGGAAAAAGCAGCTTGGGCCCGAGTCGCTCACCTTCTGCTCTGCTGCGCCACCATCCCCGCCAGGGCCAGTCCCAATCCGACGCAAAACGCCGGGCTTGCGACCATGAACAGCACGGCAAAGATCAACACCATCACGGCGGCGATCTTGGCGTGGTGCACCGTGTAATCAAAGACCAGCAGAACGACCAGCGACGCCAGGACCGCAACCAGGCAATATCCGGCCTGGGCCAGCGTGAAATTTCCGTGTCGGACATAGCGCACGGCGCCGGCCGCAAAAATCGCTGCGGCCAGCAGAAGCAGCACGGCCCCGGCCCGGGCAACGCCGCTTTGCGATCGATATGGTTGATTCATTGGGCGAAGGATATCACCCGGCGCGAGCCAACGCTCGTCCGCGTTGATTCCCGTTGATCCGGGGTAAGGTTTGGTTTTCAATTTCGGCGATTTTGGCGCTTTCGGCGATTTTGGCAATTCTCCACGGTGCCGACAAAAATACTTCTCTAGCCTTCCGGTTCTGCGATACAACTTGACTCATGACCCATCAGCAGCTTGTCCGGATGGCCGAGCAGTGGCTTCGCAGCCGATATCGTTGTGGCATTGTTTTATCCGAGCAGTCGTGCGCCAGCGGCGAAACGCCGGATGTGATTGCCTGGAAAGGCGCGTGCCGCTCCGTGGTGGTGGAATGCAAAATCACGCGCGCCGATTTTTTTGCCGATCGGGAAAAGCCCTTCCGCAAAGATCCCGAGCTGGCCATGGGATGCGAACGCTTTTATCTGGCGCCGCAAGGGATGATCGCCGCCGAGGAGCTGCCGAAAAAATGGGGGCTGCTGGAGTGCAAAGCGCGCGAAGTCCGCATGGCCGTGAAGCCGTGCCGCCAGGCCCAGCGCAGCCAGACCGGCCTGATGCGGGAGATGAACCTGCTGCTGGCCAGCCTGCGGCGCGTCGAGGTGCGCATTGAGCCGCAGACGATTACCGATTTCCTCAAGTGGAAAAACCGGCTCGCCGAATACAATGGCGGCCGCCTGCCTGAAGGCATTGCGGCCCCGGAAGCCGAAGCGAACGTTCATCTGGTGTGATTTGTTGCCAGGCCGCACTGCGCTACATATATATGACGTAGGAACTATGCCATAGGGCGCTGGGAAGGCTGCCGGGTTTGCGCGAGGTGAGAATCACGTTGTAGTCCTGCGAGACCGGCAGCGCGTCAAGGAACGAGGGGTCGCGGCTGTCGGGCTGGACGGTGGCCAGGTACCGGAGGAAGTCGGCCAGATGCAGGCCGCCATCGTAACAGGAACCGTCATAAGAGAGGTCAATGTTTTCCGTGTTGAAATGGCAGGCCAGCGAAGCGGCGAGCGAGACTGCGTGTTCATACGCCTGAGGCGAGACGCAGCCGGGCGCGGGATTGTCAAACACCAGGCGCAGGCGGCGTTCGTCTTCGCGGGTAAATTCGCGCACCTTCAGAGTGCCGGTTTTGGCCGTGGCTTTCCAGTCCACAAAGCGGCCGGGGTCCTGCGGCGTGGCTTCACGGATGCGATAGAGTTCGGTGCCGCGCCCGCGGACAAAAGAGACAAATTCGCCGGTGATCATGGGCAGGATGTCAAGAAAATCGTCCGGCTCGAGCAATTCAGGATAGACAAGCAGTTCGCGCCCCAGCGTGACTTTACGGCTCTTGAGGAGAAAGGAGAAAGGAAACCGCGTGGCCACGCTGAAACCCTGCTGGGTATAGTGCCCGCGGCGCGGAAACGCCAGTTCAAGCTCCGTTCCAACCGTGCTTCTGGGCGCGACAAAGGTGAAATACACGGGAGAGGTGAGGATCCGGGTCTGCCACGGCGGCGGACTCTTGCGGCGCAGCGTGAAGTCCGGCAGCCGCAACCAGCTCCGCTTTTTCGGGAAGACGAATTCGGTCTTGCTCCACTCCCAGCCGCGGCGCTTCTTTTTCTTCTCGACCGGGCTGAACACTTTTACGGAAAATGCGGGCATCCACAGTCTAGGATTGGTCAGGTTTACGCGCAGCTGTACCGGCTTGGTGGCGAAAGCGTTTTTAGGGACGATGACATCCAGTTCCAGCCGGCGCAACACGGCCGCCGAAGCGATGCCGGAAACCACAATGGCCGCCAGCATTGCCGCCAGCACGATAAACAATAGGTTGTTCGCGGTATTCAGCGCGGCAACGGCAATCACCAGAGAGACGCCCAGGTAAGCCAGACCTTCGCGCGTCAGCTCGTAGTCAAAAGCGTCTTTCATGCGCGCGGCAGCCACGCGCCGGGCCAGGAAAGGGACCGTGAGCAGACCCACAATGCCGGCCAGAAACAGCGCGGACAAGGCAAAGATCGCCGTGGCCAGCGTATTGCCGCGTTCCCGCGCGACCGACGAAAATACCGCAGCCGTGAATGCCAGCCCTAGTCCCGCGACGGCCATGAAAAAGCGCTGCCAGGCTTCGCGATCAATGCTGGACCACATCGACTTTATGTATTCACGCATTTACCTCTAGTGTGGCACAACCACGCAAAATTCTGGTAGTGCCGAAAGTCTCTTCGTTCAGGCGGGGCGGCTGCCAGCGTCTAGGGCCGATCCACAAAATCCAGCACCAGCCGGTTAAATTCTTCCGGCATTTCCTCAAACGGCAGATGTCCCGCGCCTTCAATCAAAGCCAGCTCGCAGGCAGGCAGCGCGCCCTTGAGAAGTTCGGCCGATCGGACATCAACCGCGCCATCTCTGGTCCCCCAAATCAGCAAGCACGGAACCGTAATTCTGGCGATTGCGGTGCTTAAGTCTCCCATGTCTTTCTCCCAGCTGCGCAAAGTGTTGAGGATGCTATGCACCCTTCCTGGTCGCATCACCACGGCTGAATAGCCTTCGATTGTTCCCAACGGGACACGCCGGCGATCGCCATACATTCGTTCCAATGCGATGCGATGCAGAGGCCGGGAAATGGGCCACGCCATTCGCAGCATCGTCTCTCCCATGCGCCCGTTCAAAAAGCGTATCCGTCCCTTCCCCAGGTTCGACCACGGATTTACCGGCGCCGCCAGCACCAGAGAGCGCACTCTCCTGCTTTGGGCCGCAAGTAGCAGCGCAATTGCGCCGCCCCATGAGCTTCCAACCACATCCACGTTTTCGAGCTTAAGCTGGTCCAACAAGGATCGAACACGATACGCCTGTGCCGGCATTGAGCAGTCCAGACTTCGAGGCGCATCGCTTCCGCCAACCCCAGGCAGATCAAACGCGAAAACGGTGTGCCGCCGGGACAAGGCATCAATATTCATGCGCCAGCAGAATGATCCGCCAAGAAGCCCATGCACCAGCGCCATCGGTGGGCCCGTGCCAGCCTGAAGATAATGGAGTTTCTGCCCGTCGATTTCCGCCGTGTGCTTCGCGATCTGCATCCGTCTCTGCAATACTTTCCGAAACAACTCTTTCCCGCTTCGGGCTCTCAAATTGAATGTTATCGCCTCTGCCGCTTCTGGAATGCGGGACTTATCCAAGAGAGTCCCGCATTTTTATCGATAAATGATCTGCGCTTCCTGCTTAATTTGCCGGAAAAACCTCAAAATACAAAAACTCACATGGAAATCCCGATTTCCGTAGCTTTTATTCCACGCCATCTTTATAATTTTGTAAGTATAGGTAAACAAAACTCTTATTCCTCTGAAAAGCGAACAATCATGGCATCTGACTTGCTTCAGTCTAATACAACGCCTTCGACTTTTACCCTAAAGCCGGAGTTGGCGAGGCTTGGAAAGCAGAGGATGCGAAGGGATTCTCTAGTTCGGTTTACAGCGATTGTTCTGGCGCTGCTGACGGCAACAACGGTCGCTTTTGCCATCATCAATTGGCAAAAAGAGAGCCAGTACACCACTCCTACCGATGGAGTCTGGTGGAAGGAACAGTCTGGCTTTCTGGAGGCAAAGGGGTTGGTTGCCAATGGTCCCGGAGCAAGAGCCGGAATCAAGATCGGCGACCGGCTGCTGCGCGTCAACGGCCTGCCCAAAGATCAGACGATCAAAAACATCGTTGAGTTTGAAAAGCACCTCTATCACAACGGGGTTTACTCCCGGGCAACTTACCTTCTTAGCCGCCAGGGCGTAAATGTTGAAGTCGGCTCGGTCATTCCGGAACCGGCGGATAATTCCATGAAGCTGGGTCAGCGGCTGATTGCCCTGATCTATCTGGGCATCGGCCTTTATGTTCTTTTCCGGCGCTGGACCGCCCCAAAATCCACGCATTTTTATCTCTTCTGTCTCATTTCGTTTGTACTTTACTCGTTTCATTACACCGGCAAACTGAATGCGTTCGATCAGAGCATTTACTGGTCAAGCATAGTCGCGTGGCTGTTGCAGCCGGCGCTATTTCTGCACTTTGCTCTTACGTTCCCGAAAGCGCGCAAGCTTCTGGCAAAGTATCCATGGGCCATCTCCATGGCTTACGTTCCGGGAATTGCTCTGCTCGCAATGCAGGTGGCAGCTGTCACGTTCTTTGAGTTTACTGAAGCGTTGCGCTGGGACCTGGACCGCCTGCAGATGGTCTACCAGACGCTTTATTTCGCTTCCGCCGCCATCATTCTGTGGCGCCAATACCGGCAGGCCAGCACGCCGCTGCAACAGCAGCAGTTGAAGTGGCTTTCCCGGGGCACGGTTCTCGCCATAGGCCCGTACACTCTGTTCTACGTGCTCCCGTATATAGCCGGAGCTCTGCCGACGCCGGCAATGAAGGTTTCCGTTCTCTCGCTGGTATTTTTGCCCGTCACCTGGGGCTACGCCATCGTCCGTTACCGGTTGATGGACGTTGACATTATCTTCAAGCGCGGCGTTGCCTATACGCTGGCCACCGCCGCCATCGTGGTGGCTTACTTCGTCGGCATCGGCAGTCTGGCCGGCTCCATCACCACCAAGTATCCGGGTACCGGAACGTTCGGCCTGATCGCGGTCATCATCGTCACCGCGCTCATTTTCGAGCCGCTAAAAAACTGGATTCAGGTCCGTGTTGACCGCTTCTTTTACCGCAAGCGCTATGACTATCGCCGCACGCTGATCGAGTTTGGACGCGAACTCAGCTCTGAAACCGATTTGCACGCCATGCTGGCCTCGGTGATTGATCGTCTCTCGCGCACGCTGCTGGTCGATCGCATTGCCATCTTCCTGGCCACAGACGCCAATGCCAATGATTTCGTGATGGAAAAGTCGTTCGGGATCAGTTATGCCGGCTCGCTCGACCTCAGTTTCCTGGTGGTGGAACGCCCAGAGCAGTATGCCGGCCACATCTTTTTTGACAATACGCGCAAGGCCCTGCAGGAAAGCGTCACGGCGAGAGAGACCATCGCCAAGCTGAATCTCAACTATTACATTCCCTGCACCGTGCAGAACCGCACCATCGCCGTCATGGGCCTGGGCAAGACCATGGCCGGCGACTTCCTCTCCGGCGAAGACGTGGAATTGCTGGAAACGCTGGCCGGGTATATGGGCATCGCCATCCAGAATGCAGCTCTGTACGCATCGCTGGAGCAGAAGGCCAGTGAGTATGAGCGGCTGAAGGACTTCAACGAAAATATCGTGGAATCCATCAGCGTTGGCGTGCTGGCCGTGGACCTGGAAGACCGCATTGAATCCTGGAATTCCCAGATGGAAGTGATGTATGCCATGCCCCGGTCCCAGGTGCTCAATGAGCGGTTGAGTGAAGTCTTCCCCGCGGCTTTTATGGAAGAGTTCTACCGCGTGCGCCAGAACCCGGGAATTCATAACCTGTACAAATTCCGCCTGCATACCCGCGCCGGTGACACTCGTATCGCGAATGTCGCCATTGCGCCCCTGGTCACCAGAAAATTCAACGTGATTGGCCGTCTCATCATCGTGGATGACATCACTGAGCGCATGGAATTGGAATCGCAGTTGAGCCAGGCGGAAAAGCTTTCGTCCATAGGATTGCTGGCTGCCGGCGTGGCCCACGAAGTGAACACGCCGCTGGCGGTGATCTCCAGTTACGCGCAGATGCTGACCAAGCAGATCAATGGCGATGCCAAGCTCAGCCCGTTGCTGGAAAAAATCACGCGCCAGACCTTCCGCGCTTCTGAAATCGTCAACAACCTGCTGAATTTCTCGCGCACCAGCGCAACGGAATTCAGCGCCATCGATCTGAATAAGATTATTACTGAAACGCTCACGCTGCTGGAGCACCAGCTCAAGACTTCGCGCGTGAAGGTGCAAACCAATCTGTACCCTGGACTGCCGCTGATTCATGGCAACTCCGGGAAGCTGCAACAGGTATTCCTGAACCTGTTCCTCAACGCCAAAGACGCCATGGCAGGCAAGGGCGGCACGCTGCACATCAGCACGGCGAACGGTGACAGCGTGCAGGTCAATATCAGTGACAGTGGCGCAGGTATTGCGCCGGAACACATCAACAAAATTTACGATCCGTTTTTCACCACCAAAAACGCCCCGCGTGAAGGCCAGTCGCGTGGCACCGGCCTCGGCCTGTCAGTCACTTATGGAATCATTCAAGAGCATGCAGGCAAGATCCGCGTGGACTCGCATCCTGGGCAAGGGACCAAGTTCCAACTGGAATTTCCAATGAGGAAGGCAATCAATGTCTGAAGCCGCGGTCTTAACTCACCCCCGGACCGACGCCGGCAACGGCGGTTCCATTCTGATTATTGACGATGAAGCTGGCATCCGCGAATCGCTGGAGACCCTGCTCGAATTCGAAGGCTACAGCGTGGAGTCGGCCGAAACCGGCGAAGATGGATTGTCGTGCCTGAGCGAGCGGACCTTCGACCTGGTATTGCTGGATTTTGCCTTGCCGGACCGCAATGGTCTGGAAGTTCTGGGCGACATCCGCGCGCGTGATTCCCACCTTGCCGTCATCATGATTACCGCTTACGGAACGCTGGATAACGCCGTACGGGCCATGCAGAAAGGCGCCACCAACTTTATCCAGAAGCCATGGGACAACGAAAAGCTTCTGGCCGACGTGCGCGCCGCCGTGGCCCGCCGCCGCGCGGAAGAAGAAAACGAACAGCTCAAGCGCGCTCTCAAGCAGCGTTATAACTTTGAGCATATCGTGGGCAAGTCTGACTCTATGCTCAAGATCTTTGACCTGGTTGGCCAGGTCGCGCCCAGCCGTTCCACCGTGCTGATTCAGGGTGAAAGCGGCACCGGCAAGGAACTGATCGCCAAAGCCATCCACGCCAATTCGCCGCGCAAGAACCATCCCTTTGTGCCCGTCAATACCGGCTCCATGCCCGCGGACTTGCTGGAATCCACGCTGTTTGGCCACGTAAAAGGCGCCTTCACCAGCGCCATCTCGTCGAAGAAAGGCCTGTTTGAGGTGGCCGACGGCGGCACCATCTTCCTGGATGAAATCGGCACCATGAGCCTGGAAACCCAGGCCAAGATCCTGCGTGTGGTCCAGGACCGGAAGTTCATGCATCTGGGCGGAATCCATGAATTACAGGTCGATGTTCGCGTGATCGCAGCCACAAACGTTGATTTGAATGTGCTGGTGCGTGAAGGCAAGTTCCGCGAAGATCTCTTCTACCGCCTGAATGTAATCACCGTGGACCTGCCGCCGCTGCGCAGCCGCGGCGAAGATATTCCCCGCCTCGTCGGCCACTTCCTGGAAAAGTTCGCCCGCGAGAACGGCAAGCCGGCCATTCATTTCTCACCTGAAGCCTTGCGCCCCTTGATGGATTATGGCTGGCCCGGCAACGTCCGCGAGTTGGAAAACGTTATTGAGCGCGCCGTGGTCCTGTGCAATGGGCCGGCGGTGGGCATTGAACTCATTCCTGACCATATCGTGGGACGCGGCTCGGAGGGCAAGATGTTTGAACACCGGCCCGATGCCTCGCTGTTTGAAATTGTTGAGGATTGCGAGCGCCGTCTGATCGTCAACATGCTGGAAAAGTGCAATTGGAACCAGACCGACGCCGCCGAGCGGTTTCACATCCCTCTTTCCACGCTGAACCAGAAGATCAAGCGACTCAACATCGAAATCAGAAAAAAAGGCTCTAAGGATTCATAGTCTTGTCGCGGTGCCATTTTCTTTGCCATAGGCGCAACGCCAGCAGCACCACCACGAAGGCGTATGAACCTGCCAGAGGGTTGAAATAAGAAGCCACCATGGCCGCGCCCAGCCCCGCCGGGAAGAACATGAGCCGCTGTCCCATCAGCGCGCTCGCGCGCGGATCGTCTTCATTGATCAGCCCCTTCTTCTTCGCCACCAGCCATTGCAGGGCCAGCAGAGAGGCTGCCACAAACATGTTTCCGAAATAAATCTCCTGCGCAGCGGGGTTGCGCAGGAAGTGTCCCAGCAATCCGCAGGAAAAAGGCATTACCGAAATCGACATCAAAAACACCAGGTTCAGGCACACCAGGGCCATCTGCAGATGGCGGACAAAATGCATCGCCAGATGGTGCAGCACCCACAGCAGCCCACAATAAAGGAAAGACATCATGAAGCTGAAAATGGCCGGCGTTTCCTCGCCGATCCTGTTGAGCAGCTCGCGGGTGCTCGCGGACTTAGGCAGGTCCGGTATCTTCAGCTCAAGCACCAGCAGGGTCATGGCAATGGCGAAGATGCCGTCGGTAAGTGCTTCCATGCGCCCCTTGGAGAGCGCAATGCTGTGGAGCAGCTTCCTGGCGGACATCGGCGGTGTGCTCATTGGGCTGAGATTGTAAAGGACGGTGTTCGCCATGCACAATGCGCATTCCACCTGTCTATGGTTTGGGCGCAGGCTGATGCTCTGCTATATTTCATCTTGGATGGAACTGGTCTCGCCGTTTGATTTCGTGAAGCGCAGTGTCCTCGCCGTTCAGGACTATACCCATCTTTCCCTGAATTCCGTCGTCAATTTGTTCCGCAAGCCTCTCTACATGGCGGATACGATTCAGCAAGCCGATTTGATCGGCGTGGGCTCGCTGCCCATTGTAGTGCTCACCGGCATGTTCACCGGCATTGTGCTGGCGCTGAACACGGCAAAAACCCTGGAATCGTTTGGCTCGCTCTACATGACCGGACGGCTGGTTTCCTTCTCCATGGTTCGGGAACTGGGGCCGGTGCTTACCAGCCTGATGGTGACCGGGCGTAATGCCTCCGGTATGGCCAGCGAGCTGGGTTCCATGAAAGTGACCGAACAGATTGACGCCATGCGGGCCCTGGGCACCGACCCGTTCAAGAAGCTGGTGACTCCGCGCGTGATTTCAACGGTCTTTATGATGTTTTTTCTCACCATCATTTCCGATCTTGTGGGCCTGGCTGGTGGATGGATCATCGCGCTTTTCATGCTGGGGCTGGACAGCACGCAATACTGGAACAGCGCTTACCAGGTATTGCACTACTCTGACGTGGTCACAGGCCTGGTCAAGCCGCTGGTCTTTGGCTTCATTATTGCCACCGTGGGCTGTTATTTCGGCATGACCACCAAGGGCGGCACCCAGGGCGTTGGCAGATCGACGACGCAGGCAGTAGTTGTGTCTTCAGTCCTGATCCTGGCGGTCGATGCTGTTCTTACGCAACTCTTAATCACCTTGAGCTGACCCACCATGCCTCTGTTTGACGACGACAAAGCTCCGGATACGGTCCACAAAGCGATCATCTTTGAAGATGTTTCCATCGGATTTGAAGACCTTACCGTGTTGGACGGAGTTTCCTTTGAGTTGCGGCGCGGTGAAACCAAAGTGGTGCTGGGCGTTGCCGGCTCAGGCAAGAGCACCATCCTTAAACTCTGTCTCGGCCTGCTTAAGCCTGACAGAGGCCATATCTACGTGCTGGGACACGACGTTACTACCATGACCGAGGAGGATTTGTTCGATCTGCGCAGCAAAATCGGCATTGTCTTCCAGGAAAGCGCCCTCTTTGATTCGCTTACTGTGCGCGGCAACGTAGCCTTTCGCCTGATGGAAGAGCATCTCCCCCCGGCCGAGGTGGAAAAACGCGTGCGCGAATCCCTGAGCTTCGTGGAGTTGGAGGAAGCCATAGAGAAATTTCCGTCTGAGCTTTCGGGCGGAATGCGCCGCCGCGTCGGCATTGCGCGGGCCATCATTACCCAGCCCGAAGTGCTGCTCTATGACTCGCCTACCGGCGGCCTGGATCCCATCACGTCCACCACGATTATCGAGCTGATCATGAAACAGCGCGATGTCTTTAAGACGAGCGCGCTGATGGTGACCCATCGCCTGCAGGATGGCTTCACCCTGGCCAGCCACTATTATGATCCGGCCAGCAAGCACATGAAATCATCTGACGGCATGCCTTCCCAGGATATCCTCACCAGCTTCATGATTCTCCGCGAGGGCAAGGCTGTGTTTGAAGGGTCGGCACACGAACTGGGCCAGGTCCAAGACCCCTATATCAAGGAATACATTTCTTGAGTATTGGCTGTGGTCAGGCTTTTTTCAGCAGAGCATTGGCTTCTTCAAACCGGCGGGCCATTTTCTCCCCGCTGCATTGCTGCTCCAGCAGCGTTTCAGCGTCCCATTCGCTGCGCGGCACGCCGAAAAAATCGCCGCCATACACGTGCAGCGCGCCGGTCAGTCGCGCAATCGGATTGCTGACGGAATGGATAATGTCCCGCCCCAGCGGTTCAGCGTCTTTCTCGCGCAACGCTCTGGCTCCGGCAGCCTCGACGAGTCCGTTGCTTCCCGGCACGCGCCGCCAGAAAATATTATCCTCGCGCCCAGTGTACAGGCCGATGATGGCCCACATCTGGTGATTGTGAGGCAGCAGGTTCATCCACGGCGCCCAGATCACGTTCAGGATTGTGAGATCCCCTGAGCGATGGAGGGTCTGCATCTCTGCCCGCTGCGGTTCGCCCAGGGCCTTGAGCACGGCGTCCGGTGTGGATACGGCGCGCCGCACCACCTCTTGCACCGCCTGTTGCGGCCGGTCTTGCCGCAGAGCTGTGCGGCAATCGGAAACGAACTGGTCGAGTTCAAACATCGCTTTCTCTCCGGCTTGCTACTTGCCGGCTTTGGCCGCCGCCGCTGCCTGGGCACGACGCGCTACAAGACGTTCCTGCAGGCCTTTGATGCGCTTCTTGGCCGCCGGCTTCGACGTCAGTTTCTCCAGATGTGAAAGAAACTCAGGATCGATCTGGTCTTTTCGCGCCTGCGCAATATAGTCGCCAAACTTGGCCCATAGAAAATAGGGTTCGTTATTGGTTTCGAAGAATAGTTGTTCGTTCACGGCGCCGCGCAAAACCAGGGCAGCAGCCATGTTCCAAAACGTCATTACCTGGCGAAACCACGCGTTCGGCTCGGTCCCGTACCCGGTCACAACGGCCTTAAATTCGTCGTAGTTCTGCGGCCAGAACTCTGAGACCACGAATTTTCTCGCCGCGCGCATCACGGGTTCTCTGCGGAGATCGTAAAGCTTGAGGATTACCCGTGCGGCTTCTGCCCTTGCTTTCGCCATAAAGATGCTTTGCTCCTGGTGTTAGACGGCTTCTCTCTGTGAATCGTCGTCGGGCCTTGCCTGCGTCATCCATTCCGGCGTGGGGATGGACCGCGAATAGTCGCATTTCACGGCCGCGGCCGCCGGCGCTTCTTCCGCGGCTGCGCCTTTCTTGGCGCGTTTTCTCGGCTTGGGCTGGTCTTCTTCCTCCGCCGATTTCTTGTTGTTGTTCGGGCACACCAGCAGCGAACCTGATTTCAGATGCTTCTCCACCAGATATGGGCTCCCGCATTGCGGGCATGTTTCCGCCACCGGCTTGTACGCCGACGTAAATTCGCAGTTGGGATAATTTGAGCATCCATAGAACGTATTGCCGCGCTTCCGTGCCTTCTTTTCCACCAGCTCGCCGTCCGCGCACTGCGGGCATTTTACGCCGATGAAATTCTGCTTGATGTACTTGCACTCCGGATATCCGCTGCAGGAGATGAATTCGCCGTAGCGCCCGTGGCGCAGCACCATGTTGCGTCCGCACTTGGGGCAGAGCTCTTCCAGGGGAACGTCAGGCACGCGCTTGCCCTGGTCCAGCCGCCGCGTGGTTTTGCAATCCGGATAGCCGGTGCAAGCCATGAACTGCCCGAAGCGCCCGCGCTTCAGCACCATCACACGGCCGCAGTTCTCGCAGTATTCGTCCTGGCCGGTCTCCGGCATCTCCGCGCCATCGAAATCAGGAAGATTCACCGGATTCTCTTTGGTGAACGTACAGCTCTCCGGATCATCCTTTTTATAGGCGCTGCACGCGTAGAACGACCCATGCTTGCCCCACTTGAGAACCAGCGGAGAGCCGCAGCGTTCGCACTTTTCGTCGGTGGGTTTTTCCATCCGCTTCACGTTTTCCATGTGCTTTTCAGCGTAGCGGAGGTCCTTCGAAAACTTTTTATAGAAGCCGCCCAGAGCGTCGGTCCACTTTTCCTTGCCTTCTTCGATCTCGTCCAATTCTTCTTCCAGCCGGGCCGTGTAAGCGGGGTCAAAGATCTCTTCAAAGTTCTTGACCAGCAGATCGGTCACGACCAATCCCGTTTCGGTGGGTATGAACTTGCCACCGATCTTCTGGACGTACTGGCGCTCCTGGATGGTCGAAAGAATCGTGGAATACGTTGACGGCCGTCCGATGCCGCGCTCTTCCAGTTCCTTCACCAGTGACGCTTCATTGAAGCGCGGCGGCGGCTCGGTGAAATGCTGCTCCGGCTTCAGTTCGCGCAGCGTGAGCGTCTGGCCCACTTCCAGCGCAGGCAGCTTGTGCTTGAGCGCCTCGTCTTCTTCGTCCTTGGCGTCTTTCGACTCCTCATAGACTTTCAGGAAACCTTCAAACTTCAGCACCGATCCGGTTACGCGGAAGGTGAACGACTCGCTCGCATTCTTCGCTTCGATATCGATGCTAGTCTGGTCGAACACGGCCTGCGTCATCTGTGACGCCACAAATCTCTGCCAGATCAGTTTGTAGACCTTGTACTCGTCTTCCTGAAGATATTTTTTGATCTCATCCGGATGGCGCGCTACGGATGAAGGTCGTATCGCTTCGTGCGCCTCCTGCGCTGCTTTTCTGGATTTGTACGCGTTCGGCTGCTCAGGAAGAAAATCTTTCCCGTAGGTCCCATTGATCAATTCCCGAACTTCGGTCAGTGCGTCAGGCGAGACCTGCACCGAATCGGTACGCATATAAGTAATGAGACCGACCGAACCTTCATCGCCCAGATCGATGCCTTCATAAAGCCGCTGGGCAATCATCATCACTCGCTTTACGCTAAAGCGCAGCTTGCGTGACCCATCCTGTTGCAGCTTGCTGGTGGTAAACGGAGGCGCGGGACTGCGGCGGCGCTCCTTCTTCTCAATGTTTCGCACCGACCACTGCGCGTGCTCAAGCGCCGTGGTGATCTTTTCGGATTCTTCTTCGTTCGGGATCTCGGTTTTTTCGTCCCCGCGGCCTATAAAGCGTGCGTCGAACGCCGGCGGCTTGCCCCCGAAAAGATGCGCGTCGATCGTCCAATATTCCTTCTTCTCAAAAGCCTTGACTTCGCGCTCACGTTCCACGATCAGCCGTAACGCCACGGTCTGGACGCGTCCGGCGGAAAGGCCACGGCGCACTTTGTCCCACAGCAGCGGCGAAACCTGATAGCCCACAATGCGGTCCAGCACGCGGCGCGTCTGCTGGGCATCCACCAGGTTGCGATCGATATCGCGCGGATGCTTGAAAGCTTCCTGGACTGCTTTCTTGGTGATCTCGTTAAAGGTCACGCGATGGAAAGGGGTTCCGCCTTTTTTCTTTTTCTTGCCGCCATTCTCGCTGAGCTCTTCCTCCAGGTGCGCGGCAATGGCTTCACCTTCGCGGTCCGGGTCAGGCGCCAGGTAAATCGCGATCGCGCCCTTGGCCATCTTCTTCAGCCTGGCCACAACTTTTTCTTTTCCGGGGATGACGATGTATTCGGTCGCGAAATCGTCGCTTTCCAGGTCCACGCCGAGCTGGCTTTTGGGCAGATCCTTAATATGCCCAAGCGAGGCTTCGACGTCATAGTCCTTGCCCAGGTACTTATTGATGGTCTTCGCCTTGGTGGGCGATTCGACGATGACGAGTGATTTTGGCAATTTGCTCTTTTCCCTTGAATTCAAGTTGAAGCTACCACGGAACTGCTTGTGGGGACAAATTACGGATTTAGCCGTTAGCTCTTAGCCCTTAGCCTTTAGCGACGGCCCTGGATTTTGTTTGCGCCTCGATCTCCACTGTGGAGAGCAAAGAAGCCAGCATCTTTCGCACCTCGATCAAACTCTTCGACGCGTGCTCATAAGCATCGGTCTCCAGGAAGCCGAGATCTCGAGAGAGCAATAAATGGTAATCAAGTTCGCTGGCTGAACCCATCGAGATCCTCACAAACCGTGCAAACTCTGCGTTCGTTTGGCGACCACACCCCTCTGCCAGGTTTGCGCCAATCGAAGAAGCAGAACGTCGCAACTGAGAAGTCAAACCGTACATCTCCTCCCTGGGAAATTGTCGAGAGGCTTTGTACAACTCCAAGGTCAGCTTGTGTGCCTTGTACCACGTCTTAAGGTCCCTGTAATTCCTCATAGAGTTCTCCTCATTGCAGGTTTGGCCAAGGGCTAACGGCTAAGTGCTAATGGCTTACTCAAAAACTTTTCACATACCTTTTACCTGGAAGCTGCTTCACCTTCGCACTCATTTCCAACTCAAACAATGCGGTAAAAACCTCCGAAGAGGAAACCTGGCCCTCCAGCTTTTCCATGATTTCGTCGATGTGTGTGGATTCGTCCTGGCGCAAGATTGACAGCAGTTTCTTTTCCGCCGGACTCAATTCGTCGCCAAACAGGCTGCTGGTGGGCTTCTCCTCTGATGCTTCCGGCCCCCGTTCGGATTCAAGCTGGTGTTTCACGTCGGCGGGCAATTCCTCCCAAATGTCCTCCCATGTTGCAGTTAGCTTGGCTCCCTGCTTGATCAGCGTATTCGGCCCCCAGGAGTTCCGCGAAGTCACGTTGCCCGGGACGGCAAAGATTTCCCGGCTCTGTTCGAGCGCGCAGCGGGCGGTAATCCGCGTGCCGCTGTACTCGCCGGCCTCCACCACCAGCACGCCCAGTGCGAGTCCGCTGATGATGCGGTTGCGGATGGGAAAATTCTGGGGCGCGGCAAATGCAGCAAGCGGAAACTCGCTGATCAGCGCGCCGCCACATTCCAGAATGTCCTCCGCGATCTTCTTGTTTTCGCGGGGATAGATCACGTCCACGCCGGTGCCGAACACAGCAACCGTCTTGCCTTTGGCTTTGATGGCGCCGCGATGCCCGGCTGTATCCACGCCGCGCGCCATGCCGCTGAAAATCGTCAGACCGCGCGAGGCCAGATCGCAACTCAGGCGCTCCGCCATGCCTATTCCATACGGCGTTGGGTGTCGCGTGCCTATGATGGCAATACCGGGGCGCGAGAGCGTTTCGGCGTTCCCGCGGACATACAGCACCAGCGGCGGATCGTAAATTTCGCTGAGCCGCGCAGGCCAGCTCTCATCGTCGCGACAGAAAATCTGCACACCCGCAGCGGCGGCCTTGGCAATCTCGTCAGTCGCCAGCTCCAGCGATTTTCCCAGCGCAATGTGCTGCGCGGAGTGCGCCTGCAGGTTTTCGGCTTCCAGTTCAGTGAGCGACGCGTGAAAAACATCCTGGATGCCGGCAAAGCGCTCCACCAGCTTTCGCCCACGAGTGGGACCGAGGCCCGGCGTAAGGGAAAGCGCCAGCCAGTAGATTGAGTTCGAAGTAACAGCCCTTGCGGTGGACATTGCGACCCTGCGCCTTCCAATGGAAACTTTGGCGGACTGTACACGGATTTCGAAAAGGCTGTCAACCCCGGCGCTGATGTTCCCCATGGCTTGCGGTCCGATTGCTGATCCGCGATAATCCTCGTAAATCTGCGGTAGATTTAGCTTTCTCTGGGTTTGCACTTAACAACGCGTCAGCTTGTTAAAATAAAGATACATGCCCCCGCTGCGCATCTCGGCGATCAGTTTTTTGAACACCGCTCCGCTTATGTGGGATTTTGCAAGTGGAGAGCCGGCTGCGCTCCTGCGCCAGCAATTCGATATCAGCTACACAATCCCGTCGCATTGCGCGGAACAATTACAAGCTGGTTCCGCCGACATTGGCATCATCCCGGTCGCGGCCTACACTGTAATTCCCGACCTGGTGATCATTCCTGACGTGGCGATTGCCGCCAAGAATAAGGTCCGCTCGATCCTACTGGTGAGCAAGGTCCCCATGGACAAGATACGCAGCGTGGCCACCGACGATTCCTCCCGTACGTCGGCCGCGCTGGTAGAAATTTATTTAAGGAAATTTGTCGGGACCGATCCCGGATTCAGCCGGCAGAAGCCGTCACTCAGGGAAATGCTGCAATGGCATGACGCCGCGCTGCTGATCGGCGATCCCGCACTCCAGGCCCGGACAGACGGCTACTTTGTTTACGACCTGGCCGAAGAGTGGAAACGGTGGACCGGCCGTCCGTTCGTCTTTGCCTTCTGGGCGGTGCGCAAGGCAGCTCTCGAAGGTCGCGCACCCGAGCCAAATATCGCGCAGATTTTTCAGCAATCGCGGGACAATGGGACCAGGCATATCCCTGAGATTGCTTCCGCCTGGGCGCCGAAGCTCGACCTCTCTGCCACGCTCATTGCCGAGTACCTGACCGACAACGTCGACTATTCGCTTGATGCCGATAATCTTGAGGGGCTGCGGCTATTCTACGAATATGGGCTGGAATGCGGTGTCTTCGACCATATCCCCGACCTGGCCTTTCTGGAGCAGCCTGTCACAAACCCGGCTGTCCATCGCTAAAACGCGCATCTTTCCCCGACGCTCATTCAGGGCGAGGCCATGGGCGGCCGAGCCGGCCGCCAAAGGGCGCGGATATGTAAACACATGAAGGATACTTAAGCGGTTTGGAGCGTAGCGACACAAACAAATATCCTTTACAACTCTCAATGGGTACTGCACCGCACAATTGGCATCCAATGATCTGTGCCATTCGTCATTCTGCTCTCATTAGGGTCGTGGCTGGAACGCCTGGGAGGTCTGGGCCTGGTCCTGCTCGGCCTGGCTGACAATTCTCTTGTCCCCATCCCCGGCAGTATGGACGCGCTCACCATTGTCCTTTCCGCCCACCAGAAGGATTGGTGGCCCTATTATGCCGCCATGGCAACCATCGGCGGGATTGTAGGCGCATATGTGACCTATGGGCTGGGATTCAAGAGCGGCGAACATGCGCTGGAGAAGAAAGTCTCAAAGAAAAAAGCTGACCGGATTTATAGCCTGTTTAAAAGATATGGTTTCTGGAGTCTCTTTGTACCGGCGCTGCTGCCGCCGCCAGTGCCCTTCTCGCCGTTTCTGCTCGTCGCGGGCGCTCTGAAATATCCCAAACGGTACTTCCTGGTGGCAGTGGGGCTGGCGCGCGCCATTCGTTATGGGCTGCTGGCCTGGCTGGGATCGACGTACAGCAAACAGATCTTCGGCTTCTTCCAGGAATACCATCAGGCAATTTTATGGACAGTGGTTGCCGTTGCGGTTGCCGGCGGCGCGGCAGCTCTCATTTGGACCTGGAGACGGAAACGTCAGGGCAAGCCGGTGGTTCCGGAGGCTAAAGAGACCAGAACCAGGACGGCCTGACCAGAAGCCAGCAAACCTCCGTTGGGCAAGGAACATCACTCAAAAATATGTCGCTTTTCAAGTGGTGGCGCAATCTCTATGGCCGAGAATCCCAAGGCAATGGCCATGTTCTTTCTGGGGCTGGGCGTCGGTCATCTCATTGCCGCGTTCTTCCTAAGGCAGGAGAACCCCGCTGCCTCCGCTTTGCCGGCCTTTATGACGTTCGGCGTCGCCTTTGCCGGCATGTCGGCGTTTCACTGGCGGCACTCAGCCAGAGTTTAGCCAAGTCCGCGATACTCCTCTCCGTCCGATTCCGGTAAAATACAAGTGACCCAAATGTCCCTGACCAAACAACAAGCGCTTGACCTTTTCCGCTCGGACGATCTCATCGGCCTGGGCATGGAAGCCGATTCGCTTCGCCGCAAGCTCCATCCTGACGGTGTGACCACCTACATCATCGATCGCAACATTAATTACACCAATTTCTGCACCGAATACTGCACCTTCTGCGCCTTTTACGCGCCTGTAAAAGGTCCTGGGCGCGCCAAAGGTTACGTGCTGGAGATGGAAACGATCTATGACAAAATCCGCGAGACCGTGGAGCTGGGCGGCACCGGCGTGCTGATGCAGGGCGGGCTGCATCCGGATTTGAAGATTGAGTGGTATGAGGAGATGCTGCGCGGGATCAAGCAGCGCTTTCCGCAGGTCCACCTGCACTGTTTTTCGGCTTCAGAGATCATTCACTTTGCCGATGTGAGCGGATTATCGATTGAAAAAACGATCATTCGCTTGCGCGCGGCGGGACTGGATTCCATTCCCGGCGGCGGCGCGGAGATCCTGGACGACGAAGTCCGATACAAGATTGCGCGTTTGAAATGCCTGACCGACGACTGGCTTAATGTCCACCGCACGGCGCACAAACTGGGCATGCGCACCACGGCGACGATGATGTTTGGCGTGGGCGAAACCTTTGAGCATCGTATCAACCACTTCCAGCGTGTGTTTGATTTGCAGGAAGAGACCGGCGGGTTCACCGCGTTTATCCCGTGGAGTTTTCAGCCCGGCAATACCGCTCTGGGCGGCCGCCACTGGGAAGAAGCCACGGCGGTTGAATATTTAAAGGTGCTGGCCATTGCGCGGCTGTATCTCTCCAACTTCAAGAACGTGCAATCGAGCTGGGTCACGCAGGGACTGAAAGTCTGCCAGCTTGGCCTGCGCTTTGGCGGCAATGATGTTGGCTCAGTAATGCTGGAGGAAAACGTCGTGCGCTCGGCGGGCGTCACCAATTGCACCACGGAAGAAGAACTGAGAAGGATGATCCGCGATGCCGGGTTTGTTCCTAAACGCCGGGATACGCTGTACCGGCAATTGTTTTTGAACTGAATTCTCTGTCTACCATCAAATTATCGCGTCGGTGCGAAGCGATAACACCCACCGGCGCTTCGGAGCATCGTTTGCCCGCCGCAACCCTTGCTGCAATTTCTCATCGAAGGCTCGCTTTCCGCTCTCTGTCTTCGGCGTCCATCTCCTGAGTGAGCCAGGGATTCTGTTCCATCAGGCTTCTGAGCGCGCTGTAACCCTCGGCCACCCGCTTAACCAGCGCTTACGCCTCCTGTCTTATCTGCTCCTGTGCCAAATCCTGTCATATAAGCTCTTTATAGAAAACTGATTGCCACTTGTCGGTCTGGCAACTCCGCCGAACCATTTAATGTGTCCGCCAGGCTTTAGTTCCGGAGCTGCCGGATTCGCTCGGGTCTTCCCAGAAGGGACCAGGGGGGCCTATCTTTTGCAGACCGCACGCTTTTTTCTTGCGCTCGCAGCAAAGTGTAGAAGCTCTACCCCGCTGCAATCCGCTCTAGCCTCTCCAGCGTATCAGGATACTTGCTCACCAGCAGCAAAAGCGTGGCGGCTTGCGGATTAGGCTTGGCCCGCCCTTGCTCCCACTTTTCCAGGGTCCGCTCGTTGATGTGTAGCTTGCGCGCAAATACCGGACGTGAAAAATTTAAGCGCTCGCGCGTCTGGCGGATCGTTCTCCCGTTGACTCGCGGCAGGCGCGCCGGCTTTACTTTGTAACTGCGCAAGGTGATCTTCCCTTCGCGCTGGCCGTGCATTGCGGCAACACCTTCCATTAACTCATCAAAAATCTTGCGCTTTGCCATATTCCATTACCTCCTGCCTTTGCGGCTGCGCTTCTCCTCGCGCTGCTTTAGTTCTGCTGTTATCGCCGTATGGAGTACCTTCTTATCTTTCGGCGTAAGATCGTGTGCCTCATCTTTCCCATACACAGTCATCAGCCAGATTTGTTGTTCCGCGGAAAAGTAGTAGTAGATGACCCGTAGTCCGCCTCGTCGCCCTTTTCCCCTACGTTGGTCTGCCCACCGGAGTTTCCGAAAACCGCCTGTGCCCGCCATCACGTCGCCCAATTCAGGATTGAGAGCGAGCAAATGCTGCAAACTGCGGTACTCCTCATCGCTAAGGTACTCTCGCAGCAAACGCGTGAATGTCGGCGCCTCAAAAAATTCCATAAGGGTACGCTATTGGCGTACAAAAAGTATTATATACGCTATTGGCGTACTAAAGAAAGGGACCGGGCACTCGCTAACCTCTAATTCGTGTCATTCGCCATGTCCCACCAAGCCATGCGCAAAGAACGCGCGAAAGTGATCGTCGAAACTGAGATACAATATATGATTCTTAGTTCCTTCTTGTGGGGTGTATACGTTGAGCGGCTGCGCCGGTTTGGTAATGTTCCTCCTGGTCAACTCGCAAAGGGGAATTGTCCATTATTTCAAGAGCCAGTTCATGGACAGGACCTTCAAAGGGCTCTACTCCCCGAATGGCTTCGATCTGGCGCTGCTCATCCCGTATTTCGTGGTGATGGTCATTCTGGCCGGATACGGTATGCACCGGTACGCGCTGGTGTATATGTATTACCGCAACCGCAAGAACCGGACGACGGAGCCAGCAGCTAAGTTCGCGGAACTTCCGCGCGTGACCATTCAGCTTCCCATTTACAACGAGCAGTTCGTGGTTGACCGCCTGGTGGAATCCATCTGCAAGCTCGACTATCCCAAAGACAAGCTCGATATCCAGGTGCTGGATGATTCTACGGACGAGACCATCGCCGCCGCGCAGGCTGTGGTGGACCGCTATGCCGCGCTGGGCCATCCCATTACTTATATTCACCGCACCAATCGTGAAGGCTTCAAGGCAGGCGCGCTGCAACACGGCCTGGAAACCGCCAAGGGCGAACTGGTCGCCATCTTTGACGCCGACTTTGTTCCTCCAGAAGACTGGCTGATGCGCGTGGTGCACCACTTCAGCGATCCCAAGATCGGCATGGTGCAGACCCGCTGGACGCACCTTAATCGCAATTATTCTTTTCTGACTGAAGTCGAGGCCATTCTTCTGGACGGGCATTTTGTGCTCGAACACGGCGGGCGCTCGCGCAGCCAGGTGTTTTTCAATTTCAACGGCACGGCCGGCATGTGGCGTCGGCAGGCCATTGCCGACGCAGGCGGCTGGGAACACGACACGCTCACCGAAGACACTGACCTTTCTTATCGGGCACAGTTGGTGGGATGGAAGTTCAAATATCTTCAGGACGTGGAGTGCCCGGCGGAGCTGCCGATTGAAATGACGGCATTCAAAACCCAGCAGGCGCGCTGGGCCAAAGGCCTGATCCAGACCGGCAAAAAAATTCTGCCTAAAGTGTTCAAGAGCAAAGCTCCGTTCCGGGTAAAGGTGGAAGCGTTCTATCATCTGAGCGCGAACCTGAGCTATCCGCTGATGATCGTGCTTTCCACGCTGCTCATGCCGGCCATGATTATCCGGTCATTTGGCGGCTGGTTCCAGATGCTGGTGATCGACTTGCCGCTCTTTCTGGCCTCCACTTTTTCCATTTCCAGTTTTTATCTGGTTTCGCAGAAAGAACTTTTTCCGCGACGCTGGCCGCGCACCTTCCTCTTCCTGCCGTTCCTGATGGCGCTGGGCATCGGCCTGACGCTCACGAACACGCGCGCGGTGATTGAAGCGCTGTTGGGAATCAAATCGGCATTTAAGCGCACGCCCAAGTATGCGGTGCAGTCCAAAGCCGATAAAGCTCTCGGGCAGCAGTATCGCCGCCGGCTAGGCATTGTTCCCTGGCTGGAGTTGCTGGTGGGAGCATACTTTGTGGCCATGTGCGCTTATGCCTTCACCAGCGGCAATTACTGGACGATTCCCTTCCTGCTCCTGTTCGTGCTGGGCTACTGGTACACGGGATTAATGTCATTGCTGCAGGGCAGGTTTGAACGCCGTGGCGGAGCCGCACGAGAGCCTCACACTAAGCCCTTCCCGGTGGGCATCTAAGAGCTTTTTCCGCGGTCAGGGAAGAGTAGCTCTGGTATGCTAGCCGCAAATGCTGATGAAGGTCCTGTACGTTCTGTTAGCGCTTTCGATTGTGGCCATTCTGGCGGCCGTGGGCGCCATGGTGTGGCGGCTGCGCTGGCATCTGCGAAGGCCGCATCTGACGCCGCCCAGCCCTATGCTTGAAGTCCCGCCAGACCAGAAACCTGCGGAAAAAGCTTAATTGTACTAAGATTGGTTTCTGGAAAATCTTGTCGCCAAACGCAGGAGAAAAAATGTTTTAGTCGGCAGACTTTCACGCTGCCCGCATGAACCGCCAGAGTATTGTAGGATTTGAAGTATGTCATCTTCGTCTGTTTCTACCGCCGTTCGCGAAATCAGCATCGCCCACAGTCCCGACTCTGACGACGCGTTCATGTTCTATGCGCTGGCCACAAATAAAGTCCGGGTGCCGGGCCTGAAGTTTTCGCACACGCTGACGGACATCGAGACCCTGAATCGCAAAGCCATGGAAGGGTTTTACGACGTAAGCGCCATCTCCTTCCACGCCTATCCTTACGTCCAGGATAAATACGCGCTCATGCCCTGCGGTGGAAGCGTGGGCGAACAATACGGACCGATGGTGATTTCACCGCGCATGGTTGGACTGGAAGAACTCAAAACCATGCGGATTGCCGTTCCCGGCACCATGACCACGGCCTATCTCGCGCTGAAATTATTCGCACCCAAAATTGAAACCATTGTTGTGCCGTTTGACCGCATCATTCCCGAAGTTCTTGCCGGCAAGCATGAAGCAGGACTGATCATCCATGAAGGCCAGCTTACGTATGAGCGGTCAGGGCTTAAGCGCATTCTTGATCTGGGAAAGTGGTGGCATGAACAAACCGGTCTTCCGCTGCCGCTGGGCGGAAACGCCATTCGACGCGAACTGGGGCCGGAGTTGATCGCGCAAGTCACGCGGGCGCTGCGTGACAGCATTCAGTATGCGCTTGACCATCGCGAGCCTGCGCTAGCCTATGCCATGCAGTTCGCGCGCGATCTCGATCCGCAGATGGCGGACCGCTTTGTTGGCATGTATGTTAACGATCGCACACTGGATTACGGCGATGACGGCAAGCAAGCCGTGGTGAAGCTGCTGGACATGGGATACCGTGCCGGCATTATCCCGCACAAACCTGCCGTTGAATTCGTGTAATCAACCTTAGGCCGGAGCAGCGTGTCCGAAAGCAAAGACGCAGGCCAAGCCTGCGTCTTTTACTTTGCAATATTATTTTAGTATTTGCGGAAACCGCCGCCACCACTACCGCCACGGCCACCGCCACCGCCTCGATTGCCGCCGCGGCCACCGCCCCCGCCACCACGGCCACCACCGAACCCGCCGCCGCCACCGCGACCGAAGCCTCCGCCCGCGCCGCCGGTTTTGGGTCTGGCTTCATTCACGTTCAGAGCGCGCGATCCCAGTTGATATCCATTCATCGCGCTGATGGCTTTTTCCGCTTCCTCGTCATTTGCCATCTCCACAAAGCCAAAGCCGCGTGGCTGGCCGGTATCGCGGTCCTTCAATACGGTGACGTTTTCGACCTGCCCGTAAGCTGCAAAAGCCTGCCGAAGTTCATCTTCACTGACGTTAAAATCCAGATTGCCTACGTAAATATTCTTCATGCGATCCTTCTTTACTGGAGTGCAGGCGCCTTAGCCACGGGCGATCATTCGGTTGACTTGAACTGAGACAATCAATCTTTCCTGCCATTTCGCGCCTGTTGAACCCAATAAGCGTACGCCTGGAGGTAAGAAGATGCAAATGACCCCTGCAAGCCATTTTCTGGGTCTTTGCCGTGCCGCTTCCCACTTTGGATTTCATGCGATTGCCGGATTCAGGACTATAATTTCTGGGAGGGAGGACTTTATGTGGCCTCTTAATTTGTTCTTCCTTTTCGCGACCGCCGCACCACAACCCAAACCGCTGGAAGTATTCCAGGATTTTCACCCGTTGAAACTGCCCGTTGTGCAGCGCAGGCAGTCGTCGGATGACGCAACGGCACGCCGCCTGATCGAAGAGAGCCAGCGCAATACCTGTTTCACGATCAGAAGCTATTTCTTCCGCCGCCAAGATGGGCAGGCACCCGTGCCGGCCGGCATGTCGACTTGCACCCCCGCCAGCGTCTTACAGCAGCGGCAGGTGTCGCCCGACCCCCGCGTCAGGTTTGTTCCGCTCGGGGCGCAGCGAGATGAGCAATAGTCGAAGAGAGCTCAGCGGTTTATCCCGGCTGCCACTCCATCTGGATATACATCTGGTCCTCGCCGGTGCACGTGAATCCCAGGCGCTCATAAAGCCGCAGGGCCGGGTTGGTCTTCAGCACCTGCAACCGCATCGGCACACTGTCACGCGCGCATTCCCGGATAAGCCCGCGAAGCAGCTCACCGCCAATGCCCCGTCCACGATGCTCCGCCAGCAAAGCGATATCCACCAGCAGCACGGATGCCTTTTCCCGTAAGACCATAATCCGGCCAATCGGCTCTCCATCTTGCTCTACGATCTGGTGCTCCGCCTGCGGATAGGCCGATTCATAAGAGCGATACTGCGCGTTGAATTGCATGCGTAAAAACATCTCCTGTTGCGCCGCGGGCCAGCCAAATCCGGCTATTTCATGCAGGCGCGTGCTGGCATAGAGCGTGTAGAGAAATTCCTGGTCGTCAGGGCGGAACGGCCGCAGTGAGATTGTCATCGGGCTGCTTGCATTCTAGCTGAGATTTCACACTCTCTTAACATTCCGCCTGTAATCTGGGAAGCGTTATGGGTGCACTGAACAGAACGCTGACGGGAATGGATCGATCAACCGAAGGAAAGTCCCCTGCTGAAACTGGCGTGAATGACAAGCAGAAAATTTTTGTGATCGAAGACGACATAGATATTGCTCGCCTGGTGCGCCATCATCTTGAGGCTGCCGGATATCGCGTGCGCGGCTATTCCAGCACCGTTGCCGTGCTGGCCGACGCATTGAAAGAACGCCCTGCCCTGCTGCTGCTGGATATCATGGTCCCCGGCGGAGATGGAATCGAACTGTGCCGCCAGGTGCGGCAGTCTGGGCAGGCCCTGAGAGGTACGCCTATCGTTTTTCTCACGGCGCGGACCAGTGAAGCTGACCGCATTCGCGGACTGGAAATCGGGGCTGACGACTACATCACCAAACCGTTCAGCCCGCGTGAACTGGTGGCCCGTGTGAAAGCAGTGCTGCGCCGCTGCGAGGCGCCGCTGTCTCCCGCAATCATCCAGGCCGGCGACCTGGAAATCGATACCACAGCGATGGTCCTTACGGTCCGCGGGATTGCGATAACGGCCACGGCTACCGAGTTCCGCCTTCTGCATTTTCTTGCCCAGCACCCTGGCCGGGTATTCACGCGCGACCAGATCCTGGATGCAGTCTGGAAAGAGACGGCATTTGTCAGCCCTCGCTCAGTGGATGTCTACGTAAGAAAATTGCGCTCCAAGATCGAAGTTGACCCGGAACAGCCCCGTTATCTGCGGACGGTGCGCGGCGCAGGCTACCGTTTTGAATCACCAAAAAAGTAGGTCCTGCTTGCCCGCGCAGTGAACATCCGTCCGCTCCTTCCCTCACTGAGAGGCAGGCTCAGCCGGAAAGCCTTTTATAAGCTCCTTAGAAATGCCTCAAGATCACTCTTTTGCTCTTCCGTAAAGCTAAGCTGGAAACGTTGCTCGTAAAAATTGATGACGTCTCTCAGGGTGGCCGCCGAGCCGTTGTGAAAATAGGGTGCTCGTGCCGCCAGTCCGCGCAGAATCGGTCCCTTGGTTTTGCCTATGTCGGCGCATTTCCCGGTGATCAGCGCCCGGGCCGGATCTGTTGTCTGGATCGTCGAACCTTGGTTAATCGGTGTCTGCGCGCCGGCGGCGCAATGCATGGTGTAAACCGGCAGGCCGGTGATATCGAGCGCAGGAACCGGCGGATATTCCGTTACTCCAATGTTAATGGCCAGCGGAACGGAATGATCGCCCACGTTCGGCGTGTTATGGCACGTTGTGCAACTTCCGACAAATGAAGCAGGCACTCCGGGCAGATCATTCAGCCCGCTCACGCCTGAGATCGGGATTGGGAATGTGTTGAACAGCGCCTCTCCGCGAGCCACGGCTGCACGCGCCGCATTTCGTCCTTCATCAAAACCTTTACCCTTCAGACTTGCCCATTTTGAGAATAAAGTCATGGCCACCGGGTTGAAATTGACGCCAGGAGGTGTTCCGCCTAGCGGATCGTTGACGCAAACCGAGAACGGCTGGACAGCCAGGGCATTCGGTCCGCCTTGCGCGCCGTCGGCGTTCAGGTTGCCCGTGCTATCGTCATCAATCTGGGCAGTAAAATTCGACAGTTCAAAATTTACGATCTCGGCAACCTGTTGGCTGGCTGCATCGCCTTTCTGCAAAGCTGCCTCATCCCCAACTCCTTGTGTCAGTACCTCAGTACTGTAGTGAAAACGTGCGGAAACCGTTTCATCCGGCAAGCGTCATTTCGAAGCCGAAAATACCAGGGTGTGATCAGCTCACGGGCCGGATATGTTGTCTGGTTCGTCGAACCATGGTGATCGGCTGTGATGCGTCATAAGCCCATCACAATCCCGTCTCGCTCACATTCGGCAAAACTGTTGCTCCGGCGGCCCTGCCAGCCGGAAACGCCGTTCTGTTTCAGTTTCGCGAGTGCTTTATGTTTGGCCCGCGCCCAGCGAAAAGAGGCTATGGGCGATCGTAAGATCAGCAACATTCGTTTGAGCTTCTTTTGCAAGAAGGTCCATTTCTCTGTCTGTGAGCGTCCGCCACCGCCAGCCGCTTCAGCAGAAGCGACAAACAAGGCCGCAGGTTCCCGTGCTACCAACTTTGTCCGCGCATTCATCTTAGAAACCTTTCATCCTTCTTCGCGCAAATCCCATGTGTTGCATGACCCAGCCATCTTGAAAATCCGCGGCAGCCGTCATCCGGCAAGCGTCATTTCGCAGTGGAAAGTGCCGCGGTGATGCTGCCACTGGCGTGGCGACCGCCAGCCAACGGGCGTGAAGCCTGCTGTTGTCGTTCAAGCCGGGCTAAAGCAAGCTGGGCATTGCGGACAGGGCCTGCCAGGGATTGATGTAATTCCCGCAGCTCGCTCTTTTGCCTGAAGTAGTCGTTCCGGGCAGCGGCGCTGCCCGAATTTCCGAGAGCTTGCCGGGCTTTTGCCACCAGAGCGGATTTCTGTAGAAGCCGGTCTTGGTAGCTAGCCAGCAGCTTCTTCTGTTCCGCGATCTGTAGTCTAAGACTAGTCACAGAATTGGAATGATCAGCCTGCGGGCTGCTGGAAGGATTGTCATCAAAGTGATCGGGGCTGACTTCAAACTGGGCGACAGCAGGAACTGCGAACATCATCAGCAACAGCAACGTGAACCAATAGGATCTGGCGTTCAACTTCATAGTTACCTTTCTTGATCTCCGGGATCTCGCACAAAATTTCGCGTACTTGGATTGCTTATCTTGGTCCACACGGCATGTCAATGGTTCGGGGTTCATCCTTTAACCATTTGTGAATCATCAGCCAAGTTGCTCAAATAATGGCTTTTATCGGCCGGAATCATCGGCCTGCCGTGTGCTAGACTAGCGGCTGCCCCCCATCAGCGCCAAGCGTCAAAGGGAAAGAAATGGCAACCGCCGCCGAGCCCATCCGGAGCTATGAATTTGGAGTCTTCACAGCTGAGGTCACCGCGGGTGAACTCAGCAAAAATGGTGTGCGGCTCAAGGTACAGGAAAGGCCGTTTCAGTTGCTGGTTTGTTTGCTGGAGAGGCCAGGCGAAATCATTAGCCGAGATGAACTGCGCCAGAGGTTATGGCCGGATGGCACCTTTGTTGATTTTGACCACAACATCAGCAGCGCCATCAACAAACTGCGGACTGTACTGAACGACTCGGCGAGTAGTCCCCGTTTTATAGAAACTGTGGGCAGCCGTGGTTACCGTTTCCTGGCCGATGTGAAACGGATATCCTTTGACCCATCTGCTGCTTCTCAACCCACAAAGCAGCAACTACCGGAAGTTCCTATCGTCGCGGCCACTATAGTCTCGCCGCCTAAAGGCCGGTGGAAGGTAGTTGCCGGAATAACGCTGATTTTGGCTGTCCTCGTGGCCGGTTACTTCCAATGGGTGCGCAAGACATCGATAAGTAGTGCTCCGGTGGCGCGGGTCATGGTGGCGGTCTTGCCTTTCCAGAACCTCACGGGAGATCCCGGGCAGGACTACTTCAGTGACGGGCTGACCGAAGAGATGATCGCGGAACTGACTCGCCTGAACCAGGGTCGTCTGGGAGTCATTGCCAGAACATCCGTCATGTTCTACAAGCAGAGCCCGAAGCCGCTGGACCAGATCGGGCGTGAATTGGGAGTGCAGTATGTGATGGAAGGCAGTGTGCGGCGCGATTCAAGCCGGGTACGCATCACCGCGGAACTCATCCAGGTGAAAGACCAGTCGCACCTTTGGGCACGGGAATATGACCGCGAACTGAACAATTCGCTGGCGCTCCAGAGCGAAATAGCCCAGGAGATTGGCGATGAGATTCAGATCAGCCTGGGTGGCAACAACGGGGTGAAAGCGGCGAATCATCCTGGCCCAACCCACTCCACAGCTTCCTATGAAGCCTATGATCTCTATCTCAAGGGCCGGTACTTCTGGAATAAGAGGACGACCGCCGGCTTTCTGCAAGCCGCGAGTTATTTCCAGCAGGCCATCGCAAAGGATCCAGGCTATGCGAGTGCTTATGCCGGCTTGGCGGATACCTTTGGATTGATGAGTACCTGGTATGCAGCGCCGCAACAGGAGTTCATGCCGAAAGCCAAAGCTGCCGCTCTGAACGCGCTGACCCTGGACGATTCTCTGGCTGAGGCACATGCGTCGCTGGCCCTGGTGGCTGAAAATTATGACTATGACTGGCAAACTGCCGAGAAGGAGTTTCGGCGTGCCATTCAGTTGAATCCTGACTACGCAACTGCGCACCAATGGTATGCCGAATACCTTGCCTGGCAGGGGCGTTTCGATGAAGCCCTGGCTGAAAGCGAACGGGCCCGTCAGCTCGATCCCATGTCGCTGATCATTGCTACCGACCGCGGAGCGATCCTCTTTTATGCAAGGAAGTACGACCGCGCGATCGACCAATTTCGCGCCGTGCTGGACATGGATCCGGGCTTCGCAAATGCACGCTCCTTCCTCGCCGCCTCGTACGTGCAGCAGGGAAAATTTGCGGAGGCGCTGAAGGAAAATGAGCTGATCGAAAATGCAGGGGATTCCACGTGGTACTGGGCGAACAGGGCCTACATTTACAACCGCTCAGGCAATGTGGCCCAGGCGCAGCATGCGCTGGCGAGATTTGAAGCGTTGTCACCCAGGTTGCGCTCCGATGCCCTTCTGGCCCGTCTGATCGCCTACAGCGGATCAACCCAGCGGGAGAGAGTCATGTTGCTTCTGGAGCAGGCTTATAAGGAACACTCCCCGGCGCTCACGAACATCAAAGTCGATCCCAAGTATGACAATCTTCGTAAAGACCAGCGGTTCCAGGGCTTGCTTGCACGGGTTAACCTGAACAATTGACCTCCGCGCCGCCTACTGTCTACCGCCTTGAAATGGCAATTCTTCCAAGAAAAAAAACGAGGGGTTCCTTCGTCCGCGGCATCGGACGGTCTGCGCTTCCCATGTAGTGAAATCGAACATCTGCGGACAGTGCGCGGCGCGGGGTATCGTTTCGAATCGCCGAAAAAGTGAATCCTCCTGACTCCCCTTACATCTATAGCTGTGAAAACAAGCGCTTTGCGAACTTTTACGCAAATTGCTTTTAGTTTTCATTGCGCGTTAACCGGCCACCAGTATTTTCGTCTAACAGAGTAACGCTTACAGCAAAGGTGTTTTTATGGCGATTCAGGCAGTAAGGGCGCAAACGACGGAAACTCAGTTCAACAACCTTCTTGTCACCATGGGCCTCAATGTGGATGAGGCCGTCGGCAAAGCGATTGCGGCGTTGCTGCATTCGAACTCACACATTGTTGCCGGCGTGATGGAAAGCGCAGGGGCCATCCAGGAACTCGAGCTTACGCTCCACCAAGCTGTCTTCTCGGAGCTGGAACGGTGCGACCTGCCGCGTTCGGAAATCCAGCGGCTGACCTTCATCGTCAACATCAGCAAAGACCTGGCCCGCCTGGGAAAGCTGGCGGCCAACCTGGGACACAAAGTTACTGAAGTGGGAAAGCACAACGAGCATGAGGATTTTTCCCGGCTGCAGCCGCTGGCCATCGCCGTCTCTCATCTTTGCCGCCAGACCCTCCGTTCCCTCACTCGGCTGGACCTAGTCCTGGCGCGCAGTGCCGCAACGGGCAGCGCGTCGGTAGATGCCTATCGCGATTATGTTTTGCGTAAGCTCAACGGCCACCAGCAGAGTGCCGCAAGCGAGCAGGACGACCTGCATCTCATCTTTGCTTCGCGCTGCCTGGAGCAGATTGCAGATCACGCTATTCGTCTTGCGGAAAGTCTGGTGGACTTCCTCTCTGGCGAACACGAGCCGGAACAAAGCCATAGCATGGCTTCCTGAAAAAAGAGTAGTTTGATCTCACCACTATTTTTCGCTGAATACACTGAGTAGTCTTTTCCCCGTTCGTCATCCTGACGGCCGTTAAGCGAGCGCGCGGATTCTTCAGCGTGCGAGTAGGCCGGAAGGACCTTGCGTTTCCTTTCGACGGTCTACGTTATTCATAAAACCGCTATAGCCAGCGCCTGCTCTGCCGATTTCAGATCAGTGTTATCAGTGAAAATCAGTGGTGAGTCTTCCCGGGTAAGCGGATTTTGCACAGGATTCACGGCGCTTTAACCTCTTATTCACAATTCTCCTCTATAACTGGGTCGAGACGGCAATGTGAATCAAGCCGCTCTTCCAGAAGTGAAGGCGCGGCGGACAAGGTAGTAGCGGCCATGAGTTCCCACGCAGTACTCCTCCCCACGGAAGTTCCGGAGCAGTCCCATCTTGTTGACCTGACCTTAACCGCGTGCTCGCTGGCCAAGGATGAGGTCACGCACGCTATTGATGGCTTGATTAACGGGTCCCAGATGGCGCTTCTGGCCGTCCGCAAATGCGAAGAGCGGCTGGACGCCATGGACCGCGAAATGGACGAAGCCCTGGCCACGGTGATCACCCAGGTGACTCCGCCGCAGGCCCGGGAACTGCTGGCCTGCATGAAGCTGATGCTGGATCTTGAGCGCGTGGGCGACCTGGTGGCCAGCTTCGCCGAGCGCTCCGCCATCGTACGCAACCGCATTGACATGGATGACGTGGAACAACTGACCAGGATGGGCTGTCTGCTGGAAAACATGCTGACCACCATGGTCAAAGCCTTTGCCACGCGCAACATTGAGCAGGCAATTCATGTGCTCCGCACCGATTCCGAGATTGACCGCCTGCGCAATCTGATAGTGGTGCGCCACACGGAAAATGCCGAAGGGCTAAAAGGTCCGGAGAGCCTGCACGTGCTGGCCATGGCCAACGCGCTGGAGCGCGCGGGCGACCACATCAAGAATATGGCCGAGGAGCTTTGCCATCTGGCTACGGGACATACCATCCGCCACATGATCCGGGCCAAGGATAAGCCCATCGAACAGCTCTTTCTGAACTGGCTGGCTCAACAGAATTCTTCAAAAACCGATCAAGCCGAATAAACAGTAGAGCGCAAGCGCACGCTTGGCAGATGCCTTTGAGCAATCCGCCTAGCGTGCCGCTGCGGCCTTTTCCTTTGTGGTTGGAGGTTTTTCCCGATCACCCGATTCCTAAAACCCCTGTCCCCGAATTAGGCTCACTGCATCGGGCACGCCGCCGCCACCGCCACGTTGCCCTCCGTTCTTCTCTTCCACTTTGTCGCCCTCGCCCGGCGCCAGGAACAGGTTTTCTTCCAGCCCATGCTGGCGCGTATAGAGATCGTAATAGCGGCCCTGGAGCGCCAGCAGCTCGGCGTGCTTGCCATGTTCCACGATCTTGCCCGACTCCACCACCAGGATCTGGTCGGCCTGGCGTATTGTGGAGAGCCGGTGAGCGATCACAAACGTCGTCCGGCCTTCCATCAGATACTTCAAGCCCTGCTGGATATAGGCTTCCGATTCGGAGTCCAGGCTTGACGTGGCTTCATCCAGGATCAGAATTCTGGGATTGGCCAGCACGGCCCGCGCAATGGAGACGCGTTGCCGCTGTCCACCGGAAAGCTTTACCCCGCGCTCGCCGATAATGGTGTCAAATTTGTCGGCAAAGCGCTCGGCAAACTCGTCCACGTGGGCGATGCGGCATGCTTCAAGAATTTCTTCGTCCGTCGCATCAGGCCGCGAGAAGGCGATGTTCTCGCGGATCGATCCATCAAACAGGAACGAGTCTTGCAGCACCACGCCCAGCGCGCTGCGATAGGAATCCAGGCGAACATGGCTCAGGTCCTTGCCGTCAATCGTCACGCGGCCTGAAGTAGGTTTATAAAAAGCGGCCGTCAGCCCGATGATGGTCGACTTGCCTGAACCCGACGAGCCGACAAGCGCCGTCACCGTGCCGGGCTGCGCGTCAAAGCTCACGTCATCCAGCACGGGCTTGCCTTTCTCATATTCAAAGTCCACGTTCTCGAAGGTCATCTGTCCGTTGATCTCGCCCAGCACAATCGTGCGCTCAGGGTCCTGGTCTTCACGGCGCTCGCCCAGAACTTCGCGCGTGCGGTCCAGCCCGGCAAGCGCTTCGGTGATCTGCGTGCCGATGCTGGCAACCTGGGCCACCGGCGCGATCAGAAAGCCCATGAACATGGTGTAACTGAATAGCCCGCCCACCGTCATATGCCCGGCAAAAATCTGCCGTGCGCCCATATACATAATGATCGCGCTGACCACGCCCAGCACACCCGCCGAAACCAGTCCTATCAGCGAGGTGGCTGTGAGTGATTTCAGCACGTTATCCAGCAGCCGCTGCACTCCACCGCTGAACACATTGGATTCACGCTCTTCAGCGTGATAGCCCTTCACCACGCGCACGCCGCCCAGAGATTCCGTCAGGCGTCCCGTGACTTCAGCGTTGATCTTGGCCCGTTCGCGGAAAATAGGACGAATGGTTTTGAACGCCCGGCTGAGCGCCACCATTAGAACCACCAGGAATCCAAGGGCGATGCCCGTCATCTGGGCGTTATATTTCAGCAGGAACCCCAGTGAGAGCAGGGCGGTAAGCACGCCGCCGCAAAACTCAACCAGGCCGGTGCCGATCAGATTGCGTATTCCTTCCACGTCACTCATGATGCGTGAAACCAGCGCGCCGGTCTTGTTGGCGTCGTAGTAATTCAGTGAGAGCCGCCCTACGTGTGTCTGCACTCGGCGCCTGAGCTCGGAAATCAAACGCTGGCCTTCTTTCGAAAGTAGCTGCGTCAAAGAAAACGATGTCAGTCCCTGAATCAGCGTCGCCCCCAATACCGCTAGCACCAGAGGCAGGAGCAGATCAGGCCGGTGTTTTCCGATTACATTATCGATCAGAAACTTTGGCGAAGCCGGTAAGACCAGCCCGCACACGCGGCCTATCAGCAGTAGGGCAAAGCTAAAGCCCAGGAGGCGGCGTCGCGGGCGCACCAGCTCCGCGATCATGGGCCAGGCGGATTTCAGCTGCTCCGCAGCGGATTTCTTCTTCTTCGCATCAACTTTTTTTACATCAGTTTCACGGGCCAAGTTACTACTCCGATCGTGGAAAAGGGGTTCCACCTAAGATTACAGGCTTCCGCGATAAGTTTCGGAATTTTATTGGTACCTGCCCAAATGGCTAGTTCACGATTCCTTATTGACTCTCCCGGCTTCCCGTAGCAGCATGGGTGCGCAAAAGGAATGGGTGCGCTATAAAGAAGCGGGCGCAAAAAGACGACGATGCGCAAAACAAGGAGGCATTATGGGCAAAAAGATTCTGGCCGGCGTGCTTGGAGGTCTGGCATTTTTCTTATGGTCGTTTGTCGCACACGATGTTCTACCTCTGGGTAAAACGGGCATAAAGGAAATTCCCAATGAACCGGCGGTCCTGGCTTCCATGAAAGCCAACATGCCGGAGCAGGGCATGTATCTTCTCCCTGGTCTTGGTGTCCCGGAGAACGCCACGCGCGCGCAACAGGCCGCCGCCATGGAAGCCCGCATGCACAAAGTGGAAACTGGGCCTTCCGGACTTCTGGTCTACCACCCTGCACTCAATTTCTCCTTCGGGAAGGCGCTGGCTATCGAGCTTGGGACCAATATCTTTCAGGTGTTTTTGGCCGTCATCCTGCTGGGCCAGACCAGCCTGACCAGTTTTGCCGCGCGCTGGCGCTTCGTGACCATAGCCGGCATTCTGGCGGCTATCAGCACCAATGTGTCTTACTGGAACTGGTACGGATTCCCGGGCAATTACACGCTGGCTTACATCTGTACCATCGCCATGGGATTTGTCGTCGCCGGACTCGTGGCAGCAGCCATCGTAAAATCCGGTTCGACCGCCACACAGACCAGGGCCGCGGGAGCGTAAAATCGGTCCCGTCAAGACCGCGGGTTGAATCACTATGCCCATGCAATATGAATACACGGCGATTTCCGACCGGCAGGTGCCGCGCGCCGCAAACCCTGTGTTCCAGCACCTCCTGGATACTTACGCCAGCGAGACGAATAAGGTCGTTAGCTTGTGGCGTCAGTTCGCGCCAGAAGACATGGCTTTCAAACCGGCCGATCGCTCCAGCACTGTGCTTGAGGTCATGAGACACCAGCTTCTCTCCGAACGACGCTTCTTTGCTGAATTCATCGGCCTGGGAGGCGAGCCCGAAGCGGCGGCGCTTTTGCCGCAGGAGCTCACGCCCGCCGCGTTTTGCCGGCGACAAGAAGAGCTCTGCCGTCCGCGCCTGGAACGCATGGCAAACCGCGATCAGCCATGGTGGCTGGAAGTGGTTCCCTTCTTTGACGTGCAGCGGCAGCGCATTTGGGTCTTCTGGCGGCGGGTGCTTCACACCACGCATCATCGCACCCAGCTCAGCGTGTATCTGCGGCTTCTGGGCAAGCCAGTCCCGTCAAGTTACGGGCCAACAGCAGACGTTACCTGGAAAGGCGCGGACCCAACGCGCAGCGTGGAAGCGGCAGGCAGAAAATAGCCGCTCACCGAGCCATGGCATTGTCGGCCAACAGGACCACAAGCGATGCTATGAACACCGCCACGAAAGCAATCACGCCCCAGAATGACTTCTCGCGCAACGTTTCCATTGGCCACCTCTGCGCACATTAACCTACTCTCATTTTGATGCCTCAAGACCTCCTTTCGTTTCCGCCGCTCTGCGGACCATTTTGCACCCGCGAGATCATTTTCTTCGATATCGATTGAACTGGTGGTCTCCAACGCGGCGGCAGCTCATCCACCGCCACCACGGAGCTGCCTCCTGGGTAAAGCCGGGATACATAAATGTGGTTGGACGCAGGTTGAGCTGATTGCCTGGCGCAGCCGGCGCAACGCTCTGTTCCGGCGGAACGATCAACCCAATCTCCACCGGTGAAACTGTCACAAATTTCTCGTCCATCAAGCCCGCACGCGCCATGCTCCCGTACAGCGTGGGGCCGCCTTCACAGAGCAGATGTTCGATCCCCATTTCCTTGCGCAGCATCCGCATGGCCTCCGCCAGGTCAATCGTCTTTTCCTGCCCGGCAACGATCACCCTTATTTTGTCGCTTCGCCCTCGCAGGCGCGCTGCTCCGGTTCCAGTGGTCAGGATCAGCGCGTCCATCAAGTCTCCGTCAAAAACGCGATACGCGCGGGGATCCACGCTGCCCGATGCGGTAACAAAGATCACTTTCTCCCGCTTGCGCCCGAGCTTCACCCGCAGCTCACGCAGAAGCTCGGCTTCAATCCGATACACCGGGCCGCGTCCTCCATTCAACTTCGGCGCACTCAGGGTCTCTTCCACCAGCGTATTGATGCCCGTGATAATGGCATCAGCGTGGGCGCGCAACAGATCCATGAGCCAGCGGTCTTCCGCCGATTGCGAAATGTCTGAACCCGCCGCGTGGGGGCCTTTAAATGAAGCTATGCCGTCAATGGATTGAACGAAGTTCGCAAACGTCCACGGACGGTCAGCATGCGTCGGCGGAAAGCCCATATTTCCGTACGGCGCATAACCCGGGTGTTCAAACGGGGACGGTTCGGCGTCGTCAAATAGAACCTGGAAGTTGCGCACCAGTGAAATCCTACCCGCAACCGGCATCGCGGCTCCAGGAAACTTCCGCAACATCATTTCTCGATGCCCACCCCTCCCCGCCTCCTCCCAAGTTGGCGTAGACTTCCGCGATGTCCATCCCAAATCATCCCAGATTGGCGTGGACTTCAGAATTTACGCCTCGATTGGCGTGGACTTCAGCGACAAAACTTTACTTTGGCGTAGGTTTTGGGCGGCTCCTTTGTGTTCCTTCGTATCCTTTGTGGTTAAGGGTCTTAGCCTCTCCTCCCGGAATGAAACGAAACGATCCACTGTAGCGCACTTACGTTAACCGAATCAATTGCGAAGTAGTGCACCGTCGCGATGGGAATTAGGCCATCTTGACAATCTCATCTCGCGAAAGCATTTGATTTGGCCCCTCAGTACCAGCCACCCCCGCTGCGCCACGGGCTGTGGCATCGGCAACGTCCGATAAAGATTATTTTTGCTTCCGCGGACAGAACGGAGTGCCACGCCTGCTCGTTCTCAAAACCGCGGCCATGCCCAACTGTTTCTTCCTAATACAGTAAAATGCCCTCTAAAGTCAGCGCGTCCGCGCGCAACTCTGCAATCCTGGAAACTTATGCGCAGCTTTGAGAGCCTTTCGGAACAAGAAGTACTTGCCCTGGCAATCGCCTTGGAAGAAGAAGATGAGCGCGTCTATAGCGATTTTGCCGAGAATTTTCGCAAGGATTTTCCCGCCACCGCCGCCATGTTTGAAGGCATGCGTGATGAGGAATCGACCCATCGGCGCAAGCTGATTGACCTGTATCGCGCCAAGTTCGGCGAGCATATTCCGCTGATTCGGCGCGGCGACGTGAAAGGTCTGGTGACGCGGCGTGCCATCTGGCTCACGCAACCATTGCGCCCGGAAGCTGCGCGCCGTCAGGCATCGACCCTGGAAGTGGAGACGCGCATCTTTTATGAAAAGGCCGCTTCCCGCACCCAGGACGCAAGTATCCGCCAGTTGCTCAACGATCTGGCGCAGGAAGAGCGGGTGCATGAGCATCGGGCGGAAGAACTGGGCAAGGACAAGTTGGACGCCAAGACGCGGGGCCAGGAAGACGAAGCCAGCCGGCGGCTTTTCGTTCTCCAGATCGTGCAGCCCGGACTGGCCGGGTTGATGGATGGATCCGTGTCAACGCTGGCGCCGGTCTTTGCCGCTGCGTTTGCCCGGCATGAATCCCATTTTGCGTTTTTGGTCGGTCTGGCCGCTTCGCTCGGCGCCGGCATCAGCATGGGTTTTGCTGAAGCGCTTTCTGACGATGGCAGCCTCACCGGCCGCGGGCATCCCTGGGTACGTGGCCTGGTTTGCGGGCTGATGACGACGCTGGGCGGGATCGGCCACACTCTTCCGTTCCTGATCCCGTCATTCCAGATTGCCACTGTGATCGCCGTGATTGTGGTGATTGCCGAACTGGGCGCGATTGCCTGGGTGCGCCATCGATATATGGAGTCGCCATGGGTCTCTGCTACCTTGCAGGTTGTCCTTGGCGGGACCCTGGTTTTTGTGGCTGGCGTGCTGATTGGAAGTTCCTAAAAGACTTCACCGGCTCCATCCGATGCCGCTGCTATTCGGTGGTCGCCACGTCCCAGCCATCTTTTTTCATCTCGGCTCGCAGCCAGCGTTGCAGGCTGGTGCGCAGGGATGGTGGAAGATCGCCAAACTGGATCCCGTAATGTCCGGCCTTGTTGGCCCATGTGACTCGTCCGGGAAGCTCAACAGCATCTTTATTATTGCTGCCGGGAATCGAAAAGACCAGCAACACCGGGGCGCCGGATTTCAGCGGTTTCTCGGTCTTCGCCCCTGCTCCACCGGCGCTGATATTGAGCAGGACTGCATCGAACTGTTCTCCGGCAAACCGCATCTTGATAGGCAGCTCAAGCTGGGTGCGGTAGTAACGCTGCTGATTGAGGCTCAGGCTGCCCGACGAATCTTCCAATCCGGCTTCGCGGTAGACCTTCAGCTTTCGAATCAGCGTGCGCCGCGATATACCGAGGATCTCGGCCGCCTTCCCCTGGTTCCCGCCGCTCTTTTCCAGCGCCTGAAGGATCGCTCTCTTCTCCACCTGGTCCAGGTCACCCTCGGTGGAAGTGGGCCGGCCGGCGCTCACTGAATCGGGGAAACGCAGGTCTGCGGCTGAGATTTCCATGTGCGCGTCCTTGGCCTGCAGCACGGCGCCGAACACCACATTCTTCAATTCCCGCACATTGCCGGGCCAGTCATAGGAAAGCAGCGCGTCCACCGCGTCGCGGCTGAAGCGCGATTCAGGATAGTGCTGGTGCAATACTTGTTCCGCAATGCCCAGCACATCCTCCGGCCGTTCGCGCAACGCAGGCACTTCAAGCTTGAACTGCGCCAGCCTATGATAAAGGTCGCCGCGAAATCGGCCGGCCCTTACCAGTTCTTCCAGATCGTGATTGGTCGCCGCCACCACGCGCACGTCAACGCTCACTTTCTTGTTGCCGCCCAGCCGGTAGTAAGGCACGCCGTCCAGCACCCGCAGCAGCTTCACCTGAATCTTCAAATCAAGGTCGCCGATTTCGTCGAGGAAGAGCGTTCCTTTATTGGCCATTTCGAAAAAGCCGGGCTTCATGGAATCGGCGCCGCTGAACGCCCCTTTTTCATATCCAAAGAGCTCGCTCTCAACCAGATGTTCGGGGATGGCTGCGCAGTTCACGTCAATGAGCGGATGATTGCAGCGTAACGAGTGGGTATGGATGGTCCGCGCGATCATCTCCTTGCCCGTGCCGGTTTCACCCACGATCAGTACGGCCGCCGGATGCCGCGCCACTTTCTCAGCCAGGTTCATCACGCGCTGTAATGACGCGCTGCGGACCACTACGTCGACTGGGTCGCTTGTGGGGCCGCTGCCGGATACAGCCTCGTCGTCAGGCACATTCGGCGACGGGCCGGTTTTAGGTGGGTAGAGCATTCGGATTCGTTGGGGATAATAGTGTAGCAACTTGGTTTCCCAAGGCAATAGAGAATTCCCCTGCTCAACTGCTTTGGTTCGAGCCATATAGCGCCTGGGCCAAAGCTTGCGCTGTACACGCCTCTCAAATCGGCATACACTTTCCAGTTTTGCGATTTCATATATTGGGAGAAACTATGCTTTGGAAACGAGTTTTACCTTGCGTTGTCTTGGGAGTGATGACTGCCGTGGCACAAACCGGCAGCGCTCCGTCGAAACAGCCTTTGCAGCAGTCTGCCAAGGATTCAGTCCAGAAAACGGAAAATGCGACCGCCGCTCGCGAAAAGGCCGTGTCGCGCCCCAAGTCATATGATCGGGACGCCATGGACAAGAGCGTGGATCCGTGTACGGACTTTTATCAGTATGCCTGCGGCACGTGGCGCAAGAACAATCCTATTCCGTCCGATCAGGCTCGCTGGGGCCGCTTTAACGAACTAGCCGAGTACAATCGCCAGTACCTGCACAACATTCTGGAAAAAGCGTCTGCCAACGATCCCAAGCGTACTCCGGTGATGCAGAAAATCGGCGATATGTATGGATCCTGCATGGATCAAGCCGCCGTCGATAAAAAGGGCAGCACGCCATTGAAGCCCGAACTGGACCGCATTGCCGCAATCGCTAATAAAGACCAGTTGGTAGAGACGATCGCCTATCTGCAATCGCTCGGCGTACAGGCGTTATTCGGATTTGGGGCATCGCCCGATCTTCACAATGCCAGCATGGAGATCGCCAACGTATTCCAGGGCGGATTGGGACTTCCCGATCGCGACTATTACTCCGATACGGATCCCAAGTCGCAGGAAACTCGCCAAAAGTATCTTGAACACATGGCCAACATGTTTGTGCTTCTTGGCGATGAACAGGCGACCGCCAAAAAAGAAGCCCAGGCCGTCATGGACATTGAGACCAAGCTGGCTGACGCGGCTTTCAAGCGCGTGATGATGCGCGATCCTAAGAACCGGGATCACAAGATGAAAGTCTCGGAACTGACGGCGCTTGCTCCCAGCTTCAAGTTTGATCGCTTCTTTGCATCCACCGGCGCACCGAGTTTCGCCGAAATCAACGTGGTCCCGCCGGACTTTTTCCAGAAGGTCAACGGGGTCGTGGAATCGGCATCGCTGGATGACTGGAAAACCTATTTGCGCTGGCATGCAATAAGAGCAGCCGCGCCCACGTTGTCTGACGCGTTCGTCCGCGAGAACTTCAGTTTCTATGGGCAATATCTGAATGGGCAAAAAGAGTTGCAACCGCGCTGGAAACGCTGCGTGCAGATCACCGATGGCCTGCTGGGTGAAGCGCTGGGCCAGCCGTATGTGGCCGCAACATTCGGGCCTGATGGAAAACAGCGGATGCTTAAGATGGTGAACGCTCTGGAAGAATCGCTGGGCCAGGACATCCAGGGACTTGACTGGATGACGCCTGAAACCAAGAAACAGGCCATGGTCAAGCTGCACGCAATCACCAATAAGATTGGTTATCCGGACACATGGCGCGACTACAGTACGGTGAAGATCGTGCGCGGTGACTTTCTGGGCGATGTGCAAAGAGCGCGCGCCTTTGAAATTAAGCGCAACCTCAACAAGATCGGCAAGCCGCTGGACAAGAAAGAATGGGGCATGACGCCTCCCACCGTGAACGCCTATTACAGCCCGCCAAACAATGACATCAACTTCCCCGCCGGCATTCTGCAGCCGCCCTTCTTCGATAAAGACGCGGATGATGCCGTGAATTTTGGCGGCATTGGCGTGGTCATTGGGCATGAGCTCACCCACGGTTTTGACGACCAGGGCAGCAAGTTCGACGCCGAAGGCAACCTTACGAACTGGTGGACGCAGGCGGACCGCGACGAATTCGACAAGCGCACAAGCTGTATCGCCGACGAATACAGCTCATTTGTGGCGGTCGATGACGTTCACCTCAATGGCAGATTGACGCTGGGTGAAAACACGGCCGACAATGGCGGGCTGCGCATCGCGCTGGCCGCCTTGCATGCCGATATGGCCAAAGACCCCAAAGCTGCCCAGACCAAAGACGGCTTCACGCCGGAGCAGCGCTTCTTTATTGGCTTTGCCCAGGTGTGGTGCCAGAACTCTACGCCGGAAAGCTCGCGACTGCTGGCCAAGACCGATCCGCATTCGCCCGGTGAGTACCGCACAAATGGCACCCTGCAAAACAGCGCGGACTTTGCCAAGGCGTTCGGCTGCAAGGCCGGCCAGAAAATGGTCAGCGCCAACGCTTGTCACGTCTGGTAAAAACATCCTGTATGCAAATGCCGCATCGTTTTCACGATGCGGCATTTTTTTGTCACGGGAATATTCTTGTTGCCGCCTTAAGCTTGCTACATTGCGCGCAAAGCCGGAGCCACTGGACGCCTTGCTGCCCGTAAGGCGGGGAAAAAGCCCCCGAGAATGCCCATCAAGAGCGCAAAAAGAATCCCCAGCCCCAGAAGAAATGGAGTAATGCGGAGGCAAATGCCAGGTGCGAAAACGTCTGCCAGTTCATCGTCCGGCGGGGTGGCGTGCTCAGTTCCTGTTTTTCTTGAGCTCACGCAGCAGGATGGCGCGGTGTTTGCGCAAGTCACGTCCGTCGCGTTCAGCCGGATAAGGCTGGTCTTCGCCCTTGAGCCCGTTCCAGAGCACAAGGTTGAAACGATCGGAATCCAGTTTGTCTTCCGCGCTGAAATCAAAGCCACTGGTTTTGGCCGACCAGTAGGCGGCGTCGTGGGCTGGAACATTGTTAAGCCCGCCATCTTTTTCTTGCGTCGCCGGAGCCGGAAGCGGAAGTTTAGTGGATCGCAGAACGGAAGGCACCCGGGCCTTGTAGGTCCATTCGGATTGTTGCATGGAAAAGACCTCCGCCATCGGCGGCTGCAAGGCATCGTTCAGTCCCAGTGGCTTGATTCCCAGGACCTCCTCCATGGTGCGCAGCAGCGTGACGGTATTGAAGCGTTTCGAAACCACAGTGCGTTGCTTTACATAAGGCCCGGCGATTAAAGCCACGCTGCGGTGGGCGTCCACGTGGTCAGGCCCGTTTTGCGCGTCATCTTCGATGATGAAAATCAAGGTGTCGCTGGCGTACTTGCTCCGCGCCACTTTTTCCACCAACAACCCAACAGCATAGTCGTTATCGGCGATCTCGGTTTCCACCGTGTTCACTCCATCCACGGCCTCATTGAAAAGCCCCAGGTGATCGTGCGGCAGGCGGACCAATTCCAGGTTTGGAAGATCATCGTGGGCAATGTAGCCGTCAAACTCGCGTTCCCACTCCTTGAACCGCCAGTAATCAGGGAAGCGCTGATCAAATCCGCGGAAGTACGGGTCCGTTACCGACTGCAAGTTGGCCTTGGTCGCCACAGCCACGCGCGTACCGCTTGCGGCAGGATCGTGCAGCAGGGGGATGGGAGGATCAGAGCCGGGAATGATGCTGTAATGGCTGAGATCGATGAAGAAGCCATAATTGCGGACCGAGAGCCCGGAGCGAAACGCGCCGTCCCACAGATACCCTGCGCCGCTTTCGCCTTCGGGGCCGTCCGGCGCCGCCACGTCAGCGTGGCCGGGCAACTGGTTCGCGGCATCGTCCAGCTTTTCGGTATTGCGATCGATTGATGAATCCAGGCCGACGTTTATATTGCGATTCAGCCCTTCCACGTCATAGGTCATGCCGCGAATGGCGTAGTTCATCGGTATGGTGCGTTCCACCAGGTCTGTAGTACGCGCGGCGGTGCTCCAGTTCCAGCCCACGCCGCTGACCTCGCCGCTGTCAAAGAAATTGTCGAGCGTGACAAAGCGCCGGGCCAGATCGTGATGGTTGGGCGTCATGGCGTCGGGGAACAGCGTAAGCGCAGGATCGCCATTGCCTTTTTCCAGATCACCCAGCACTTGGTCATAAGACCGGTTCTCTTTCACCACATAAATCACGTGCTTGATGTGCTGGCGCAGGAACGCGAAAAGCTGGCGGCTCCCGGCATCTTCCGCCGGCGCAGCAAAGTGATTGTTCCGCGCCACCTGCTGCGTGAGCTCACGCAATTCCGCCGCATCAGGCCGCGGAATTACGGACAGGCCGCCTTTTTCGAGCTGCAGAATATATTGACCGGCAGCGGCGCAGGGACGATCGTCAGTAGCTGTAGCAAACGTGTTTCGACACCCTTTCAGGTTCGGGCCGGGAATTGATTTTCCGTTCACCACATAAAGCGTCCCGCCACTTTTGCTGACGCTGACCGATGTTGGATACCAGCCGGTGGGAATCAACCCGATTACACGGCTGTCGTCCAAGTCTTCCGCCAGCGCGATCACGGCCACGGAATTGGTGCCGCCGTTGGTCACGTAAAGCGTTCTTTCGTCGGGCGACAGGGCCAGACTGTTGGGATTGCTGCCTTTGAATCCTCCGTGGTTCGCAAAGATGCCGTCTGGAGCTGTGGTCTTGATCTCGGCTACAACGCGGTCTTTTGCCGTATCCACCATCACGACCGAGTCGCTGTTGTCCGCCGCTGCAAAAAGCAATGTGCCGGCATGATTGGCGATCAGCTTTCCCGGCTGCCCATGCGTCTTGATCCGGCTCCGGACTGCGAGCACAGGCTGTAAATCAAGCGCAACAATTTCCCGGTCGCGCAGGCTGGAGACGTAAGCCTTGTTGTCGCTGGCAAAAACAATTCCGTACGGGTATTCGCCTCCTGCCACGCCCTTCTGCGCCGGATTGATCTTCCCCGGACGCAAGTCGAGTTCAGCGATCACGCGCGCAGTTCCCAGATCGATCAAAGAAACCGAATCATTTTGATAATTGGCAGCGAGCAGAAGTTTGCCATTCGGGCTTACCGCCAGACCGGCGACCATTGGTTTCAACGGAGAAACCTTTGTTTCCAGACGGTCGGCTATTCCCAGACCAGTTTTGTGTCCCAAAGCAATAGGTTTGCCGGATTCCGACCAGTGGCCGTTCTCCTGGGCAAAGACATAAACGTTATCGTCCTGTCCCCCGCTGACATAAAAATGCCTTCCATCCGGCGCCCACGCCAACCCCATATAGGCATTGGGAATCCGCAAGACTTGTCGCTTCGCCGTCGAGGTCGAACGGAGGTCAAAAGCGAACACATATTCGCTGGTCTGAGCGGTGATCGCATGGCCCTTGGCATCGTTGTTGCGGTTGTAGCCGCTGGTGAGAATAAGAAGCGTATTTCCGTCAGGACTGACCGAGGTAGAAATCGGGTGATCGACGGTGAATTGAGGAAGGTCAGGCAATCCCGGATTCAAAGGTTGAAACATTGATCCCCGGGCGGCGGTCGGAGTGATACTCATGCCCGTGGGTAGCTCCTGGCCATGAGCGTTGGCTTGCTGGCCGCACGCAAAGACTGACAACTCCGCAATGATGAAGATGCAAGGCAGCACACAAGAGAAACGCCGTGCACTGAGGGTGCGCCGATGCTCGTTAACGAGATTTCTCAAGAGATTTTCCGTGCGCATTTGTCAATGGCTGCTGAGCTTGCCAGCAGTCGTTTTGCCCAGCGTGTCATTCAGCAGCGTGGCCAGGCGCAGTCCGGCGAGCGCAAGTTTTTCATTCACCAGGTCGATGTTGGCCTGGTAGTAGCCTTCGTCAACCGCCGCCGGCTTCGCGTCGATAATGCGCCTCGCCTGCAGGTGCGATTCATTGGCCCAGTCCACCGGAGTCCCGTTTGCCTCTTTCTCCAGGTGCTTCTGCTGGATCAGTTCATTGAGCCGGACCACGTAGTCCTCTTCCGTCAAACCCGTGTGTTCCAGCAGCAGAGTGTCCCAGGTCCAATGCAGGTTGCAGTCATAATCGCCGCACTTGGGCGAGCCGAAGACAGGCAGCTTAATGTCATTGCCGCCGCGGGCCTCGTCAATCGCATGCAATGGTTGGTGGATGTCGCCGACAAAGTGCACGATCCACTTCAGGGCTTCCAGGCGATCGTTTTTCGAAGCGGATTCGTCGCCCAGAATTTTGCGGAACATCTCAATGCGGTCCACCACGCAATTGTGATGGTCGGTCATCGCGTCCTTGTGCTTATCCTGCGGGCGAAAGCAGTCACGCTCCTGGGAAAAGCCGGCAGCATCTTTCGGAATATCGACAAAATGCCAGTTGTAGCTCTCGTCGCGGTCTTTTCTGACGGTGTCCGCCCAGCTTGCGATGGAGGCCAGGCTGTCATTGCCAAGCAAAAGCTGGAGATTCTTGCGGGTAACCGGCGTTAGGCGGGATGAAGCAATGTCAGCCACAATGGCGTGGCCAAGAGGCCCCCAAGCCAAAAGTTCGGCGGGAATAAGAATTGCCAGAAGCAGGAGCGCGATGATTTTTTTCATCAAGCCTCGGACCGCAAAGATTAGAGATCAATGAGCTCCGCCCGGGCGAGCCGGCATGCAGCGGAAGAACAATTTTACCGATGATTGTAGCCAGCCAATTCTACGGCACGCAATATTCCTTATTATGAGGGACGCACAATTTTCTCTGGAAATTCATCATGGCCGCATCGCCCGAGTAAAAGATAAAAAAAGCGCGGCAGCCGAAGCTGCCGCGTGGATCCGCAACTACGCTCCGTCTAGAAGTGGACGCGCGCGCCCAACTGGATCTGACGAGGCGTATAGAGGAAGTTGCTGTTGTTGATGCCGCCAAAGGTCGACCCGAACGCCGGGTTGAAGTTCAGGTTGTTGCCGGAGATGGTGTAGCCGGTAGTGTTTACCGACATCACATTCTGCTTGTTGGCCACGTTGAAGAAGTCCGTCAGCAGTTCGACCTTGTATCTTTCACGAATGCTGAAGTTCTTGGCGATGCGCATGTCGGTGAGCCAGGTCATCGGCAAACGGAAGGAGTTGTTGCCCAGAATGTCAATGCGGTTGGTGCCGCCTGAATTGTTGATGCTGCCGAGCACTCCACCCGCAGGCACCGGCCCCGGTACAGGCGCGTTGCCGGAAACTAAGAGGTTGTAAGGCAGGCCGTTCTGGATCTGGAAGACCGGGGCAAATTCCCAGCCGTTGGCGAACACACCCATCCATCCATCCTTCTTCCAGGGAGAATTGATGATCGCGTTCAGCACGAACCGGTTAGGAACGTCATACTGCGAGTTGCCCTTCTCCGCCGCAATGCTGTTGGGGAAAAGGAAGGAATTTGTAGATGAGAAGGTGGTCTGGTTCTGGCCAAAATCAATGGCGTGAGCCCAGGTGTAGTTGGCGCCGAACTGGATGTTATGGCTCATGCGGTGGTTCACCTGGATGGCCAGTGCGTGGTAGCTGCTGTTGACGCCGCTGACAATCTCCGACATGGAGCCGAAGTTGGCATTGGGCCGGGCCTGCGTGGTGCTGAAGGGCTGGAACAACGCAGTGGTGTATGTTCCAGTTCCCAGCGGACCGCCGTTGACGTTGTAGGTGACGCTGCTGATGCGGTTGGTGGCTACATTGGTGTCAACGAAGGTGGGCAGCTCGCGGCCCAGGCTGCCGAGATAGCTGACGGAAAGGGCGGTGTTCCATCCCAGGTCCTGCTCAATTGACATGTCGATCTGGTGGATCTGCGGGTTCTGGAAGTTGGGATCGAAGAAGTCGATGTTGCGTCCTACGCCGGTCAGAGAAGTCAGCACCTGTGGAAACACGGGCGCGCCGGCCGAGGTCGGCGTGAACGAAAGCGAAACCTGGCTGCCAGTGGCTCCGGTAACGGTGAGGGCGTTGAAGATGGTGGAGTTGATTACGCGCCCGTAGTAGAGGCCGTACCCGCCGCGCAGCACGGTCTTGCCTTTGCCGAACACGTCATACGCGAAGCCGACGCGCGGGCCGAAGTTATTGGTATCACTGGGCAGCTGGCCGGTGCGCGGTTCCAGCGGGTTCACCAGGCTGGCGACCGGATCAGGCATCTGCTGGTATTCCCAGCGCAGACCCAGGGAGAGGCTCAAACGCTGGGAGATCTTCCAGTCGTCCGCCACAAAGACAGAGTAGTCGTTTGTGTTGAACTCAACACCCGGCAGTCCCAGTCCCTGAGAGAACAACGTATAGCACGGTTTTCCGGCGCAGGTATTGGGCGCATTGAGGTCAGAAAAGTAATTCAACAAGTTGTTATAGCTGTAGCTGCCAAAGCCGTTGAACAGGTTCTGGCCATTATCGTTCACATGGCTGAAGTCCACGCCGAACTTGAAGCTGTGCTTGCCGCGCGTCCAGGTGACTGTATCAGCGATCTGGTTCCGGGTCTCATCCGGGAACTTGGAGCGCTGCAGGAAGTTGGGAACGCCGAAGGTAAAGCCGTTGGTGATGCTTACGCCCGGCGGCAGGCCGAGCGGGTTGTGGAAGGTGGGTGCGTTCACCAGGTTAGCGAGTTCGTACGGTGAAGGTTGCTGGCTGAACTCAAACTCAAAGTCGCGGCCATACTGGAAGCGCAACTCGTTGCCCAAGGTGGGCGTAAAGAACGTGTTGAGTTTTGCCACGCCCCAAGTGTCCTTGACAAAGTCATCGCCGAAGCTGGCAATGCCGCGTGTAACGGTGGCGGCTGACTGAACGCCCGCAGGCGACGACCAGCGCATGCGATTGAAGGAGAACGACGCGTGGTTCTTCTGGTTGATCTGCCAATCCAGCTTGGGCAGGAAGATATTCTGGTCACCGGTGCGTGCCACCGGGCCCAGCATAGTGTTCAGGCCAGCAAGATCGTTAGCATAAATGGTGCCTGCCTGAGCCGTGCTGACTCCTAACCGCGTCGCCAGTGTGGATAGCGTAGCTGCCGTTGGAGCGGCAAAGAACACGCTTGGACCGGAGGTAACGGCGGTTCCCGGGAAGTTGTGACGATACCAGTCGTACGCCACAAATAGGAAGAGCTTGTCCTTGATGATCGGCCCGCCGACGCCAAAGCCTGCAATCTTGCGCCAATCCGTTGGCTTGAAATTTACAGGGGAGAAAGTGCCTGACGAGTTCTGTACTTGTATTTGGGTACCGGGGTTTGCGGCCCCAAAAACGTTGTCGCGATCAAAGAAATAGCCCTCACCGTGGATGGCGTTTGTGCCGCTCTTGGTCACGGTGTTTACTACACCGCCGGCCGAACGACCGTACTCGGCTGAGTAGTTCGAGGTGTTGACCTGAAATTCCTCAATGGCAACCTTGGGAGTGGAGTAACCAGCGCGAGTGCGCCCGCGCTCTTCAGAGAAGAAAGCCTGGTTATTGTCGGCTCCATCCACCGTATTGTTGTTGAGCAGCGTGCTGATGCCACGGAAGCTCAGAAGGCCGAAAGCATTGGAATCGCTTACTACGCCGGGCGTGAGCAGCGCAAAGTTGGACCAGCGGCCGCCATTAATTGGCAGGTTCGAAATCGCTACCTGGTTCAACGTGGGAGAGAACTCGGCGGAGGTGGTATTAATCTGCGGCGCTTCTGCGGTGACATTTACTGTCTCTGCAGTGCTGCCTACGCCGAGGCGTGGCGATACGTCGGTGACGCTTCCCACCTGGACAATCACTCGCTCAGCCTTATAAGACGCGAAGCCCTGCTGATTGATAGTGACGGTGTATGTCCCCGACGCCAGATTGGTCACACGGAAATAGCCGGAATCATTGCTCTTGATGGTTTTTTCCGCGTTGGTTCCGTTGTTGTGGACAATTATTTGGGCGTTTGCGACCACAGCACCGTTGGTGTCGTAAACAGTTCCACCAATGGCGCCATCCGTAGTGGACTGTGCATAGAGCAGCGTGCCGCAAGTCGCAACAAGCAGCCCTACTATTACCAACCGTAGAATTGAACTCCAAAAGCGTGACTTCATTGCTCTCTCTCCTGTGAGGGGACTTCAATGTGGCGAGACCCGGGAAACCTAGGGCACCCATAATAGTCATCAATGGTGGAAATGCAACCTAGAAATTGGGTTTTACCGCATGTTTGCTGCCCAATCCTATCCGACATTTGTTGCGTTCGTGTGAATCAATCGCAAAAAGTTTGTGGAACTCCTGTGGAGAGCTGTGCAAAAAACGACAACCAGGATTTTTAAATATGAAATTTGGTAACCGTCGCGTGTGTGACGTCGGGAAAATGACGGCAATTGCCGTATTGCACCTTAGCCTGTTGTAGGCTACCTTCATGAGGAAAGCCCAATCACAGGGCAGGGTGGCTTCGTTGACCTGGACTGAAACTTTTAATTGCGATATCTGCGGCAAGCAGAAAGGCTCTGTTGACCATTGGTGGCTCGCCTGGAATGAGCCTTTCAGCCCCCACGCCGCAGCCCCGGAGCGTCACATGCTCAAAATCTACCCATGGGAAAACATGGCGGCACATGACGCGACCGCTAAGCATCTTTGCGGTCAAGCCTGCCTGCAGAAGCTGGTGGACCGGTGGCTCAACGTGGAAATGGGCGCAGGGCACGCCGCCACTCCACACACGGCAAAATAAGCGCAAGATACCGCCAACACGGAGAAAGCTCTAGTCCGCGGTTTTTGACGGAGACCGCCCGGTCTGGCAGGTTTCCGTGCACCGCTTGTTCTTGCAGCAGACGAGCAGGGCAGAGACGGAGTGCTTGAAGATAAGCTGGGCCTGGGTATTGGTCTCTACCACAATGGAGTATTTATCGTAGGAGCGCACCTCTCCTGAAACTGTGGCGCCATTCAGCAGCTGCACGGTGATGTGCTTCCCGCCTGCAAGCGCTACGTTGAGAAACGATTCCTGAACGTTAATCACTGACATGATTCAATTCGTGGCCCAAGGTCTATGCGGCGCCGGCGCCCCATGCCGGAACCCAGACAGGCATCCATCAATGACCCTCAAAATAGTGCTGATTCTGTCATAAGTCCAATATATAATTGGACTGTCTTTGATAGGCTCTGACTATGGAAGTACATCAGCTGCGGTATTTTTGCGCCGTTTCCGAAACCGGGAGTTTCACGCGCGCCGCCGAACGCGAGCAGGTGGCGCAGCCCTCGCTGTCGCAGCAAATCATGAAGCTTGAGGAGGAGCTGGGCGTTCGCCTGTTTGACCGCCTCGGCCGAACTGTCCGGCTTACAGGATTTGGGCAGGTGTTTCTGCCCCGCGCTCGTGCCATTTTGGGCGAGTTGAAGGCCGCCAAGGACGAAGTGGCGGAGCGGCAGTCCTCAGTGGCTGGACCGGTGAGCATTGGAGTGATCCCGACCATCGCGCCTTATTTTCTGCCGCTGCCGCTCGCCTTGTTCTCCCGCAAATATCCCCAGGCGTCCATCACCGTGACTGAAGAAATAACGGCGCGCTTAATGGACAGGCTGCGCGCCGGGCAGATTGACCTGGCAATCCTGGCTATGCCGATGCGCGGTCATGACGTGGAAACGTTTAACCTGCGCACTGAACGGCTGTTCGCCATCCTGCCGCGGGCCCACCGTCTGGCCAAGAAACGCAAGGTCATGCTCAAGGACCTGCGAGACCAGCCGTTTCTTCTGTTGCGCGAAGACCATTGTTTTCGCGATACCGCGATTGAAGTCTGCAAGCGCGCCCGGGTTGTGCCGAAAGTGGTATTTGAGAGCGGCCAGTTCAGCAGCATTCTAGCGATGGTTGGCGCCGGGCTCGGCATCTCCATTGTGCCGGAGATGGCGGTGGAGCAGCGGCCTGACTGCGCCTACGTTACCGTGGCCGACGATCGCGCTTTGCGCACCATCGGCGTGGTCACGCTCAAAGGGCGCTACCTCAGCCGCGTCCAGCAGGCATTCCTGGCACATCTGCATACATTCGCGCAAAAAGACAACTAGCGGCCATTTCATCGCCCCAGCATCGGTCGCGGATAGGATTGCTCCGCGCGTAACGTTCAAATTTGACTTGACGACGCCGAATCGTTCCCCTGCGGAACACCCCGGGCTGGGTGCCGCACGTAGAATTTATTGCTTCAGCGTCCGCCAGAGCCTTGAGCGCTTCTCAAAAGGCGGACAAAAATGCGGCTTCAAAAGTTTCTTTGAAGCCGCGGAAGACATGCAGTCGCTCTCAACTACAACGCACTCCTGACAGGAACTACTTCAACATGTCCAATTCCGTCCAACTGGCCATGGGTATCCGGTCGATCGTCTCGGTAGCGGAGGTCCAGGTGAGGACCGGTGCGCTGGTCGATTCGGTCGTTCGGTTTGAAGCAGTCGCTTTCGGCGTTGGCGCTGACTGTTTGGAACTGGCGGCGGGAAGGACTCGGATGACTGCCATCATGCCATTGTCTTCATGGCCGAGAATATGGCAGTGATAGACGAAGTCTCCGATGTCCGGCCCCCGGAAATCCATCCGCACCTTTACGCTTGGATACGGATGCTTGGGGTTCCCGTCCCAGTATGGAACCTGAATCATGTCCAGGAACTGGCCCTGGACATCGGCTTGCGGCTGGCTGCCGTTCATCTGGAAATTGTTTTGCGAGAGGACCAGGAAATGGATCTGGTGGAAGTGGAATTCATGGTTCTCGGTTGCACGGTTCTCAATTATCCAGTCTTCCACCTGGCCCTGCGTGGTCACGATGGCCGGCGGATTGGCGGGATCAAATAGGGTTGGAGTCGCGCCCTCCACGGTAATGTAGAAATTCGTGGGGCTGCTGGGATCGGCAGGATTCGAAATCACTTCAGAAAAGTAAAGCTTTCGTTTGGTGTTGACTGCGGCGGTCTTAAGACCTTCAAAACGCTGAACGCCAGGCGCGGCATTGACGACTGGAACTACTCCGTCGTCATCATTTGTATCTGGGCCGAAGGTGCGAATCGTGGCCAGCGTGCGCTGCGTATCGTTGTCGCCCGCTGGGCCGGTGTCAATACTTCTGGTCATGAAGACGGCATGTTTCACGTTTGAAGGAGGCGCTGAGACGATGAATTCGGCGCGGCCCGCTGTCGGAATCAGGATGTGCCTGGCCGGCACAATGGTCCCCTGCCGCGACCCATCCTGTGATCCCGTGGGCACGCCGTCCAGACCAACGATCTGCAGCGTCTGGGCCACGCCATCAAAAAGCACTTGCAGGTCTACAAGACTGTCAGCGGAGGAATTCGTAACCCGCCACACCTGGCTTTCGCCGGTCCGCATACGGATGATCGCCGGTATAAGCGCGGGATACGCGATTGGAATGTTGTTCAGGGTCAAGTCCCAGGACGGAACCTTTCCGCCCGGAACTGCATCGCCGGCCACGATCTGGTCGCGAAGCACCAGGATGCGCTGCCGCAAACCGGCTACCGCGGGCTGAAGATCTTCCAGACCTTCCACCACGATGGCCCCGCAAGCTCCGCCCAGTACCGCGCCTTCAGAAATTCCGTGAATATGTGGGTGGTACCAGTAGAGTCCCGGCGGCTCATCCGTCGGGAAAGCCAGGTTGTACTGAAAACTTTGGCCGGAGTTAATAATGGTATGGATCACCTCGTCCTGATGACAAACCGGTGACGTGTTGGTTCCGTGGTAATGGATGTTCATTGACGTTGCGGTCATGATTGAATCGCCGCATTGATCGGTTGATGACATGGCCATGGTCATTCCACCCGAGGCCGGCACGTTGTTGGTTACGTTCACGATCAGGTGGTCGCCTGGGCGTACATGCAAGGTTGGGTTCTCTTTGCCGTCGGGCGTCATAAAGCAAAACAGCGTTCTGCCATCGGCATCGGTTGTGGTCTGGTATGAAAAGTTCACTACAAGAACTCCCTTCTGGCTGAACAAGCTGGGAGGGTTATGGACGACGCTACCGGGCGCCAGGCGAGGGCACGGGTTAGCGACAGGGGCAACAGCGGTTTGGGCCGATGCGCTCATCCGCGCAAGTGCGAAGATGAACATTCCGGCTACAAGTATAGAAAGTATCCGTCGACTGCTTTTCATTGTCTCCTCTTTAATTTCAGTGGCTCCAGGCCATCGCAGGCAGACTGGTGCTCAGGCGTGGCAAATTGGGCCGCGCCGGCACGTTCTGTTCAACTATTGAACTTGGAGTCCACAAAATCAGCCCGTTGAGTTCCCGGAAGGGGCTGACGAATGAGTACAACCTAGTCCAAAAAAAATAGGCTGGCTAGGAAATTAAAAAAATTAATTGCTTTCCATCCACGGCGTGATTTGGTTCTTACGAAGTTAATTTGAGCGCCCGTTCTAGTTAAAGATTATTGAACGTCCAGGCGCACAACCTCACTTAGGCAGTTTCTCGCTGTGCAGTCCCTTGCAAGCTTGCACGTTCTTGCAATTCATCGGAATACGACTCTTCGGCAATTATAAATTTTTCTAAGAATTCCTCTTCTTTGGCATCCATCAAGGTGTTAGTTCGGCGGATGACCCTATGAGCACCCTGGTTCACAAGATACCGACCCGCCAAAGCGGCTCTAAATCATAGAAACTAAAGTCGATAATGAGGAATTCGCGGACTACCTATTCTTTTCTTTGAGCGAAGCGTGAAACGCTCAGCCCTCTTACATCACTAGTTCTTTAGTAGGGCGTCCGGCTCCATTTCTGGGCTGCCCGAGGTTCCCCACCAGGAGCGAGCGTGACTGATCAAAAGTCTGAATTGGATCGACAGATCCAGCCTGACAAGCCGTCCGCTAAAAAGCCGCGGAGAGTTTCCGGGCAGCCCGGCGCCAATACCGATGCCATTGCAGCAGGGCTGGAGTTTCTATTTTCGATCCGGCAGCAGGCATACTGGAGCCTGTGCAGCCCGGAAAACGAATCGGCGGCGTGGGGTACTGCATATGTACTCGCGCGGCTGGCAGAAATTCCATCGCATCACATCACCTTTTCCCTGCGTCGAAAGATTGAGGAATCGATGGATTGGCTCCTGGAAAGCCGGACGCGTGAAGGCGGATGGGGATTTGAGGGGGGCGCTTCAGCCGATGACGCCGACTCCACCTCATGGGCAGTTACGGCCTTACGCCAACACGGCCGGTCCGTTCCGAATGAAGCGTTGGAGTTGATTCAACGCTGCCGGCGTAGCGACGGCGGTTTTGCCTTCTATCCTGACGCCCGGAATCACGGCGAGATTGCGAGATTGAGTTCACCGGATGTAACTGCCATTGCTGTCAGGGCTTTGGCGTCCATCGACGCCGCTTCGTCAGAGTTTCTTGCGGCGCATCTCCGCACGGACGTTCAGGGAAAGCCCTGCCGGCTGGCCTCGATCTTTTTTGTTTCTTCCACGCTTCTGGATTGGGAGCCTGGAATGGCTCCGTGGTTCGTGGTCAATGCGGTTCGCGAGTTGACCTGCCAGCAGACGGGTGAAAGCGCGTGGGAGAAGGCCCTGCTGCTGCGTTGCATGATGCGGTTGCGAATGCAAAGCGCGTGGGCTCTGGCGATCAACCTCCGTCGTTTGCAGCAACCCGACGGTTCCTGGCCCGGCTCGGCTCAACTCGCACGGTTCGCGCCCGTATCCGGCCTGCAGCCAGCGCCGCATTTTGATGAACAAGGAATCCTGGCCACGGTGACCGCCGTGTCCGCATTGGCCATGAGCGACTTGCAGCCCGGTTTGTATTTTGGTTCGGATCTGCCGTATCGCAGACTCTAATGAGAAGACTGTGCCATTTTTGGGAGTTTCTGAAGTGAAAAGCGCGCTTTTGCCATTCCGAAAAGAAAGAATGAAAGACCGCGGTTTATCGCTGCGTTCCTTATCTTTCGGCGCGCCGGTTCTCCCCAGAAATGTGAAAGCGGCTGCAAAGGCTGAAGTATACTGGTTAGAAAGAACGCCAGTGGACTTCTATTCCTTCGATGAAGAATATCTCCGCCGCCTCGGGGCCCGCGACCCTGCCACCGAGGCCCACTTTATTGCGTACTTCAGTGAGCGTCTGAGGATTACTCTGCGCGCGCGTGGCGTTGATTCATACACAATTGACGATGTGCGCCAGGAAACCTTCTGCCGCGTCTGGGTGGCAATCCAGGCCGGAAGCGTGAACAATCCGCAGGGCTTCGGTTCCTATGTCTATTCCGTCTGCAAGAACGTCCTTTCGGAAAGACGGCGCATTGATTATCGCAACCAGCATGATCCTCTGGAAACCACCGAAGTCGCCGATGATCATCTGGGCCTGGAAGAACTGATGCAGCGTCGCGAAAACGGAGATCTGGTGCGGGCGGTGCTCGCTGAGCTTCCCGAAAGAGACCGCCATCTGCTGCAGGCGCGGTTCTTTGAAGATCGCGATAACGAGGAAGTTTGTGGCGATTTTGGCGTGGACCGCGATTATCTTCGCGTCCTGTTTCACCGGGCCATTAATAAGTTTGGCGAGCTTTACAAGAAGAGGGCCAATTAGCAACTTTCGGAAACGCTGACGACAATCGCAGAGGATACAGGGGTAAGAGTATGAACGCAAGAATGATCGACCACGAAGAAGCAATCAGGAGCCTGATGGCGGAGCGCTATCTCCTGGGCGAATTGAATGCCACGGAACGCGAAGCTTATGAGGAGCACCTGTTCTCTTGTGATGCCTGCTTCGAACAAGTCAAAACCGGGACTGAGTTCGTCAGCCACCTGCGCCAGATGGGCACGGAAGAGCTCCAGCCTGCGCTTGCGCCCGGCTTTATAGGCGGATTGATGAACAATCTGCGCCAGCCGGCAACCATTGCGGCCTGCGCTTTGTTGATTTGCGTCTCCACTCTCAGCATCTATCAGCAGAGGATGATTGCCGGACTGAAGCGGCCGCAGGTTACGCCCAGTTTCTTCCTAAGTGACGGAGCCAGGGCCGGCGGCGTAAAAAAGATCGCCGTTCCTCCAAACACACGATTTGATCTCAGCATTCAGCTGCTGCAACGCGGTGACTTTAGTTCTTATCAAGGGCAGATCCTGGATCATGCTCAACGCCTGAAATCGTCATTCCCCATTTCCGCCGAGCAAACCCAGGACACGATTCATCTTCTGCTGGATTCAAGTCTTCTGGGCCCGGGGACCTACTCCATTGTGGTCAATGGTTTTACGCCGGAAGGGCGCAAAACTGAAATAACCCGGTATAGCTTTGAGCTCCAGGCAAAGGATTAGGCTGAGCTTTCCCGTTCTCTAATAGTGGTTGCCCCCTCGGCCCCAAGCATTTAACTACCCTGTCACTGTGGCAGGTGATAGAGTATGCGTAATCTTTTTTCATAGAAACCATGCCCATCGGTGTCTAAGTTTCCAGGTATTTCATGGAGTAGGAAAAAATGGCCAAGGAATGCTCCCATCATCATTGCAGTCACATCTATCATGCTACTGCCTACGGCGTTTCAGGCGAGCTTCTCCGTCCGGCGCAACGCAGCATCCCTGCGCAGGCGACCGCCACGTTGGCGCCCGGTGGCGGGCGCGGGTTTGACCGGGTTGAGAACTTTCAACTCGACGGCATCCTTTCCTTCCGTTCAGCCTCCACGGAAGTGGGCGGAAGCTTTGACGACTGCCACAATATTCATACCAGCTATGCCTCCTCCGTCATTGAGGACCTGAACATTGCGGACATTGTCAAAGCCGACAAGGTCGTCTCCCGCGTCTCAGTCTATTCGGCGCCAGAGAACAGTGATGACGAATCCAGTTTCGACATTACCGGCAGTCACTTTGAGAACTTGCGAATCTGCGGTTATCCTGTCGATGTAAAATTGGCTACTCAGGAGTTTCACAAGCACGATACGTATTCAAAATTCGAGCATGCGCTCCACGCAAAACAAGCGGATCATTTGTTGTTTTTGTCCGGATTGAGCAAGCTTAAGGATAAACAGCTTCAGGATCTGGAGGGCGAATATCATGCTCTGCAGGGCATTTCAAAACGGGTTGCCGGATGGAAAAAGAGAACACCCAAAAGCCGCTCCGCGATGGCTTACCTGTGCTCGGCAGCGGGACACCTCGATCTGCAAAAGCATGTGGGAGCGAATTCGGAGATCCAGGGCTTCGGTCCTATCATCTGCATTCCCAAGTTCGGAATCATCCGTCTGGCCGAAGTCGTTATCCACAAGGACCGCCGCCAATTGAACATGCTCCGAGTGGAGATGTGCTCTACCGGCTCTGGAAACATACACACGGGTGGATCGTCTGGTGGCGGCGGCGGCACAACATTTCCGTAGTTTTGGCTGCCCTGCTTCTTTGTGCTCTTCTGGCAACAGGGTGCAAAAGGCACCCCGAGCAATCAGTATCCGTGCTCTATGCTGAGGCTTATTCCCGACTTCAGTATGGGGAACTGGAAATCGCCTTTAAATTATCGGACCAGGGTTTTCAGCAAACGCAGAGCAGAGACCCAATATGGAATTATAAGTTTCGCATTCTTAAGGCTGAAGCTCTGGCCGGTCAGGGCAGAGCCACTGATTCCCTGGATGTTCTAAAGACCGATCCTCCGCAAGAGCTAGCTACCGGAGAATTTTCCGTTCGCCGCCGGATCATTCAGTCCCGGGCGCTTTGCCGACTCAGCAGATACGCGGAAGGTGAGATCAGGATTGCCGATGCCGAACGTCTGGCTGCCACAGGAAATCCTGATTCCGTGGGCGAAGTCGCCCTAAACCATGGAACCTGCCTGCATCTTCAGCATAACGATTCAGAGGCCCAGACTTATTTTGTGCAAGCGTTGAACTTCGCCCGTCAGCACAAACTGCCGTTTTTGGAAGTAAATGCTGAGGGCAGCCTGGGGTTGGTTGCCATGGGAGGGAACCGCTTTGACCAGGCTATCGATCGCTTCAAGGAAACGCTCGCATTGGCACGCTTCCTGCACGCACGGCGAACAGAGGAAAAAACTCTCGGGTTAATCGGCCGGTGCTACTTTGAAATCGGTGATTTTCCCAATGCCAGCTCACAGACTCTGCAAGCGGAAGCACTTGCCTCAGATCTCGGCAATACAGACGACCAGCGATTATGGCTCATGAATCTGGGCGCCCTGTACCTCTCGCAACAAAACTATGACGCAGCCGCCGCTTCATACTCGCATGCCCTCGACCTGTTGAAGAGTTTGAATAACAAAGAAGACACGGTGGCGGGGGATTGCCTTCACGATTTGGCACAGAGCGAACTGGGCAGGCATAACATGGTCAAGGCGGAAGAGTACAATCAGCGCGTTGCCGCGATGGGCGGCGACCGGCCCGACAGCCCTCTTTACATACCTTTTCTCCTCACCAGCGCTGAAATCGTCTCGGCGAAGGGAGAAAACGATAAGGCCGAAGGGTTGCTCAAACAGATCATCTCCAGCAAGGAGACCGACGACTCTCTTCGCTGGCAGGCGCAAACCGACTTGGCGAATTTGTACGTCAAATGGAGCAAAGTCGACCAGGCCGACCACGCATTCCGTGACGCCATCCATACTGTGGAAATGGCGCGGTCTGAGATCGCACAGGAAGAGAAGCGCATGTCCGTTCTTGACGCGGGGCCATTTTATGATGGTTATGTGACCTTCCTGATTGACCATGGCCACGAAACGCAGGCCATGCAGGTAGCCGAGTTCAGTCGCGCCCGCACGCTGGCTGAAGGCATGGGCATCGACGCTCCGAAATCCAGGATCGATCTCCATCAGGTGCAGCGCGCATTAAAGCCGAATGAGGTTATCCTCGCGTACTGGCTGTCCGACGCGCAGTCTTATCTGTGGGCAGTCACTCCATCCCGAAACAGGCTTTTTCGGTTACCGCAGCGGCGTGACATTGACCAGGCCGTGGAATCGTATAACGCGCAGATCCAGGAACGGCGAACGCTGGAAGACTCTCCCGGGGGCAGCGCGTTGTATAACATGCTCATCAAGCCCGCTGAAGCGCTTCTGCCCCGGAACGCCCATGTGATTGTTGTTCCGCATCGCAGCCTCTACAAGCTTAATTTCGAGACTCTGGTGGTTCCAGGCAGTGCGCCGCATTATTGGATCGACGATGTTACCCTCGAAAATAGCAGCTCCATGGTATTCCGCTTTGCGACTCAGCGAAAAACAGTGAGCGCTCAAAAACAACTTCTCCTGATCGGCGATCCCACACAAGCCACGCCCGAATATCCGAAGCTGAAGAACGCCGCAGATGAAATGAAATACGTCGCCCGGCACTTCCCTGCAGGACAGTCCATTCTGATTTCCGATAAGATGGCGACCCCCGAGGCCTACTTCGCCGCCAGACCCCAGGAGTACCGTTTCATTGACTTTGTGACCCATGGCACCGCGGTCCCACTCAGTCCGCTGGATTCTGCGATCGTTTTGTCGCCCGACAAAGATACTTCTTACAAGCTTTATGCCCGAGACGTTATCAAGCGGCCTATTCATGCCGAACTTGTCACTATTTCTGCATGTTACGGCGCCGGCGAGCGCACATACTCAGGAGAAGGACTCGTGGGCCTGGCATGGGCTTTCATGCGGGCCGGCGCGCATCATGTGGTAGCTGCATTGTGGGAAGCGGAAGACTCAGTCACACCCAGCCTGATGGATGATTTTTATAGCGGACTGAAGAGCGGCAAGAGCGCCGCAGACGCTTTGCGCGCCGCCAAAATCAAAATGTTGCATTCCGGTGGCCTCAACGCCAGACCCTATTACTGGGCCCCGCTTCAGGTTTATTCCGGCTCTTGAGTTGCACCGTTTAATCCTGGCTTCTATCCCGCATCAACCTGCCGGCGGCTCCAGAATATAGCTCTCTCCCGGTCCGCCGCGATCGTCACGCCACTCCAGGTATTCGTGCTGGTATTCCTGCGCTGCGGCCAGGCGGAATCGAACAAACGGAAATAGGATTTGTCCATCCAGATCGGGGCGGTCGGCAGGCCAGATCGGCGTCCATGTGCCCGTGTTGAGATATAAGACCTTCGCCGCGCCAAGATCGGGAAGGCATTGGACGTCTTGATCGTGCGTGTGGCCCATCACAGCATATATCCGGCTTGCAGGAGGAAATCTTAGCTGCTGCATTGCCGCGTACACGCCCCTTGCCATCGCGTCTTCTCCCACCTGTCCGCGCTGCCGCTTCTTGCGGGAAAACCATCTGGCAAGCTCCCGGAAAGCTGCGGCCAGATACGGCGCAAATAGTCCCAGGATTCCAAGGACGGTCGAAATCTTGGGATGAGAGATTAAGACCGTTTGGGCAAAAACAAAAATCCCAATGAGCGCCAGAACAGTAACAAAGGGCAAAGCCACTGAAGCGATATAGATCGCATACCAGAAGAAATCACGCACGCGCGACGTTTGAAACGCCTTGCGTATGAACCGCAGGGAACGGTAGAGCATCGCAATGGCCGAAAGCGGATGGCTCCGGAGAAGCATCCACAATATCCGCTCGGTGGGCCGCACAGCCGCCAGAAACGGCTCGAGTTTTTCCAACTGGTTGATCAGGTAACGGTTGACGAAGATTCCGAGAGGCAATTTCAGCTGGCCAGGCTTGTCCGGCATCACTGGGCTTGCGCTGTCGTCAATCCTCTGTTCCGGGTCGTATTTGTGACCATGTTCGAAATAAACATTGCCAATGCTGTACCAATCATCGCAATACAGCACCCCGGTCTCGATCCGGTCGGGGGCTGTGCCTGCTCTTCGCAGAAGTTCCTTAAGGGCCTGCCTTACCAGCGGCCAGTAAAGTTCAAGATCGTGATTGCCCTTGGAAAGCAGCAGAGCGCCGCCGCGGCCGACCCAGTTCGCCAGTGCCTGAAAGAACTCGGGGTGGCCCTTGGCTATCTGCAGCAGCTTCCATACGCTTTTGTAATCGTCTGTCTTCAGGCCGAACTTTTTTTCTGTCCTGGAGATCGCATGCCGCAGCGCCTCCGTTGTCTTTATTACGCCCAACGCTTTTAGGAATTCGCTCCATTCTTCGAATTCCTGCTCTCGAATTGGATAATCACAGATGCGAACAAAGTCAAAGGTATCGCCATTGATGAGCAGCAGCTTGCTCTGGTCCGGCTCGGCATAATCCAGCAGCCGGGAAAATGCCTGGTCAGAAAGAAAGTTCTCCGTCCGCGAGAAGCGCCCAGTTGCCAAGTTGCGCCCTCGGCACAGATGGAAATCGCTTACGACGATAATCTCTTTCGGAGGTTGAGCATCCAGGCGCTGCAAACGCTCTTGTTCCATGCGCAACTCGTGTGTCGGGCTGGTTCCACTTGCGTCAGTTTGGATCGATCTTGGCAGCGGCATGGCGGATGACTTACGTATCGTGGATAGAAGGCTGAAATGGGCCGAACCTGCCCACGAATTCAGGCGCTGCCGGCCCAGGAAAGTCTTCCCAAGGTTGACAACTATTTGCCATTCCACTCGAAAATTACCGCTTTGTAAAGGCATATCTGCACCCGTTATCTTGAAGTTGGCTTTGCCAGGCAGGAATCGCTTTTCCCACAAATCGAACAATTCCGATATTCCGGTGCCGGAAGCAGAGTTCTTGCGATACACTTATGCGCGAAAATTCACTGGAGTTGTCCGCCGGAAACTGCCCAGCGGCAAAAAGCGCGTTGGGGCTGGCGCAAGCTGGAGAAAGACGATGCTACAGAAACTGCTTATCGGACTGGCCTGGATCTATTGGCACGCGAATCGGCCGTTTGTAGCGGCGTTTACTGAAGCATTGCTCGGATACGGTGAGGGCGATCTCAAAGTCCATGGCCGCGTCATCGTCCGCAAGCTCACGCGCTACCTGCACGAACTCCAGCCACAAGTCTTCATGAAGTTGGTCGCGACCGTCGCACTCTTGCCGCTTTACGGGCCGCCTTCCTATCCCAGGTCGGCATTCTGGCGTGCTCTGGTCAAATTCTGGTTCGGATTGAAAAGCTTGTTCGGCCATGGGCACTTTCTTCTATCCAGCAAGAGCAAGCGCGCGGCCTGGATTGATGATATGTACCATGAGCTCATCAAGAATGAGGCCAATGAGGAAGAGGACCTAGTCAAAACGATCGTTACCTTCACGCTTTTCAAGTCAGTGCTGGGAATCGCCTACCTTGACGAGTCGAAAGTGTGGGAAGCGATCGGCTACAAACCATTCCAGAAGCGCAGTTGGAACCCGCCCAGCGGCCCTGATTTCGCTAACCCTCCCGAAACCGAATCCTGGAAATTATTGCAGGCAATGCGCAAGACGCCGCGTGAGGTGGCGCGCAAGCCCGCAGGCCAGCGCACGTACTGCGTGATCGGATCAGGGGCCGGCGGCGGCGTAGCGGCCCGCACTCTTCAGGAACAGGACCCGAAGGCCCGGGTCATTCTGCTTGAATCCGGGCCATTGGTTACCAACCAGGAATTTCAGCAGACCTTCCTTGAAGCCACGGCGCGGTTGTACATGAATGCGGCAGCCACGCTGTCATTGGACCAGCAATTTCTGTTCCAGCAAGGCTGCTGCGTGGGTGGATCAACAGTCGTAAACAACTCAGTTGCATTTAAACCGCGGGGTTTCTGGTGGGAAAACCTCAAGGGCCGCTGGCAGGCCCTTGGCATCAATCTGGACTATGACGACCTGCTCCACCAATATGACGTTCTCAGCCCGCTCCTGCATGTGCACACTTTGGAAGACCGCGTGATCACCATCGGCGCGCACACACTGCGTGAAGGCTTCGAAAAAGTGGACCAGAAGCAAATGAACTTTGACGGCATTCATGAACGCCTGCCGGAACCCATCACTGTTCCCAGCAACACGCTCGATTGCATTGGCTGCGGCCGCTGCAACCTGGGATGCCAGTATGACGCCAAGAGGTCCCTTGCGGTCACTCTTATCCCGGAATTCGTAAAGGCGGGTGGCCTGCTTGTTCCCGATGCCAAGGTCACGAAGCTCCAGTTCCAGACCGAGGCGTCTGATCCGGACAATCCTTACGCCATTTCCGCGGTCGAAGTCGAGGACGCCAATGGCAATAAAATCTGTATTGAGGCTGACCGGTTCATCCTCTCCAGCGGCGCCTATGCTTCAAGCAAGCTGCTCTGGCGCAGTGGATTTCAGGGCGCGATTCCGGGAGTACGCACTGTCGGCAAGAAATTCAGCGTCAACGCCGGCGCGCCTCTGGTGGGAATTTTCCCCGAAGCGCAGGACCCGTTTCTCGGCCAGCAGATCGGCTACGCGCAGGAAATTCCCGACGAGCGCATGATTATTGAAACCGCTTTTGTTCCGCCCGGGATCATGTCTCTTGGCTTGCCCGCGTGGGGCCCGGAATTTCAACGCAAGCTGAAGAAGGCGAGGCACATGATGGTGGGCGTCCCGGTATTTGCCACGCTGGCCTATGGTGAGATCAAGAAGAGCGTGATGGGAGACAGCGGGTATGGCATCGACTTCACGTTGATCGATGAAGATTGGCGGCGACTGCAAAAGGGACTTGAGATCACCGCCCGCGCCATGTTTGCCATGGGAGCCGAGGAGGTCTTCACCAACCGGTTTGACGCGAAATCAATCACCAATCCGGACCTGGTGAGCGAGCACTTTGCCGGCATCGGCCCCAGCGATTTCATCACCGTGCAGTCCGCGCATATGCAAGGCGGCAACGTGATTGCCCCAAAACCATACTATGGCGTTGTTGATAAAAACCTGAAGGTTTATGGCATTCAGAACCTGTGGATTTGTGACGCCAGCGTGATACCTTCGCCGATCACCATCAATATAGCGCTAACGGTTATGGCGCTCTCGCGCTACGCTGCGATGCGGATTGCAGCGTCTTAGGAACGGTCCGGAGGGGATGAAGGCCGCTTGCCCCCTTCAAGCCTGAGGTTCAGCACCGGCCCAGCCGCGATCACGGCGATTGCCAGCAACATCCCGGCAATGACGTCGATAACATAGTGATATCGTAGATAGACGGTTGAGAATGTTATGAGAGCGGCAAACGCAGAAAACATATAAAAGACCGGAGTGGAAATTCTTCGGGCCACGAAACAGCCCACCAGCACCACCGCGACGTGTCCGCTGGGGAAGCAATCATATTGCGTCCCTTCCAGCGTATTGAGCATGTTTTGGAAAAAGCGGAACGTCCAGAGCCCCTGCAACGGCGGATGCAGTGCAGAGTAGTCCATAAGGCGCGGCCCGCGCGCAGGCAGCATTAGATATCCCAGGTAGGAAAGCAGGAAGGTCAGGGCGATCACGAACGTGCCATAGCGGAATTCCCGCCGTGATTTACGCACCCACAGAACAATGCCCAGCACGAGAACGCCGGGCAGAAACATCGTGTAAACCAGCTGAAGAAATTCCACCATCGCGGGGTTCGGCATCGAGCTGAGCGAGAAAACCGGGTCAACCTTCCACATTGCCATGTCCCAATGCGCTAGGGTGGGATCGGCGGAGCGAATATGCAAGGCCGAAACGAGATACGGCACCTGTTTATAACAAAATGGCACATACAGTAACAGATACCAATCGTGCAGGAAAGCCGCGATCCGCGATGAATTTCTGGCGATCCCCAACAAGAGGCTTATTGCGGCGAGGTGTCCGAGAATCAGTAGCCATGCGAACGAACTGCTGCGCGCGGCGAGCGCCAGAAGGCAAATCATGATCGCGGCATAGGCGATAAAAAGTTTGTCGATGGGCCACAGCCTGCCGGAGCGCGCCAATGGTTGAGGCATCACCACATTCATCGCCGGAGGTTAGGCAAGCTTGTAGTGTTTCATGAACAGATATTCGTAGAGGCGGTACGGAAGTATGCTTTTCAGTTTGGGGCCGATTCTTTCCCCGAGAGGGCCAACCGTGTAACGCAGGCGCGGAGACGGGTCGTTGATGATTCGCTCCACCAGCCGGGCGACAGGGTATGGCACTTTCCCGTGCTTCTCTTCTTCCTGCATCACGCCGACACACCGTTCCATAAGTTCGCGATAAACTTCGCTCTTTACGGAAGCCGCGGTGTTGAGCCGGTTCGCGGGAAATTCGGACTTGAAGTCTCCCGGCTCGATCAGGGCCACGCGAATGCCAAACGGCCTGACCTCCATTCTGAGGGCCTCGGTCATTCCTTCCATGGCGAATTTGCTGGCGCTGTAAAACGCCTGAAACGGAACTGCCAGCAACCCGGCGAGCGAACTGACGTTGATAATCACGCCGGCTTTTTCTTGCCGCATGATCGGCAGCACTGCGCGACAGACGCGGTGGACGCCGAAAAAATTCGTGTCGAACTGCGCCATGGCCTCTTGCGGGCTGGTTTCTTCCACGGCGCCGGCAATCCCGTATCCCGCACAGTTGATTACAACATCCAGCCGCCCTTGCTGCTCTTGAATTTGCCGGATGCCACCGCTGACTGAAGTGTCATCGGTTACGTCCATGCGCAGAGCGTGAAACTGAACGCCCGAAGGCAGACTTCGGCTAGCTCCATAAACCGTCATCCCCAAACCTGCAAGATGCTCACCGCACACGCGGCCGATTCCGGTAGAAGCGCCGGTGATCAACACGACTTTCGCTCCTGCGTTCTTGGTTCTTGTTGCTGCCTGCGCAGTGTCCATGGGTTGAGTTGGGGTGGGCAAGTTTCAGTCCGTTTCGCTCTCTGCCTTGACGTCGGCCGGCCGATTGCCATTCACATGGTTGTCGGAAAGGTGCCGCGCCAGTTGCTCAACCGTTGGATAGTCCCAGACAACCGTAGGGGAAATCTCGCGGTTCAGCCAGGTTTCGAGGTCGCCGGAAAGAGAAACTGCCTGAAGCGAGTCCAAGCCGTAATTATCAAAAGTCTGCCGCACGTCGATGCTTGAGGGCTCCATGTTGACCACGCTGGCGATATTCGTAATCAACCAGGTCCGTATAGCGTCCTCGGTTGGAGGTTCAGTGCTCGGTGCAACTTTGCGCTTCTTCAACATTCAGAATCCTCAGCCCCTTTTTATGCCGACTTCTGGTTGAAATCAACTTCAGGTTGTTTTCTCTTCGCGATCTTCACCGCTGAAGCCAGGCCCAGCTGTGCACAAAGCTTGATCATTGAACCAGTGATATCAATCTGCCACCACTCGAGCCCATGTACGGCAGAGCTGGGAAACGCGTGGTGGTTGTTGTGCCACGACTCGCCAAAAGTAGGGATCGCCAGCACAACATTGTTGGTGCTGTGGTCCTTTACCTGATAAGGTTGGCTGCCAAAAACGTGGCAGATTGAATTGATGCTCCAGGTGGTGTGATGCACCACCAGCACCCGGATCAGGCCGCCCCACAAGAACCCGTGGGCAAATCCCACCCAGCTCATGGTGATCAGCCCTTCAACAATAGCGGGCAAAAACAGCCCCAGGCCAATCCAGAGAAAATACATGCGGTTCAGTTTGAAGACCAGCCGGTCATGCAGCAGATCGCGAACGTAAGTGCCCCAGTCAGTGAGTTCGTGGTTGAACAGCCAGCCCATATGCGAGTGCCAGAGGCCCTTCAGAATTTCCAGCGTGCCTTCTCCATGAAGGTGGGGTGAATGGGGATCGCCGTCGCGATCACTATAAGAATGATGGCGGCGATGTACGGCAGTCCAAAAGATGACCGGCCCTTGCGCCGCCATGGAACCGGCAATCACGAGCGCTGTCTTCAGGAACGTAGTCGCGTGGTAGGCCCGATGGGCAATCAGGCGGTGAAAGCCCATGCCGATGCCCAGAACAGTAATGCAATACATCATGCCAAAAACGGCAAGATCGAGGCGATTAACGCCGCGATTCCAGAACAGAAAAATGCCGGCGGCAAGTCCAGCATAAGGAAACAGCACGGTGACCAGGGTAACTCGACGCTCCAGCTTGCGCGCACGTTCGTTCAACGGACGCACGCCGCGCAACGGAGAACTTTCTCCGGGGGCGTTCGCGAGCGTACTTTCTTTTACCTGCAACTGCATCCTAACTCCAAAACGGGCTTTCCAAAGCCGGATGGACGCTCACAGTTTCAAGTTCGCGTCGCATCAATGACTTGCGGCAGAGTGAACGCCGCACTTTTCCGCTTGAGGTCCGGGGGATCTGGCCCGGCTTTAACAGAGCAATCGCGTGCGCCTGCACATCGTAGTCACGCACGATGGCCTGGCGGATGGCCGCAATCATCTCCGCCGAATCCCCCCGCAAAAATTCGCGCTGCACTTCCTGCGCAATCACCAGCCGCTCCTGACCGTCGTGCTCCACGGCAAACGCGGCGCCACCAAAAGGCTGCAGCCCAGGATGGCTTGAGTGGGCCGTGACTTCCAGATCCTGGGGATACAAATTCCGGCCATTAATAATAATTACATCTTTAATTCTGCCGGTAACAAATAATTCGCCTTTCATCAGAAAACCCAGGTCACCTGTCCGAAGAAACGGCCCTTCCCCTTTGTCCGCCAGATGGGCGGAAAATACTTTTGCGCTTTCTTTCGGACGGTTCCAGTAGCCCGCGGCCACACTCGGACCGGAAACCCAGACCTCTCCGATGCTGCCATCGGAACAGGCCAGGCGGCTTTCGGGATTGACGATCAACACCCTATGACCGGCTGGGGCTTGACCACAACCTACAACAGCCTTGGCGTCTTCCTGTTTCGCTTGCGCCGGCACGGCGCTGCCTGCTTCCAGTTTGGTCCGATCCAGCCATTCCACTTTGGGCCCGGCCAGCGCTTTGCCGCCAGTCACGTAGAGCGTCGATTCAGCCAAACCATAGCAAGGATGAAAAGCCTCAGGACGGAAGCCGCAAGATGCAAACATCGTGCTAAAGCGCTCCATGGTTTCAGGATGAATCGGCTCCGCTCCGTTAAACGCCACCTTCCAACTGCTCAGATCCAGGCGGGCCAGCTGTTCGGAAGTTACCTTGCGGACGCAGAGGTCATAGGCAAAGTTTGGACCGCCCGTAACGGTAGCGCGGACCTTGGTGATCGTCTGAAGCCAGCGGAACGGCTGCTGCAAAAACGTATAGGGCGAAAGGATCACCACGGGGAACCCTACGTAGAGCGGCTTTACCACGCCACCAATCAGGCCCATATCGTGATAGGGCGGCAGCCACGAGATTCCCGTGCTGTTGCTGTCGCTTTCGAAGCCGCGAGCAATGACCTCAGAGTTGTGCAGCATGTTGCTGTGGGTCACGGCAACGCCTCGCGGCCGGCTCGTGGAACCCGATGTGTACTGAAGGAAGGCAACCGTATCGCGTCCCACTAGCGGATTTCGCCACTTGTCGGCTTCGATGGGAGTGATTGCATCACTGGCCACAACCAGAGGTGGCTTGGTCTCGAATACATCTTTCCAGGCCGAGGTAAAAAGAGGCGCTATGTCGGCGGTCGTCAAGATGGTGCTGCACTCCGAATCTTTGAGCAACTCGCAGATCTTGGGGAGCGATTGCTTTAGCCGTCCACGATGTGCCGGATATGTGGTGACAGCGATAGCACCAGCATAAAGGCAGCCATAGAACGCCGTGACAAAGTCGACTCCAGGCTGGTGCAGCAGCAAGACCCTCTGGCCGGGCTCGCCGCTCTGCTGCAACGCGGCGGCAATGGCGCGCGCTTTTTCGTCCAGCTGCCCGTAGGTAAGAAGGTCAAGATCGTTTTCAGGATTGTTATCGCGTAAAAAAAGGAACCCAGTCTGCCGCGGCTGCGCCATGGCACGATGGCGAAGCAACGCGACGAAACTCTGAAATTCCGTCTGAGGGCGGAACGCGGGCGCGACGCCACGAATTGCTTGCAGCCGTTCAGGCATGGGCGACCTTCAAATCCTTGACGCCATTTGCCGGAGACCCGGCGCGCTCAAACTTGCCCAGAGCGAAACCATGTTTTTGGGCCGCTTGCAGGGCCCAGGTGACGCCTTCCGTCTTGATCGGGCCAAAGGACAACGACTCGGCGACGCCTTCAAGACCCATAAGAAGCGTTTCCGCCATGCACGCAAAGGCAAATCCGGGCTCCAGATCCAGGCCGGCGATCACAAAATCTTCATTGCGGGGAAGACGGACCAAGCCTCCGCGCATCACGGTGGTCAACGGCCGCTCGAAAGCTACATCTGCGCTCACGTCCGCGGGTACCGCTACGTCGCAGACAATCACCGGCCCTTCCGATAAATGCTCGGCGAAGATCAGCGGCTCGGGGCTGTTGGAGGCCGCCGCGATGAGGTTACATTTGCGCAAGGCGTGCAAGTCGTCCGTGACTTCGAGTCTCGTCGTCACGCGCCCAATTTCTTCAACCATACTCTTCACGCGCGGCGACTGCGCATCGCGAACGATCAACAGCGTGCTCTCCACCTGTGGCGCTATCATCAATGCCAGGGTTGCGCCAATGTTGCCGGTGGCGCCAAGCACCGCGAGCCGGGACTTTCGCAGTTCAATGCCGTTGTCCAGGGCCGCCTGCTTCATCGCTTCCATCGCCATGCCGACCGTCAGGGAATTGCCGGAAGTCAGGATGGTTCCCGGCGTTTTGATGCGCTTGCAATTGCCGGAAAGAATGGACGTATAGGCGCCCAGTCCGACTACGCGGCAGCCATAATCACGCGCCTGCTCCACCGCGTTCTCTATTTTGTCCATCATCCATTGCGTATCGCGGGCGTAAATTCCCTCCATGATCTGCTTGGGCGTCAGGTCAAGACCAATATAGCTGAGGTGAACTTCCTGTCCCGTGATCGACTGCACGTGCAGCTGGTCATAAATACTGCCCTGCAAAATGCCGGAGGGCTTTTCCATGAATTCAAGCAGGTGCGGCGCCAGAGCGATCAAGGAAGCGTCCCACAGGATCGCGTGCTCGGGCTGGAGCAGGTGTCCGATGAAGGCTACGCGGTTTTCAGTACGCGCGGGCTCGCGCCGGCTCAGGCGTCGAGCGCTGTAGTCAACGATCGGCTTGGCCTGGCAACCCACCTGATAGCCCGTGAGATGTGGTACGTCCGCAGCCTGCAAAGCCTGACAAAACATCTCGAGCGCGCTGATGAAGCAATCCAGTTCTTTGCGTTCGATGTAAGCGGATGGCTGCAGGCGCAGCGTGAAGCGCTCGCTCAGCGTGGGCGCAACGCGAATGCAGTGGACATTCAGGAAGTAGGCCGCCGCCAGATAACCGAGATACTCCTGCTGGCACAGCATCCGGATCGCGTTCGACGACGAATCAGAAAGATCGTGCAGTTCGAACCCAAGCATCAAGCCGCGGCCGCGCACATCTTTGATAATGGCCGGATAGCGCTCTTGAGTTTCTTTGAGCCGTTGCGTCAGATAATCGCCGGTTTCCTGAACGCGCGCACCCAGTCGGTCGCGCTCGGCAATTTCCATGGCTTTGATGGCCAAAAAACAGCCTCGGTCGTCTTCCGCGAAGGTGGAGCTGTGTTTGATGGAGAACTCGTCAATGAACCGCTCCCGGCTGATCAGGAGCGCGCCAATCTTGGCCATCCCGCCACCCAGCGCCTTTGACATGCAGATGTAATCCGGGACAATTACCATCTGCTCGCAAGCCAGGAACGTTCCTGTACGGTAAAAGCCCGTCTGAATTTCATCGGCAACAATGGGGATCTCTGTTTCAGCCTGCACTTTCCTGAGCCACTCGACAAACGCGGGGGGGAGCGGCCTTACGCCGCCTTCACCCAGAATGGGTTCGATGAAAATGGCCGCAACATCTTCCAATACCGCTTCGGCAGCCTGCCAGTCGGAGGGATCGTCCATGTCAAGAAAACGGACATTCGGTCCCATGTGCTGGTAAGGCTCGCGATAGGAATAGGTGAACTGGATGGCGCCCGTGGTTTTGCCATGGAATGCGCCGCGCACGGCGAGGAACAAGGGCTTCTGGCGTTCCAGAGTAACGTGCTTTAAGGCCGCTTCAACCGTTTCAGTCCCGCTATTGGTAAAAATGACAAGGTAGTCGCCGGCCCGCTCGCACAGTGCCTTGGCCAGGCGTGCAGCGCCCGGGCGGCACGACCCCTGCGCGAGAAATGGCACGCGCTCATCGGTGAGGCGACGTTCCTCCGCTACCAGCTCAGGATGATAATGCCCGAATAAGTTTGTCCCGAAGCCGCCCACCAAGTCCAGCACTTTAACCAGATGTTCTCCCCGCCGCTGCCACAGGTAGTCGCCTTCAGCCCGCTCATAGACTGCATCCAGGCTAAGCGATTGCAGCATCTGCGCCAACTCGGGACGGCAGTAGTGGGCATAATCGGAAACAACGTCCGGTGCGGTGCCCAGAGGAACGGGCGCTGAACCATTCTTCGAAGATTGCATCCAGTCGTTCTCCTAAGACAAGCCTGCTAAGAAGCTTTTGCCTGCAACCGCATCGCCGCCGCATTGCTGTTATATTTCGTTGACCATAGCACTGTGATAGCCGAAATCACCACCAGTCCTGTAATAGTTGCAAGCCCGTAGTAGAAGGTCTTGCCCTCCAGTCCAAACAGAGCTCCGATTCCCGCAACTGGCAAAACGCCAATCATGCCTATCTGGAGCCAGATCGGGAGAGGACTACGGAACGTCCGGCGCGCATTCGGGTGCGTCTTGCGCAAACGAAGAACAGCCCACATAAAGGCAGCGTAAACAAAACATACAATCGTCGATCCGACGACAGCCGCTATCTCAGCCAACTGAAAGCGAACAATCACGACGGAGGCAATCGCTGCCAGAACGCCCAGCACTAACACGCCTCCAATGGGAGCGCCGGTAGTGAGTGAAATTTTTCCCCATGATTTGGGAAAATTACCTTCACGTGCCAGAGCATGAATCAGCCGCGATCCGCCCATCACACCTGCATTGAAGCACGAAACAATGGCAAGTATGGACAACACCAGCCCTACTACACTGCCGCGCGGGCCAAAAATTTGGACGAAATAAGAAATCTGAGGAATGTCTGTTGCTGTGATGTTCACTACGTGCATTCGCGCAGCCATCGCCAGCGAAAAGACGCAATAAGCAATAATGTTGGTCAAAATCGCCAGGGGCATGGAGATTGGGATTTTTCGCTCATACGATTTGGCGCTGAATCCCATCATCGTGACCCACTCAAATCCAATAAACAGGTAAACGGCCGAGCCAACCGCGCCCAGAACTTGCCACGCAGGATGCCCCAAGGTCTGTGTAGCCATGATTGTTGCGGGGTTCCAGTGCAACTCGCTAAGATGCGCCCCGGCTCCGTAAGCACCTAGCCCCAAAACGCATAAGATTAGTGCCGTAGTGGTAAATATCTGAACGCCGCGTGGAAGTTCCAGACCCAGCAGATTAACAATCACCGTGCAGGCCAGAAGCGTTAAAACCACCGCAAGGGCGGGTAGCTGAGGAAAAAGCTGCCGGACCACCAGCGCAAAGAGGTAGCTTTCAATTCCCGCTACCATGATCATAAAGATTAGGTACAGATAAACCAGAAACAGTGAAGTCCGTGGCGGAAGTGCAACTTTTAGATAAGTGCGCACGCCCGGCGACGAAGGATACATGCTGGCCAATTCAGCGATGGAGCTGGAAAGCAGCATGCAGATAAAACCCGCCAGGCAAATGGAAACCACCAGCCAGAAACTGCTGGCCACCTTGAACAGCTCGGAAATGATGGTGAATGAGCTGATCCCAAAAGCGATACCAGCGCCGAAAGTGACATAGAAGCCCAGCTCAAATGCCTTTTTCATTTTTCCCTCGGTCCTCTTCACATTCCCCAAATGATCATGGCAATGGCTTCCAGCTTGACCTTGTCGCGCTCACCGGAGAAGACCGCGAGCGCGCCGTCAATAAGTGCGTGGGCAGGATTGTATTTGCCGGTAAAAATGCGGACCAGGGCTTCCTGCGCGGCTTGCAGCGAGATCAGATCTTCATCGTCGTCAGAAACGGGACAGCCGGTCTCAATCTTGTTGACCGCCAGGTCTTGAATGGTTAGGGTATAAATTTCTCCGGTGTCGGTACCGTCAACTTTCAGGTAACGGTTCCAGCCTTTGATCAGCTTCTTCACGCGCTGGTCATTATTGAACCTGTTCTGAAAATCCTGCAATGACGCGAGCAGGTTGCTGGTTTGGACCGCGCTTACATCTGTGGTCGCCATCTGCTTCTTATTCCTCCCTGGGTTACTCCCAAATCGTCTACTCCCATGGCTGGGCAATGCCTAAGATCTGTCGTCCTACAATCAGTTTCAATGAATCATCCGAAGGCGCCATGACCGATCCCGCCCTGGCGTCGCGCACCAGACGCTCCACCGGATGACCGCGCTTATATGCGGTGCCACCGCAGACCTGGAAAGCTTTGTTCGCGACTTCAATGGCGATTTCGCTTACGGCAAACTTGAGCTGCGCCAGTTCAATGAAAAAGGGATCGTCAGGATTGGCCCGGATGACTTCATCCAGCAGGTCCGCCGACTGCAACTCATTGAACAGTACCATGGCGTTGTCCGACATCTGGGCCACGCGGTACACCATACACCGAGCTTCATCCACACGCATCTTCATTTCCGCAATGTAACGCTGCACGGTTTCCACCTGCGAGAGCGTCTGCTTGGTATCACTATGTACGCGTTTCTTTACGTGCTCCACCGCTGCAGCATAGGCCGCCTGGGCAATCCCGAGATAAACCGTAGAGAGACCCACCTGATAAATGGGCAGCGAGTAGGCAAACAACATGGAAAAACCGCAGGTCGGCGACCCTAGCCTTGCCATTTCCGGAACATGACAGCCTTTGAAGTGGATGGGCATGCTGCAATTGCCACGCAGCCCCATGCCGTCCCACTTTCCGATCGGCAGAATATTCGGGTCTTTGCCATCAATCAGAAAAAGGCTTAGTTCGGTGGGCGGCTGAGTGGAATCGGCCCGCACGGGCACGACGTAAAAATCCGCCTGGCCACAGCTGGTGCAAAAGGACTTGAAAGAATCAATGAAGTAGCCATTAGCATTGCGTTCGGCAAAGCTATCCATGTGCCACAACCGGTTTCCCGAACCGGGCTCGCTCATGGCCAAAGCGCCAATCCATTTGCCTTCCACGATGGGCTTGACGAAGGCTTCATTCTGTCCATCGGTGGCCAGGGCGGCTATCATCGATAGTGTGCTCATGTGCATGCAATACACCATGGCCGTGGAAGCGCATCCCTGGGCCAACTCTTCCATCACCATGGCCGTCGTAAGAATGCCTTCACCTGGACCACCCTGAGCTTTGGGGATGGTGAGCGCCATCAGGCCGGCATCAGCGATAGCTTTCAGACCTTCACGCGGGTAAATGGCATCACGATCCACCTGGACTGCATTTGGGGCAAGCGACTTCTGTGCCACGCTCCGGGCCAGACGCTTCCACCTGCCTTGTTCTACGGTGAGCGCGATCCCGGTTAAATTTAATGCATCTGGCATAAACGATTCATCCTCACAATGATCCCTCAGGTTCTATGGGTTTCGTGGAGCTGTTTTTGTTTGTTGCGGACCACAAAGTTCGCCTCGTTGAGTTAAAGGGCCAGTCTCGCGGCCTTCGCAGGTTTTTCCAACTCCAGGTTCAGACGTTTTGCAAGACGTTCCATCACCTCAACTAATTGCCAGGCATGTGCTTCAGTATGCGCGGCGGTGCAGGAGATTCTGATCAGGTTTTGCGTGGCCGCCGGACGCGCCACTCCGTTCACATAAATCCCTTCTTCCAACAACTCCCGGGCCATCTGGAAAAGAAGTATCTCGTCGGGGATGACCACTGCGACAACCGGGCTGTTCCCGTCAATCACGTTGAACCCCAGTGCAGCAAGCTCGCGGCGAATCAGGTCGGCAACGCGTAACAGCCGATGCCGGCGTTCTGGCTCTTCACGCAGTATACGCAAAGCGCAACGCACCGCTTCCACTGAGGCCGGCGGAACGCTGGCGGAAAAGACAAAAGGTTGTGCCAGATGCTTCAGGTAGTGGACCACGGGTTCCGTGGAAGCAATAAAGCCGCCGGCAGCGGCCAGGGACTTGCTGAAGGTACCCATCACTACGTCAACATCCTGAAGCACGCCTTGTTCTTCGGCAACTCCGGCGCCGGTGGGGCCGAAGATTCCCAGGCCGTGCGCTTCATCCACGTAGGTCCGGGCGCCATACTTTTTGGCCAGCGCCGTCAGGGCCTTCAAATCAGCAACATCGCCTTCCATGCTGAAAACACTCTCACTGACAATGAGTACGCCATCGCCATTGGCCTGCTGCAGACGCTTTTCCAGATGCTGCATGTCATTGTGACGATAACGCATGGTGCGGGCTGAAGAACGCAACGCGCCATCCACCAGGCTGGCGTGCAGATTGTGCTCGCAAAGAATCAGGTCGCCTTCATTCGCCAGGGCCGCGATGGTCGCGTAATTGGCCTGGAACCCGGTGCCAAAAATGATGGCTTCTTCCTTGCCCATAAATTCGGCAAGCTCTTCTTCCAGTTGCACATGAATGGGCAGCGTGCCGTTCAAAAGCCGGGACCCGCTGCATCCCGTGCCATACTTGTGGATGGCGGCGGCGGCGGCTTCCTTCACCCGCGGGTCCCAGGTCAGATCCAGGTAATCATTGGAGCCGAACATGAGAATTTTGCGGGAGCCAAGCTTGATTTCACTCGGCCCACAACCTTCCCGTCCGCCGAAAGTTTCAAAGTAGATGTAGAGGCCTGCCTCCTGCAACGCGCGGGCGCGATTAAACTTCCAGCATTTCTCAAAGATGTCCTTACGTTCGGATTGCGGGTCGCTGGCTGGAGGGACCGAAGCATCGTTCATGAGATCAGCTCCTGCGGTCTGTACCGCAACTATGGGATCCGGCCCGTCAGTTGAACCGGCCCGGCTGAAATTCATTATCGCTCACAACGGCCTTTTGTTAAGTCCCTATAAAGATTGCGAGCCAAGGGAAAATTCCAAAGAACAGCAATCTCCTTTACATCAGAGATTGAAGGATTGTGCCTGTGCAACCGCCTTCCTGACAAGCTCTTTCTGCTGATCTATGGAAAACCATATCGATAAAGGAAACCGCAATACTAACATGAAATTTCTGCTATATTCGGCCTGTTTTCGAATTTGTTCGGGGAACCAGACTTCCGCACAATAAGATTCAGGAGTTCCCGGTAAAAAACATTTAAAAATGATGAGCTCAGCCGCATCAGCTACGGAAAAGCAATCGATTTCTCTTCTTCCCGCAACGCTCGAGAGATCTGAGCAGCTCTCGCCTAAAGCGCGTCTGATGACTTTACGGATTGAGGGCGACCGTCCTTTCAATTTTCTTGCCGGACAAGCTGTTCGGGTCTACCAGCAATTCAATGGACGATTGGTCCCTCTGTTTTATTCTATTGCCTCAGCACCGCGCGGCGACAATCGCTTGGAACTATGCGTGAAGCCGGGACGTACCGGCTCACCCTCCGATCATCTATGCGCTGCGCCTGTGGGATCACCACTGAGGATTTCTCATCCACAAGGCGGATTTGTTTTGCAACAATCGGGAGCCAACACGTTGTTCATGGCTGCCGGCACGGGCATTGCTCCCATTCGTTCCATGATTCACTGGCTGGTTGGCAGGCATGCGCTGGGACGAATCCGCCTGATTTTTGGCGCAAAGGATGCCGAATCCCTCTTCTTTCATGCTGAGTTCGCCGATCTTGCTGCGCGGCACACGAATTTTCAATATGTGCCGGTGCTGAGTCGTCCGCATGCGGCATGGAAAGGCGCCAGCGGACATGTACAGCACCATGTCGAGGGCGTCTCCCGCGAAGAAGATACGCGGGCCTACCTTTGCGGTCCGCCCGCCATGGTGGAGAGTGTCCGACAGTCTCTGGGCAAACGCGGATGGCCCGAAGAACTGATTCATTACGACCGCCATGGCGATTGAGCGGCATAATTCATAAAGACCCCACGCGACGAAATTAAAAAACCGGCGTTTCTGGGCGCCGGCTTAGCGTTGCGGCTCATCGAAATTTTCACCCTGTTCTGCGCGCGACAAGTCAGCAGCACTGCGGGAAAGCCGCAGAAGCCGCCGGCCGTAAACTCCGTGTTTGGCCGGCGGGCTTGCGATGCGGCCGGATGAAAGTAACGTTCCTGCTATTGGGCAGCGCGCCCACATGGCTGTACTCGGCCACAAACTGCTGCTTGGCGCGATGGAGCAGCACGCGCAGATATTCCCGAGTGACGCCGAGTTCACCGCATACGTCGTCCTTGTCCCGTTGTTCGAAGAAAATTGCGTGCAGGATCTTGCGGTCCTTGGCGGGAAGCTTGGCCAGCACTTGCTGCACTTGCCGCCTGGTTTCCGCCGCCAGCAGCATTCCGTCCGGGGCGAGCGCGTGGTCGGGGGGATCGCATTGAAGGTCGTCCAGCGGCCTGGTTCGCGCACGGGACCGATAGGATTCCCGCAGGATGTTGTTGCACACCGAGCTTACAAAAGCGCCAAAGCGCTCGGGCTGGCGAATGCCGCCTTCCGCACGTACAGCAGCCCATGCCCGCAACAGGGTCTCTTGCTGAACATCTTTAATATGCTCAGGACAAGCCAGCCGCCGGCGCAGCTTGTTATGAAGAATTCTGCTGAAGTACGAGACAAAATGGGCTTCGGTGGTGATGTCCTGCGCCCTGAGCTCGTGCAGATAGGTTTCATCGAACTGGTGAAAATCCAGGCATTGTGCGGTAGCCATCTCCGACTCCTTACAGCGCAGTCTTCGCTCGATTGACGCTGCCACGGCAAACGGCTTTCCCCGCAGGGTACGGGTTTCTCCGCCCATTCCCTGCCGGGCACGTCATAGATATGAGCGTTTAACCGTTGCTTGTTTCATAAGACGAGGGTGTCAGGAATTTCCCTGTGCGGTTTCGGGTTTTGTTTTTTTAAGGCTTTTTTGGATAGGGGAACGGCATCTCGGCAGGCGCGCCGTCGGCCAGAAAGGGCAGTTTTAGGGCTGATTCGACAAAAGTGGGCTGGTGCGGCGCTTGCCACCAGCCCGGACGGGATGGGCCCAGAGCCGCTTTCCTAGCAAGTTCTTAGGGTTTTGTAACGATGATGCCGCTCGTTTGGCAATCCAATACCCAATACCGCCGAAGTTCAGGACATGCGGGTGCGAACTGGGCATTTTTAAGGTGACGGGAACCATCTTTGTGGAACGATAGCCTCGACGTGACATATTTCCACGGCGAAACGACCCAGGTAACCCTTCGACGGTGCCACTTTGGGTCTCGGCTCCGGTGCTCATAGTTCTATGGAAAGCGCCGGGAAATCACGATTCACAAAATCAGAGCACGTCATCTCTGCGCGCCTGTGCTTGTGCGAACGATGATTCCTCCTGTCTGGCAATCAACAGTCTCCGATACGCGTAAGAGTCGACCCTCATGCGCCGGAGCGTTGAGCACTGGAGGCATAAGCGCTACATTGGAATTCTTTAACATGGAACTGGGTCGGACTTTAGCAGGAATCTCCGATTCATCCTCCGAGCGACCAATGTCGTCAAGGGAATATCTTTCAACAAGTTGGGGAAAAGAAGAGCGCAATATGAAATTGAAAAATTTGATCGCGTGGGCTCTTCTTTGCTCATCGGTATTCCTTACGTGAGGAGCAGCGGCAAAGAAAAATCTCAAGACGCCGGGAGGGCAATGGGGCGAGGCTTCGCAGTGCGCTCCTAATTCCGCGCATGACATCTTCACCTTCTCGGGTTCATCAACGTAGTATTCGAGAATGTGGTTTGTGGGCATAAGGCCCTTTCTTTTTGAATGAAATGTCACGTCTAATGGCTTTCCGCCAAAATTGATGCTGTTGGGAAACGGCAGGATAATCGTCGCCACCCGCGGCGGAAGCTTCCATTTTTCAGTGCTGGCCAGGAAGTCCTGAAATCCAGGGTTGATATATGTATCCGGGTAATCTCTCAGACCAGTGTTCGATAACTCAAACTGATACCCTGCTGGGTCTTTTGTTACTGGTGGTCGCGCCTTTGCGGGATCGTTAAAGAAAAAATCGTGATCCAGATCGTCTTGCCCCGTTTCAGCCCTCGGAACAAAGGCAATAAGGCGGTTGGGATTCGTTTTTTGAAGTACAACAGCAAAAGCGCCTTCCAGGAGTATTTGTACTGTTCTGATCCTCATCTCCGATTGTGCTGGCGGCTTTGGTTCGGGTTTCTCTTCCGTTCTGCATCCCAATATCCCTGCCATGGGTAACGCTGCGAGTCCTCTAAGAATGTCACGTCTATTCATTTGTCTCTTCTCCTAACGAACTCTATCCTCGATATTGACGACAAAAGGAATTTGAACTAGAGCGCCCTAATTTACTCTTCCCGTTACACTGAATCCAGCCCAATAATAAGGATGCGGCAAAACGGCTAAAATTTCCTTTCTGGCTTTGAATGCGGCCTTTTCGACAGTATCTCCGGCACTGACATGCTGATAGAAACTAACCATCATTCTCGAGGTAGTAGAGGAGTCTACATTCCAATGGCTGGCGACAATTTGTGACACACCGTCTTCCAGAAAAGCATGCACCAAACTGTCAGAATCCCAGTTTCCATTATCTCGGGCTTTAGCGGTAGAGCAAGCAGCCAACACTGCGAGTTGAGCGTTCGCAAAGAAGTTAGGGGTAAAATCTCTGGCGGATAGCGATTGCCCCTGGCTGAAAGCCAAGGCTGTTCCGCTGCCATCTGCATGACCATGCCCCATGTAGTGAAAGACGCGGCTTTCACTAAGTTTTACACGCAAATGGCTCCAGGTGCTGCTGGAAGAGTCGACAATAGTTGATCGAGGGAAGAGCTCAGCAATAGTGTTTCTTTGAGAGTCGAGTCCTGGCAAATATCCCGATTTTGGAGCGTGCGATGCATCGAGCACAAAAAACTTCGTTTGTCGATTTATTGAATTTGGCGGGGGCCTAAGATAGCCTTCTACCCGAGTGCCCGGGGAGTAGACTAGGACGTATTTCTCGCCAAGATACCATCCATCTGGACTGAGTAAAGCTTCCATCGGTAAGTTGTAGGCGAGTCGATCCAACTCGATGACCAACGTCTCAGAATCAGGTAAGCTGGAAACTGAGCGCGGTAGCAGCTTTACGTATAAATCGAGGCCTTGTTCCTGAATCGCTGCTAACGGAGAATCCGGATCCGCGCAATGATCAGCAAAATCGCGAATGCGTCTTTCAAAATCTTTTTGATCCCACTCGATCCACGTTCCGCCCATCCGACCATTTCTGCTCAGCCAGACTTGTACACCGTCCTTAAAGCTAGCGAAAATTAATCGGGTATCTTTCGAGGTTGGTGGTGCTGGGGCGTGATTTCCTTTCTTGTCGAAAACCTTATTATCCATGCGGCCGCTTGATCGGAGGCCTTGGAGAATAGGCCTTCCTTGATACCATTCCCATCGTTCTAACGCCTGTTCAGATTGTTTTTGCTCCAAGAGAACGCGAACGAGACCTCGGTAACTGTCATCCGCCACCCGTATCCAGGCGAGCCGTTCGGGGCCATCGTTCAGATTCAGCAAAGACAATTCTGCGAGATTCACTGCGGACTGGTAGGCTGCTGAGGCTTGGTCAAGCCGACGCAATTCCCAATTGATATTTCCAAGAACTCGATAAAAGCTGACCACAATGAATTTGTCCTGAATAGACGTGAGAAGGTGTTCCACCGGCTGAAGTGTAGCCAAGGCGAGTTCAGCATCTCCATGGAGCAATTGCATCTCCGCTGGTTCGATCTTGGTCCTTAATACATAATCCTTCGCGTAAAGCTGGTCGGAATCTTTCAGAAGAAAAGAGGCAATTTGGCTCTCGTCCGCGGCTGACTTTGCCTGCTTTAGGGCCAGAAGAATATTTGCCAGACGCAGATGCAACATTCCTTCACGGACTTTATTCCGCGGCATGAGGGTATGGGGATCTTCACGGTTAGCGATGGTCTGGCGCAACAGGACCTCAGCTAGATTGAGGGAACCAGTTTCCCGAGCACATTGCCACATCACCGCATAGAACTGGTCAAGGCGTTCGAAGGGAAATCTGCCCTGCCAATAGAGTTCCAACCCAGCCACTCCCAAACTCCAGGATTCATCACATTTTCCTTGCTGATGTTTCATTCCGGCAGAAATACCAAGAACGCGCAACCTTTGGACCGGGAAACCGAAATCGGAAGCAATGTTCAGGGTGAGATTTAAATCATGATCGGCATCTGCCAATTCGATCTGAAAGTTGCGACACTGAGCGTCTTCCAACAACAATTGGGCAGTCAGCCAGTGATAAGGGGTGCGCGATAATAATTGCGATAAGGGCCCTGCACGTGCGAGGCAATTTGCTCCCTGCAGTTTATTCCTTAGTGCGTATACTTCCGCGAAACCAGCTAGAAGTTCGGCTGAACGAAAGTTGCGTTGAGCAAATGCTGCCTCGGCCCGGCGCGACTGGAGAAGGGCCTCATCGTAGAGACCCGTTTCGTTGTCTTGAAGCGTCTTGCTCAACAGTTGAACCGCAGCGAGGTCCTTCGGCCCTACAGCAGCAAGAAAATCCCTCCACCAGAAATCCTGATGTTCTGCGAACACCTCAGCTAGGCCCTTGAGGGCGCGATAGGCTTCACTCTCTTTGTCTGCCACTGCGGTGGGCATCCACAGGGTCAAGGCTTTTTGCTGGTATTGTTCCGGATCCTCAGGCCTTAGAGTGCCCTGGGCTTTTTGTCGCAAAAAAAAAGAAGGGTCAGAATAACTCTGCTGGCGTTTGCCTGAAGTTTTTGCCTGCGCGTCTTTCAAGTGTTGCCGCGCTTCATTCGTCCATCCGCTTGTGCTATCAACCCGGAGATATTTTTCCCACGTTTCCACTGCCAGGTCCCATGCCTGGGTCTTCTCATAGGCGATAGCCAGGTTAAACAGTGCGCTGGCCTGATCGTCCTTGCTTAGGTTGGATTTGCTCAGGACTTCGCTCAGCAGATTGAGCGTGCGCTGCAGGTTGGGATGCTCGGCGCGGCTGTCGCGCTCAAAGTAGCTGGCGGCCAGATCAATTTCCAAGCTGGGACTGGCCAGCCCGGCGGATCGGGCCTTTTCAAAATCTTTTTCGGCCTTTTCCATGCTATTGGGAGTGGACTCCCACAGCAGAGCAAGGCCCTGAATTTGCAGCCAGCGCGGGTCGGCATTGGCTGCGCGCAAGTTCTTGTTGGCGGCGCCGCTGGCGTCGTGCAGCGAAGTAGGAACTTCATCCAGCCCGCGGCCATTTTCCGCGCCCAACTCAATCGGGAAAGGACGGTAGGGTGCGTTCTGGACCGAAGGCAGCCGCATCTCTGTGGTACGGCGGTCAGCAAAAGCCGCGGCCACCTGTTTTTGCGCCTGGTGCAACCCGAACCCAGTCCAAAGCGCGGGTCCCTGGATTACCACGAAAATTACAGCCGCCAAGCCCAGGGTAGCAGGCGCGATTTTTAGCCAGAGAAACCGCGGGGCACCGCCAATCAATTTACGCACCAGGCGTTTTTGCCATTGGGGTTTGGAACTCTGTAACTGGTTGAGGATGGCAATGTCGTCTGGAGATTGTTCGGAGGAAAACTCCTGGATGTACCGACGCAGGGCAGTGCCGCAGGTTTTGCACCGCGCGACGTGCTGCATGGTTTGCTGGGCCAGTGCGGGCGATCCAATCCCGGCAGCCAGTTCCTGCAGTACCTCGTCGTCCGGACAGTTTGGACGCTGCGGCGCGTTCATAGAGCAACCTTCCTGGGGCTGGCGAATTCGGCAATCGCCGTCCGATCATGGATCGAGTGGCGCTGGACGTATTTCATTTTCTTGCCATCCGTCCTTTTATGAGGCCGATTCAATCTTGTTGTCCCTTCAAACCCAAAGACGTAAAGTCCACGGCAAAACCTTTTAGCATGGCTAAAGCCAACAAAACACTGATATTCAACCCCTCTTTTTGTCGTCCTTCTCGTCCTGATCGTCTCACAATCCCAGCTTCTCACGAAGAAAGCGTGTAAGACGCAGCAAGACGGCTTCCACGCCTTTCACCGTCAAGCCGACGGCGGGAAGCAGAGAAATTTCCCTGGCGGTGTAGCCGTGCTCGTAATAGAACCAGAAAATCGAGACGTCACGCTGGTAGGCTTCAGAGGATGACAGGGTCTCCAGAATAGCTTGAACCTGTTCTCTGCGGAGGGCAAATTCCAGCCGCTCCTCATTATCCCGCTCTTGCGGCAGTACCGGATCAGTCAACTCAATTTCTTCCACATGACTTTCAGGTAGCCTGAAGTGGTCCTTCGTGACATTGGAAGCCACAACTTTTAAATAGCCAAAGATGGTGTTTTCGTATTCGTTCTTGATGCTGCGCAAAGCCTTGCGATCATTGGCGAAAAGCTTCACATGGGTGTCCTGGATGAGATCATCGACCAGACTGGGAGCGGGTTCTTTCCATCGGCGCATAGTATGGATAATCACACTGGCAATCAAGGGCTGGGTCCTGTGCACAAATTCTCGCCAGTGCTCCTCCTTATCAGAGCTTAAGCAGACATTCAGCAAGTCCCGAATTGGGATTTCTTTTTCTGCCATCCGTATGGTATTGCCGTGAACCGAAATTCTACTTGTTTGCCGAGCGCGGTTGGAGGAAGTTTATGGAATTCCACCGGCTGCGGTAGCAAGATAGCAGCTGTGGGCCGCAAGAAAATCAATGCGTCCGAGCGAGCAGTTTGTCAGGATCTTCTTCAGCCAGGCTTTCAATGGTTTTTAGGTCGGGCAATCCTGCCAAGTCGGACTGGTGTCTAACGTTCTGTCCTAACTCTTGAGGGGAGAATGTGACTGGCCGTGCTTTCGTCCTCTCGGTCGTTTTACGTTCCTGGCGAGGCCAATGGCTTCCAGGGCATAGATGAAGTACCATCCGATGTCTATCTGCCACCAACGCAGCCCCAGGCGTGCCGAGCCGGCGAAAGTATGATGGTTCCTGTGCCAGTTCTCACCCCAGGCCGTTAGTTGTAACGGTCCCAGCCACCAGACATTCTGGCTGGAATCCCGTTTGTCGGAGTGGCCCAGATGCGTAAGGCTATTTACAAAACACTGCATGTGCAGCGAATAGACCAGGCGAATCGCGCCTATCCAGAAGAAACCCTGCCATCCGAGTATGAGGCCGCCAAAAAGGGAGAGCAAGATCATGGGGACTTCGGAATACTCCCAAAACTTATACGCTCCCCGATTCAGTTCAGGACACCATCTCTGCAAGTCTGCCGGGGCTGACTGGTAGAGCCAGCGCAGATGCGCCCACCAAAAGCCGCCTTGCTTGGGGCTGGAGACATCCTCAGGCGTATCAGTATGTGAGTGATGGTGCCGGTGATATGCCACCCAGGTTCCCGGGGCTCCTGAGCCATTGAGGATGGTCCAGAAGATCAGCATGTGCTCAATGGCCTTGTTCAGCTTGAAAGTGCGGTGCGCAAGCAGACGATGGTAGCAAACGGTCGTGCCCAACCCCCCGAGAGCGGCTAAGACGAGAGTTGGAACCAAGACCCTCAAGTCAGGAATCGGAAAAAGAATCAGCCCAATGACCGCCAATACATGTATCAACACCAGATAAGCGAAAATAGGCGTTTTGGCTGGTCCAGGTCTCCAAAAGGGCCTTTCCCAGGGCCGAACTTCTTCAATTTCAATAACAGTCTGGTTCATGCTATCTCCTGCCATGCGATTTTTCCCGACTTCAACTTCGGGCCGTTGGGGTTGCTTTTGGTGTGTTCGGAAAATACCCGCACGGTCAAATGTACCGAAGGCGTACCTTTCGCGATGCGTGCTCGGCGACCTCAAGCGGCCCAGTGCCGTTACCCTTTCCTTATGAAGATCTGCTGACGGTGTCTTCTTCCGATCCCCGCTCCTTGCCAATCAGGCACGGCGAGAATGCACCTCTCGGGCTCGACTGAGTCCTATTGTGCCCGGCTGGCGCCTGTCGCTCATCAGAGCGTGGCCTGAGCGTATTCGCGAGATTATCATCCCGACCACCTCGAGAGACGAAAACCGGCCAGTCATGAGCCAGAGATATTTAGGTTGCTGTCGTCATCGTACACTACATTGACGGTTTCGCCTTGAAATCAGGCGATTTGGGGAAGTTATAGACTCATTGTTCGGGGCACGGGATTCCGATAGACATCATCCGGATCTTCCTGTTTCCCACGACATATAAGGCGAAGCCGCAACAGCGGCAGCTATATCAACAGGTTCCTGGTTTTCCGGAAGACTTCTATAGTGCTTTATGAAATCAGAAAAGGGAGGGAACAACCTCTCGCGTTCTTCCAGCGGCCGCGTAGATCCTGCCGGCGCGGTAATAAACGCGCAGAACTTCTCCAGGGTTTTGGCTTGCGGGTTGAACTGGTCCAGCCACAGGAACTGTCCCTGCTCATTGATCTCCAGAAACCACCATTGCCCGTTCTTGTCCACGGCAAAGTCAACCGAGCCGAAACAGATCTTTGCTTTCCGGGCAAACTCCAGTATTCCTTTCTCAACCTCGGGCGGCGTGGGAATGATTTCCACCTGTACGTTCCCCAACCCGGCATCTTGCCGCCAATCGAGCGCCTTCTTGCGATTGTGCAAAGCAAACGAATAAACCCGGTGGCCCATGAGCACCATGCGAATATCGAATTCTTTGACGACTCTTTCCTGATAAATGCCGGGAGCATAGGTGAGGACTTCGTCCGGAGGCAACTCTTCAGGCGTTAATTCAAAAGTCTGCGTCACTGAAACGGAACCTTCATTCTCACGCTGCCAGACATGAGGGCTGAATCCCTTGCCGATAGTCCTATCGGGATTGCGGGCCACAAACTCCCGGATGCGGACGGGTGAATTGGACAGCAGAGTCCCAGGAACCTGCAGGCCGCAGACCCGGGCCAGATTGAGTTGCACCGCCTTATTGTGGATAAAACGTGCCGCAGAAAATTTGTTGACGCACCAGACAGGAAGGGTTTCCAGTGTGTATGCAATGCAGTGGTAAAAGGAGCGATACTCTTGTTCGGCAAATTTCCTGTCGGCTTCCGATACGCTGGGATTGTGCGTCGGTACATCAGGCCGGCGAATCCAGATTGCGTCGCCCGGTTCCACCGTGAACGGACCCAAGGTCATCTTCGTCTGCACGTCCAGCAGCAGCGAGGCTTGTTGCTGCTCAGTCCATGAAAGCCCGCCCCAGCAAGCTACCTCATATCCAGCTTGTTCCAATGCCCATTTGACGGGCGCTGTGTGATTTTCTTTGGCGTACGCAAAGATTATGACCTTCATTCGAGTTCTCCTTCTCTAAAGATGAGTCTGGGATGCCTGCACCCATAGGAGCCAATCACCGCAATTGCAAAAGGACCGCTGCCATCCGACAGCGGCCCTGCTGCTGTTTAATCGTCGTCGCCATCTGAGGCAAGCGTGCAGAACGTGGTGGTCACGTCTCTGTGCGGACTTGTGAAAAATCCGCCGGTAATGGTTTCGAGTTCTTGCGGTGTTAAGTCCCGAGCCAACTGACGGCTGAGCACTCGATTGTCCGGTTTTTTCGACATGATTTTTCTCCTTTATGAATTTGTTCCAGTGTTGTTTACGTTCATCCTTTAACCTGCGTCCCGGGTTTGCTAGCTGGGATCGCAGAGGACATCGACTATGGGCCCATTTTTGTGAAGCGAAGTGCCACGGCATCCAGTCGTTCCACCCGCAACATGCTGTACTTCTTCGGGCGACAACTCGCGGGCGCCCATACGATTCAGTACTCGGTTCGAAATGTTTTGCTCCAACATGATTTGCTCCTTTTTTTAGTGAAAATGACTTTTTCTAAATCCCGTAATTGATCAAGCCAAAAATTCAGGGTTGTTGCCGAAAACCTCAAGGGTTGGTGGCAAAGGTGTGGAAGGGCTGCCAACCATTGCCGGTTTTTGTCGCGAATTCCTTCGCTGTTAATCCAGAGCACCGTCAGACTCAGCACTCTGCATCTTCACTTCAGACGTTTTGCCGTAATGTCCTAAACAGAAGGAAACAAATTACAAGCAATGCGAACCAGCTTAAAAAGAATCGTGCTCTGGTTCAATGTTTCACCTGCAATTTTTGCAATTGCGATTCCCAGAATGGGAGAGAGCTGATGCATGGAGAGAAGGACCTACTCTTCTTTCAATGAGTGCTTCATGCGATACAGCTTGAGCTCTGAAGCGGGTTGAGCTGATGGCTGTTTCAGCTCATTTTCCATCTCAATCAGCGGACTTCCCATTATGGAACTCCCATGAAATAAAGTGGAAGCCGTCTATTGAATCGTTTCATTATTGCGCGTAGTATTTGGCATTGTTCATTGCAGTTCGATTCATTTGCTGCAATCTTTCCACGCTGTTCTGGCCAGTCAATGTGAGGGTGGAGTAGATGCCAGCGCCACACTAACTGCTCTTCGACGAAGGGAGTCCTCCCATGGAACGTGTATTTCCTGTGTTCACGAACAAACTGTCTTCGCTCCTGTTCGCATTCCTTCTCAGCGGCACGGCCGCGGTAGCCACGCCGCTTCAGATCTACGGGTCCTGGCATTGCGGCAATGATGCATGCACCTGGGGCACGGTTCGCGACATGACCGATTTCGACGTCAAAAACCATTGGCTCATTGACCGGGGCGACGGCGTTCCGTCAGTGAATCTCGTCGTGCTGTCATTTGTCAACCCGCTGAAACTGCTGAACAAGACGAATGACGCGCAAACCATCAATGGCGCACCGGTCGGCATGAATCAACAAGTCGTCAGCTACTTCACCAGCCACAATGTGCGGGTGATGCTCGCCATCGGGGGGATTACCTTCGTGAGCGACTGGAACACGGCCTTATCAACCAATCCAGCGCAATTGGGAGTGAACGCGGCTGCGCTGGCCAAGAGCTTGGGCGTAGGCATTGAAATCGATTACGAAGAAAACACCACTCCCAACCTGACGGGACTACAGGCCTTCGTCGATGCCTATCGTTCGCAACTACCTTATGATGCGACGGGAACGAATGCTGCGGCGCGTCTTACGATCGACGTGGGCGCGGGCGACCGTTTTCTGATTGACCTCGACCGCAAGGCCACCAGCGACTGGCTGAATACCAGCAACCCAGTCCTGGACTACGCCAATGCCTTGGTGCCGAGCAAACAACCGACCAACGCGGCATCAGCGGAGGGCAACTGGCAGGAGCACGTGGACGGCAAATCGAATTTCGCTCCACCCATTCTGCCCCTGGCGCCGGCCAAATTCACCGGCAGCCTGTACATCACCAGCGGGCACAATCCTCTTCCGGAGTGCACAACATTTAGCTCGTCGCTGGAAGATTCAACCGGAAGCTACGTGCAAACGGTCGCGCCCAACGGCGCGGGCACAACCTCTGGCATGCTGGGCTACATGTTCTGGGCAGCCGAGTGTCCTTCCACAAGAAATATCTGTACCACGCCGCCTAATACTTGCCAGGGAGGAGTGGGCGCAGGCGCGAAAACCTACAATATCGCTCTCCCGATGCCGCCGCTGCGACAACAATAGTCGTATCGGGAGAGTCCCAATATTTTGCATTCGGCCCATATGTACGTGCCGCTTGGACCATCAGAAGATTGAGGGTTTGTGCCTGTTTTGTCTGTTTCATTGCACAAGTGGAGCTGGATCGCTAGCGTCGGCCTCGTTCATATTTCCTCTCTGCCAAAGCAAAGAGCTTTGAGAGCTTGATTTCGTGAACGTCAGCGATTGCCTGGATGATTTTGAGAGAGGGATTTTTCTTTCCACGTTCGATGTCGCTCATGTAACCAGGATTACAGCCCACTTTATGAGCGACCTCCTCATATCCCCAACCCTTCTTCACACGCAGCTCAGTTATGGCAGCTCCAAGAGCCTCACCGGTCGTGTCTGTCTTGCGCTCCAACTTACCTGAAACGGGTCTTCCCATTCTGTTGATCAACCGATTGTCGGCCAATCTTAATTGTCTTCGATATATTACAGATAAGCCCATTGCTAATGCCCAACATTTAGCGCCGGTTCTGTGCATACTTCTTCTCTGCCAGGGCGAAGAGCTTTGAGAGCTTGATACCGTGAAGGTCAGCAATGGCCTGAAGAAACCTGTATGTGGGATTCTGCTGCCCTCTTTCTATTTCATACATGTGGCCGTCATTGCAGCCGACTTTCTCTGCCACATCCTGACCGGTCATTCCCTTCTTTACACGCAGCTCTGTAATGACTGCGCCAATGGCTTGTTCTCGTGTCTCAGCCTTACGCTTGAGGGGACGGCCCATGTCAGGATCATCATGTGGTTGACTCTCTTTTGTTTATCGGTTATAACCATAAAACAAAATCCGATGATAGCAACAACATGAAAACAGGCGCGACTTTCGACATCACGGAAAAGGCCAGGATTTATCACACACTGGCTCAAATGAGTTCCTCGTTCTCTTCCATCATTCGATATTGTGAGGAACTGGAGCAAGCTGGGGCCCTGACAGCTAAATACCGGCGCCTGTTTCAGGCATTCACCGTTGAAGTACAAGCCCAGCTGAATCTTGAAATCCTTGAGCACATGGATGGAATCGAATCGGAAGACTGGTCAAGAGGCGGGAAGATACGTGACAAGTGGGAGAAATATCTCAGAGGACCGGAGCCAAAACGACCCAGAAAAAGAAACCCTTCTGCGGCCACAAAACACAAAACCCAGCCTTCAAAGCGAGGGCTGGGGCACAGTCCAGATTAAACTTACGCACTGTCTGAGGTTCGGCACAAACGTGAGACGCTTGCATTATTGCTGAATCAACGTGCCTATCGACTCCCCTTTAAGAGCGCGGGTAAGGTTGCCTGGCGTCAAGCCATTGATGATGCGAACACTGCGGGCTAATTTCGCCCGCGTCAGCAGGTCCAGCACCACCGGTTCAATGGGAAGGGTACGCAGTTTTCTATCGATTATTTCCTGTGCCTTGGCCTCAGGGATCAACTCCGCCGCCGGATCGATTTTCGGATCTGCTGTGTAAACGCCATCAACATCCTTGAGCAGGATAACGCTGCGCGCACCGAAGACCTCACCCACTAAATATGAGCCAGCGTCGCTGCCATGGGGCGGCAGCTTACCCAAGAGTGGCGGATGCTCCCATAAAGAATAAGGTGGAATGCCATTAAAGACCGCGCCGCGAGCGGCTGCCAGCATCGCCGGAAGTAATTGCACTACGAAAGGCGCTTCCAGATATACAAATCCATGTTTTGCCAGTAAACAGGAAACCATGTAAGCATTCTGGGCGGAATCTTTTGCGCTGAGAGCAGCCAGTGCGCCGGTGGGCAAGCCTAAATCGAGCCCCACGGAAAAGATGTGCCGCGAACGCACCCCAGCCCCCACGCCTATGATCATTCGGTGCTCCGCTTGATTGGCTACAATTTCATCTAATAGAGGGAGCAGAGCGGAACGTCCCCGATCCATGATCGAATGGCCGCCGATCTGGATCACGTTTACGTCAGGCAAAATTGCGGAGACCGGCGCCTCGGTCCGGGCCATCACATTTTTGTCGACCAATGATTCGCGCATTAAACTCGATATGACATGCTGAGAGCTGGAATGATCGAAACTCACCTGGCGTCTCCGTTTCTGTAGATGATGGTTCCCACCGGTTCACCGTTCAATGCCGCAGTGAGCTGACCGGGTTTTAGTCCGTTAATGAATTGAATCTCATGGATATTACGCGCCCGTGCCAGGAATTCCAGCACCGCCCGTTCCACAATAAGGTCCTCCAGATCGCGGGCCAGCAAATCCTCCACGCTGATACGCGAGATGTATTCGGAAGACGGGTGCTTCTTTGGATCAGCCGCATAAAGTCCGTCTTCATCTTTTACATAAATCATCTTGCGAGCGCCGAATACTTCCGCAATCAGGAAGCATCCTGTATCGGTGCGTTGCGGCGGAATGCGGCCAGTAGGCGGATTAGGTTCCCACAGTTTGTAAGGCGGCATTCCCTGGCAGACCACTGCGCCGCGTTCCATTAAGTAATGGGGCATGGTGCTGAACCCTTCCGGTTCAATGAAGGGAATACCGTACTGGGCCAGCAGGTAATGCAGCATCTGCGCGTTCTGCCAGGCCACAGCCGTGCCCAGCACGGTAAGGACTCCGGTTGGAAGCCCAAGATCGATAGCCAAACTATAGATGTGGCGTGCGCGGGTGCCTGCGCCCGTTCCCAGGATCATCTTATGCCGGTCAAGATTGTCCACAATCTCCTTCACCAACGGATAGACCGCGCTGCGCCCGCGGTCCATAATGCTTTGACCGCCTATCTTCACAACGTTGACCCAGGGCAATATGGCGAAGTCAGGGCTGTCTCCAGTGGCCTGCTGAATGGCGGCATCCGTTAAGGAGCCGGACAGCAGTTGTCCGCCAAGTGTCGGCAGGGCGTTTTTCTCATTTTTGATCAGGTTTTTCATTTCGGCTTTCGTTATTAGAATTCAAAAATGCCTAGCTCAAAACTGTGGTGCTCTTCAAAACTGGCGTTTACGGAACCAAGGTTTGTTTCGGCCCAGGCACGCAACGTCGTCAGGGCCTCCTCTTGAATGGAAAGGGGCAGAGAAGCAAACCGGGCTCCAGTGCGATGTCTCGACAAGAATTCTTCCGCACTGGTGGTAACTTTCCAGGAAGCCGCGTCACGATGCCAATGACGCACAGATGCGGATTCAAGCCAGGCGAGGGCCTGCCGGCGCGATTCTCTCGGTTGATGCCAGGGAACCTGCATTTCTTCAAGGACCGCCACAAGCTGGCGCTTGAGCTGCGCGTCAATCCCCGATTCCGGACTCCTCTTATGACCCACGGCAACGATTCCACCGGGCCGCAGGACGCGCCGGCATTCGTCGAGCATCTCCCGCCAATTGCCGGCGGCACTCAGCACTTGCACAAGCAATACCAGATCGAAGAAGCCATTCTGGAACGGAAGCTGCCGTCCATCCGCCTGGGCCAGAAGACAGGTCTTCGATTCGCGGAACTCTGATTTGGCTGAAAACTCCTGCAACATGGCAAGTGATGAATCCACTCCAACGTAGAAATCGCCCGCTGCCAGGAAAGCCTTGCCGATCCTTCCAGTTCCTGCGCCAAGATCAAGGACCCGCGCCTGATCGGGAAGGCGCACCGCGGTCCATATCGCCGAACGAATAGCTTCCACCACGTAGCTGGGCAGAGAGCGGTAGCGCTCAAAGCTGGAGGCGGTAGTGTCGTAAACAGAGGTTCCAGTTGGCTTCAACGATATCCCTCCGCCTGCAAGCGGAACAGTTCCGCATAGAGTCCGTTAAGCAGGAGCAGTTGATCGTGCGTTCCCTGTTCCGTGATGGTTCCCTGCCGAAGGACAACGATGCGATCGGCCATGCGCACCGTAGAGAAACGATGGGAAATCAAAAAAGCGATCTGCCCGGCAACCAGCTCCGCAAAACGCCGGAAGACTTCATATTCGGCGCGCGCATCCAGCGCCGCTGTGGGCTCGTCCAGAATAATGATCTGTGACTTGCGGATGTACGCCCGGGCCAGGGCGATCTTCTGCCACTCTCCTCCGGAAAGCTCAATACCATTCTCAAAACGACGGCCCAGCATTTGCCGGTATCCTAAAGGAAAGCTTGCAGCCAGTGAATCAGCCTGCGATTTCTGCGACGCTTCAGCGATTGCCGGATCAGGAATGCAATTCGTATTACCATCTGGCTGCTCGAGGAGCTGGTCCAGATATTGCTGCACCTGGCTGATTTCGCCCACGCCAATGTTTTCATCCAGCCGCAGATCGTAGTGAACAAAGTCCTGAAAAATCACTCCCACTGCGCTTCGTAGAGAGACAAGGTCGTATTCGCGCAAGTCCATGCCATCGAGCAAAATGCGGCCTTCGGTGGGATCGTAAAGCCGGGCCAGCAGCTTGGCCAAAGTAGTTTTGCCTGCGCCATTCTCGCCTACCAAGGCAATTTTCTCTCCCGGTGCGATTCGGAGGTTGACATGGCGAACGGCCCATGAGCTGTTGCCGGGGTATTGAAAGCCTACGTCTTCAAAGGTCAGCCCTTGCTTGAGAGGCGAAATCACCAGGCGTGAACCGGGCCGCGAAACGATGATTGGCCGCATTTCAAAGAATTCAAAAAGATCGCGGACGTAAAGACCCTGTTCATAGACGTTGCTTACTGATAGAAGCAGACGCTCCGTGGCCGCGCGGCAGCGCAGGAATGATCCCGCAAGAAAAGTCAGGGTGCCGATGGTGATGATGCCATAAAACGCACGCCATAGGATAAGGACGTAGCCGGCGTAATAACCCGCCAGCCCCAGCCAAGCCAGTAAGATCGCAGCCATTCCTTTGCGAAGTGCCAGACGGCTGTTGGCTTCATGCAGACGAGCAGCGAGTCTGCGGTAGCGGCCCAACAGCCAGTTGGACAATCCAAACACTTGTATTTCCTTAGCGGTTTTGTCGCTCGCGCTGAGGAAGCGCAGATAATCAAGCTGGCGTCGCTCCGGAGTCATGCGATACAACAACGAATACTCCAAGGTGCTGAAGTGGACTTCACCGAGAAAGCCGGGCACGATCGCCACGATCAACAACGCCAGCAACCAGGGACTGTAAAACAGGATCGCCGAGGCAAGGGACATCAGGGTCACCGAGTCCTGTCCCAGGGTGAGCAACTGCGTTAGCAGGCCAATGCGTCCGGTGGTCTGCCGTTGCGCCCGCTCCAGACGGTCAAAAAACGCGGGGTCTTCAAAAGAGTGAAGATCAAGTGAACCAGCATGGGCGATAAGTTTTTCATTGATCTGATTGGCGCAAAGATCGCCAAAAAGGGCTTCCACCGCAGCAGAGCCTCTGTCCATGGCTTCGCCCAGAGCGACGATCGCGAGTTCCACCGCCACCAGCAGCCACAATCGCGAAAGGTTGGGCCGGCCCATGCGCGCGGCTACCACCGTGTCGATGATCAATTTAGCCACCCAAAGCGTGGCAATGGGAACCGTAGCTCGCAACAAACGAAGCAATACCGTGGCCGAGGCATATCCGCGGTGCGTCTGCCATGCCAGCCGCAGGAATTGGCGGACCGGGCGAAACACGCCAAATTTTTCTCGCCATGTGAGCACACTTCCATCGGCTGAGTGCGCAAGCTTCTTGAGAGTTGGGGCAGGGGGTTCCAAATCGATTGTATTGTAGTCCTCATATACCGGCGCAGGGATTAGGAGAGTTCGGTAGTGGCTGGAACCAGCCCACTACCGAAAGGTTTGTCCATCGCTGCAGAACCGTTGCTCCGGGTTGTTTAATGGTGAGTAACCTGTGTCTTATTGTCCACAACTTCAATCAACTGCATCATCCCGCGATCTTCGTGGGCCAGAATGTGGCAATGGTTGACGAATTTACCGGCGAAGTCGGCAAAGTGAGTTCGCATCTTGAAGTATCCCGGAATGACCTTGCCGGTGGTAGCGTCTTTCTTGCCCAGCGGAATGGGGAAGGTGTCCCACCAAATCCACGGTTGCGGCAGTTTCAAAGGCTCGGTCATGGTGCCTGGATCAAATACTTCAACAACCTGGAAAGGATTAACGTGAATGTGGAATGGATGCCTCACAAAGAGGCCGGCGGAGTAGTTTTGAACCGTCCATTCCTGT
>DASXCL010000043.1:0-4025 GCA_036491195.1 Candidatus Angelobacter sp.
CGTTGCTTGGGAGCTCGAACTGGCAGCCACGGGCTTCAACCGGACTTGAACTGCAGATGTTTCTGCCGATCGTGAATGCGCCATTCAGAATTTACTGGGCTTACAATCCTCTGCGGCTTGACCAGATCTCACAGGCGCCGATTCCCGTGAGCCGGAACATGTTCCCGCAATGCCCGGGCCCCTTGTGCAGCGCCGGCGATTTCACCTATCAGCAGGTCAAGAACGTATTTTCGCCGCAGTACCAGTTGCGCGAGCCGCGGAAGACATTCCGCTTTACGGTGGGGACGACTTTCTGATGAGATGACATTTGACGGTGACGCCAGCGTGTTTCTATAATGCCTTCAACTACACGCCAGGGCAGCCGGTCATCGTGATAACTTGCGCACCGGCGCCGGTAGCACAAAATCGTCATTACATCTCAGGCGCGGGAACTGCCGTGTAGTCGGACATTTCAGTTCTGGATCGTTTCGCATCTGACAAATCAGGAGCAGTTCTCCAAGGAGAGCAGTTAATCTCATGAAACTCAAGCTTGTGTGTTCACTTACAGCCGCCGCGGTGCTGGTATCAGCGGCCGCCCTTGCCCAGACCAGTGGTTCTTCCGCCGCCCTGCCCTCAGCGCCGGGCGTTGCCAGTGACCCGGCCGCGGCAACAACTAACGCTACCGGCATCAAGATTGGCGCCATCAACGTCGAGCAGGCAATTTTTGCCAGCAACGAAGGCCAGCGCGATTTTGACGCCTTAAGCAAGAAGCTTGAGCCCAAGCAGACCACGCTCAAGGGCCAGAACGAAGAACTCGAAGCGCTTAAGAAGAAGGTTGACGCCGCCGCCACCCCGCAGACAGACAAGGCCGAACTGCAGCGGCAGATTGACTCTAAGCAAAAGATCCTGCAGCGTGACGCCCAGGACGCCCAGGAAGATGCGCGCAATCAGGAGAACGAAATCGCGCAGCGCATACTCCAGAAGATGGCGCCCCTCATCGTGAAATACGCGACCGACAACGGCTTCGGCATGATCATCGACACTTCCACCAACAACCAATGGCCGAATGGACCAGTGCTGTGGCATGGCCCGTCGCTGGACATCACCAAGCCGGTGGTCGATGCCTACAACTCGCAATCCGGCGTGCCTGCGCCTGCCAAACCGGCAGGAGGGACTTCAGGTTCATTGGGATCGAGACCCTCAACCACGAGACCCGCCACGACTACAAAGCCGGCCCCTACGCCGACTACTCCTACGACCAAGTAAAGACACCACCGCAGGATTTTTGTTCCCAGGGCCGCGAGAAATCGCGGCCTTTTTATTTTTTGCCTTCCTGCGTCTCGCCGCCGTGCGCCCGGTGTCTTTATCGGCAGCATGTCGCGTCTGGAAGCTTCAGCGCGATGAGCACTTTTTGCCGACAAGGAGACACATATGTTCGACGGCCTGGATGTCGTTCACGCTCACCCCGCACGCCGCTGGACGGCGATTGCTTCTTTCACCCTGCAGGCCGCGTTCGTTGGCGCTGCCCTGATGTTGCCGTTAATCAAACCCGAAAGCCTTCCTGAGGCTTTTGCCCTTCGGCCGATCTTCCGGCCATTGTCGCAAGGCGTGGAGCGTCCGGTGGTGAACCAGAGAGTCGGTCATAACAGCGCGAGCCAGGCGCCGGTTTATCCTTTGATCGTAAACCGAGGCCCGTCGGTTAGGGTCACAACCGTTGGGCCGGTAGATACCGCAGAAGTCGGCCCGCCGCAGATCGGCCAGCTCGGCGATCCTAGCGGGGTGATCAACAGCGTTCTTATCGACAACAATGCCCGTCCCATCCCTCATCCGCCGGTCGCCACACATGTTCAGGCCGCGCCCGTGTCCGTCATTATGGAAGGCAACCTGGTGCACAAGGTCGAGCCGCGCTATCCCGTGATCGCGCAACAGGTGGGAATTCAGGGAGCGGTAGTTATCAGAGCGCTCATCAGCCGGACTGGCAACATCGAACGCGCCCAGGTTGAGAGCGGACAGCCGCTCTTAACCGCCGCAGCGCTGGCAGCCGTCCGCGAATGGAAGTACCGGCCCTACTATCTGAATGGCGAGCCGGTCGAAGTGGAGACCGAAATTACGGTGAACTTTATCTTGCGCCGCTAATTGTGGGAGTGGCACTGCAGTAACCTGATCGTCTGTGGCGTGCGAACTATAATCGCTGCAGTGGCGACGATTGAAATTGCGAAGCGCGCGGCGACGCGGCCGACCTGGGCCGAAGTTTCCCTGGCAAATCTAAGCCAGAACTATCGCACGGTTCGGAAATACGTCGGCTCGGGCGTGACTGTGTGCGCCGTAGTTAAGGCCTACGCTTACGGACACGGCGCAGTCGAGTGTTCGCAGGCTCTCGAGAAAGAAGGCGCCACCTGGCTGGGCGTGACCTCACTCGACGAAGCCATTCCCCTGCGTGAAGAAGGTATTGAAACCCGCATCCTGCTGATGACCGGCTTCTGGCGCGGCGAGGAAGAAGAAATCGTCAGGCTGGGAGTAACACCGACCATTTGGGAAGTGGGGCACGTCGAGTTGTTGCAAAAAGCCGCTGCCCGTGTGGGCGTAAAGCGGCACGCGATTCATCTGAAGCTCGATAGCGGCATGGGACGCTTGGGTGCCACGCTAGAAGAGTTGCCGCCGGTGCTGGAGGCATTGAAGTCTTCGCCGAATTTAGAAGTCGAAGGTTTTGCGACCCATCTCGCTTCTTCAGAGGTGCTCGACGCGCCCTCGGTAGCCGAGCAGTTGAAGACCTTTGCTGAAGCCCGGCGCATGCTGAAGGAGTACGGTTTCAATCCGCCGCTGGTGCACGCCGCGAACACGTCGGCGGTAATTTCCCATCATGAGAGCTGGAACACGATGGTGCGGCCGGGGCTGGCGCTTTACGGATATCATTTGCCATTCGAACGTGCGGGACGCGTGGTAAGCGGCAGCGGTCTACGGCTGTCCCTCAAGCCTGCGCTGACCTGGAAGACGCGCATCCTCTCCATCCGGGAAATGCATGCTGGGCAGCCTCTCGGTTATGGCGGGACTTATGTGACCAAAGCTCCGGCGCGAATCGGAGTGCTGCCGGTCGGATACGCGGATGGGTTGAACCGAGGTCTGTCGGACGGCGGTCGCGTGATAGTTCGCGAGCATTACGCGCCGATCGTCGGCCGCATTTCGATGGACTTGACGCTGGTAGATGTGACCGGAATTCCGGGCGTCTCCGTTGCCGACGAAGTGGTGCTGCTCGGCTCAGAAGACGGTCTGAATGTGGACGCTCTTGAGCATGCCGAGTTGGCGCATACCATTCCGTACGAAATTCTCTGCGGGATATCGAAACGGGTGCCGCGAAGGTACGGCAGTTAACGCTCAGCAATCAGCTATCAGCATTCAGTCAAAACAGCGTAACAGGACAAATCCGTCTTTTCCTCACCGATGACCGTTCAGGGCTGAATGCTGACTGCTGAGTGCTGATTGCTGCCTCAGAGTGCGAGATGGTGCGGCGATCAAGGCCCACCTTGCTATTCTAGTAACAATGCGCTCCCTTTATTCGCGCTGGATGTACAACTGGGAAACCCGGCTCACGCAGGTGGACAATAACCGCGTGGTACGTCCGCTGGAGTGGGGGATTGAGTGGACGCGCGGCTGGCCGTGCCGCAACGGCTCGCAGCCCACCCGAACTCCGGCCGACTGCGAAAGCTATCTTCGCGACTACAACACACGCGCTCTGGCCTCGAGTGACGAATTTTTCTCATACAAGGTGCCTTCCGATTTTCAGCTGGAGACGCGCGAGGTGCAAGTATTCAGCACCCGCGACGTTCCCGATCCCCGCCTGGAAGAAAAGGTCCGCGGACAGCGCGCGCAATTTTTGCGGTTTACTTCACCGGTGCATACGCCGCATCCGGAAAACAATCTTGCCAACGCGCGCTGGTTTCCTGCGAAGGGAAAAAGCGCGGTGGTGATGCTGCCGCAGTGGAATTCTGACGCGCTGAGTCACAACTCTCTCTGCGGAATTCTGAACCGCCTGGGAATTTCGGTGCTGC